>NZ_JCAJZO010000029.1:0-84695 GCF_059510295.1 Streptomyces sp. PTL18 | reverse complement strand
CCACCGAAGACGCGATCGGTGTGCTGGCGCCCACCAGCTTGTCGGCGTCGGTGCCCTTGTTGTAGAGCCATGCGTATGCGGGGACGTCGTCTCCCGGCTGCCACGGCTCGCCTGTCGGCTCTGCCACATGCGCGTACCGGATCATGATGTCGCCGACGCGGGCGTTCTGGCCCGGCGCGTCCCAGCTCGGCGGGGAGAAGCCACCGCTGCATCCGCTTGCCGCCATGGACATGGCGAACGTGGCGGCTGCGAGGATGCACACGCCGCGGGCCACGGAGAGAGTTGCCATTGCCGTTCTCTCCTCTCACCGGTCCAGCCTGAGTGCTTCCCTGGCCCGAAGCAAACCGTGCGAGCCTGATCGCGTGAGGAGCGGCGCCAGGCCGTGGCCGCCTCCGGGCGGGGCCTATTGGGGCAGGAAACGCAAGTCGGGCCTGCGTTCGCCCGTGCGCGGCCCGTGTTGCGCGGAGCGTCGTAGCGCCATGCTCGCCAGGGCTACGAGGATGAGCAGGGCACCCACGACCAAGGAGTTCACTCGCTCCTGACTCGTCCCCGCAGTACCCCCGTAACCGACCAGGAACGGAACTCCCACCAGCCAACCCCCGACGGCCAGGATGAGTGCGTCCGACCGATACCCGCTCCGGTGCAGCAATCGGTACAACGCGGTGAGGAAGATGATGATGCACGCGCCGATCTCGTTGAGGTGGGCGTTGTCGCCAGCGACACCGAACGGGTATTCGAGAGCCCATGGCGCACAGTAGAGCCAGAAGCTCAGGACGAACAACACGACGGTCAGTGGTCCCTGCCCGAGCGTGGGCCGGTGGGCAGACGTATCGGCCCCACGCTCCAGGACACGGCGAGAGTTCGACTCGTTGGTCATGGCCGCTCCCCTGATCGATTACCACGGGTGCGTCAGTCCTCCCGTACGGGTACCCACCCGGACGGCATTCCTCCGTGACCGTGCACAAATATCGCTTCTGACCTCGGCTGTCGCTTCTGACCTCGGCTTCCCCGGGAGGAGGCCGTGGTGGGACAGGACGCCGCGGCGCCTGCCCACGCTCATCGTCACCCGAGCAGCGGGAGGCCGAGGTTTACATGCGATCCGCCGAGGCAACCCCGGGCCTGACCCTCGCATCTGCGGCTCAGGAGAATCCATGACTCAAGTCGCCGACTACGTGCTGCAACGCCTGACCGAATGGGGCGTGCAGCGGGTGTACGGCTATCCGGGAGACGGCATCAACGGACTGCTCGGCGCGTTCGACCGCGCCCAGGGCAATCCGGAATTCATCCAGACGCGGCACGAGGAGATGGCCGCGTTCATGGCGTGCGCACACGCCAAGTTCACCGGCGAGGTGGGCTGCTGCACCGCCACCTCAGGTCCCGGCGCCGTACACCTGCTGAACGGTCTGTACGACGCCAAGCTGGACCACCAGCCGGTGGTCGCCGTCGTCGGCCAGCAGAAACGGCTCTCCCTCGGTGCCCACTACCAGCAGGAGATCGATCTCGAGCTGCTCTTCTCGGACGTCTCCGAGTATTGCCAGATGGTCTCGCACCCCGCCCAGGCACGGCACGTCATCGACCGCGCCTTCAAGACCGCCCTGACCACACGCGGCGTCGCGACCATCATCATCCCGAGCGACGTCCAGGAGGAGGACGCCCAGCCCTCGCCGCCCAAGACGCACGGGTCGGTGTTCTCCAGCGTCGGCTGGAGCCGCCCCCGGGTGCTGCCCGACCCCGACGAGTTGCGCAAGGCCGCCGACATCCTCAACGAGGGCTCCAAGGTGGCCATGCTGGTGGGCCAGGGTGCCGCCAAGGCGCAGGAGGAGGTCGCCGAGGTCGCCGAACTGCTGGGCGCCGGCGTCGCCAAGGCGCTGCTCGGGCGGGAGGTGCTGCCCGACGACCTGCCCTTCGTGACCGGCCCCATCGGTCTGCTCGGCAGCAAGCCGAGCGACCACATGATCCAGGACTGCGACACCCTGTTCATGATCGGCAGCAGCTTCCCCTACGCGGAGTGGCTGCCCGACGAGGGCCAGGCCCGGGGCGTGGAGATCGACATCGACGGGCGGATGATCGGCATCCGCTACCCGATGGACGCCCATCTCGTCGGTGACTCCAAGGAGACCCTCCGCGCACTGATCCCTCTCCTGCAACGCAAGGAGGACCGCAGCTGGCGGGAGAAGATCGAGAAGGACGTCCGCGAGTGGAACGACCTGTGCGACCGCTGGGCCGGTCAGCACTTCGAAAACACCATCAATCCGCAGGCGGTGGCCGCCGAGCTGTCGCCCCGGCTGCCGGACGGCTGCATCCTGACCGCCGACTCGGGTTCGGGCACGAACTGGTGGGCGCGGCATCTGAAGCTGCGTCAGGGGATGCGGGCGTCGCTGTCCGGGACGCTGGCGACGATGGGGCCCGGGACGCCGTACGCGATCGCGGCGCGGTTCGCCCATCCGGACCGGCCGGTGATCGCGTTCGTCGGTGACGGGGCGTTCCAGATGAACGGCATGAACGAGATGATCACCGTCAAGCGGTACCTGGACCGTCTGGCCAATCCGGCAGCCCCGTTCATCTTCTGCGTCTTCAACAACCAGGACCTCAACCAGGTCACCTGGGAACAGCGCGCCATGGCCGGCGACCCCAAGTACCCGGGATCGCAGGAGATCCCGGACGTGCCCTATGCGGCCTACGCCCAGTTGCTCGGCCTGAAGGGGATCGTCTGCGACGACCCGAAGAAGGTCGGGGCGGCCTGGGACGAGGCGCTGGCCTCCGACAAGCCGGTGGTGCTGGAGTTCAAGGTCGACAACGAGATCGCCCCCATCCCGCCGCACATCATGCTGGCGCAGGGCAAGAAGGCCGCCAAGGCGGCGCTGCACGACCCGGAGCGGGCCGGCATCACCGCAAAGGGTGTCCGGCAGAAGCTCACCGAGTACGCCGAACACCTCCCGGGACGGGGGGAGAAATGAGCGCCGCCCCATCGAACTCCCAGGTCGTGGTGGTGACGGGCGCGAGCGCAGGCGTCGGCCGGGCCACCGCCCGGGCGTTCGGCGCGCGCGGCGCCGCCGTGGCGCTGCTGGCCCGCGGCCAGAAGGGCCTGGAGCAGGCCGCGCAGGACGTGCGGACGGCCGGCGGCCAGGCGCTGCCCCTGGTCGTCGACGTCGCGGACCCCGAGGCCGTGGACGCGGCCGCACAGCAGGTGGAGGACCAGCTCGGCCCGATCGACGTATGGGTGAACGCTGCCTTCACCACGGTCTTCTCACCGGCAACGGAGATCCGCCCGGACGAGCTGAGAAGGGCCACCGAGGTGACGTACTTCGGATTCGTCCACGGCACCCAAGCGGCCCTGCGCCGCATGCTGCCGCGTGACCGCGGCACCATCGTGCAGGTCGGCTCGGCCCTCGCCTACCGCAGTGTGCCGTTGCAGGCTGTCTACTGCGGCGCCAAGGCCGCCATCCGGGGTTTCACCGACTCCCTGCGCTGCGAGCTGATGCACGACGGCAGCGGCGTGAAGGTGACCACGGCACATCTGCCCGGGGTCAACACGCCGCAGTTCAGCTGGGTGCTGACGCGTCTGCCACGGCATCCACGGCCGGTCGCCCCCGTCTACCAGCCGGAGGTCGCCGCCGAGGGCATCCTGTACGCGGCCGACCATCCCGGGCGACGGGAGTACTGGATCGGCGGCTCCACGGTCGGAACCGTCCTCGGGCAGAAGTTCGCCGCGGGCCTGCTGGACCGGTACCTGGCCCGGACCGGCTACGACTCCCAGCAGACCGGCGAGCCCGTCGACCCGTCACGACCGGTCAACCTGTGGAAGCCGGTCGATGACAGTCATGGAGCCGACCACGGCCCGCACGGCGTCTTCGACCAGGAGGCACACTCCCGCAGTCTGCAGCTGTGGGCCTCCCGCCACCGGCGCCCGCTCGCACTCGGAGCCGTTGCCGGTGGCGCCCTGAGCGCGGCCATCGTGGCCGGGCTGCGCGGCTCCCTCAGTGCGGCAGCGACGAGGAGTCGTTGAGGCGGACCGCGCACTCCAGCAGCACGGCGTGGACGAACGCCTGGGGCAGGTTGCCGCGCAGCTGACGCTGACGCACGTCGTACTCCTCCGCGAACAGCCCGGACGGCCCACAGGCCGCCCGGGTCCGTTCGAACCAGCGCAGCGCGCCGGCCCGGTCACCGAGTCGGTCGGTGGCCAGCGCCATGGTGAACCCGCACAGCAGGAAAGCCCCTTCGGCCTCGCCGAGGGGGATACCGGGATGGACGAAGCGGTAGAGGTACCCGTCCTCGGCCAACTGATCCTCGATGAAGTCGCGGGTGATCGTGCTACTGGGATCATCGGCGGAAGGACAGCCACGGGCCAGCGGCGTCAGCAGCGCGGCCTCCGGCCCGTCGTCGTCGACGGCCCGGCGCCATCGGCCGTCCTCGCGCAGACAGCGCCGCCGCGTCTCGGCGTAGACGGTGTCGGCGAGGTCGGCGCACCGCTGTCCCGTCTTGCCCGGCACCACCTGGACCACCCGGCGCAGACCGGCGACCACACTCAGTCGGGACTGGGTCCACCACCGGTCGTCCAGTTCCCACAGGCCGGCGTCGGGCCGCCGCCAGTTGCGCTCCACCGCGTCCACCGCGACCGTCACAGCCTGCTCGGCCTCCGGTGTGAGCCGGTCGTGATGAGCGGCGGCGGCGAACAGCTGCAGCGCCTCCCCGAACGCGTCGAGCTGGAACTGCTCGGCCGCCTGATTCCCGATCCGGTCGTCCCCTCCCGGGTAACCGCGCAATGGAAGCCCACGTTGACCTGGCACGGGGCCGCCGTCGACGGTGTAGGCGGGGTGCAGACCCTCACCGTCGGCGAGGATCCGTTCGGCGACGAAGCGCACAGAGGTGTCCAGCAGGTCGTGCGGGCCGTGCGTGGCGACCGCGAGGCCCGCGTAGCACTGGTCACGGATCCACGCGAACCGGTAGTCGTAGCTGCGGCCTGTGTCCGCCCGCTCCGGCAGCGAGGTGGTGGCCGCCGCGACCATGCCGCCGGAGGAACTGGTCAGACCGCGCAGAACAGCGTAGGCGTGCCGGGCATCGCGCGGCGCGGCCAGTTCGGAGCAGTCGGGCACGGCCCGCCGCCAGGCGTCCTCCGTCGCCGACCACAGCTGCTCCGGGTCCAGCCGGTCCGTGCACTCCCTCTCCGAGAGCTCCAGGACGACGTCGTGCTGCTCGCCCTTGCGCAGCCGGAACTCACCGCGCAGCCCGGACTCCGGGTCCCAGGCCGCCCGGTGCGCTCCGAGCAGGCGCAGCCGCAGCCCGTCGGCGTCCGCGGTCCACACGTCACCCTGGAAACGGGGGTCGCGCACCCGTCCCGCGCCGAACCCGGGCCGCGGGTCGAGGACCACCCGGAGCCGAGCCTCACCCTTCTCGACGCGCATCCGGCGCAGCAGCACCAGACGGTCCGTCGTGGCCGGCATGGCCAGGGCGTCTCGGCATTCGATCACCGAGTCGGCGGTCAGCCAGCGGCTGACCCGGATCAGCGTGCCGTCCTCGTAGTAGCCACCCCATACATGCCACCGATCCTCCGGTTCGACGCCGAAGAACCCGCCGCCCCCGATCAGGGAGGAGAACACCGCGTCACTGTGCCAGCGTGGCGCGCACAGCCAGACGATCCGTCCCTCCGGGTCCACCACCGCGCCGCGTTCGCCGTCGGCGATGACCGCGTAGTCCCGCAGCACCCACGGTGGGCACACGCCGTTGCCCAGTCCTGCCTGTCCGTCCGCTCGCTCATTCATGGCAGGTGGGATTTCCCCACTGCCCGGCCAGGAAACGAGCTGTACGCCGAGAAGGCACAACGGGATGCGCGCGCCATGCAGGGGACCGTGGCCGACCCCCGCCGTGAAACCGCCATCGCGCGAACACCGTTGCCACCCGGATGGCTGCGGCTGCCGAACGGCGGAGCCGCGGAACGCGAGCGTCAACCCTGCCGCGACGCTCTCCGCAGTCCGCAGCCGGTACGAGCGTCCGGCAGGTTCGGCGTCTCGGGCCACCCGCCGCATCCGTGCGGCCGTCATGACGTGACGTCAGACAGACTTCCGCCGCAACCGGAGCGGGAGCCCGCGACACGGTGGACGAAGGCCGGCCGACTGACGCCCGCCGCCCGCACGGTCGTTGCAGCATCGCGCCGGCCCGTGTACCGCGTGCCGGTCCGGTTGCCCGCGCAGATCTCGCTGCGGTGGCGACCACGGGAGCCCGACCGGTTCGCAGACCGCTCCTCGAACCGGCGGGCTGGGCGCTCGCGGGGGTATGCCGCCCCCTCTTCACGAAACGCCGACGCGCGGGGTGCACGGCAACCGCGCCCGTGAAGCAACGGACAGCCGGCGACCGCTCCGACGCGGCTGTGGAGAAGGCCGGCCCCGGATTCCGACCGCTGTGAAGACCCCGGCGACGACGAGATCCATGGAGGCGGCCGTACGCCACCGTTCGCTGCGCAGGGCCAGGCCGGCCATCGTGGCAGCGTGCAGGGCGTCCGGCACCGCGGTCCAGCCGGTCGGCACCGCTCCCGCAGCCGTGGCGAGGCCCTGCACGAGGTGGCGGACACCCAGCACCCGTACCACGGTGTGCGCGGCCGTGCTCGTCGGCGTCCGAGGGCAGTGGTGCAGCACGGCTCCGGGAGCCACGGTGAGGATGGTTCCCCACGTGATGCGGGCGGCAGATATGAGGTCCATGCCGGATCACCTCATCCTGGGCTGTGTGAAGGGGAGGCAGGAGGGCTGGCCGGTTCGCTGGGGATCGTGGAGTTCGAAGGAACGGTGCGGCTGTTCACGACGTCCCCGGTGGCGGCGTCGACTTGGTAGATGTGCGTCTGGCTTCCCTGCAGGGTGGCGGTGGTGACGGACCATACCGTCCTTCCGCGCTCGCCCTTCTCCAGACGGAGGTCGGTGACCTTGCCGAAGTCGGGCTTCTTCACCTTGTCCACCGCCTCCTCGGGCTCGACTTTCGCTGCGGCGACAAGCGCGGCGGTGCGGGACTTGTCCTCGGACGATTGGCCTGAGGGCACCGACGCGCCCAGGAAGCGTCCGTGAACGGCGTCGACGCGTACAGCGTGGATCGTGCCGTCCGCGTCGGCGACCTGGGTCAGCCAGACGGGGGCCGGGGCGGACACCTCGGTGACGCGGACGGAGAACAACTTGGCGCCGGGCACTTCGGAGAGTGAAGTGAGCACAGCACGCTCGTAGGTGGTCTCGACCTGAGGCAGGGCCTCCCGGCGGTGTTCCGGCGGAGGCCCGTGGCAGGCGGCAGCGGTGGCCAGCAGACCACCGGCCACCAGGAACGCGGCCATGACCGGCATCCTCTTGCCGGTTTCCCTTCTTCCGCGGCTCATGCCTACCTCCTGGTCCCCGACGCCTGGCTGTGTGCAAGCACCTGAGTACGCAGGTCCGGGCTGTGGGAAACAGGGTGAAGGCGGACGGGGGAAGACGCCCGGGACGCCCGGCAGCGCGGCATGACGTCTCGGGAGCCGTTGACAAGGACGCCCGACACCGGGTCCGCCGTGCGGTCCGTGACCTGCGGACGTTCCTCCGCCGTTGCGGGCGGTTCCCACCCGGTCGCGGTGGTACCGGGAGCCGGGCGAGGCCGTGAGAGCCGGCGCAGCGGTGCCCGGGACGGGGTTCGAGCGGCCGGGGTGTCACCCCGGCCGGCAGGCGGTGGCGCCGCTCCCGGCGGGCGGGGACCGGGTCGACGACGTCCACGTCCGGTCGTAGGAGCGAGGCGTCCGCACGGGCCACGGGGTCACGTGTGGACCGGCGGGCGCGCCGCCGGAGTCGGGATGACTTCAAGCATTCGTCCGTCGGGCGTTGCGCGAGCCTTGCGAGGAGGTCGCCAACGTGAGCAGGGGGGCGATGACCAGAACCAGGGCGAGTCCGAGAAGCAGTCCGTAAAGGGGTGGGCCCGGGCGTGTGATGCCGGAGGCGATCAGCAGTGCCGTGGCGGCGGCCGGGGGGTGGTGGGCGTCGCACACGTGGAGCAGGAAGAGGGTGAGCCCCACAGCGAGGGCCTGAGCGCCGATCTGCCCAGCGGTTTCCTGGTGCTGTTCGGCAACTGAGGGGTGGCTCCACAGGCCGAAGGCGGCCAGACACGCAAGGCTCACGGCCATGGCTACGGAGTGAGCGGTCACAGCACTGCGCAGCCGTGCGGCCACCGACTCGGGGTGGGCCAGCAGCAGGTATGCGGTAGGGCCCAGAGTGGTGGTCAGGGCCACCCATCCGATGAGCCGGCCGATCGCCCCGACGCCCGCGAGCAGCAGTGCGGACAGCAGGAACAGACGCAGGCCACTGAAGAGACGAGCCGGAGCACCGCCCAAACGCTGGAAGAGCCTGGACCCTTGCGTCCTCGGCTCCTTGTGGGGGGTCACGCCGGGCGCCCCGGCGCGTGGTGGTGGGGAGCCGGCAGGTCTTCCATCGTCATCATTGTTGGCCTCCTGTGGATCGGGCTGCCCAGTGTCCGCGCGCGAGGTGTGTCAAGCGGAGGGGTTCGTCGGCTCGGCCACCCGTGCCCTGGAAGGCGATGGGGCGCGCCGGGCGCCGGCATGCTCAGCGTGCATGGCCACGGGGAGGCGGATCGTCTCGGCATCGTGCCAGTCCCGGGCAGTGCTGCAGGGTGTGGTGCCCCACGGCTTCGGCGTGGGCGATGTGACCTCCGTCAGTCCACGGCGTAGGCGACGGTCGACAAAAGGGCGTTCGCCGGTTGCCGGCTGTCGAGCCGGGTGTGCTGCACGACGACCGGTACGTCGCTGACCAGGACCGAAGCGTAGTCAGCCCCGACCGGCACAGAACCGTCATCCGCCAGTTCGTTGAACCGCTGATGCAGGGTGCGACGGGCAGGTACCGTGATGTGGTACGGACCCGACGGTTCCCGGTCCGGAAAGAAGAGGGTGATCCGGACGTGGGCGTCCTCGTCGCCGGTGTTGAGGATGCAGGCCGTCTCGTGGCTCGTCATCGACTGCGGCCCGGTACTCGAATCCGGGATGAACCCTTCCGGGATCGCCCACACCCGGTGCCCGATGTGCTCCATATCTGTTGACTCCTTTGCCCGGTGGCGTTGATCGGTCGGGCTGCTGGGTCACCCGGCCGGTCAGTCGTGAAACGGCGGCAACGCACCAAACATGGTCTCCGCCAGGTTCGGCTCACCGAGAGCGGCCGGAGCGTCCGGAGCCGGGCAGGGCGCTGTTCGAAGCAGGGTTCGCCGGCTTCACCCGCGCCGCGCCCGCACCGGCGGCCACCGGCAACGCCGAGCACGGGCCGCATGCTGCTGGTCTCCGGTCCAGTTCGACCATATCGACGCCTTCCTGGAGGAAGCTCCCGTCGACGCAGCGATCCGCGGCGATCAGGACGTCCCCCGGTATCGCCCTCGCCGTGCCCCTTTCCGCCGCGGCGTGTACCGCGTCCGGGAGCATGGCGACCACCCTCCCGGCTACACCGGTCGGCCTGCCGGATGCCCCTCGGGATCGTCGGCGAGTACGATCGCGACCTCGACGCGCTTGCCCACTGGTTCCCGCCGGACCTCGAAACTGCGGCAGACGGCCATCACGATCTCGAGACCGTGCCGGCCGATCCGTCCCGGATCGGCGGCCTGCGGCACCGGCAGAGCCGGATCGCTGTCCCACACGCTGATCCTCACGGCGCCGTCACTGACCTCCAGGTCGAGCAGACACGGGCCGGGCGCACATTTGTAGGCGTTGGTCACCAGCTCGCTGACCACCAGCTCCACCAGGCCCATCGCGCGCGCGGAGACGGGCACCCCGTGAACGGCCTGCACTTCGGTCATGAGACGGCGGGCCGCATGCCGCGCCTGTGTGATCGGCTCTCCGCCGTCCAGGGCCACCGCCGACACGATGGGACGGCCGGCCAGCGGTGGTTCCTCGTCTTCGTGCACCACTGGCGCACACCACCACCCTCGTCCTGAGCAACACGGCCAACGGCGCTCGCATACCCGCGAAACGCAGGTGCACGCCATCCTCACCCATCCGACACAGGGTGGGCACACCTGTCATGCCGACGCCGGGAGCGGCCGGCACCAGACGTTCCGGACGCCGTCGGGGGTGGCGCGCCGCGCCGGCCGGCCCGCGACCTTCCACGGGGGCGCCTGCCCGCGCCGACGGCACGTGTACGACGGCGGGCGGTCGGCGAGCTGCCGGCGCAGGTGACTGTTCTCCACCGTGACCTGGCGCACGGCGCCGACCAGTGCCTCGACTCCGGCCTCGGGCGGAGTTCCTTGAGCCGCCGGGCCTCCGAAAGGGAAGGCGACGGTGCGGGACCGAGCCGTCGGTGAGGCGAATGGGGGAACCCGCATGCTTCGCCCCCGTACCGATCTGAGCCGGACTCGTGAGGTCCCGTGTGTGCTCCCGGTCGGCGCACCGCTGTCGGGGGTCTGCCGACCGTCGACGTGGCGGAGCGCCCGGTCGTGGCGATTTCGTGCGGCGGGGAGCGGGGCGGTGCCGGTCAGTCGGCGGCACGTCCGTGCCTCCGGGGCAGGCGGGGGCCGCCTGGCCGACGGCCGGCGCTTCAAATTGTGTGCTCGGGGGCACTCCCGCAGGCCGTACCGGCTGAGCGGAGGGAAACGACGCATGAATCAACGGCATGTCTTCGGAGAGGTCTTCACCCTGGAGACGGCTATCGCCTCGTTCGTCTTCGTGGCGGTTCTCGCGCTGCTGACGATCGCTGTCATCCGGCGGCGGGCCGGGGCAGGTAGGGAGCCGTCCAGGAGGGCCGAGCGCAATCGGCTGGAGTCGTACTACCTCGGTGTGCTCGCCGCCTTTGCCGTCTTCCTCGTCGTCTACACAGCTCTGGCCAACCACCGCGAGCAGGAAACGAAGGCGGACCAGCCGACCACCCGCGTCGACGTGACCGCCTTCCAGTGGTGCTGGAAGTTCAGCTACCCGGGCGCCGCCACCCAGCGGGCCGTCTCAGTGCAGGGCAATTGCCGCAACAACCGATACCCCACCCTCGTCGTGCCCACGGGAACGACCATCAAGGTCAGAGTCACGTCGAAGGACGTCATCCACTCGATGTGGATCCCGGCCCTGCGCTACAAGATGGACGCGTTCCCGAACCACGAGAACACGTTCAGCATGACGTTCAACCGTGCAGGCCGCTGGCGGGGCAGGTGCGGGGAGTTCTGCGGCCAGCGCCACAGGGTGATGGACTTCTGGGTGAAAGCCGTGTCGCCCGACGAATACCACAAGTGGCTGACGCAGCAGGCGGCCGGCGCCACCGGAGCGGCGGCATGACCGTTCATCAGCACTCCTCGAGCGAGAGGGCGGACCATACCGGTGCCGGCGGCCGGCTGATGTCCCTCACCTCGACCGATCACAAGCACATCGGGCTGCTGATCGTCGGGACGTCTCTCGGTCTGATGTCCCTGGTGGGAGTGCTCGCCCTGCTGATGCGCAGCCAGCTCGCCCTGCCGGACGAGACCTTCCTCGACGCGCACACCTACAACCAGCTGTTCACCATCCACGGCTCCGGCATGATCTACATGGTCATGACGCCCTTCGCCCTCGGCCTCGGCGTGTACCTCGTGCCGCTGCAGATCGGTGCCCCGGGCATCGCCATGCCGCGCACCACGCTGATGGGCTACTGGCTCTACGTGTGCGGCGCCGTGACCATGCTGTCCGGCTTCGCGGCGAACGACGGGGCGCACGCCGACGGCTGGTTCTCCTATCCGCCGATGGCCGACAGGGACAACTCGCCCTCTGTCGGCACCGATCTGTGGATCGTCGGCGTCTTCCTCGCGGTGACGGGCACCATCCTCATCGGCTGGACGGTGCTGTGGACGACCCTGCGCAAGCGGGCGCCCGGCATGACGATGATGCGGATGCCCGTCTTCTCCTGGTCCATGGTGGCCACCTGCCTGATGGTGGTCGGCTCCTTCCCGGCACTGCTCGCCGCCCTGGTGATGCTCGCGGTGGGCCGGGTCGATCCCGCGGTCTTCGCCTCCAACGTGTGGAACATCGGTTACCAGCACATCTTCTGGTTCTACGGGCACCCCGTCGTCTACGTGATGTTCTTCCCCTACCTGGCCGCCGTGGGCGAGGTCCTCGCCGTCTTCTCCGGCCGCCGCTTCTTCGGTTACAAGGGCACGATCCTGGCACTGCTGACGTTCGCCGCCCTGTCGATGAGCGTGTGGGGCCACCACATGTTCGCCACCGGACAGGCCGCCAACGACTACTACTCCCTGACCTCGATCACTCTGCTCATGCCGGCCGGGATCGAGTACTTCGCGCTCATCGGCACGATCCTGGGTGGACGGCTGGTCTTCCGCGCGCCGATGCTCTTCGCCCTGGCGTTCATTCCGCAGTTCCTCATCGGAGGCCTCACCGGGATCATGCTGGGCACCCCGGTGATCGACTACCACGTCACCGACAGTTACTTCGTCGTCGGGCACCTCCACTACGTGCTCTTCGCCGGCAGCGCGTTCGGCCTGTTCGCGGCGGTCTACTACTGGTTCCCCAAGGCCACCGGTGTCCTCCTGCGGGAGGGCCTTGGCAAGCTGCACTTCTGGCTGCTCGTCATCGGAACGAACCTCACCTTCCTGCCCATGTTCGGGCTCGGCTACCTCGGCATGCCCCGACGCGTTTCCTCCTACGACGCGGTGGACGGCTTCGGCTGGCTGAACCTCCTCTCCAGCTGCGGCGCCGGCGTGCTGGCACTGGCCATGCTGGTGTTCCTGTTCAACGTCCTGGAGTCACTGCGCAGCAAACGGCCCGCAGGTGACGACCCGTGGGGCGGTCAGACCCTGGAATGGGCCACCTCCTCCCCTCCACCGGAGATCAACTTTCCGCCCGAGCGCCCGCTGCCCCCGATCACCAGCTACGCCCCGCTGCTCGACCTGAGACTGCGCGAGCAGCGCGCCGCCGAGGAGGCGCGCGCGGCCGGAGAGGGGAGCCAGACATGAGCAGAGAATTTCCGGGCTGGGCTGTGGTGGCGGCCTGGGGACTGTTCAACGCCGTCCTCGTCGCCGTCCTCGTGGTCTACCACGGCCATATCATCGCTGTCGCGCTCTACGCCGGCGCCGTCGTCCTGATCGAGGCCGCGGCCGTGCCGTTCCTCGTCTCAGCCCGGCGCGGCGGCGACGTACAGCGGCGCCAGCGCCTGGCTGTACAGGGCGCCGTAGCCCTCCCCTTCATGGCCGTCGGCCTCACCCTGGCCCTGCTCACCCTCGTGTACGGCCCGTGGATGCTGTCTCTGGCGGTTCCGCTGCTCCTGGTGGCGTTGGCGCTGGCGATCCACCGAGGCGCATGGCGCAAGGGAGGCTCATCGTGAACGGCATGGGTGTCGAGAGCCCGGAGGTCCTCACCATGGCCCTGTCGGGGCTCCTCGTGGCTGCCGGCGTGCCCGCTCTGATTCATTTCACCCACGCATGGGCCGGGTGGCGGAGTTTCTCCGTGCCCGCCGCGGTGGCCCTGCCGCTGTTCGTCGTGGTGCACGGGGCCGTCGTCCTGACCGAGCCATGGGTGCCCTCGGGGCTCGCCCGGCTCGCCGTCGAGGCGCTGCTGCTGGGTGCGGCGGTGCTGTACTGGCTGCCCGTCCTTGGCACCCGGCACCGGCTGAGCGATCCGGCGCGCTCGGTCTACCTCTACCTGTCGATGCCGCTGCTGGACCTGCCGGCAGTGGTGATGGTGGCACTCGGCCACGTGGCGGGGGGACTGGCCATGGTCGCGGCCATGCTGCCGATCGGCCTGCTCGCTCTCGGCATCACATGGCGCTGGATCACCCAGGAGGAGCGTCTGGCCCAGGCCGGCGCCGAGTGACGACCTGCCGCTACTCGCCCGACTCCTCCGTGGCCTTCTGCGCCTCGGCGGGGTCGGCCGTCACTTCCGCGACGTGACGGCGGGCGTCCTCCGTCAGCGGCATCTCCACTCGCTTGGCGTAGTACCAGCGGCTCAGAGCCCGCCTGAGGTAACGCCCGATGGGCATGTACCAGCGGCCGGGCTTGTGCAGGGGCCGGGGGGTGTCCCGGACGACGAGGGCGATGCGTTCGTCCTTCGACAGGATTTCATGGGCCCTGGCATACGCGCCGTCGCTAGACAGCCGTACCTGTTCCGTCGGTTCTCCCGCCACGAGGCGCGCACGGTCCTTGGCCTGCAGGCCGAGGCACAGTCGCTTGGTGAGCCCGAAAGCAAGGACAGGAAGGACGAAGACACCCACCCGCAAGGACCAGGTGTACACCTCGAACGGGACGCGGAAGACCCTTTCGAGCACGTCCTGGCCGCCGTCCAGGAGCAGGACGCCGAAGAAGGTGATGCCGGCTACCCCCAGCCCGGTACGGGTGGGCTGGTTCCGGGGCCGGTCGCACAAGTGGTATTCCTTGCCGCCGCCGGTCACCCATCGTTCGAAGAAGGGATACAGATACAGCACCCCGAACAGCAGGACCGGGACCACCACGGCGGGAATGAAGACGTCCCAGACGACGGTGTGTCCCAGAAAGTTGGTCTCCCAACTCGGCATCAGGCGCATGGAGCCCTCGAGCCAGCCCATGTACCAGTCCGGCTGGGCGTCGATCGACGCCTGGTCTGCCCGGTAGGGGCCGAAGTCCCAGATCGGATTGATCTGCATCAGGGCCGACATGATGGCGAAAACCCCGAACAGGGTGAAGAAGAGCCCCACCGACTTCGTCGTGTACTGCGGGTAGAGCGGCTTGCCGATCACGTTCTGGTTGGTGCGCCCCGGTCCGGCCCACTGCGTGTGCTTGAGATAGATGACCAGGCCGAGGTGAACGGCGATCAGCGCGACCATCAGTCCCGGAATGAGCAGGATGTGCGCCGCGTACATCCGGGGAATGATCTCGTGCCCCGGGTACTGGCCGCCGAAGATGAAGAACATCAGGTACGTGCCCACGATCGGAATCGACAGCACGATGCCCTCCGCGGTCCGCAGCCCCGTACCGGACAACAGGTCGTCCGGCAGGGAGTATCCGCAGAAGCCCTCCAGGATGGCCATCCAGAAAAGGGTCACGCCGATCGTCCAGTTGACCTCACGCGGCCGACGGAACGCCCCGGTGAAGAAGATCCGCAGCATGTGCACGCCGATCGCGGCGACGAAGACCAGAGCCGCCCAGTGGTGCATCTGTCGGACCAGCAGTCCGCCGCGCACGTCGAAGCTGATGTGCAGCGTGGAGGTGTAGGCCTCGGAAGCCATCTGGCCCAGCAGGGGCTCGTAGGAGCCGTTGTACGGGCGCTCCTCCATGCTGGGATGGAAGTAGAACGTGAGGAACGTCCCGGTGAGCACCAGCACCACGAAGCTGTACAGGGCGATCTCGCCCAGGAGGAAGGACCAGTGGTCGGGAAACGCCTTGCGCAGGAACTGCTTTCCCGCCTCCGACAAGGGCACACGCCGGTCCACGGCGGTCACGAACCGCTCACCGCGAGTGGGTTGCGGCTCCGGATGCAGCAGCTTCCGCAGGAGAGACAAGAAAACAACCTCCGGTGGCCTGCGAGCGGGCCGGACCCGCCGATGGAGGACCGGGACCAGAGGGTCTCGGCCGCGGACGGGGGTCCCCGCGCCCGCCGGGCTCGAAACGCCGGAAGAGGTGCGCCCCCGCGACGAGCCGGTGATGCACCCCGGAAGTGCCGCGGCCCCGTCGTGCCGGGGGTCTCAGTGTTCGGTACCGGCGTCCTTCGGTGCGCCGGAGCCGGAGCCGGACCGGGGCGCGGGTTTGCTGTGCACGTAGAGCCGGCGCCGGTCACCGACGTCGAGCCGGCGCGGCAGCGGGAGCTCGTAGCGCACCGGACGCCGGTGGTCGGCCAACTGGCGCTTCGGGTTGTAGACCCGGTTGAACTGCCACAGCATGCGGGCGAAGTTCGTCTGCCCGCGCAGCAGATTGCGCCCGAGGATCTGCGCCGCTCCCAGAGCGGTGCGCAGGCCGAGGTGTTTGCGGTTGATGACGGCCTGTGTGCGGACCAGTTCCTCGTAGAACTCCTCCAGGGGCAGCGTGGTCGGCACGACGGCGTGCTGGATGTCGAACAGCCGGTAGTCCCGGGTCGTCAGCCGACGGGCCTCGGTGTGCCAGATCTCGGTGCCCGGGTAGGGCGTCATCACGGTGAGGTGCACGATCTCCGGCACGGCCAGCGCGAACTCGCGGATGATCCGGAACCGTTCCGCGTCCCAGGCAGGATCGACGATGAGGTTGATCGCGACGCTGATCCCCAGCTTGCGTGCCGTCTCCAGAGCGCGGAAGTTGTCGTCCGGGCTGACACGCTTGCGGTAGAGATCCAGTCCCTCGGCGTCGATGGCCTCCATCCCGAGGAACATGTACCTCAGGCCGAGGCGCGTCCAGCGTTCGAAGACGTCGGTGTTGCGCAGCAGGACGTCGCTGCGGGTCTCGAGGTAGTACTGCTTCCGGATCCGGCGCCGTTCCACTTCGGCGGCGATGGCGTCGCCGTGCTCGGGCCGGATGAAGGCGACGTCGTCGACGATGAAGACGTTCGGCTCCCGGATGCTCGCCAGTTCCTCGGCCGCGGCCTTCGGGGAGGCCTTGCGATAGCTGCGGCCGTAGAAGGTCC
The DNA here is from genome assembly GCF_059510295.1 of Streptomyces sp. PTL18. Taxonomy (NCBI): domain Bacteria; kingdom Bacillati; phylum Actinomycetota; class Actinomycetes; order Kitasatosporales; family Streptomycetaceae; genus Streptomyces; species Streptomyces sp. PTL18. The sequence continues at coordinate 68,170 of NZ_JCAJZO010000029.1, read as the reverse complement.
AGGCTGAGCAGAAGGAACAGTCCCATGGGCAGCCGCGGGTGAACTCGATCGATGCGCAGGGGTCCAGCTCACCGATGAAATAGCGGCGGCGGTGGGTCATGAGGTCACGCGCCGGGTGCGGACTGTCGATCGAGTGCAGCATGGCCGGGGCGGGCCCGCGCCCGGTGCTCGTGACGATCCCGGGCACACCGTCGACACCGCCGTCGCGGACGGCTTCCAGCAGCGGCGCCATGGCGGGTTCGCCCTCGCCGCGGACCACCGCGTCCACGGCCCCTTCAGCCTGCTCCAGGACGTCCTCGGCAACGAAGGAGACGCTGTGCCCGCCGAAGAAGACGAAACAGCCGGGCACCGCCTGCTTGATGCCGCGCGCGAGGTCGATGGCCTCCGGAATGTTCGCCAGATAGTTCAGCGAGAAGCCCACAGCCTCGGGCCGGAACGACGCGAAGGTCTCGTGCAGGTCGCGGTGCCTTCGCACCTGGAGGTCCACGACCTTGACCTCGTGCCCGGCGGCGCGGGCGGCGGCGGCGACGCGTTCCAGACCGAGGGGTTCCAGTCGTAGGAAGATCTCCGAATACATCAGGGCACTGGGATGAATGAGCAGCAGACGCATGGGCCACCTCGGGCGCGCGGCGGGGACGTCTGTCTGTGGCCTCATCCGAGGGGTGCGTAAACGCGGATCAGCCGTCCGGGCCGCCGACCGACTGAAAATGTTCGACTGGCAGGGTGATCTTTGCATAGGCCAAACGAAGGGGGGGACACATGGCGATGCCCAGGAACCCCGTTCAGCGCAGAGGCTCAGATGACTCCCCTCGAAACCCTTCGTCCGCCGCTGAGGTCTGAAGTCGGCGGTGCGCTCACCTCCCCGCAGATCGATGAGCTTGTGGGGCGGGTCCGCCGGCAGCCGACGGCCCGAGAGCGGGAGGGCGCTCGTGAGGAGGCGATCCGCAGACTGTTGCCTCTGGCACGCCGGATCGCCGGCAAGTACCGGAACCTCGGCGGGGAGGAGCACGACGATCTCGTTCAGGTGGCCTGTCTGGGCCTGGTCAAGGCCGTCGACGGTTACGACCCCGACCATGGCCACGCCTTCTTGTCCTATGCGGTGCCGACGATCACCGGAGAGCTGAAGCGGCATCTGCGGGACAGGACGGGACTCGTCCGGTTGCCGCGGACCGTGCAGGAGGCCAGGCAGCAGGTGCGACGGGTGCAGCGGGAACTTGAACAGGCTTTCGGAGGGCGCCCGCCCACGCCGGCGGAGATCGGTCGAGCCGCCGGTCTGTCCGAATCCGCGGTGGTGCAGGCGATCCGTTCCCAGGGCGCTGTACGGCCTCGATCCCTCGACGCTCCCCTCGAGGGAGGGGAGGGGCCCCTGCCCGCGTCCGCGGACGTGATGGGCGACTGGGATCCGGGGTTGGAAACTGCCGCCGACCGTGTGGAGCTCATCCAGGCGATGCGGCAGTTCCCGGAGCGCGAGCGCCGCATCCTCGTTCTCCGCTTCTTCCACGATCAGACCCAGCAGCAGATCGCCGCTGCCGTCGGTATCTCGCAGATGCACGTGTCACGGCTGCTTGCCCGCTGCCTGGCGCAGTTGCGAGAGGGACTGAGCCACCTTGCCCCGGCGGGCCCCGAAGGACGCCCCGATGGCTCGACGCCCGTTTCGGCTCATGTCGAACAGGCGTCCGCAGGCGACGGCGCGGTCGGGGTGGCGGTCGGTGCTGACGAGCCGGCCACCGCCGTCACGTCCGCCGGCCTGCCGGCGCACGTTCCGGCACAGGCGCTGTGCGGAACGGACCGCGAGGCCGCTGCGCAGCCGACGGACGCCCACGGCGTGCACAGCCAACCACCAGGCCGGGGAGAAGAACCAACGGTCGTTTATGGGACACGGCCGCAGGTCACCCCGTGGCGGTGGCAAAGGTGCGCGTTCGAGGGAGCAGGTTATGACGCTGGTGGCCGACTATGTACTGCAACGCTTGAGGGAATGGGGGATCGAGCGCGTCTACGGCTATCCCGGCGACGGGATCAACGGCCTGCTGGGCGCCTTCGACCGGGCGAAGGGCCAGCCGGAACTGATCCAGACACGGCACGAGGAGATGGCCGCCTTCATGGCCTGCGCCCATGCGAAGTTCACCGGCGAGGTGGGCTGCTGCACGGCGACCTCGGGGCCCGGCGCGGTACACCTGCTGAACGGCCTGTACGACGCCAAGCTGGACCACCAGCCGGTGGTGGCCGTGGTGGGCCAGCAGAAGCGGCTCTCCCTCGGTGCTCAGTACCAGCAGGAGATTCCGCTGGCCCAGCTGTTCGCCGATGTGTCCGAGTTCTGCCAGATGATCGTGCACCCGGGGCAGGCGCGGCACGTGATCGACCGTGCCTTCAAGACGGCCCTCACCATGCGATCGGTCGCGACGATCATCATTCCGGAGGACGTGCAGGAGGAGAAGGCTCAGCCGTCGCCGCCGAAGACGCACGGGTCGGTGTTCTCCAGTGTCGGCTGGAGCCGCCCCCGTCTGCTGCCCGACCCCGGCGAGCTGCGCAAGGCTGCAGACGTCCTCAACGCCGGCAGCAAGGTCGCCATGATCATCGGCCAGGGCGCCGCCGAGGCGGAGAGCGAGGTCGTTCAGACCGCGGAGCTGCTGGGTGCCGGGGTGGCCAAGGCGTTGCTCGGCCGGGAGGTTCTCCCCGACGATCTGCCGTTCGTGACCGGCCCCATCGGTCTGCTCGGCACCAAGGCCAGCGACAACATGATCCAGGGGTGCGACACCCTGCTCATGGTCGGCACGAGCTTCCCGTACGCCGAGTGGCTGCCGGACGAGGGGCAGGCCCGGGGCGTGGAGATCGACATCGACGGGCGGATGATCGGCATCCGCTACCCGATGGAGGCCCATCTCGTCGGGGACGCCAAGGAGACGCTCAAGGCACTCCTGCCGCTGCTGGAACGCAAGGAGGACCGCAGCTGGCGCAAGCAGATCGAGGAGGACGTCCGCGAGTGGGACGCCATCTGCCGGAAGCGGGCCGGCCAGCACTTCGGCGGCACCATCAATCCGCAGGCGGTGGCCGCCGAGCTGTCGCCCCGGCTGCCGGACGGCTGCATCCTGACCGCCGACTCGGGTTCGGGCACGAACTGGTGGGCCCGGCACCTGAAGCTCCGCAACGGCATGCGGGCGTCCCTGTCCGGGACGCTGGCGACGATGGGGCCCGGGACGCCGTACGCGATCGCGGCGCGGTTCGCCCATCCGGACCGGCCGGTGATCGCGTTCGTCGGTGACGGGGCGTTCCAGATGAACGGCATGGCCGAGATGATCACCGTCAAGCGGTACCTGGACCGTCTGGCCAATCCGTCAGCCCCGTTCATCTTCTGCGTCTTCAACAACCAGGACCTCAACCAGGTCACCTGGGAACAGCGCGCCATGGCCGGCGACCCCAAGTTCCCCGGCTCGCAGTACATCCCCGACGTGCCCTACGCCAAGTACGCCGAGATGCTCGGTCTGAAGGGCATCCACTGCGCGAAGCCGAAGAAGGTCGGGAAGGCGTGGGACGAGGCGCTGGCCTCCGACAAGCCGGTGGTGCTGGAGTTCAAGGTCGACCAGGAGATCGCGCCGATCCCGCCGCACATCATGCTGGCGCAGGGCAAGAAGGCCGCCAAGGCCGCCGTACGCGACCCGGAGCGGGTGGGCATCGCCGCCAGGGGCGTGCGCCAGAAACTCACCGAGGTGACCGAACACCTGCCGGGACGGCATTCATGAGCGGCGCAACGGCCGGTACGGACCTGGGAGCCTGCCGGATCACATCCGTCGACGTGCACGCCTTCGAGGTCCCGACCGACGGCCCGGACGGCAAGGAACAGGACGGCACCCTGGAGTGGGACTCCACCACCATCGTTCTGGTTCGGGTGCACGCCGGCGGTCATACCGGGCTCGGTTACACCTACGGAGACGTGTCGGTCGCCTCGTTCGTCGAGTCCAAGCTCGCCGGGGTGCTCCAGGGAGCGGACGCGACCTCTCCACCGGCCCTCTGGCACCGGATGGGACACGAGGTCCGGAACGCGGGCCGCCCCGGTGTCGGCGCCATGGCGGTCTCCGCGGTGGACGTGGCGCTGTGGGACCTCAAGGCCAGGCTGCTGGCGCTGCCGCTGGTCCACCTCCTGCCCGCCTGGCACGACCGGGTACCGGTGTACGGCAGCGGTGGCTTCACGAACTACTCCCTGGACCGCCTCACCGATCAGCTCACCGGATGGGTGGAGCAGGGCATCCCCCGCGTCAAGCTGAAGACCTCCCGGGACCCCGAGAGCGACCCGCGTCGGCTGGCGGCCGTCCGCAAGGCGATCGGCGACGAGCCGGAGTTGTTCACCGACGCCAACGGGGCACTGGGTCACAAGCAGGCGCTGTACTGGGCCCGCCGGTTCCACGACGAGTGGGACGTGCGCTGGTTCGAGGAACCCGTCAGCTCCGCCGACCTGGAAGGACTGCGCATGCTGGTTGAGCGGGGTCCCGAGCGGCTGGAGATCGCGGCGGGTGAGTACGCCTACACCACACAGGACTTCGTCAACCTCGTCGAGGGCCCTTCCGTGGACTGTCTTCAGGCCGACGTGACCCGTTGTGGCGGCATCACCGGCGTCCTGGAGGCGGCCGGACTGTCCGCGGCTCACCACCTGGACCTGTCAGCCCACTGCGCGCCGGCGGTCTCGGCCCATGCCTTCTGCGCGGTGCGCCGACTGAGGCACCTGGAGTACTTCCACGACCATGTGCGGCTCGAGCGTCTGCTGTTCGACGGCACCCTGTCACCCGACGGCGGTGCCCTGCGCCCCGACACCTCCCGTGCCGGCCTCGGCCTGGACATCAAGTGGGCCGACGCCGAGCCGTACCGCGTGTACGGAACACGGAACACCTGACCAGGCTCGCGAAGGAGAGTTCACCCGATGGCGAAGCCAACCCGCCGGACCACACGCGAGATCCCGGCCAAGACGCACCCGCAGATCCCGGGAGCGCCACGAGCCCGCCAGACGATCGACGTCGGCAAACTGGAGCGGGCCCTGCGCAAGGCCGTCGAAGGCGAGGTGCGGTTCGATGCCGGTTCGCTGGGCCTGTACGCCCAGGACGCGTCCAACTTCCGACAGGTGCCGATCGGAGTCGTCATCCCGCGCACCCTCGACGACGTCGTCGCCGTGCACAAGATCTGCCACCGCTTCGGCGCCCCCATCCTCAACCGCGGTGGCGGCACCAGCCTGTCCGGCGAGACGGTCAACGAGGCCGTGGTCATCGACCACTCCAAATACCTCAACCGTATCGGTGAAATCGACCCGAAACGCCGTCTGGTGACCTGCGAACCAGGCGTGATCAACGAGGAACTGAACCGCTATACCGGCCGCCACAACCTGGTCTTCGGACCCGACCCGTCCTCCCACTCCCGCTGCGTGATCGGCGGCAACATCGGCAACAACTCCTGCGGCATCCACTCCGTGCAGTCGCAGCTGTACGGCCCCGGCCCCCGGACCAGCGACAACACCCATGCCCTTGAGGTCGTCACCTACGACGGCGCCCGCTTCTGGGTGGGCGTGGACGAGGAGAAGGACCTCGACCGCATCATCGCCGAGGGCGGCCGCAAGGGGGAGATCTACGCCGCGCTGCGGGACCTGCGCGACAAGTACGCCGACGCCATCCGGGCCGGCTTCCGCCCGGCCGAACAGGTGCCGCGCCGGGTGTCCGGCTACAACCTGGACGAACTCCTGCCGGAACGCGGCTTCAACGTCGCCCGCGCACTGGTCGGCACCGAGAGCACCTGCGCCACCGCCTTGCAGGCGGTCCTCATGCTCACTCCGGCGTTCCTGCAGCGCACCCTCGTGGTCGTCGAGTACGACGACCTCGCCGACGCGGCCGAGCACTGCATGGAGATCATCGAGCACTTCAAGCCGGTCGGCCTGGAGGCGCTCGACGACGAGCTCATCCGCGACCAGCAACTGCAGAAGATGAACGTGGAGGACATCAAGGAGCTGCCGCGCCTCGGCGGCGGCGCCTGGCTGCTGGTGCAGTTCGGCGCGGACACCACCGAGAAGTCCGTCGACCAGGCCGAGCGTTTCACACGATGGCTCACCGACGACAAGGGATACGAGCGGGAACGCATCCGCATCGCCAGGAGCAAACAGGAGGGCGGCACCAGCGAGCAGCTCTGGGCGATCCGGGAGAGCGGCCTCGGATCGACCGCCTTCCCGCCCGACGGCAAGGACCACTGGCCGGGCTGGGAGGACTCCGCCGTCCCGCCGGACCGGATCGGCGAGTACGTACGCAAGCTGCGCAAGGTGATGGACCGGCACGGCATCACCGGCGCCATGTACGGGCACTTCGGCCAGGGCTGCATCCACTGCCGGCTCAGCTTCGACCTGCGCACCGCCGACGGGTTGGCCACCTACCGGGCGTTCATGGAGGAGGCCGCCGACCTGTGCGTGTCCATGGGCGGCTCGGTCTCCGGGGAGCACGGGGACGGGCAGCAGCGCGCCGAGCTGCTGGAGAAGCAGTACGGGCCCGAACTCCTCCAGGCCATGCGGGAGTTCAAGGCGATCTGGGACCCGCAGTGGAAGATGAACCCCGGCAAGGTGGTCGACGCCTACCGGATGGACGAGAACCTCAAACTCGGCACCGACTACAACCCGCCGCGCCACCCGGTGAAGTTCGCCTACGAGGAAGACGGCGGGGACTTCGCCCACGCGACGCTGCGCTGCGTCGGCGTCGGCAAGTGCCGGGTCCCGCAGGCCGAGACGACGATGTGCCCCAGCTACCAGGTCACCCGCGAGGAGAAGCACACCACCCGCGGCCGGGCCCGCCTGCTGTACGAGATGCTCAAGGGCGACGTGATCACCGACGGCTGGCAGTCCAAGGAGGTGTACGACGCCCTCGACCTGTGTCTGGCCTGCAAGGGCTGCACCAACGACTGCCCCGTCAGCGTCGACATGCCGACCTACAAGGCGGAGTTCCTGTACCACCACTTCAAGTCCCCGGGCCGCAGGCGTCCTCGGTACGCCTACGCCTTCGGGTTCATCGACCAGGCGGCCAGGATCGCCTCCCGCATCCCCGAACTCGCCAACCTCGCCACCCACACCCCCGGTCTCGCCCGCATCGCCAAGCTGGTCGCGGGCATCGACCGGCGCCGTCCACTGCCCCGGTTCGCCCCCATCACGCTCCAGCAGTGGTTCGCCCGCCGCGGCGGCACCGCCAACCCGAACGGGCGTCCCGTCGTCCTGTTCCCGGACACCTTCAACAACCACTTCCACACCAACGTCGGTGTCGCCTGCGTCGAGGCCATCGAGGCCGCCGGCTGGCAGGTGGTCATGCCGGAGCAGCACATCTGCTGCGGGCGGCCCCTGTACGACTACGGCTTCCTCGACGCCGCCGAGCGCTACCTCCACCACGTCCTCGACACCCTGCGGCCCTATCTGCGCGCCGACACGCCGATCGTCGGCATGGAACCGAGTTGCCTGGCCGTGTTCAAGGACGAGCTGCCCAAGCTGCTCCCGCACGACGACGACGCCAAACGACTCACCAAGAACGCCTACCACTTCCCGGAGTTCTTCCAGGCCTTCGACATCGACCCGCCCACACTCGAGGGAACGGCTCTGCTCTGGGGCCACTGCCACCACCGCGCCACCGGCGGTATGAGCCCGGAGCAGGAACTGCTGCAGAAAATGGGCCTTGAGGTGCAGAACCTCCAGGGCGGCTGCTGCGGCCTCGCCGGTTCCTGGGGCTTCGAGTCGGGGAAGTACGACATCTCCCTGGACTGCGGCGAACAGGCCCTGCTGCCCGCAGTCCGCGATGCCGCCGACGACTGCCTCGTGGTGGCCGACGGGTTCTCCTGCAAGACCCAGATCAAGGACGCCGGGACCGGGCGGCAGGCCCTGCACGTCGCCGAGGTGATGAAGCTGGCCCGCGACAAGGGCCGGCACGCTGTCGCCCGGCACCCGGAACGCGCCGTCGCCCCCGTGCCGAAGCCCCCGGTGCGCACCCGCCTGCTCCGGCTTTCGGCAGCGGCGGCGCTGGGCGGGACGCTGGCACTGGCGGGAGTACGGATCGTACGACGCTGAGTTGCTGGAGGGTGCGTCGCACGCGGTCGCCGTCTCCCGGCCCGGGGAGGTCGCCGACCTGATCAGGGAGGCGGTACGCGCGGCGAGCTGCCCCCGTCCCGGACGGCCGCGCGGAGGCAGTCCCCGCACCGGGTCCGCGCGGCCGCACCGCGACGAGTGGCGGGACGGTTTCGGTCGCCCGGCGCACGTGGGGAGGAGCAAACGGACGGTGTTCGGCGTGAGGCCTGTTCGTGGAGATGCCGCAGAGAACGTCGATCACTCACCCCTGACCACCTATCGTGTCCGTTATGCGTGCAATTATCGTCAACCGTTACGGTGGCCCTGAGGCTCTGGAACTGGCGGAGACCGAGGATCCCAAGGTCGGGCCCGACTCGGTGCTCGTGCGGGTGAAGGCCGCCGGGGTCAACCCGGTGGACTGGAAGATCGTCGCCGGTCATCTCGACCCGATCATGTATGTCCACTTCCCCCTGGTGCCCGGATGGGACGTCGCGGGCGTCGTCGAGGCGGTCGGCCTGGACGTGTCCGAATTCTCGGTCGGCGACGAGGTCTTCGGGTACGTCCGCAAGGACGAAGTACAGCACGGCACCTATGCCGAGCTCGTCGCCGCGCCCGTCCGCACCCTCGCGCGCAAACCGGCGTCGCTGAGCTGGCAGCAGGCGGCCGGCGTCCCGCTGGCGGGGCTCACCGCCTGGCAGTCGCTGGCCCGGGTGGGGGTCGCCGAGGGGGACACGGTCCTGGTCCATGCCGCGGCCGGAGGCGTCGGGTCCTTCGCCGTGCAGATCGCGGTGGCCAAGGGGGCACGGGTGATCGGCACGGCCGGCGAACACAACCACGACTTCCTGCGCTCCCTGGGCGCGGAACCCGTCACCTACGGCGACGGCCTGGCCGAGCGGGTGCGGAAGCTGGCTCCGGACGGTGTCGACGCGGCAGTCGACTACGTCGGCGGTGACGCGGTCGCCGTCTCCCAGGAGTTGCTGAAGGATCGCTCCCGCCTCGCGTCGATCGTCGACCCCGCCGTCACCGAGCACGGCGGACACCACGTGTGGGTCCGGCCCGACAGCGCGGACCTGGCCGCACTCGCTCGACTCGCCGACGCCGGCAGGCTCGGAGTCCACGTCGAGCACGTCCTGCCGCTGGCCGAGGCGGCGGACGCGTTCCGCCTCAGTATGAGCGGGCACACCCGCGGCAAGATCGTGCTCGAGGCCGGCTGATCGGCGGTCCGGGGCATGGCCGGCGGCGGCAGCGCCCGGGAGGCCGGCCCGCGGCCGCCCCGCGGCGGGCCGCCCGGCATGTCGGCCCGGCGCCTTCAGCGCGCGCAGGGGCGGTCCACCGGGCCTGTTCCCCGGCAGGGATGCCGCAGTTCGTCGACCTCGCCAAGGCGCCGTGGCGCCGTCACGACCGCACTGTTCCGCTTCAGGAGGCCGTTCGGCGCGCACTGGGAGGACCTCTCCTGCGGGGCCGTCCTGGTGATCCTGCCGACGCCGGCCGTCTTCCCCCTCCTCCAGCGGTCCATCTCCAACGGCTTCGCCCGGGGCGCCACGAGCGAGGTCGAGGAGCGCCTGGCCCGCTGCCGTGCCCAGGCGCCGCCCACCCGATGACCGGCGAGCCGCCCCCGTGATGACGCCTCGGTTCGGGACTGCGCACCGCGTCGATCCGCCAGGCCGTGGACGACCGGCGCGGTGTCGTCGGTGACGAGGCTCTCCGCGCCGGCACCGTGACCTGACGGCGTGACAGGGAGCCGGCCGGGGCGCCGACCGAGGTGGCGTCGGTGGGAGCCACCGCCGCGGCCCAGCACCCACGCCGGTCCCCACGGCAGCCCGAGCGCGTGCCGGGCGACCGCCACGGCCCATGCGGTGAGGATGACCAGGACCGTGCGGGCGAGCCCGGGCCGGAATTCGGGGAGTGCTGACACGGACTTTTCGACGGCGGTGCGCCGCGGTCGCATTGTTGGTTAGGGTGGCGAGGAAAGCCTGATTTCGACGGCCTCGGCCGGGATGACGGTCAGCCCGGCGAGTTCGGGACTGCACAGGCTGACGGCTCCCGCGCGGGCCACGTCGGACACGACCGGGGGAGGGGCAGCTCGTTGATCTCGCTCGGTCCGGCCGTACGCAGCCCCTGCATCTGACGGTCCAACTGGTGCCGCAACAGGCAACGTTCGCCCGTCGAGGAGCGGCGTCCGGCGCGTGCTCCGGGGGGCACCCCCTGCTCGAAGAGCTTGGGGGAGCGTGCCGGGCGGCGCGACGGGGCGAACGTCGCCTGATGCGGCACTTGGCCCGGAGCAGAAGAAACAGGAGGCCGCTGACTCATGTCTGCCCACCGGTCGGGTGAAGAGCAGCACTCTCACCCTGCCCCGAGAGATCCGGGACATCATCTTCCGATCACTGCGAAGTACCGCAGGCCGGCCGGACGCGGTGGGCGTGTGACCGGCCGGTCCGCGCCCGCGGTGATGCCCCCGTCGCTGCGCGGGTGGCTCGGACTGGTGGCGGCCCTCGCCGCGCTGGTGGTCGCCGTGCTCGGGGTCCTGTATGCCGGCGACAGCAAACCCGGCAGGGTGGACGCGCGGATCTCGGCGGCGGTGGACGGTGCGGGGCCGCCGTGGCGGTACGTCGCCCAGGCCATGGACTTCCTGGGGGAGCCCGGGGGAGCGGTGCCGCTGGTCCTGGCCATCGTGACGGGCTGCCTGCTGCTTCGGCGTCCTCGGGCGGCGGCGCTCGTCGTCGCCGGTGTCGGCTTGAGCGTGGGGACGACGACGCTGCTCAAGCACCTGGCAGGACGCACCATCCACGGCGACGGCAACCTGTCCTACCCGAGCGGGCACACCGCCTTCGCCACCGCGCTCGCCCTGGTGGTGGCGCTGCTCGCGACCGGCCGGCTCGGCCTCGGCAGGACAGCCGGAACCTCACTCGTGCTCGCCGCGGCGCTGGTCGCCGGCGTCGCCATGGGCTGGGCTCAGGTCGCCCTGGGCGCGCACTACCCGACCGACGTCCTCGGCGGCTGGTGCACCGCGCTGGCGGTGATTCCGGTGACCGCGTGGCTGGTCGACCGGACGGCCGACGCCGGTCGGCGGAAACGTCGCTGACCGGCGCCGCTGACGTCAGGTCACGCCCAGCGGCGGAACACCGGCTTCACCGGTCGTCCGCCCAGCCAGGGGGTGGGATCGGCGGCGTCCAGTGCCTTCCGGTACACCGCACACGCCTGGGCCACCACGTCGACGGTGTGATCGATGTCGGCGTCGCCGAGCGCGCTGCTCACCACGAACGACGGGGCCAGCACCCCGCCCGCGAGGAGCCTGCGCAGAAACAGGGTGCGGTACTGCTGTGACGGCTGCCCGTTCTCGTCGAGGGTGGCGAAGACCAGATTGCTGGCCCGGCCCCGGACGACGATGTGGTCGCCGACGCCCATACCGGCCGCGGCGTCGCGGACCCCGGCGGCCAACCGCGCGCCGAGCGCGTGCAGCCGCGCGGTGACGCCCTCTTCGACGTAGGTGGTGAGCACGGCCATCGCGGCCGCCAGGGAGTGCGTTTCCGCACCGTGCGTGGTGGACAGCAGGAACACCCGGTCACCGGAGTGACGCAGCCCGCCCCGCTCCATCAGCTCGCGGCGCCCGGCCAGCGCGGCGACGGCGAACCCGTTGCCCAGCGCCTTGCCGAAGGTGGAGAGGTCGGGGACGACGCCGTACAGGCCCTGGGCGCCCGCCTCGGACCAGCGGAAGCCCGTGATCATCTCGTCGAAGATCAGTACGCAGCCGTGCCGGTCGGCCAGCTCACGCAGGCCGGCGAGGTAGCCGGGCGGCGGCTCGGTGTGGGTGGCGGGCTCCAGGATCAGGCAGGCGACCTCGTCCTGGTACCGGGAGAGCAACTCCTCCGTGGCGGCCAGGTCCCCGTAAGGGAACGCCACGGTGAGCTCGTTGGTCGCCGCCGGAACACCGGCGGACATCGGCGTGGTGCCGATGAACCAGTCGCCGACGGAGAAGAACGGATGGTCGGCGCAGACGGCCACCCGCGGGCGCCCGGTGGCGGCGCGGGCGAGGCGTACCGCGGCGGTGGTGGCGTCGGAGCCGTTCTTCGCGAACTTCACCATCTCGGCGGTCGGTACCGTGGCCAGGAAGCGTTCCGCGGCTTCGACCTCCACGATGGACGGCCGGACGAAGTTGCTGCCGCGGCCGAGTTCCCGCCGCACCGCCTCGATCACCCGTGGGTGGGCGTGGCCGAGGCTGACCGACCGCAGGCCGGAGCCGTACTCGATGTAGCGGTTGCCGTCGATGTCCCACACGTGGGCACCGCGGCCGTGGCTGATGACCGGGGCCAGGTCCTCGGGGTACTGGTCGTCGCCCTTGGCGTAGGTGTGGGCGCCCCCGGGGATCATGGCGTGCAGCCGCTCGTTCGCCCTCCGCGAGCGGGGCAGGAGGAACTGTCCGGCGTCTTCGGTGTCTTCGGTGTCCACGCCGACCTCAGCCCTCCCTGTGCTTCAGAACCTCGGCGAGGCTCGGCGCCTCCCGGTCCCGCTGGGACGTCGAGGTGACCGGCAGCGGCCAGTCGATGGCGAGCTCGGGGTCGTCGAAGGCGATCGTCACGTCCTCGGCCGGATCATGCGGGCGGTCGATCCGGTACGAGACGTCGGCGGTTTCGGTCAGCGCCTGGAAGCCGTGCGCGCAGCCCGCCGGGACGTACAGGGTCGCCTGCGTCTCGTCGGACAGCTCGAAGAAGGCCCGGCCCAGGTAGGTCGGCGAGTCCGCCCGAAGGTCCACGACCACGTCGAAGATCCTCCCGTACGAGCACCGCACCAGCTTGGCCTCGCCGGCGCCGGAGCGCAGGTGCAGGCCGCGCAGCACGCCCCGGACCGAACGGGACAGGCTGTCCTGGACGAAGGCGTCCGGGTCGAGGCCCACCGAGCGGACCACGTCGGCGTCGAAGGTGCGGCAGAAGAAACCGCGCTCGTCGACGTACGGCGTCGGCTCGAACAGGTACGCACCTGCGATCGCCGGGACTTCGGTCGCCTTCATGGAGCCTCCTGGCGGGTATGGGTACGGGTGTGGGGGTGGCCGGTCGCCGGGAACAGCGCCGCGGTCAACGCGGCGAACTGCTGCTCGAGTTGCCGGGCGGCGGCCAGGTTCCGCTCGGTGAGGGTCTGCCGCAGCTCGGCCGATCGCTTCTCCAGCGCCCGGAACTGCTCGAGCAGCCGGTCGGCGTCGACCTCGCGCGCCGGATGGCAGTACGCGGCAAGCCCCATCCGGTCCATGAGCGCGTCGCTCTTCGCCGCATAGCTGAGTGCGAGTACCGGCGTGCCGGTCTTCAGCGCGCAGATCAGGTTGTGATACCGGACCGCCACCACGCTGTCGGCAGCCGCCATCTCCTTCATCAGGTCGGCCAGTGACGCCGGCTCGGCAGCGGTGACCAGCGGTGAGTCCACCGCGTCGAGGATCGCGGCGACCACCGACGCATCGCAGTCGTCGCCGGTGAGCAGCCGGACCGGCCTGCCCTCCTCGACCAGCACGCGGACGAACCGGATCGTCCCGTCGAGGTAGCGCCGGTATATCTCGTCGGCCCGGGCGCGGTCGTCGTTGCCGCCGTGGAAGTCCATGACACCGACGCAGACTCGGCCCGGCGGGTCCGAGGGCGCGCTCGCCGGCGGCGCCGGCAGGGAGAACGCGAGGTCCGGGTAGACCTCGTCGCGCGCGGTGTCCACGCCCATCGCCCGCATCGCGTCTCGGGACTGGGCGTCCCGGTACGACCGGTACGCGGCCAGCCGCGCCGACCAGCGCACCAGGGCCCGCGTCGGCCGGTTGCCGATCCCGGCGGCGCCGACGCTGACCAGCGCGACCCGGGTGCCCAGCAGCCGACCACTCGCGCAGAGCAGGAACAGCGAGTACGGGAAGCCCCACGGCCGCAGCGGCAGCGTGGCCTCCAGGACGCCCATGCCCGGCACGATCACCACGTCGTGCCGGCGCACCCAGGCGGCGGTGCGGAAGACGTCGACGACTTTGCCCAGGCCCTTCGCCGCGATCGCGCCCGCACGCGACGCGGTCCGGTACTCCGCGCGGTTCCAGTGCAGTCGCGTGGCGGGAATCCCGAACCGGGCCGTCACCGCCTCGGGCCCGCCGCACAGCGCGTCCACGACCGCCTCCGGGTGTGCGGCGCGGAGGTACCCGAGCACGGCCTCCAGCGACCCGTCGTTGCCGAGGTTGCCGGAGCCGAGCAGGCCGAACACCCCCACACGCACCGGAGTTTCGTCCGCTGACGTCATGCCTGCCTCCCCTCGCGGCCGGCGACGACGGCGTCGACGGACACGCCGAGCAGGCTCGGGTCGACCGGGAGGCGGTCCTCGACCCGCTCGCCGGCGCCCGGCCGGGCCCGGCTGGTCATCCACGCGGCCAGGTGGCGGTGGCAGGCGCGCCGGTCGGCCGGGGACAACGGCGCCCGTCGGATCGCCGAGGCGAAGCCCCAGACGTACTCGGCGAGCAGCCGGGGCGTCGGATGCAGCGGGCCTGCCCGGCGCGGGTCCAGGTTGACGCACCGGGCGCGCTTGGAAGGGTTCGCCCGCTCGGCGCGGGCGGGGTGGTCGCGGCGGAAGTACAACAGCTCCGGCACCTGGTGGAATCGCCCGTGCAGGGTGATCTCGGCGACGAACGTGCGGTCCGCGTGGTGGTAGCTGTCGAGCGGTTTCACCCGGCGCAGGACGTCGGCCCGCATGACCCCGTAGAAGTCGTCGCCACCGGGCTCGAACAGCAGACTGCGGAAACGCTCCGGTGCGTGCGGCGAGTCGGTGGCGAGTGTGTAGTCGTACGGCACCTTCACCCGGCCGTCGCCGTCGACGACCGCCTGGTCGGTGTGCGCGAGGATCACGTCGGGCCGCTCGTCCAGCGCCTCCACGCAGCGCTTCAGCAGATCCCGGCCGTACAGGTCGTCGTGCGAGGCCCACTTGAACAGCTCGCCGCGGCACTCGGCGAACACATGGTTGTGGTTCGGCGTGGCGCCGATGTTCCGGGGCAGCCGGATGTACCGGATGCGCGAGTCCTTCGTGGCGTACCGGCGGCAGATGTCCTGGGTCCCGTCGGTCGAGGCGTTGTCGGAGACGACCAGCTCGAAGTCCTCGTAGGTCTGGCCGAGCAGGGCGTCCAGCGACTCGGCCAGGTACTCCTCGCCGTTGTACACGGGCAGGCCGATGCTCAGCCTGGGTCGGTCGGTCATGCGGTCCTCACTTCGGGGATGGGATTCCGGCGGTGCTCGCGCAGGGCGGACCGCAGCTGCAGCCACCACACGGCCGAGCCGCTGACGGTGGCGGCGGCGACGCCCCAGGCCGAGCCGACCGTGCCGGCCGCGGCCGCCCCGCCGAGCCCGCCGCCGACATAGCAGGCGGAGGCGAACAGCTGGCAGCGCAGACTGCGCCGGGCCGCGCCGAGCGCGCGCAGCCCGGCCGCCGCGCCGGTGCCGAGGCCCGCGCCCGCGACGGCGAGGGTCACCGGCACGATGAGGACCGCGGCGGAGTGCCAGACGTCTCCGAGCACCAGCCGACCGAGGCGGTCCGGCATCATCAGCAGCGCCCCGCCCCAGAGCAGCGCGGCGGCGGCCTGCCCGCCGCCCAGCAGGAGGCAGAACGGGCCGAGGCGGTGCGGGGCCTGCCGCAGCACCCGTGCCGCCTCCGGGACGGTGACCAGCGACAGCCCCATCAGCACCGCGAGGAACGGGCCGAGGAGGAGCTCGGCGCCCCGCACCGCACCCACCGCGCCGACCCCGGCGATCGCGCCGAGCCCGTACGCCCGCAGCTGGCTCGCACCGCTGAGGCTGACGTTCTCGACCAGGTACCGGTAGCCGAGATCGCGCTGCTCGCGGAGCCACCCGCGCGCCCCGGTCATCCCGGGCCGGATGCCGGACTGCAGGCAGCCGTACGCGGCGGCCACCGCGGCGGACGCGCCCCAGGCGAGCACGAAGGCGGCCACGCTGCCCACGCGGGCCGCCACCACCATGGCCGGGACGAGGGCGATGCCCCACACGAGGTCGTTGACGAACGCCTTGCGCCCGGTGCCGGCGGCGAAGAACGAGAACCGCCAGGCGTCCTGCAGCAGCAGCCCCGGCAGCATGACGCCGAGGCAGGCGAACGCGGGCCCCACCCGACCGCCGAGAGCCGGCCCGGCCACCAGGCACGCCGCGCCGAGGGCGGCACCGACACCGAGCGCGGTGCCCGTCGACCGGGCCACCGCCCCCCGCCAGGACGCGTCCGACACACCGCTGAAGCGCACCACGAGCGGGTCGGTGGCCAGCCCGCGGGAGACGTTGAGCACCACGCCGTAGGTCACCCAGGCCAGGCTGAACACGCCGAACGCGGTCACCCCCAGCGAGCGGGCCACGTAGATGCCCACCGCGAAGTTGCTCATGCTGGAGGCCGCCTGGTCGGCGAGCCCCCAGGACAGCCGGCCGAAGACGGCCCGCTTGGCGGTCCGCCGGACGTCTTCGGCCCGGTCCGCCGGTGTCGTCGTCTTCGCCCCCTCGGTGGTCATCGGCGTCATGCCTTGATCAGCCCGGCGCCGTGCAGGGCGCCGGCCGCGGCGGCGACGGTGTCGAACGGCAGCCCGGACCGCTCGGCGACATCCAGCAGACTGTGCTCGCCGTCGGAGAGGCTGAGCACCCAGAGCATGGCCATCTGGGCCTCCTTCGCGTCGCTGCGGCCGCCGAGCGAGTCGTACAACCCACGCCGGCCCAGCTGGGGCTCGCCGTAGGGGCTGAGGTTGATGTACCGCCGGTTGCGGTCCAGCACGTCGAACGCCTCGTGGCAGACGGCGAGCGTGTCCGCCATCGCCTCCGGGGAGACGAAGTCCAGGTTGTCCGCCGAGGTGTGGTACTCGGGGTAGCCGGCGTACGGGGTCCGGGTGAGCGAGCCGACGCCGAGATCGAACCCGGGCGAGCAGAACTGCCGCTCGTCGTACCCGTACGGAGTGAACTCGGTGACGCGGTGGGGGCGTTCGGAAGCGGCCAGCACATGCCGCATCACCCGGTCGATCTCCGCGTCGCCGCGCCTGCTCTGCTTGTACGTCAACTGGCCCAGGTCCCCGGCGCAGGCCAGCACCAGCCCGTGCCTGACCCGTCCCCGAGCTCTCGGCTCCGCTCGAGCAGGGGATGCCCCGTTCACCCGCTCCGCGTTGCGGGCCAGCCAGGTGATCGCCCCGATGGTGCCGGGCGCGAACAGGAACCGGTAGGTGTACCACGGCGTCCGCTCCGCCAGCGCCCGGGCCAGGAACGTCGCCACGGCGATGCCGGCCAGGTTGTCGTTGGCCAGCGACGGGTGGCAGACGTGACAGGAGACGATCACCTCGTCGGCGACCTGCCCGGGGACCACGTGTTCGGCGTAGGTGAGATGGCCGTCCGCGAGCGTGGAGTCGATGCGCACCTCGTACTCGCCGTCCGGCATCGCGTCCAGGGTCTCCTGGGCCAGGCAGAACCCCCATTCCGGCTTGTAGTAGCTGGTGCGGTACGGCACCCAGGACGGGTGGTCGGGCAGGGTGTGCAGATGGCCGCGCAGCTCGGCCAGTGGCATGGTCGCCGACACCGGCACGCTGTAGCCGAGCACGTGCAGGCTGGACGCGGCGAAGTCGACGACCCGGTTGCCGGCGGTGTCGGCGATGTACGCGTCCCGGATGTTCCACTCCTGCGGCACCGTCCAGTCGAGCACCTGGGTCCCGGTCGGCACCTCGTGCACCTGCAGCGGGACGTACTCGCCGACGATCTCCAGGGTGGCGCGCACACCGTCGCCGGTGATGCTCCGGCACAGCGGGTACAGCCGCTCCACCAGCGCGTACATCTCTTCGCCGGCCGAGGTCGACGGCTGTTCGCCGGCCGCGGTCATCCGCGCCACCGCAGGGTGTCGTCGACCGCGCCGGCGTCGGACGCCGCGCGCAGCACGGCCAGCCGGGTGAAGCGCCGCTCGAAGTCCTCCCGGGTCAGCCCGTGCTTCCGGTAGGCGTCGGCGAGTTCGAGGGCGCCCTGCTTCACCGTCCACTCGCAGTCGAAGCCGGGCACCGCGGCGCGGAACCGGGAGAAGTCCACCCGGTACGACCGCGGATCGGCCCCGGTCTCCCCGGTGATCACCACCGTGGAGCCGGGCACCGCCTCGGCGACCTGCTCGGCGATCTCGGCGACCGTGACGTTGTTGGTCTCGCTGCCGATGTTGAACGCCCGGTCGTGCACCGCTTCCCGCGGCGCGGTCAGCGCGGCCGTGAAGGCCCGTGCGATGTCGGCGGCGTGCACCAGCGGACGCCAGGGGGTGCCGTCGGAGAGCACCAGCACCTCGCCGGACAGGAGCGCGTGGCCCACCAGGTTGTTCAGCACGATGTCGGCGCGCAGCCGGGGCGAGTAGCCGAAGGCGGTGGCGTTGCGCATGTACACCGGGCTGAAGTCGCCGTCGGCCAGCTCGTGCAGGTCGTCCTCCACCCGCACCTTGGACTCCGCGTACGGCGTCACCGGGCGCAGCGGGGCGTCCTCGGCCACCAGGTCGCCGCCGCCGGCGGCACCGTAGACGGAGCAGGTCGACGCGTACAGGAAGCGCCGCACCCCGGCGTCGCGGGCCAGCCGGGCCAGCCGCACGGACGCGTGGTGGTTGATGTCGTAGGTGAGTTCCGGCGCCAGCGCTCCCAGCGGGTCGTTGGAGAGCGCCGCCAGGTGGATCACGGCGTCCACCCCGGCCACGTGGTCGGCCGTGACGTCGCGCAGGTCCACCCGAGGCCCCGGCGGGTCCGCGGGCTGCGGCCCGAGGACGCAGTCGGCGAACAGGCCGGCGTCGAGGCCGACGACCTCGTGTCCGACGGCGGCGAGGACCGGGGCCATGACGGTGCCCAGGTAGCCCTGGTGTCCGGTCAGCAGTACGCGCAAGGTTCAACCCCCCAGGTTGAGCATGACTTTGGTGACGGCGAACGCTTCGGCGTAGCGCTCGTGGCATTCGATGCCGCGGATCCGCGCAAGGCCGAGGAAGGCCTCGCGGTCGTACCAGGGCCGGTGCCGCTGCGAGGGGTAGTGCTCCTGCAGCAGCCGCACCTTCTCCTCGGCGATCTCCGGCGACAGCGGCTGGTACGCCGCCGGACGGCCGAGGTCGCCGTCCCACTTGACGATCTCGTAGCCGAGGACCAGGTGGTCGCGGAACGCGGTGGGCACCAGCTGCGCCAGGCCGCGGTGGTCCTGGTGCGCGTCATCGGTCCGCGGGGCCAGGATCAAATCCGGCTCGGTCTGCCCGCGCAGGTCCTCGACCGCGGCCTTGGCCTCGTCCCAGTGCACGGGCAGCCGCCCGTCCGGCAGCTTCAGCACGGTCAGCCGCAGATCGGCACCCGGGCAGAAGGCGGCGAGCGCGGCCCGCTCCTCCTGCTCCCGCTCGCTGCCGCCGCCGGAGAGCACCAGCGCGTCGACGCGGACACCCGGCCGCGCGAGGCACAGCGACAGCAGCGTGCCGCCGGCGCCGATGGCGATGTCGTCGCAGTGCGCGCCCACCGCGACGATCCGGTCCAGGGGTCCGGCCCCGAGCCGGATCACGCGGTCCTCACTTCGGCGCCGTCCCGCTCCCACACGGCCCACGGGCGGTCGCCCCGGGCGTAGGCCTCGTCGAGCGCGGCCCGCTCCTTCACGGTGTCGGTCGGCTTCCAGAAGCCGCGGTGCCGGTGTGCCACCAGCCGGCCGTGCTTGGCCAGTTGGGCGCATCCGTCGGCGACCAGGTCCCCGTTCTCCGGGATGTGGTCGAAGACCTCCTGGCGGAGCACGAAGTAGCCGCCGTTCTCCCACAGCGGCAGTTCGCTCACCGCGGTGATGCCCCCCACCAGGCCGTCCTCGCCCAGCTCCACGCAGTGGAACGAGGACTGCGGCGGCACCACCATCATCGACGCACCGGCGTCGCACCGGGCGAAGTTCTCGATCATCCTCGGCAGCGGGGCGTCGGTGAGCACGTCGGCGTAGTTGGCGAGGAACATCTCGTCGCCGTCCAGGTGGTGCCGCACCCGACGCAGCCGCTCCCCGATCGGTGACTCGATGCCGGTCTGGGCGAACGTGATCGTCCAGTCCGCGATGTCGGTGGACAGCAGCTCGGTCCGCCCGCCCCGCAGCACGAAGTCGTTGGACGTCGTCTCCTCGTAGTTGAGGAAGAAGTCCTTGATGTGGTGGGCCCCGTACCCGAGGCACAGGATGAACTCCTTGTGCCCGTAGTGCGCGTAGTAGCGCATGACGTGCCAGATCAGCGGCCGCGGGCCGACCATCGCCATCGGCTTGGGCACGTCGTCGGAGGATCCGTTGCGCATCCGCATCCCGTAGCCGCCGCAGAACAGAACGACCTTCATGACTCGACCTCGACAATGCTCAGTTCCGGGATGGGGAAGACCAGCCGGCCGCCCCAGTCGTGCACGAAGGAAAGCTGCTCGACCAGCTCGGCCCGCAGGTTCCACGGCAGGACGAGGACGTACTCCGGTCGGTCGGCGGCTATCTGCTCGGGCGGCAGGATCGGGATGCGGGTGCCCGGGGTGAACCTGCCGTGCTTGTAGGGGTTGCGGTCGACCGTGTACGGGAGCAGGTCGGGCCGGACGCCGCAGTGGTTGAGCAGCGTGTTGCCCTTGCCGGGCGCGCCGTAGCCGACGACCGTCTCGCCGCGCTCGGCCGCCTCGATGAGGAACCTCAGCAGGTCCCGGCGCACCTTGGCCACCCGGGCGGAGAACTCGGTGTACCCGGACAGCTCCTGCAGCCCGGCGGCCTTCTCCCGGTCGAGCACGTCGGTCACCCTCCGCGTCGGCTCGCCGGCCACCTCGGCCGGCCGGGCCCACAGCCGGATGGAGCCGCCGTGCGTGGGCAGCAGCTCGACGTCCACGAGCGCGAGTCCGCCGCTCGCAAGGGCCCGGATCGCGGACGCGACCGTGTAGTACTGGAAGTGCTCGTGGTAGATCGTGTCGTACTGGTTCTCCTCGATCAGGGACAGCAGGTGCTGCACCTCGACGGAGACCCAGCCGTCGTCGGCGACCAGGGCGCGCAGCCCCCGGGTGAACCCGACCACGTCGGGGATGTGCGCGTACACGTTGTTGGCCACGACCAGGTCCGCCGGGCCGTGCTCGGCACGGACGGCCGCGCCGGTGTCCGGGTCCAGGAACTCCGTGAGCGTGGGCACACCCGCGTCCCGCGCCGCGGCGCCGACGTTGACCGAGGGCTCGATGCCCAGGCAGCGGATCCCGCGGTCCACCACGTGCCTCAGCAGGTACCCGTCGTTGCTCGCGACCTCGACCACGAGGGCGTCGGGGCCGAGAGCAAGGCGCTGTACGGCGTCGGCGACGAACGTGCGCGCGTGCTCCACCCAGGAGGTCGAGTAGGAGGAGAAGTACGCGTACTCCTTGAACGTCTCCTCCGGCGTGATCAGCGGAGGGATCTGCGCCAGCCAGCAGTCGGTGCAGACCCGCAGGTGCAGCGGGTACGTCGGCTCCGGCCGGTCCAGTTGGTCCGCGGCGAGAAAGCTCTCACACGGCGGGGTCGCCCCCAGATCGACGACGCTCGCCAGCGCCGCCGAACCGCAGAGTCGGCATCGTGTCATCTGCTGTCCCCATCCCCCCTGCTCACGCGGGTGTCCCCGCCGCGAGCCAGTGCTGACCGACCCGCGATCGCGGTGCGGTACTCGTCAACCAGGCGGTCGAGGCCGACGGCCGGGCTGAAACCTTGTTCGTAACGGCGCCGGGCCGCCTGCCCCATCTCCCGGTTGCGGTCCGGCTCGGCCGTGATCCGGCGTATGCAGGACGCGAGCGAGGCGGGCTCGCCCGGCCGGTGCAGCAGCCCGGTCACCCCGTCCTCGACGAGTTCGACGAAGGCGCCGTGACCGGCGGCGACGGTCGGGACCCCCGCCGCCATCGCCTCCACGACCACCAGGCCGAACGCCTCCAGCCACGTCGAGGGAGCCACCACGGCGACCGACCGCGCGACCGCCTGCCGGCACTGAGCCGGGTCGTACAGGCCGACGTACCGCACGTCGTCCCGGCCCGCCGCCCAGGCGGCCACCTCCCGCTCCAGTGGCCCCGCGCCGGCGATCACGAGCGGCACGCCCACACCGCCGTCAGCGGCGATCTCGTCCCACGCGGCCATGAGCAGCCGCACGCCCTTGGCCACCGCGAGCCGGCCGAGATAGAGCAGATGCTCGCCGGCGCCCGTTCGACACGCGCCCGGGTCGGGCACGAAGTTGTGCTTCACCGCCAGCCGCTCGGCCGGCATGCCGGCCCGAACCAGGACGTCGCGCTGGGCCGCGGAGATGCAGAAGAACCGCTCCACGCCGGACCACCACCGCCGCCGGTTGACCGACAGGCTGACCGCGAGCGGCACCGTCGCCAGCCGGGAGTCCCGGTAGCAGCCGTGCCGGACGGCGGGCAGCGGCGTCGCCCCGACGCACTCCGTGCACGGCCGGCCGTCCCGCTGCAGCGTGCCGGGCGGGCAGACCTGGGTGTAGTTGTGCAGTGTGGCGACGGCGGGCACGCCGGCGTCGGAGCAGGCGGCGAGGACCGCGGGCGACAGGAGCGGGAAGACGTTGTGGACGTGGACGATGTCCGGCCGCTCGGTGCGGAGCCGTTCGGCGAGTTCCGTGCGGACGGCCGGGTTCCACGGCACGAGGAGCGGTACCGCGACCTTGCCCAGCAGGGACCGGGCGGCGATGTCGTCGCTGCGCCGCTCGAACACCTCGACCCGGTGACCGGCCCCGCGCAGCAGCGCCACCTCCTGGTCGACGACCCTGTTCTCGCCGCTCGGCTGCGCCGAGGCGTAGCGGTTGTGCACCACGAGGATGTGCATGCTCAGGCCACCTCCGATCTCCGGGTTGATCGCGGGATGCGACGTCGAGGGGCTTCGGGCGTCGGGACGGGAGTGGCCGCGGCAGGTGCCGCCAACAGCGAGGCGGCCACGGCCAGATGCAGCAGATACGGCGAGGCGTCGCCCAGACCGGCCTCGGTGTACGACGCGATCGCGCAGTAGCTGATCAGGAAGATCGCGCAGGCCCTCTGCAGTGACGGTGGCCTCAGCAACGCGACGCCGCCCAGCACGATGATGAACGCAGCCACCAGCGCGACGCCGATCAGACCCTGCTCGTTGTAAACGGCCAGCCAGCTGTTGTCGATCGGCAGCCCGCCGAACGACTTGTCGCCCAGGCCCACGCCGAACAACTGCTCCGAGCCCGTCCTGGGGGCTGCCAGCAGGGCGTCCCAGACCTTGGCCCGACCGGTGAGGCTGGAGAAGTTCTCCTGGCTCTGTCCGCGCAGGAACCACGCCTGGAGCGCGGAGGCGAACCCCACCGCGGCCACCGTGGCGCACAGCACCGCCCAGGCGAAGAACCGGCGGGCGGCGGCGCTGGTCAGGATGAGCGAGCCGATCGCCAACGCCAGCCCGACGAGCAGCCCGAGCGTGGCCGTCCGGGTGTGGGTCAG
This sequence comes from Streptomyces sp. PTL18, assembly GCF_059510295.1. Classification (NCBI taxonomy): domain Bacteria; kingdom Bacillati; phylum Actinomycetota; class Actinomycetes; order Kitasatosporales; family Streptomycetaceae; genus Streptomyces; species Streptomyces sp. PTL18. The sequence continues at coordinate 44,705 of NZ_JCAJZO010000029.1, read as the reverse complement.
CGCGAGCAGGACGAGCGACGGCACGATGACCACCGCCGCGCTGGTCCTGTCGGTCCGGCGGCCCAGTACGAGCAGCACGGTGAGCCCGGTGATCACCGCGGCGTACTGTCCGATCTGCGGCGGGGTGAGCGGCCACAACGCGCCGACCAGCCGCCCGCCGTAGAGATCGGGCATGGCCGCGCCCGGTGAGACGACCAGGCCGGCGGCCACCGACCCGAGCACCGCGAAGTACATCCGGATGTGGTGCCGGACGAAGGTCAGGCCGCCGTCCCACCAGCGGCTGAGCAGCCACAGCGTGCCGACGAAGAGAGCCAGCCGGGCGCAGCGGAACAGCGCGCCGAACCCGGACTCCAGGTTCGCGCTGGAGATCACGCTCATCGCCAGCAGCAGGGTGAGCAGGAGCAGAAAGGAGCCGGCCCGGATGCGCAGCCGGAGATTGACCGCGAGCGCCAGCGCGAACGCGGCGGCCAGCGCGCCCATGGTGACCATCTGGATGAGGGAGCGGGGCAGCGGGACGATGGTCTTCGCCCCGGCGGAGCCGAGCGTGTTGAGGACCAGCAGTCCCCAGGCTGTCCCGGCGATCTTCGGCGTGTGGTCCGCGGCCATCTCAACCACCGTCCCCCGCACGGAAGGTACTGCCCGCGTCCTGCCGGTACGGCGTGCTTTGCCACTGCCCGAAGTCGAGTATCCGGCTCGGGTCGTGGACGACGAACTTCCATGGTCCGACGTAGACGTTGTCGTGCCAGCGGTTGTGCTGCTTCCCGGTGATCGCGTCGGCCACCCGCTCGCCCCGGTACGGCGACCAGTCCGGATAGGTGCCGTAGTTGGCCAGCACCGCCATCCGGTCGCACTTCACCGTGCAGTCGACGACGGACTTGTCCAGCACGAAGCGGTTGCCGTGGATGTCCACCCGCTGGGTCTTCCACCGGCAGTCGGCGTAGAGCGGTGCGGTGGCGATCGCCGGCTGTGCGCAGCGGCCGGTGCTGTTCACCAGCAACGTGCAGTCACCCGACGAGGTGTTGGCCGGGCTGTTGCAGAACCGGTCGGCGTTCTCCCACAGGGTGATACCGGACCAGTTGTTCTCCAGCACGTTCCGGTAGATCTCGATCTTGTCCGTGCGGGCTCGGATCCGTGGTTCGCCGCCGGACTCGGACAGGTAGACGGTCGCGAACGGGAAGCTGTCGCCGCGGTCGGCGTACTTGCGGCCCTCGACCCAGTTGTTCCGCCGGATCGTGTTGTCCCGGATGACCGCGTTGTAACTGGTCTCGTAGATCAGCGCCGCACCGTCGTTGGTCTCGATCACGTTGTTCTCGATGCGGAAGTCGTTGTTGTCGGTGTCCGCCCACAACCCCGTTCCGCGGTTGTCGTGCACCCAATTGCCCAGTATGTCGGCCCCGTTGACCGCCCAGAACTTGGCGCCTCCGGTGCAGCCGCAGCCGGGCTTGCGCCGCTCCCAGTCGCCGGTGTTGTTGCCCACGATCTCGTTGCCCTCGACCACCAGGCCGCTGATGCGCCCCTGGGACTTGTACGCGTTCAGGCCGTACTGACCGTTGTCGCGCAGGCAGTTCGCGCGGACCTGCTGGCGGGCACCGGCCATCAGCCCGGCGCCGGAGTTGTCCTGGATGGTCGTGCGCTCGATCACCCACCCGTCGGCCGAGTCATGGTTGACCACGCCCTCGTCGAGCGGCGCGACGAAACGCTGCACGGTCAGGTGGCTGATGGTGACGTCGCGGGCACTGCCGCTGAACGCGTACTGGTTCCTCTTCCCGCCGTCGAGCACCGCGCCCGGCGCACCGAGGTAGCGGTCCCCCTCCTTGGGGACGACCTGGGCATAGCGGTCCGGGTCGAGCCTGTGCGTGCCCGGTCGAAGCCAGAACGTGGTGTGCGCAGGGCTGCTCCTGGTCTTCGCCGCCAGGTCACCGACCACCGCGGGGTCCACCGTCACCGCGCCCGCCGGAGCCTTCGCCGGCCCGTCCGCCGGCCGGGCGCACACCCGGGCCACAGGCGTGGACGTGGGTGCGGACGGCGCGGCGGTCGGCTTCGCCCGGGCGCTCGGCGTGCTCTCACAGCCGGTCACCGCCAGCAGGGCCAGCGCCAGCGGTGCCCCCGCCCACGCCCAGTGCCGCCTGTTGATCCCCGCGCCGCCCCCAGGGGGCTTCTGACGGATCTCCGCGGCGTCGCGACGCCCGGCACGCTCCCCCAATCTCTTCGAGCAGGGCGGACTCCCACTCGCCGCACCCGCCAAAAGCCCGAGTACGCCCAGTACGAGGGGTTTCGGCCGGCATGCCGGGAGTACGCGCCGCACGCCGCTCCCGCCTCCACGGAGATCCACCAGAAGCCCCCTAGCCGCGGAACCTGAGCACGGTGGTGAAGCCCTCCGCGCCGTCGGCGAAGCCGGTGCCCACCAGCGTGGTGGCGGGTTCCTTGCGCCCGAATCCGGCGGAGTACCAGCCCAGCGGCGGCTCGGTCTCGCCGCGATGCGCCCGCCAGGACAGCTCCCCGGGCAGGTCGAGCACCGCGGAGCGGTCCTCGCCGTCCCTGGCCCAGGTGAGCACGGCCCGGTTCCCCACGAGGTCCGCGGCGATCGCCGGGCCGAGGTGGAACGCCAGCCGCACGGCCGCGCGCGGGCCGTGCACCTCGTCGATCACCCTCAGCTCCCGGCTCGCGGCCGTCAGCTCCACCCGGCGGCGGTGCACGGAGGGCCGGTAACCGTCGTGCTCGGCACACCAGCGGGCCACACCGTCACCGGAGGCGTCCACGGCCAGGACCCGGCTGCGGGCATGCCGGGTCCACAGGAACGGGCCGCCGGAGACGGACTGGTCACCGCCGTCCCATTGCAGGGTGTTGTGGCCGAGGGTCGACCGGAAGTACTGCCGCCACTCGGGCTGCCCGTGGTAGCAGTACGTCCCCGGGTCGGCGAGCACGTCGACCCCGTCGTGCCGGACCTCCACGGACAGCGCGTCCGCGTGGGCGTGCGCGGCGATGGACAGGAAGCCGTGCGGACCACCGTCGCAGCGGCACCAGATCTCCCCCGGACCGCGCAGGATGGTGAGTCCCGCGTCGGCGAAGTGAGCCGGTCGGCTTGCCGGGCGGGTCACGGCCGGTGCGGTGCCCCCTTTCGCGTACGGCCGGATGAGCGCGGCCAGCAGCGGGGTGCGCACATCGGTGCCGGTCACCTCCGGCCACCAGGAGAGCCGGCCGAACACGGCGTCCCCGGTGGCCAGCAGCGAGGCCCAGCGGTCGGTGCCCGCGCCGTCCACGACCAGACCGTGCCCGTCATCCGCGTCCCCCTGGCGCGGCGGCCGCAGCCGGCTGTCCACGACGGCCGCGAGCGCGTCGGTCATCCGCAGCAGTACGAGCCGGATCGACGCGGGGACCGGCACGTCTGCGGCATCCGCCTCGGCCACCGCGGCCAGACCGAGCTCCAGCACCAGTCCGTGATACTCGGTGGCCAGCTCGCGGTTGAGGCCGGAGGCGAAGGTGTTGCTGCGCAGGTGCCGCTCCAGCGACCGCAGCGCGTCGGCCCGCCAGCGCGCCGAGGAGGGGAACCAGCCGAACGCGCACGCCGCGGCGAACTGCCCGGCGGTCTCGGCGATGACGTGGTTGTTCGCCGAAGATCCCCGGCTGGGGAAGGCGGCCAGCCAGCGCTGGTGGTGCCAGATCTGGTGCAGCGCCACCGGGTTGGCCTCGAACAGGGCGGCCGCGCCCGGCCAGCCGTCGAGCAGCCGGCGGATCCACACCCAGGACAGCAGCCGGATCCCCAGCTCGATACCGCTGGTCCAGTGCACTCCGCGCAGCGGCGCGTTGGCCGCCCACCAGGACCGCAGGTGCTCGGCCACTCGCTCGGCGTACCGCTCGTCCCCGGTGATCGCGTAGGCGGAGGCGAGCACGGTGAGGTACTGATGCCGGGACAGCTCCCAGATCTGCTTGATGTCCCCGACCGCGTCCTCGTCGCGGTACGGCACGTCGAAGGCGTAGCCCCACGGAGCCCGGCGCCCGGTCTTCGGGTCGTACCACCAGTCCGGGTCGGCCAGGTCGTCGCGGTCCACGCCGAAATACGCGGCGTGCCCGGCCATCAGCCGGTCCGCCTCGGCGATGAGTCGTTTCGCGGCGTCCGGAGGCACCGCGGCGGTCGTGCCCGCGGGCAGTACCGCGGTGAACCGGGCGCCGGTCACGCTCGGGCATTCGGGCCGTGCCGACCGCCACCGCCGCCTGCGCACCGCGTCGCCCACCCGGCCGCCGACCTCCCGCGGTCCCATCCGGGACAGACGCCGCAGGTACCAGCCCGCGCTCATGGTCATCGCGCCCCCGCCAACGTCACCGGCACACCGCCCGCGAGGCCGGTCTGCACGGCGAGGGTGGCCGCCGTGGTGGCGACCAGCGACTGAAGCGGCACCGGCATCGGGCCACCGGTCCGCACCGCCTTGACGAACGCGGCCAGTTCGGCGGACTGGCCCTTGTCCCGCGCCTTGGGCAGCCGCGAACTGACCCACCGCTTGCGGCCGTACACCGAGGCACGGACGAAGTCGTCGAGCCGCAGCGCCCTGCCGTCCGCGACCAGGTCCAGCGTCTCCTTGGGGAAGCCGGCCGGGCCGCTGGTGACGTAGCTGATGGTGGCGATGGACCCGTCCGGGTAGCGCAGCACGATCTGCAGGTCCTCGTTGCCGGACGGGGCGACCGCGTACACCGAGACCGGGTCGGCCCCGAGCAGCCAGCTCGCCGTGTCGATGAAGTGCCCGCCCTCGCCCGCGAACCGTGATCCCTCGGTGCCTTGACGGAGGTACCAGCTGCCGTGGTCGAGTCGGCCCGCGTTGACCAGGTAGCGCAGGCTCGCCGGACCGCTGCGGGCGCCGAACCGCTGCCGGGCCTCCCGCAGCAACGGCGAGAACCGGCGGTTGAACCCCACCTGCAGCCGGTCGTTGCCGGATTCCTCCACCGCCGCGAGCACGCCGCCCAGTTCGTCCTCGGTGAGTGCCAGGGGCTTCTCCACGAACACGGCCTTGCCGGACAGCAGCGCCTTTCGGGTCAGTTCGGCGTGCGAGCTGTGCCGGGTGACCACGAACACCGCGTCGATGGACTTGTCGCCGAGCACGGCGTCCAGATCGGTGGTCGCCTCGGCGAAGCCGAACTTCCGCTGCGCGTTGGCCGCGGACAGCGCCGTCGTGGTGACGACGGTCGACAGCTCGACACCGTCGCGCTGCACCAGGTGCGGCAGCAGCATCGAACTCGCGTAGTTTCCCGCGCCGACGAACGCGAGCCGCACCGGCGTCCCGGCGGCCCGGGCCGGGGTGGACGCACCGCTGCCGCGTGCCGTCACCGCGGGCACGGCCACCGCCGGGGCCGCCGGCTCCGCCGTGTGTCCGGGGTAGCGGAACAGCACGGCGACGGCCTTCAGGTCGCCGTCCCTCAGGCTCTGGTAGGTGTCGACGGCGTCGTCGAAGTCGGCGATGTGGGAGACCAGGGGTTCCACGTCGACGCTGCCGCGGGCGAGGAGGTCCAGGAAGCACGCCAGGTTGCGGCGCTCGGTCCAGCGTACGTAGCCGATCGGATAGTCCCGCCCCCCGAGCTCGTACTCCGGGTCGTAGCGCCCGGGGCCGTAACTGCGCGAGAACCGGACGTCGAGCTCCTTCTCGTAGTACGCGTTCCACGGCAGGTCCAGGCGGCACTTGCCGATGTCGACGACCCGGCCGCGGTCCCGGCTCAACTTGGCGGCCAGCTCGACGGGCTGGTTGCTGCCGCCGCCGGCGGCCAGGTACACCTGGTCCACACCCAGGCCGCCGGTGAGCTCGGCGACGGCGGTTTCCACGGCCGCGGAGGCGGGATCGCCGCAGGCCGCCGCGCCCAGGCGCTCGGCGAGCTCGCAGCGCACCGGGTCGGGGTCTGCCCCGACGACACGGACTCCCGAGGCGGCAAGGAGCTGCACCACGAGCTGCCCGATCAGCCCCAGGCCGATGACCAGTGCCACCTCGCCCAGCTGTGACTCGCCTTGGCGGACGCCCTGCAGCGCGATCGACCCGACGGTGCCGAAGGCCGCGTGCCGCGGCGCGAGACCGTCCGGGACCCGGGCGTAGAGGTTCTTCGGCACCCAGTTCAGCTCGGCGTGCAACGCGTGCTCATTGCCGGCGCAGGCCACGAGGTCACCGACCGCCACATCGTCGATCCCGGCGCCGACCTGCTCGACCACCCCGCACAGCGAGTAGCCCAGCGGCGTGTACGAGTCCAGCTTGCCCATCACCTTGCGGTACGTGGCGGGCACCCCGTTGGTGGCCACGCTCTGCATGACCTTGGCCACCTGGTCCGGTCGGGAGCGGGCCTTGCCCAGCATCGACATGCCGGCCTCGGACACCTTCATCAGCTCGGTCCCGGTGGAGATCAGCGAGTAGGCGCTACGGACCAGCACACCGCCCGGCTTGCACCCCGGCACCGGCACGTCGAGCACCGCCAGCTCGCCGCTCTTGTAGTTCTGCACAACCTGTTTCACCCGAACTCCTCTGATTTCCAAGCCGTCAACCGAGTGCTCTGGCCGGACCCAGAGGTCGCGTCGCGATACCAGTACTCGAGGGTCAGCACATGCCACAGATGCTTGGAGAAGTCCCGCTGCCCGGCGGCGTCCTCGGCGACGAGCCGCTGAAGCGCGTCCCGGCGCAGGAACCCGGAACGGACGAGGACGCCGTCGTTGACCACCTCGCGCACCAGCGGTGCCAGATCCCGGCTCATCCAGGCGCGCAGCGGGGCGCTGAACAGGCCCTTGGGCCGGTACACGATCTCCCGGGGCAGGATCGAGGTGGCCGCCTCCTTCAGGACGGCCTTGCCCTGCCGTCCGACGATCTTTCGATCACCGGGCACGGCGAACGCCGCCTCGACCACCTCGACGTCCACGTAAGGCACCCGCACCTCGGTCGACGCGGCCATGCTGGAGCGGTCCGTGTAGGCGAGGTTCAGGCCCGGCAGGAACATCCGGGCGTCGCCCAGGCACATGCGGTTGACGAAGTCGTCGAGGTCGTTGTCCTCGTAGATGTCCGCATGCTCGGTCAGCACGTCCTCGACCGTCCCGGCCAGGTCCGGATCCAGCAGGGCGAGCAGCTCCTCCTGGTCGTACATGGTGTAGCTGCGCCGGAACGCGGTCTCCTCCGGCAGATCGGCGAAGGAGAGGAACCGCTTCGCGAAGCGCACCGACCGGTACCCCCGGCGGGACGTGGCGACCGGCAGCCGGTCCACGGCCGCGGACACCCCGCGCCGCAGGGGCCGCGGCACGCGCTGGTAGCGCAGCGCCAGCAGATTGGCCAGGTGCTTGCGGTACCCGGCGAACAGCTCGTCGGCGCCCATCCCCGAGAGCATCACCTTGACCCCGGCCTCCCGGGCGGCCGAACAGATCAGGAACGTGTTGATCGCGGCGGGGTCGCCGATCGGCTCGTCCAGGTGGTACGTCATCTGCGGCAGCAGGTCGAGCACGTTGGGAGCGATCTCGATCTCGTGCAGGTCGACGCCGAACCGCTCGGCCACCCGCCGGGCGTAGCGCAGGTCGTCCGGCATCGCCTCGAACCTGGCGTCCTCGGCGCGGAACCCGATCGTGTACGCGGAGATCCCGGGTTGGTGGCGGGCCGCCAGCGCGGTCAGGTAGCTGGAGTCGAGGCCGCCGGAGAGGAAGGTCGCCACGGGCACGTCGGAGAGCAGGTGGCGCCGCGTCGACTCCTCGACGACGGCGGCTATGTCCGGCCGCTCACCGGCCCGGGCCCGCTCCCGGCCCTCGGTGGCGACGTGCTTCAGGTCCCAGAACCGGCCGCGCTCCACCCGGCCGTCGGCCCGGTACTTCAGCCAGCTCCCCGCCGGCAGCTTCTCGGCTTCGCGGAACGCGCAGCGCGAGTCCGGCACCCAGTAGTACAGCAGCGAGGCGACCAGTGCGGCATGGTCCACCTCCAGCGACCCGCCGGTCGCGGCGGTGAGCGCCTTGAGCTCGGAGGCGAACACCAGACCCTCGCCGCGCCGGAGCAGGAACAGCGGCTTGATGCCGAGCTGGTCGCGGGCGAGCACCAGGTCACCGGTCCGCTCGTCGAAGACGCCGAACGCGAACATGCCGCGCAGCCGCGGCAGGCAGTCCGTGCCCCAGCGCCGCCAGGCCTCGAGGAGCACCTCGGTGTCGGAGGTGCCGCGGAAGCGCACCCCGGCGGCCGCCAGCTCGGCACGCAGCTCGGGCGCGTTGTACAGCTCGCCGTTGTACGTCAGGGCGAGGCCGTCCGAGACCATCGGCTGGGCGCCGGTCCCGGACAGGTCGATGATGGCCAGCCGGCGGTGCCCGAGGTGCACTTCGCCGTCGCCGACGGGGTGGCTGTACCGGCCCGCGCCGTCGGGACCGCGGTGGGCGAGCGTGTCGGTGAGCCGGTCGGTCACGGCCTTCCCGTCCGGCCATCGGTAAGTGCCTGCGATGCCACACATGTCCTACCGCGCCTCCTGGTCGCTGTCCGGGGCCCCTGCCGCCCATATCGGCAGCCGCTCCGCCCGCCGCCGGCCCGTCCCGCTCTGCCGGGCCAGCCGCTCGTTCTGGCCGCGCAGCGCGGTGTGCAGCCCGTCCCACAGCGTGCCGTCGGTCCGGTCACGCGGATCGGGGTCGATCAGCACCACACCGATCACCACGATGCGCTGGTCCGCGAGCTGCCGCGCCACGGTGTGCAGCCATGCGGCGCTGCCGTGCCCGGCCCGCACGACGAGCACCGTCTGGGTGCCGAGGTACTGGAGGTCGGTCCACGCCGTGCCGGGCCCCACCGAGCCGACGCCGAGCCTGCGCTCCCGGGGCGACACGGCCGCGGCGCGCTCGCCGCTGACCACGGTGGGGTCCCCTGGCGTCGGGCGGCGGCCGGCGAGCTGCAGGCCGGGCAGACCATCGACGACGACCACTGGCCCCTCCGCCGCCAGTGCGCGAGCGAGGTCCAGGGCGATCACGCTCGTGCTGCGCGCACAGCCCAGTTCCAGCAGCGACACCGGTTCCGCGGAGTTGCGCACGGTACGGGCCAGGGACGCGGTGAGCCGTTCGCGTGCCGCCCGTGTCCGTCGGCGCTGCCACAGCCTGCCCGATCGGCGGGGCAGCTCCGCGATGACCGAGGCACCGAGGTTCGCCGCGATGTCCCGGCGCAGCACGGGGCGGTCCGCCACCACCGTGCCGACCGCGGCCACCGCGAGCCCGAGGACCAGCCCGAGGACGAGCCCGATCGCGGCGTCGGTGGCGGCGCTCTTGGGCAGGGAGTGCCGCACCGCGTGCGGGGCGTCCACGACCTGTGTGCCGGCGACGAGCTGGGGCGTGCCGATGCGGGCCTCCGCGGCGCGCTGGCCGAAATCGGTGATACGCGAGGTGAGTTCGGCCCGGCGGGCGAAGAGCGACTCCAGGTTCGCCGCCGCCTTCGGCCCGCTCTGCGGCGATCCGTCTCCGATCGCCTTGTTGACCTGGGCGAGTTCGTCCCGCATTCGGTCACGCTGGTCGAGCAGGCTCTTGGCCTCGGCGTCCGCGGCTGCCTGTATCCGCGTCACATGGTCCGCGACGAACGCATCGGCCAGCGCCTTGGCACGGGCCATCGCTTCCGCCTCGCTGTCACCCGTCACGGTGATCTGCAGCACGTTGTTGGTCACGCCGACGCCCCCGTATTCCTGCATGAAGTCCTCCGGCGTTTCCGGGGATCCAAGGGACCGCAGGGCTTTGCCGGCGATCTGCGTGGTGTGCAGCAGCGCGACGTCGGTGCGGATCAGCGTTCCCGGGTCGTTCGGCTGGTCCTCCTTGTGCGCGACCAGCACCTTGGTCACCGCGGTCGGCTGCGGCGGCAGCAGGACGGCGACCGCCGCGCCGATGAGCAGCCCCAGCAGCGCCGCGGAGCACCAGAGACGGCGGCGCCTGCGCACCGCCACCACCAGCGCCTGCAGGTCCAGCAGCGGAGCGGCGGCCGACGACTCCGACGTCTCGCTCGTCGTCACGCCGAACCTCCCGTCGTGCGGCCGCGAACCGCGAGCGTCAGAGTGGCCTCATCCGGAGGATGGCCTGCGGACCGCGTCGGACGGACCTGGACCGTGTCGGCGACGACGATGCCGACGACCTCATGCCCCGCGTCCACACAGGCGTCGGCGATGCCGGCGAGTTCCTCCGCGGTCCAGCTGCCCGCGCCGAGCACGACCAGGGCACCGGACTCGTTGTCGTGGTCGGGCACCATCGGCCGGGACACGGGAACCCCCACCACCCGCAGCAGCGGATCGGTCCCGGCCTCGGCGACGAGCTGTCCGGCGGCCCGGCGGGCGATCTCGTCGCCGTCCGGCACGACAACCAGCAGCCGCCGGGGGGCCGGCAGTTGGTCCCGGATGCGGGCGCACACCCGCCGGTAGCGGATCTGCCTGCCGGCGTCGCCGCCGGACGACCGCGGGGTCGGCGCGTCCCATCTGGTGTCGACGCCCAGCAGCCAGCGGATCCAGGCCCGCGCGCCACGGCCCTTCGGCCGGTGCACGGGCCGCTCACCGGGTACGTCGACGGTACCCAGCAGCGCCGAGCCCAGCGCCGCGACGATCTCCGGCTCGGTGCGCAGTCGGCGGCTCATCCGTGCGGCGGTGAGATGGCCGACGACCGCGAGCAGGAAGAACAGCAGTGCGCCGGCGACGACGAGCTGCACCCTCGTCGGCGGTGCCTCGCCGGCCGGCCGGGGTGCCGGCCCCATGACGACCATGTTGGCCTTGTCGGCGGCCGGGCCGGCCTGGTCCAGCTTGTTCATGGCCTCCTGCAGCGTGGTGCGCAGCTTCTCGAGGTCGGTGCGGGCCTGCACGCTCTCCACGGTCTGACCCGGATCGGCCGCCTCGGCCAACTTGGTGATGCGGCCGCTGGTCTTCTCCACCATCTGCCGCAGTGCCTCGAGCTGCGCCGCCGCGTCGGGGTCGGTGTTGCCGCCCACGACCCGCGCGGCGTATGTGACGAACTGCTGGGCCACCTGGTCGGAGAGTTGCTGTGCGCGCTCGGGGGTGTCGGCCGTGCCGGAGATCTGGATGATGTTCCCGTCGGCGGCCGTGGCGGTCACCCGATCCCGCAGCTCGCTGCCGCTGACCCCTCTCCACCCGAGCGTGGCGGCCGCGCGGTCGACCACCACCGAACTGGTCGCGATCTCGGCCTGAGTCAGCAGCTCGCGTTCCTCCCACGCACCCGGCAGCAGCACCGATGCCGAGGTCGTGTACCGCGGCGGGAACAGCAAAGACGCGCCGTAGCCGACGAGCGCACCCATCATGGTGACGACGGCGAGAAGCCGCCAACGCCGACGGAGAATCCGCCCGATCGTGACCAGACGTATCGTGTCATCGCTCAACGGCGCTGCCTCTTCCCTGCGCGGAGCGGGTCGCCCGCCGACACCGGAGCGCGGTCACGGCACGCGGCGGCGTAGGCGGCGAGCAGCGATGCCTGCGAGTTCCGCCAGGAAAGCCGCCCGCTGACCCGCTCCTGGCCGATCTTGCCCATCCGGGTCCGGGTCTCCGGATCGTCCAGCAGCAGCGCGATGAGCCCGGCGAACTCGGCCTCGTCGTTGGCGGGCGCGTAGACGGCGGCGTCACCGGCGGAGACCCGCGCCTCCTTCAGGTCGAACGAGACGATCGGCCGGCCCATCGCCATGTACTCCAGGACCTTGTTCATGGTCGACACGTCGTTGAGCGGATTGCGCGGGTCGGGGGAGAGGCACACGTCCGCGGTGGACAGGTAGCGCACCAGGTCGGCGTCCGGAATGCGCCCGGTGAACTGCGCCTGCTCCGAGAGTCCGAGCCGTCGGGACAGCTCCACCATCGCGTCGAAGGCGTCGCCGGCGCCGACGAACACCGCGTGCCAGTCGGTCCGCCCGAGCTCGTCACGCAGCCTCGCGAGGGACCGCAAGGCGTAGTCGACGCCGTCCTGAGGGCCCATGACGCCGAGATAGCACAGCAGATGAGGTTTGCCGCGCTTCAGCTCCGGTTCGGGTGGCACCGGGCGGAACCGGTCGACCTGAGGCGCGCTGCGCACCACGAAGACGTCCTCCGGCCGCCGGCCGCCACGGCGCATCGCGACGTCCCGGTAGCTCTCGTTCGTGGCGAGCACGACGTCCGCGGTCCGGTAGGTCAGCCGTTCCAGCGCGCACACGGCGCGGTAGAGCAGGTCTTCGCCGCGGCCGAACCGGGAGAGGTAGAGCTCGGGTACCAGGTCGTGCTGGTCGAAGACGAACCGCGCGCCGCGCCGCTTCAGCCACAGTGCAGGCAGGAATAGCAGGTCGGGCGGGTTGCAGGCGTGGACCACGTCGACCGGCCCCACCGTGCGGGCCAGCCGGACCGTGTGCCACAACGCCGATCCGTACTCCCGCAGGTAGCCGGCCGGCCCTCCGGTGGCCGCGCGCAACGGGTAGCGGTGGATCCGCACCCCGTCGATCTCCGCCTCCGGTTCCGTGTCCCGCTTACTCCCCTGAGGGCAGATGACGTGTACCGTCCAGCCCGCGTCGCGCAGCGTCGTGCACTCCTGCCACACCCGCCGGTCGAACGGCACGGACAGGTTCTCCACCAGGATCAGCGCGCTCCGGTCCGACCCGTCGCCGCTGGTTGCGTTACCAAGCAAGGCCCATGTACCCCGGTTCGGTCCGGCGCGCCTCGGCGTCGGGAAGGCGTATCAGGTCGACGATCACCGGGCCGTCGCCATGGGGCAGCGCCGACAGCACGGCCGGATCCCTGGTCCCGACCAGGCACACCTCGGCGTGCTCCAGCACCTCGTCGACGGAATCGGCGAGCAGCTGCGCGAGGTGCGGCAGCCGGGTCTCGATGTACTCGCGGTTCGCGCCGAGCAGCCGGGACAGGCTCACGTTGGCGTCGTGGATCTTCAGCTCGTACCCCTTGCCGAAGAGCCTCTCCGCCAGCTCGACGAGCGGGCTCTCGCGGAGGTCGTCGGTGCCGGGCTTGAAGGACAACCCGAACAGGCCCACCCGGCGCTTGCCGGTGCGCTCGACCAGCTCCACCGCGCGCTTCAGATGGTCGGAGTTGGAGGGCAGCACGTGGGCGAGGATTGGCACCGAGACGTCGGCCCGCTGCGCCGCGTGGACCAGGCTGCGCAGGTCCTTGGGCAGGCACGAGCCACCGAAGGCGAAGCCGGGCCGCAGGTAGGCGGGGCTGATGTTCAGCTTGCGGTCGGCCAGGAACACGTCCATCACCTGGTGCGAGTCCACCCCGAGCGCCTGGCACACCGCGCCCAGCTCGTTCGCGAAGCCGATCTTGAGGCCGTGGAACGCGTTGTCCGCGTATTTGATCGCCTCGGCCGTCGGGATCGGCACCCGGAACACCTCGCCGGGCAGGCCGTCGTACAGCGCCAGCACCGCGTCGCCGCTTGCCGGGTCGAGCTCGCCGACGACGGTCTTGGGCGGGTCGAAGAAGTCCCGGACGCTTGTGCCCTCGCGCAGGAACTCCGGGTTGACCGCGACTCCGACGTCCACCCCGGCCGTGCCGCCGACGTGCTTCTCCAGGAGAGGTACCAGCAGGTTCAGGCAGGTGCCCGGGAGCATGGTGCTGCGGAAGACGACGGTGTGCCGCCCACCCCGCTCGGCCAGCGCGGCGCCGATCTGCTCGGTGACCCGTTCCAGGTACGTGGTGCACAGGCTGCCGTTGGGCTCCGACGGCGTGCCCACGCAGACCAGCGACACCTCGCTGCCCGTGATCGCCTCGCGGACGTCGCCGGTGGCGCGCAAGGCCCCGGTTCTCACGACCTCGGCGATGAGTTCGTCGATCCTCTCCTCGACCACCGGGGCCTTGCCGTCGTTGACCAGGTCGACCTTCACCTGGTTCACGTCCACCCCGATGACCTCGTGACCCATGCCGGCCAGGCACGCGGCCGACACGCAGCCCACGTAGCCGAGCCCGAAGACGCTGACTCTCATGACCCGTTCCTCCCCCCAGGCAGGCCTTCCGGCCTGCGGTCCGCGCGCCGGGCCGGTCGACGACCCCCGCGCATCAGTAGGCGCCCTGCCCGTAGACCACGGCACGCAGCGTCTTCCACAAGATCACTGTGTCCAGGGCGAGCGACCAGTCCTCCACGTACCGCAGGTCCAGCCGGACCGCCTCCTCCCACGACAGGTCGCTGCGCCCGCTGATCTGCCACAGGCCGGTGAGTCCGGGCTTGACCAGCAGCCGCCGCCGGATGTCCGGTCCGTAGGCAGCGCACTCCTCCGGCAGCGGAGGCCGCGGACCGACGAGCGACATCGACCCGGTGAGCACGTTGAAGAGCTGTGGGAGCTCGTCGATCGAGTACCGGCGCAGCACCGTTCCGACCCGGGTCACCCGGGGATCCCGGCGGAGTTTGAACAGCGGGCCGGCGCCCTCGTTGAGGTCGGCCAGCTCGGCACGCGCCCGGTCGGCCCCGGCGACCATGGTGCGGAACTTGAGAATGGTGAACTCGCGGCCGTCCTTGCCGACCCTGCGCTGGCGGTAGAACACCCCGCCCCGACTGTCCGCCAGCACGAGCAGCCCGACTAACACCATCAGCGGCGCGAACAGCAGCAGCAGGATCGCTGCGCCGATCCGGTCGACGACTCCTTTGATCGCCCGGCGGCCTCCGGTGAAGGTCGGCATGCTGACCCGCAGCAGGGGTATCCCGAGCACCGCGTCGACGTGCAGCCGCGGGCCGGCCACCTCCATCAGCACCGGAGCCACGACCATCTCGGCGTCGCTGCCCTCGAGGTTCCAGGCCAGCCGCTGCAGCCGGTCCGGTGACCAGTGCGGGTCGGGTGTGACCGCGACGACACGGTAGCCGTCGCGGCGGACGTGGCCCGCGACGTCCGCCAGTCGGCCGACGACCGGCACTCCGTCCAGTTGGTCACCGGCGGGTCCGAGACCGTCCGGCGTGCACACCGCATCCACTCGCCAGCCCAGGTGCGGGAACTTACGGGTGCGGGTGATCAGATCGCGCACGGTGGTCGTGCTTCCGGCGGCGAGCACCGGTCTCAGGCACCGGCCTTCCTTCCGCTGTTTGTGCAGCCAGAGGCGCAGCAGATACCGAGCGGGCATGGTGATGAGCGCGATCGCGGGGATCGCGACGAATATCCAGAGTTTGATGTTGCGCGAGGTGAGGGCGATTCCGCCGAGTGCCAGTACCACGGTCGCCATGAACAGTGAGCGTCCGAGCCGGCGGAATTCCTCCGCGCCCTGACCGAGCACGGCCGGAGCCCATGCCCGGCTCACCGCAAGCGCCCCAAGTACCAGCAGCTCCGTGCCGAATGCGAGAATTCCCCACTTCTCGTGCCAGTTGGCCGCGTCCCGGTCCCCGAAGAAATTTCCGATCGCCGCCACCACGAAGGCGGTGGCCACGGTATCGCTGGTGATCACGGTACGGCGGTACCGCTGCTCCCAGTCGATCACGGGCCGGCTGATCGCCCCGTTCGCCAGACGCCCGCCCGTCGACGGAAATGGGCTGACAAGTTCCCCTCGCCGCACAGAACCCCCCAAGGTCCCCAGTGATTCGACGTGATCGCCTCACACTGTTTCGCCCCCCGGGAGGCCCCCGCCTCCCGGCACTGATTCCCCTCGGGAGGCCCCCGCCCCCCGCGCATTCATCCCGGCTGTTCCAGAGCTACTCGGGCAACCCACCCAGGCGGCAGCAGACTTGCATGTCCTGCCGACTCTCGAGGTGCGCGGAAACCCGTCGAAACATCGGGTGCTCCCCGCGCCCAAGGCCCCCCTCGGACTCCAGGAATTGATCACCCCCACGCCCGGCGCCGGGGACGTGACTGCTGGCTTTCCGCAGCGCCGGACCATAGATCATTACTGCTCGCCTCATGCTCGAACAGCTGAAGCACGAGTCAATCTAGACCATCGGGTCCGGTATGAAGAGAGGATGTGTGAAATTTGTGGTCAATCAATGAGGCCGGATCCGTCGATCGGCGACCGCCCACCGGTGTCTTGACGCCACCGCGCGCTGTTGTGGAGCGAGCGCCGCTGATCACGAGGGCGGCGCCGCACCGCGGGCACCGGGGCCGGGGCACTGCCGCAGCCGCCTGATGGCGCGTCACCGAAGCCGGCAACGGGCCGGTGTGAGCCCTCCACGGACCGGCCCCGTGGACCGTTCCGTCAAGGTGCAGAGAAGGAATCCCGTGCCCGAGCGCAGCCCGCGCAAGGGCGCCGCCCGCAACCGGGCGGCCGTACTCGCCGCCGCCGACGCCCTGTTCACCCAGTGCGAGCACCCGGCAGACGTCGCCCTGGCCGACGGCCCACGCCCCCGTAACCGGCCGACCAACGCTGACCACGACCGGCCGGGTGGCGGGCGGTCACACCCCACCGGCGAATGCGGAGGCCGGATGTTTCCGCCACCGGGGCGAGGCGCACGCACAGGGCCGTTCACCGGCTGCGTCGCCCAGCCGCGCGGTCGGCGGAAGCAACCCTTCCTGGGCGTGCGGAGGTCTTCCCTGGCGTCGAGCCCGGAGGATCGGCCTCTGACGATTCGTACTCGCCAACCGACTGGAAGGGCGCACTTCATGGTGCTGCATCCCGACTTCTGCCTGGACGTTCCGGAGGGATTTGACGACTCGGAAGCCGTGACCGGAGTGCATCCCATGGCCAGGAAGCTGTTCCTGGCCGCAACTGCCGCGGAAGCCTTCAAGAAGGCCCATGAGTGGGTGCAGGACCAAAAGATCCGGCTGTCGGACGTGTCGTGGGACTTCCTCCACGGCGAGGCCGAGCCCTACTGCCTGAGCATCTATTTCACGTTCGAGCCGGGTCCCGAGGGCACCTGACCACGACTGCGCGGTTGCGTGCGGATCAGCCGGCCGGTCGCCGCGGGTACGGCTGCGCCGCCGCCGGCGCCTCGAGGGCGGTGTGTGCGTGCCCGCCCCGGTTCACGGGCCGTCACGCCGGTTGGTGCCCCTCGGCGGCAGCGACTGCGGTACCGCCCGCTCGTCGTCGGTCAGGTCTCTCGCTGAGCACGGCGACACGGCGGAGTCGCCCGATCAAAGGGCCGGACCCTCGTGTGCGGCGGTCATGGATCCCATGAGCAGGACCGCGTGACGCCTGCTCAACCCCCGGCCCAGGCCGGCCATTACGCGGTTGAGCCGGCCTGAGACGACGCTCGGCGGTGGTGTGCGGCGGTCGAGCGCTCGCAGTGCTGTGGCAACGACTTCCTGGGGGGACTGGCGCTTGCTGCCGCCGTCTGCCGCATCCGTGCCGACGACGTCGAAGAACTCGGTGCTGGTCGCTCCGGGCGACAGCGCGAGCACGCGCAGCCCGGTCCCGCGGGATTCATGCCACAGGGCCTCGGTGAAGTGCAGCACGAACGCCTTGGCAGCCGCGTAGACGGCCATGTTCGGGATGGGGAAGTACGCGGCCATGCTCGCGACGTTGACCAGCACTCCGGTGCCGGCGGTCCGCAGCGGCTCGATGAATGCCCGGCTGATGTCGACGACGGCCGCGATGGCGACGCTGACCTCCTGGCCGAGCCGCTCGGGGTCCTCGGTGTGGAACGGGCCGAAGGTACCGAATCCGGCGTTGTTCACGACACTGGTCACCTCCAGGCCGCGGCGCGCCACCTCCTCGGCGAGGGTCTGCCCCGCGGCGGGCAGGCTCAGGTCCAGTGGGATGACGGCGGCTCGTACGCCGTAAGCCGCAGTGAGTTCGGCGGCCAACTTCTCCAGCCGTTCCGCGCGGCGGGCGACGAGGACGACGTCTGAGCCGCGGGCGGCCATCTGCCGGGCGAACTCGGCGCCGATGCCGGCGCTGGCGCCGGTGACGAGGGTGGTCTGGCCGTGGTAGTCGACGGTGCGCATGGGCTGCTCCCGGGAAGCGGTGGACACTCTCGGCGGTGCACTGTGCTGGCACTGTACGCCGAATCTGTCACAGAGTGCCAGACTGGTACTGAGTGCGGAGCGCGGTAGGCTACGGAGTCATGGACCATCGCGTGGGCAATCCAGCGGGGCTGCGGGAGCGCACCCGGCGAGCTGTACAGGCCGAGATCGTCTCCACTGCGATGCGGCTGTTCCTCGAGCACGGATTCGAGGCCACCACCATGGAGCAGATCGCGAACGAGATCGGCATCTCGCGCCGCTCACTGTTCCGCTACTTCGGCACCAAAGAGGACATCGTCCTCGGTGACCACGCCGACCACGGCGAGGCCCTGCGGACGGCACTGGAAGCGCGTCCCACCGGCGAACCACCCTGGGAGGCTCTCCGGGCGGCCCTCAAGGCGCTCCACGACTCGCTCCCTTACTCACCTGAGGACATGCTCAAGATCACCGACATGCTGCACGCCTCGTCCTCCCTGCGGGCGCGCCGGCTGGAGAAACGCCAGCAGTGGACGGACCTGCTCGTCCCGGACGTCGTGCGACGCCTGGGCGCCGCCGCGGACCCGATGAACGAGCTGCGGGCCCGCGCGATCGCCGCCTGTGCCCTGGCCTGCCTGGAGGTCGCAACGGACGCCTGGGTGCGCAGCGGCGGGACGATCGACATGGAGCGGGCCTTCGACGAGGCGGTCGCCGCAGTCCGCGGATGAGGAGCCGCCAGAATCAGTCGCGGGAGGCTGCCGTAGCGATCAGCGGGTTCGTGGCGTCCTGGTGTCGGCGTGACCGCAGGAGCCGTGATCTCCTGATCGCAGCAGGAGCGTGCTCGGCCGACGGGTGCTGCGTCAGCGGCTCGTGCCGGCGTCGCCGTCGTCATGGGAAGAACGCCGCGGTCTCCTGCCGCCCGGAGCGGAGTCGTCTCCTTCCTCTTGCAGCAGTTCAAGGAGTGCGGCATCCGCCCTTTTCCGATCTTCCTTCGTCAGCTCGACCGGTGCGTTGTCGTAGACGGTGTAGCGATCCGGATCGACGATGTTGGCGGCCCGCAGGGTGAACGTCAGGAGGCGCCGCCACCCCTTGCGGTGGCCGACTCTTGCCTGCAGCTGGACCTGGTAGTCACGAGCTTCCGGAATGAATCCCGAAAAGGGTGCCTCGAACTCGATGAAGAGCTGTTGCGCTTCTCTCCCGGGCACAACGAACCCGGCCGGTAGCTTCGCTTCCTCGTCCAGCCCCGGCTGGAGGCGGGACGGTGAGGACACCCACAGCAGCGGCAGGTGAGAAGCCGGCTCGTCGGGGAAGGTCAGGAGGAGGTCCTGTACGACGATCGGCTTGGGGCCGGTGTTGTGAAGGACGAGCGGGAGCCGCAGGCGGGCCGTCGATGAGTGGATGATCGCTGCGAAGGCGTGGGGCTCCCATGTCTTCAGGCGCCCTTGTCTGGCGTTGAGCCACCAGAACGACGCGACGGTGAAGAGCAGTGCGCAGACCGACACCACACCGGCGCCTGTGAGCGATGAGGACGCGGCCTGGTCGGTCGCGGTCATCAGCGGAACCACAGATTCAGTGTGCCAGCCCCGGCGTGAGCTCGCTGACAGGACTCAGGAGGCTCGGCCGCCTGCGCGCAGCCGCAGACGAGCACGATGCTCCTGCCTGTGGCTGCTACGGCGCTCAGCCGACGTCACGAACCGGCACCGGCAAGGAGCACGAGATACCAGGCGACCAGTGCGGCACACACCACCGCGGGGACGAGTTTCGGCGGCCCGTCTCCCTTGCGTACGTGCGTGGTCACGGCACCGCCGAGGAGCAGCAGGAGGCCGAGGCCGGCCAGCTCTCCGAGCAGCGGCAGGGCCGGGCCGATCGCCACGCCGATGGCGCCCGCCACCTCCAGCGCACCGATCAGCCGGTAGGCCGAGGTGGTGAAGCCGGCGTGGGCGGCCAGCTCGGGCATCGGGCCGAGGGCCAGGATCTTGGCTGTGCCCAGCAGGGCGAAGATCAGCACGATCGGACAGGCCAGGGCGGCGGAGAGGCTCATGAAGCGTCCTTGACGGTGTGCGGGTGACGGGCCTGGCGGCGTTCGGCTCCCAGGCCGGCGAAGTAGGCGACGAGGTCCGGGTTGTCGACCGCCGAGGAGTTGAGGACCTGCTCGGCGGGAGCGCCCTGGAGGAGGCGCTTGACCGGGACTTCGAGTTTCTTGCCGGTCTTCGTGTGGGGGATGGCCGGTACGGCGAGGACCTCGTCGGGGACGTGGCGGGGGGAGGCGCCGGTGCGGATGGCGCCGCGGATCTTCTCGCGCAGGGCGTCGTCCAGCGTGACACCGGGCGCGGGGACGACGAACAGGGGCATCCAGTAGCCGCCGTCGGGTTCCTCCGCGCCGATGACGAGGGCCTCGGTGATCTCGGGGAGTCGTTCGACGATGTCGTGGATGTCGGCGCTGCCCAGGCGCACGCCGTTGCGGTTGAGGGTGGCGTCGGAGCGGCCGTGGACGACCACCGAGCCGTGGGAGGTGAGGGTGATCCAGTCGCCGTGCCGCCATACGCCCGGGTAGGCGGTGAAGTAGGCGTCGCGGTAGCGGCTGCCGTCGGGGTCGTTCCAGAAGTACAGCGGCATGGACGGCATCGGGCGGGTGACGACGAGTTCGCCGACCTGGTCGACGACCGGTTGTCCCGCGCCGTCGTACGCCGCGAGCGCCACGCCGAGGTTGGGGGCCGACAGCTCACCCGCCCACACCGGCGTGGTGGGGGCGCTGCCGGCGAAGCCGGAGACGACGTCCGTGCCGCCGCTGGTGGAGGCCAGCTGGATGCCCGCGTCCACGTGGTCGCGGACCCAGCGGTAGGCGGAGGCGGGCAGGGTGGAGCCGGTGCTGCCGACGACGCGGATGGCCGACAGGTCGTGCACGGAGGGTTCGACGCCCAGTTTGGCCATGGCCAGCAGGTACTGGGGGCTGGTTCCGAAGACGGTGACCTTGTGGCGGGCCGCCAGCTCCCACAGGACGTCCGGGCGCGCCACCGGCGCGGGGCTGCCGTCGTAGGTGCAGGTGGTGGCGCCGGTCAGCAGGGTGGAGACGACCAGGTTCCACATCATCCAGTGGGTGGTGGTGTACCACAGCAGGCGGTCCCCGACGCCCAGATCGCAGTGCAGGCCGAGGATCTTCAGGTGCTCGAGCAGGACGCCGCCGTGGCCGTGGACGATGCCTTTGGGCAGGCCGGTGGTGCCGGAGGAGAAGACGACCCACAGCGGGTGGTCGAAGGGCACCGGGGCGATGGAGAGGTACTCGGTGCGGGTGGCCGCGTCCTCCCAGGGCACCGTCAGCCGCGGATGCCGTTGCTCGGGCCAGGCGAGGCCCACGTGGTCCACGAGCACGGCGGCCCTCAGGGTGGGAAGGGCGTCGGCCAGTTCGAGGGAGGCGGCGCGACGGTCGTGCGTGGCGCCGTTGAAGAGGTAGCCGTCCGCGGTGATGAGCACCGTCGGTTCGAGCTGGGCGAAGCGGTCGGCGGCGGCCTTGGGCGCGTAGTCCTGGCCGCACACCGACCACACCGCGCCCAGGCCGGCGGTGGCGAGGAAGGCGATGACGGCGTGGGGGGTGTTGGGCAGGTAGCCGACCACCCGGTCGCCCTGTCCGACGCCCAGGTCGCGCAGGGTGGCGGCGACGGAGGCGACCTGGGCGCGCAGTTGCCGGCCCGTGATCTCGTAGCCGGCTCCGGTCTCGTCCAGTGCGGTGATCGCGGGAGCGTCCGGGTGCAGGTTGCGCAGTGCGTGGTGGGCGTAGTTGAGGGTGGCTCCGGGGAACCAGCGGGCGCCGGGCATGGTCTCCTCGGCCAGCACCCGCTCGTACGGAGTGGCAGCGTCGACGTCGAAGTACTCCCACACCGCCGCCCAGAAACGTTCCAGGTCGGTGACGGACCAGTGGTGCAGGGCCTGGTAGTCGGTGGGGTCCTGGATGCCTTCGGCGCCCCGGCGCCGGGCGGCCCAGCGGGCGAAGTCCGCGATGCGGCTGCCGGCGGCAGTCTTCGGGTCGGGCGACAGGAACGGTTCCGGATGCGGCGTGGGGTGCGGGGTGGTCATGGCGTGGTGCTCCTGGTCAGGTGACGGGCCGGGCGTCGGCGGTACGGCGGGCCGTGTGCAGCAGGGGGGCCCAGGCGGCTGTGTCCGTGAAGTCGCCGGCGCCGGCCGGGACGGTGTCCGTCACGACGCGGTCGGGCCGCAGCAGGACGGCGTCGGCACGGCCGCGTCCCAGCCAGGCGGCCAGTGTGCCGTCGTCGTCCAGGTCGTCGACGTGGATCGTCCGGGCGCCCAGTGCCATGGCCACGGCCGTCATCTGCGCCGTGGGCGGCACCGTGGTCAGGACTGCGAAGGAGTCCCCGAGGATGTCATCGAGGCGCACTCGCCTGCCGTCATGCCGTACCCAGGGCTGCGGGCAGAAGGTGCCGGGCAGGACGCGGCCGGTCAGCCTGGGGCGGCGCCGTACGAGTGGACCGGCGGTCAGCGCTGGGCTGAGGTCATGGCTCACCGCCGCGGTCACGCCGGGGATGCGACAGACCGCGCCCACCACGGCCCGGCGGAACGCCGCAGCGCGGTCCTGTCCGCCGGTCATGGCCCAGCCGACGGCGACCGCGACACGGATCACGTGGCGGGCGTGCGGCTTGCGCTCCTGCTGGTAGGTGTCCAGCAGTCGGTCGTCTGCGCCCTGCTGAAGGACGCGGGCGAGTTTCCAGGTGAGGTTGCGGGCGTCGCGCAGGCCCGCGCACAGGCCCTGCCCGATGAAGGGCGGGGTGAGGTGGGCCGCGTCGCCCAGCAGGAAGACACGCCCCCGGCGCCACCGGTCGGCGAGGCGGGCCCGGAAGGTGTACCGCGCCTGCCGTATCACCTCGAAGTCGTCGCCCCCGTGGGCAGCGGACGGCAGGTCGACCCAGGGGGCGACCAGCTCGTGCAGCTGCTCCAGTCCTTCCGGGCCGTCCACGGACTCACCCTCGGCCAGCCGGAACTCCCAGCGGTAGCGGTCTTCGCCGACTCGCATGAAGGTGGCGGGCTGCGTGGGGCAGCAGATCTGCTCGGCGCCTTCCCAGGTGCGCACCGGGAGGTTGGTGCGTACGTCGATGACCCGCCAGCTCTCCTCGAAGTGCAGGTCCTCCCACACGGCGCCGATGGCGTCGCGGGTGAGGCTGCCGGCGCCGTCGCAGCCGAGGACGGCATCGGCCCACACGTGCTCGTCCTCGTCGCTGCCCTCGCGGCGGAGGGTCACCCGCACCGGACCGGCGGCAGCGGGCGGGCCGTCGCTGCCCTGGGTGACGGACACGACCTCCACACCGCCCCACAGCTCGCACTCGGGGCGGCGGGCCAGGGCGTCGCGCAGCAGCCGTTCCAGCTCCGGCTGGTCGAACATGCTGGTCTGCGGGAAGCCGTGGTGTCCGTGCAGGGACCGGGGGAACTCGGCGATCACGCGGCGCCGGGCGTCCAGCAGCCGCAACCCGGGCGCCGGGCGGGCGAGGGTGGCGAACTCCTCGTGGACACCGACGCTCTGCAGGATCCGCCGGACCTCGTCGTCCACGACGACAGCACGCGGCAGCGGGTAGACGTCCCGGTGCCGTTCGAGGAGCAGGCTGCGCACCCCGGACCGGGCGAGCAGGAGCGCGGCCGTGACTCCGACGGGTCCCGCACCGATGATGACCACCGGCCTCCTGGTTGTGGCGCTCACCTCGCGTCCGCCACAGCGGTCCGCTGTTCGCCGAGGTCGATCCGCCCGTCAGGGGTGGCGATCGTGGCGGTGACGAGGTCACCGTTCTGCAGGTAGAGGGGGTTCTTGGCCTGGCCCTTGAAGAACGCCTTCCACTTCAGTGCGGGCGGCAGCAGGGCGGCGATCTTCTCGACGGGCTTGGGCGGGGCCTTCAGGGCCGTGCCGCCAGGGGTGCCCGTCAGCAGCAGGTCACCGGGGTCGAGGGTCTGGAAGCGGGCGAGCAGGGTGAGCGCCTGCGCCGGTCGTACGATCATGTCGGCGAGGGTGCGGTCCTGGCGCGGTACGCCGTTGACGTTCAGCCGCAGCCGCAGGTTCAGCAGGTGGGCGAAGTCCCCGGGCTCCAGCAGGGCCAGGTACGGGCCCGTGGGGGTGAAGGTCGGGTAGGACTTGCTCTCGTAGAACTGCGTCCTGGTCAGCTGGACGTCGCGGGCACTGACGTCGTTGGTCAGGACGAGCCCGGCGACATACGAAGGCAGGTCCCGCTCTTCCACAACGGTGCCCACCGGCAGCGGCGCGCCCATGACGAGGCCGAGTTCGACTTCGTAGTCGAGGAAGTTCACGTGCGCGGGGCGGACGATCGGCTCGTGCGGGCCGCTGACCGAGCCGGACGCCTTGCGGAAGAAGGTCGGCGGGATGTCGCCGTTGAAGCCCGAATCCTTCGCGTGGCTACGGTAGTTGACCATCTGGGCGACCACTCGGCAAGGGGTGGTGACCGGGGGCAGCGCCACCAGGTCGGCGACGGGCGTGCCGCTGTCGGCGGAGGCGGCGGCCTCGCGGACCGCGTCCCGGTCGGCGATCAGCTCGGCGGTGGTGACCGCCTTGGTCTCGATGCGGACGGCGCGTTCGTTGCGGACGACCCACCAGCCGTCGGGGGTGCGCAGAACGTTGGTGCTCATGAGCTCATCGCTTTCATCAGGCCCAGCAGGCGTGCTGAGTCGAGTTCGTTGTCGCCGCGCAGGGCCGTCATGACCTCGCGGAGCTTGGCGGGGGAGGGGTTGGCGCCCAGGAAGTCGCGGGTGACGGGCGGCCCCCACTGCGCGAGACCACTCGCCGACATCGGCGCCCATCCCGGTTCGAGGTCGCAGGAGAACAGGTCACCGTCGGCGAAGTGCTCCAGCATGAAGCGGTCGGGGTCGCGCCAGTAGTCGAAGAGCTGGCTGCCCTGGATGTGCCGGCCGATCCCCCAGCTGCGCTTGTATCCGCGCTCGGCCAGGTACTCGCCGCCGGCTGCGATCGCGTCGAGGTCGGTGACCTGGTAGGCGGAGTGGACGTAGCCGGTGCCCGGCCCGAGGTGCAGGGCGAGGGTGTGGTGGTCCACCGGCAGGCTGCCCTGGTCACAGCGGATGAACGCCATGGTCGGACCGCGCTCGCGCTGCCCGTCCAGGAACAGGAAGTCGCTGACGATCATCCCGAGCGTGTCCAGGTACCAGTCCAGGGCCCGCGTGAACACCCGTGTCTCCAGCACCACGTGCCCGAGCCGCTGAATACGCGACGGCTCGCGGGGCGGCCGCTGGGTGGCGTTCGTACGAGGGCCTTCGATGCCGGTGTTGAGGATCAGCGGCTGCTGCCCGGGCAGAGCGGGCAGCAGCTCGGCGCAGTGCACGACCCGGACCGGGAAGCCCGAGGGATCGAGCAGGGTGACCGACTGCCCGCCGCCGGGTACGTCGAAGTCCCGGACGTCACTTCCGGTCGCGCGGGCGAGCCGGCCGAGATCGGCGCGCTCCGCCGCGCGGAACGCCGGCCCGACGAAGCGGGACGCCGGCCCATGGCGGATGACCATGCAGGGGGAGCCCGCGAAGGTGCCGCGCAGCCACAGTTCCCGCTCGGTGCGGGCGGCTATGGCGAATCCGAAGTCGCGGGCGAACACCTCGGCCCGGTCCAGGTCGGGCTTCTCGAACTCCAGCCATGCCAGGTCGGTCACCTTGATCACGGGATTCCGGGCTCGTCCGGGGTGCTCACCTCGCAGGGCGCCCAGCTCGCTGTGCAGATCTTGGTGGGGCGTCTGGAGATCGGCCCTGTTAACGCGGGTGTGGGACATGGTGTCCTCCAAGCAACACTGCCGTAATGAGGAAATCATCAACTTTGCCGACTCTCATCGTCAATAGAGGTGAACCAAAGAGTTGAGAGAATCATCAGTCATGTGGCAGTCATCGGCGCGGTTGTTACACTCGGTCGTATGTCGACGTCAGCCCCGCCCAGGAACCGCTTCGAGCGGCGCCGCGCCGAGACCCGTCAGGCCCTCATCCGCGCGGCCCGGCAGATCCTCGCGGAGACCGGGGACGCCAGCGCCAGCATCCAGGCCATCGCCGAGCGCGCGGACGTCGGTTTCGGGTCCTTCTACAACCACTTCGAGTCGAAGACGGAGCTCTTCGACGCGGCGGTGACGGACGCCCTGGAGGAGTTCGGGCAGGTCATCGACGTGCGCGTGGAAGGCATCGACGACCCGGCCGAGCTGGTCGCGGTCGGTTTCCGGCTCACCGCCCGGATGGCCGACTCCCACCCCGAACTCCTGCGGATCCTGCGCGACCGCGGTCTGTCCCACATCCACTCCGAGAGCGGCCTCTCCCCGCGAGCCCTGCGCGACCTGGAGATCGGCATCGCCTCGGGCCGCTTCACCTGCGGCAACGCGACCACCGCCCTGTCCGCCCTGGGCGGCACCCTGCTGTCCTTGATGGCCCTCAGGCTGGACCGCCCGGACCTCGACGGCGACGAGGCCGCCTCCGACCTGGCCGAGATGGTCCTGCGCATGCTCGGTGTCCCCGCGGACGACGCCCATGAGGTCACCCGGCGCCCGCTGCCGGACCCTGCCTGACAACGCCCTACACCTTCCGCGCGGCCGCCGGTGCTGCCACACCGGCGGCCACCGAAACGCGGTCGGCGCGGCCTCACCCGTGGGGGTCCGCCCATGTGCTCGCCGCGTGCTCCTCGGCGACGGCCGGCATCAGTGCTTGCGGGCAGGCCCTCGGTGGGCAGGTTGTCGCCCGGCTCGTCCAGGCTGACGAGGGTGGTCCCGAACCCGGAGCGCTCACCGCGGTCGGCGATGGTGCGCGCCAGGTCCTCGCAGGAGCCCAGGCTGGAGCCGTGGGTGACGGTCAGGTGCACCCCGACACCGCTTGACCGCGACCTGCGCTCGGGTGTCGCCGGTCTGCAGGTCCGGCGATTTCCGTACGGCGTACGTAACTGGTATCGTACGTGGTATGGAAAAGAAGGTGAGGCGTCCCCCGCGGGGAACCAGGAAGAGGGACGTGCCCCTGACCGAGGCCGGGATCCATGCCGCCGCCCTGCGGCTCATCGACGAGGACGGGGTCGAGGCGCTCACCATGCGCAAACTCGCCACCGAACTCGACGCGAACCCGATGTCGCTGTACCACCACGTGTCGAACAAGGAAGCCGTGCTGCGCGGCGTGACGAGAATGGTCGGCGCCCAGTTCCGCACCGTGACGCTGGAGGACGCCCCCTGGCAGGAGCGCATCCGCCTGCTCGCCACGGACTTCCGGGCCCTGGCGCACCGTCATCCCGAGTTGATGGCCTACTCCTTCAGCCACCAGCCGGACTTCATCCAGCCCGACGACCCGTTCTGGACAGCCCTCACCGCGATCGTGGCCGCTGCCGGGGTGCCCCAGCCGGAGGTCCCGGAGATCGCCGCGCTGATGGTCGCCGTCGTCATCGGTGTCCTCGGCGCGGAACTCAACGGGGCGCTCCAGCAGTGGGCGAGCCTCAAGCCCCCGGGTGCCGCTGCCGGCACGGACGAGGTCGCGGACGCGGACCAGTCAGGCCCTGATCAGGACCACATGTTCCGGCTGGTGATCGACACACTTGTCACGGGCCTGGAGGGACGGCTCACCGCCGGTCGTAACGGCCAGGACGTCAGCCGCCCTTGAGTCCGTGGCCCTGAAGCCCTACGGCTTGCGGCTCGTGCGCGGCCGGCGAGCTCAGGTCGCTCCGCGCAGGAGGGCACCCGATCTCCGGAGAAGGTCGTTTCAGTGCGGGCGAGCCGGCTTGCGGGCTCGGATTGCTCATCGCCATCGTGATCGCCGCCCGTCGAGCCGTTCGGTTCACCGCACCGAGAGCGCTCTGGCTGTAGCGACCACATCCCCGGCGGCCGCCGCTCGGCTGACGGACCGACCGCCACGGCCGACCCCACCGACTTCGTCCATGGGTGAGTCCGCGGTGGGTGTCAGCAGGGTCTCGTCGAGGCCGACGATCTGGCTGATGTCGAAACCCTTCACGTCCGCACGGAATTCAGGACTCGACAGGTACGCCTCCAGCCGTTCGGCGGTCAGCCTCGCGAGAGGAGGTGCGCCAGTTCGACGTCCCAGGCGATGTGTCCGGACTCGGTACCCCGTGGCACCAGAGCCTCCGTGTCCCGAAGGAAGGAGGCGAGATCCAGCACCGGGACCTCGAGCAAGGCGGTGCCGGCGGAGGACCCGAGGGCGATGTACACCGACTGGTCTCCCCGCCCCGCGGCCGACCAGATCCGGACGTCCGCGTAGCCTGCGGAACCCTTCAGGCCATCAGTCAGAACATCCCGCCCCAGAACCCATTCGACCGGCTCGTCACAGTCGACGAAGAAAGTGGCACGGACGACATAGGGATCACTGGGCTCATACCGCAGACGTACGCACAGGGGCACTGAGTAGTCGCGCGAGACGATCAGTTGTACGGCCACCCGCCGCTCTATGGCCTGCAAGGACTTCTTCATCGGCTTTCCGTTTCTGGGCGTGGCTCGGCGGCGCCTCACGCCGGTCTGTGGCAACGAGGCAGCGCGGGCGGAGGCGGTACAGCAGGCCGCGGGCGCCGGACGGCACCGGTGCATCGCACGATGAGCGCGGTGGGGCACTTACTCGGCCGGTGGTCGCGGGCGCCGGCCCCCGACCGCCGGGCGTGTCTGTGCCGTCGGCAGGGATCGGGCCGCGAGGAGACGGCCCGGTCCCACGGCCCCGACCAGTCCCCGTCTCACCGCTCCTCGCGGCTCAGGTCGTAGTGGTCCCTGCCCCGGCCGTCGTGCCAGAGGTGGTTCCGGTCGTGGTGGTACGACCTGTCCGACTTCCAGCCGCGACCCTCGCCCTCTCCGCGGTAGAAGTGACCATCGCGGTAGAAGTGACCATCGCGGTAGAAGAGACCGTCGCAGTCGTGCCGGGGCGAGTCGGGGTGGTGGGCGTCCTGGTGCCAGCCGCGGATCGCGTCGCAGGAGTAGCCCTGCTCGAGCAGGTAGCCGACGCCGTGGTCCCAGCTGTAATCAGCGGCCACGCCCCCTTCGGTCGGGCGCTGGACGTGCGTGGATGCAAGGGGCGCGGCCGAAGCGGTGCCCCCGGCACCGAGGACGGCGACACCGGTGACCGCAACGGAGGAGACCGCGAGGGCGATTCGCTTCGTGAGCTGCTTCATGATCATTTCCTTCCCGGTTGGCGCGATCTGCGCCAACGGCGGTTCCGTCAGGCGATGTGCTGCGCTTGACGTGGTCCGAGCGACCAGTTTCATACGTCGTATGGAACTGCCCTTCCATTGTTACCATACGCCGTATGGAAATGTCGAAGTGACGAAGGTAACCGGGTCACCGGCGCGCACGAGTACCAGCAGATTCCGCTCTGCGCTGTGAGCTGCCCGTGACCGGCACCCCCGGCGCACCGGCTTTTGCCGAGGCCGCGACGAGGTGTGTGCACCCTGCGTACGCCCGAGGGCGCGGTCGGGCCGGCCGAACGGCGGGATGCGCAGCCGGAGCGGTTCTGGTGATCGGCGGCTTCACCGGTTCGGAGAGTGCCTCAGCCCCGGGAGGCGAGGGCACCGGGTGACGGTCGAAGTCGGCCCCTTCGTCAACAGCCGACAGAGCGTCCGGTTTTGCTCGCTTTGCTGCCCACGCTGCATCTGTCCTGGGACAGCTTGTTTGCCGCAGTGGCGGGTTTGCGATCGACGGAAGGCGGGACGAGTATTTTTCTGGGGCGTGCCACCCGGTACACCCTGATGCCGACGCCGTCGAAGTACCGGCACCGTCCAGCTGTGCCGGCGCACAGCCGACAAACGTCATCGTGGAGGAAGCGGCGGAGCGAACAGGGCCGAACCTGCTCAGCCGGTGGCCTGGCCGACGGCGACGGAGGGGACATCCAGCCCGGTCGCCTGACGGGAGGCTTGAGAACGGATCCATGGCCTGGTGACCGAGGCTTCATGACCGGGTCGATGGTCGCCGTGGGGCGGGAGGCAGAACGGAAGGAGTCTGCCCATGCGGATCGTCGTGGACCTGAACCGCTGCCAGGGATACGCACAGTGCGTGTATCTGGCGCACGAGGTCTTCAGGCTGAACGGGCAGGAGGCGCTCACGTATGAGCCGAACCCGGATGACGAGCGGCGCCTGCAGGTCGAGCGAGCGGCTGCGGCATGCCCGGTGCAGGCGATCGTGATCGACCGCGTGGACGGCGCGGAGCGGGGCGAGACGCCATGACCTTGAGGGCAACGGTCGCCGAGCTGGTGCGCGAGTTCCGGGCCAGCGGCCGGATCGTCATCGTGGGTGCTTCTCTGGCCGGGCTGCGGGCGGCGGAAACCCTGCGCGAGGAGGGCTTCACCGGTTCCCTGACCATCATCGGGGACGAGCCGTACGAGCCTTACGACCGTCCCCCGCTGTCCAAGCAGGTACTCAAAGGTTGGGTGCCGGCCGACCACACGAAGCTGCCCCGGATGCGAGAGGTGGATGCCGACTGGCGGCTCGGGGTGGCCGCCATCGGGCTGGACCGGGACACCAAGCAGGTGCGCCTTGCCGACGGCGAGCAGGTGCCGTACGACCGGTTGCTGATCGCCACGGGCACCCGCGCGCGGCAGTGGCCGAACCCGGCCGAGGCCGCCCTGCACGGTGTCCACACGATCCGCTCGCGTGATGATGCGGAGCAGTTGCAAAAGGCGCTGGCCGAGCCGCCGTCGCGAGTGTTGGTCATCGGCGCCGGGTTCATCGGATCCGAAGTGGCCTCTGTCTGCCGGGAACTCGACATCCCGGTGACCGTCGTCGAGCGGGGTTCGTCGCCGCTGGTCGGCGCGCTCGGCGGGGTGATCGGGGAGATCGCCGCGCAGTTGCAGCGCGATCACGGCGTGGACCTGCGCTGCGGGCTGGGCGTGTCGTCATTGGAGGGCGACTCCGGCAGGCATGTGCGGCGTGCGCGTCTGTCCGACGGAACCACCGTGGACGCCGACGTGGTCGTGGCCTCCCTGGGGTCGATCCGCAACGTGGAGTGGCTGGAGGGCTCAGGACTGGCAGCCGGTTTCTGGGGCGTCGGGTGTGACGCCGGCGGTCGGGCCTTCGACATCAACGGCGTGGTCACCGACAGTATCTACGTGGCGGGCGACGTGGCGCGTGCGCCGCATGTGCTGTACGAGTACCAGTTCCTGGCGATGGAGCACTGGGACAACGCCGTTTTCGGCGCCGAGGTCGCGGCGCACAACATGGTGAACCTCGAGCCCCACTATCGCCCGCATCTGCTGCTGCCCGGCTTCTGGTCCGGTCAGTTCGGCGTGAACATCAAGTCCGTCGGGGTGCCGCCCTTCGGTGACGAGATCGTCTTCACCCAGGGTTCGGTCGCGGAGCGCAGTTTCGCCGCCGCCTACGGTCACCGAGGCCGCATCGTCGCGGCCGTCACCTTCGATCACGGCAAGTGGCTGGAGTACTACGGGAAGCTGATCGAGCGATCCGGTCCGTTCCCGCCCCCGCCGCCGGGTTGGGACCAGCCGCCCGACACGAAGCCGATGCCGGCCGAGTTCCCGGACCCAAGGGTCCCGACGGCGATCCCCGACGTCGTCCTGACCGGACACGCCCCGAGCGAGCGGACGGCCGAGTTCCGGCCGCGGCGTCGCTGACGCGCTCGCCGGGCCAAGCCTGTAGGCGGACAGCATCGACAGGAGAAGGAGGGGAGCCTCGTGGTCGAGGAAACCCCCTGGCAGCAGGCCCTCCGCTACGCCAACCGCGCCAACCCGTACCCGTTCTACGAGGAACTGCGCAAGACACCGGTGGCGCGGCAGCCGGACGGCACCTATGTCGTCAGCACCTACCGGGAGATCGTCACGCTGCTGCACGACCCCCGGGTCAGCTCGGATCCACGCAAGTGTCCCGTCCCGGCCGCCACCCCGGCCGAGGGATCGGCGGAGGCCGAGCCGATCACGGAGGCGGTCATCTCTTTGGAGCCGAACATCATCACCCAGGATCCGCCCGAGCACGATCGGGATCGCCGGATGATGACGCCGCATTTCGTCGGCCCTCCCCATTCCCCTCACCTGATCTCCGACCTTGAACCCGAGATCCGCCGCATCGTGGCCAAGCTCCTGGACGACATGAAGGGCAAGACCCGGATCGACGCCGTCGACGACTTCGCCTACCCCCTGCCGGTGACCGTGATCTGCAAGGTCCTGGGCGTGCCACTGGAGGACGAGCCACGCTTCCACCACTGGATCGAAACGGCCCTCGACGCTTTGGACTTCGGCCCCGAGGCCGCCTCCGAGGAGATGCAGAGCCGGCTGGCCGGGGGCCGCCAGGCCGTGCAGGAGTTCGGGCAGTTCGCAGCGGATCTGCTCGACCGGTACGCCCGGCAGCCCGGACCGGGCATGCTCTCGGCCATGGTGAACGAGGACGGCACGGAGGAACGGATGTCCCAGGGCGTGCTCGCGAGCAACGCCCTGCTCCTGATCTTCGCGGGACACGAAACCACGGTCAACCTCATCGCCCACAGCGTGCTCACCCTGCTGCGGCACCCCGACGCGCTCGAGAAGCTGCGCCGCAGGCCCGAGCTGATCGTGCCCGGGGTGGAGGAGCTGCTGCGCTTCGAGTCGTCGGTGCAGTTCTGGCACACCCGCTCCGCCGTGGAAGACATCGACATCGCCGGCACCACCATCCCGAAGGGGGCGCCGATCTTCCTGGCGTACGGCTCGGCGAACCGCGACCCGGAACGGTTCACCGACCCCGACGAACTCGACCTCGAACGCCGCGACAACCAGCACCTCGGATTCAGTCAGGGCATCCACTTCTGCTTCGGCGCCCCGCTCGCGCGACTCGAGGTCCAGATCGCGGTCGGCGAGTTCGTCCGGCGTGTGCAGAACCCTCGGCTGGTCGAGGACCCGCCACCGTACCGGCACAACCAGATCTTCCGTGGACCGCGACACGTCCTGGTCGACATCGACGGGATCCGCGACTGACCAGTGTGTGAGTGAAGGATCGCCATGTGGGCTTTTCAACTCGTCGGTTGGCGGCAGCCGCCCGAGCTGCGCGAGGTGCCGGTGCCCGAGCCCGGCCCGGGGCAGGTCCTGGTGAAGGTCGCAGGTGCCGGTGCCTGTCACTCCGATCTGCACATCATGCAGGCATCCGAACCGCTGCCCGGCTTCACGAACCTTCCCTTCACGCTCGGCCATGAGAACGCGGGATGGGTGGAACGGCTGGGACCGGGCGTCACCGGGTTCGAGCTCGGAAACCCCGTGATCGTCTACGGCTCCTGGGGCTGCGGCATATGCGCCAACTGCCGTCAGGGCAGGGAGAACTACTGCCAGAACCTTGGTGGTGAGGGCCCGGGCCTGGGCGGTGGTCACGACGGCGGCATGGCCGAGTACCTGCTGGTCCCCGCGGCGCGCCACCTGATTCCGCTCGGCACCCTCGACCCCCGCCGGGCCGCCCCGCTCAGCGACGCCGGACTGACCAGCTATCACGCCGTCAAACGGTCGCTGCACCTGCTGGGACCGGGCTCGACCGCGGTCGTGATCGGGGCCGGCGGCCTGGGCCAGATGACCATCCAGATCCTGCGCGCGCTCAGCGCGGCGACCACCGTCGTCGCCGTCGACACCGACACAGGAAAGCTGGAGACCGCCAAGCGCATGGGGGCCGACGAGGCCCTGCTCTCGGGCGACGAAGCGATCGCGCGTATCAAGGACATGACGGGGCGACAGGGCGCCCAGCTCGTGCTGGACATGGTGGGCATCGACCCGACGCTGCGGATGGCCGCTGAAGTGGCCAGGATGCTCGGCCACCTGACCATCGTCGGCCTCGGCGGCGGAGCCCTGCCCGTCGATTTCTCCAGCCCGCCGCACGAGTGCTCGGTCGCCTCGCCCTACTGGGGCTCCCTCACCGAACTGATGGATGTGATCACGCTCGCCCAGCAGGAGAAGATCAAGGTGCTGGTCGAGCACTTCCCCCTGCAACGCGCCAACGAGGCTTACCAGCTCCTGCACGACGGCAGGATCCAAGGACGCGCCGTCATCACCCCCCACGCGTGAACGCCGTCGCCGACCCGGACGGGACACCCGGAAGCAGGGTCGCGTCGATGGCCGTCAGCGGTCGCCCGGGTGGGGAAGGCGAACGGGGGTCCAGCAAGGTGAGGTACGGGCCCCTGGCGCCGGCGGCTCCGTCATCACCCCGCGTAGCGGGTGTCCGTCGGAGCTTCAGTGCCGCCCCGAACACTGTAACCGCGACGTCCGCCAGGGCCGTTGCGGGGCGTTCTTCGTCCTCGGGGAAGTGAACCATTGCGGGACACGTGCGTGCCCGCCGGTCGCCCACCGGCTCGACCTCAGCCGACGCTCATCGAGCGGCCTTCGCGAGGCCGACGCGATCCAGGACTCGGCCGGGCCCGGTCCCGCTTCGGTCGCGGAAGCCATCGTCGAGCACGCCTGGCCGGTCACAGACGCCGGAAGGAACTGATGCGCTGGACCCACCGACGTCATCGCCTGCCCGAGACCTACCGAGCCGTCGTCGGCCTCGTCTCCGACCGCACCGCCATGGCCTGAAAACGACCGCGAGCAGGGCGAACCAGCAGCGCCAGAAGACCGAGCGTTCTGCTCACCATGCCTGGATCATGAACCTCTTCACCGGCCGCGCTTTCCGCGCCGCCCCGGGGCGCGTGCCGTGAAACTCCCGTCGCCATGGGAGGAGCACGGCTCCTCTGCGCGTGTGCGGCAGGGCGCGAACGGGCGTGGTCGGGCCGTAGATCCGTGCACCCTCGGGGCTGGAGCGCCCTGGGGGCGCGGCGGTCTCAACGCAGGTGGCCGGAGGCCGCGCGGCGGTGCGCGGCCGGCTGACACGTCATCGGGCTCGTCGAGGGTGCCGCCGATGCTGGACAACGGTGAAAGCGGCGCTTGCGGTCGCTGTGCGGTCCCGGAAGGGAGTTCAGGCTGATCAGCAGAATCAGCCCCGTCACGGAAGATGCTGTCGAGACCCGCCAGGGTCAGTTCCGGGCCCGACTCCCGGCCGGCACGTGCCGGCCCCATGAGGGGGTCAATCGCATTCCATGGAGAAGTAAAGAATTCGGTCCGGTACTGCCCGGTAGGACCCGTTCCGGTCTACGTTCCCCTCGCGTCCTGTCATGTCACGCTCACCCGGCGTGTAGGGCGCTGTGAATGTCATGCTCCTGACTGCGCGGTTCCACCGCCGCTACGCGCAATCACGGGCCTGCCCATCCAGTGCGATACCCCACGTCAACCGGAGGCAGTACCCCATGCGTGAGTCACACCCGAGCGGGCGGAGACGGAGTCTGCGAAGACTTCTCGCCGTCGCCTTTCCCGCACTCGCTCTGACGGTCGCCGGATTCACCGCCGCACCGACGGCGGGCGCCCAGCCTGCCGCGACCCACCCTCAGACCTCCAAGGTCACGCAGAACGACAAGGCGCTGACCGCCCCCGAGCGGCAGACCTACCATTCGACCGGCAAGGCCGGCCAGAAGGTGCCGACCCAGCGCCTGTGTGCCACCGCCGAACCAGGTCATGCGTCCTGTTTCGCCCAGCGCCGCACGGACATCAAGCAGCGACTCGCCTCGGCGCTGGCCGCGGCCGCGCCCTCGGGCCTGTCCCCGGCGAACCTGCACAGCGCCTACAACCTGCCCACCACGGCCGGCTCCGGCATGACCGTCGGCATCGTGGACGCCTACAACGACCCCAACGCCGAGTCGGACCTGGGCACCTACCGCTCCCAGTTCGGCCTGTCCGCCTGCACCAAGGCCAACGGCTGCTTCAAGCAGGTCAGCCAGACCGGCTCCACCACCTCGCTGCCGACCAACGACAGCGGCTGGGCCGGCGAAGAGATGCTCGACATCGACATGGTCAGCGCGGTCTGCCCGAACTGCAGCATCATCCTGGTCGAGGCCAACTCCGCGACCATGGCCGACCTCGGCGCCGCCGAGAACGAGGCCGTCGCGCTGGGCGCCAAGTTCGTCTCCAACAGCTGGGGCGGCTCCGAGGACTCCTCCCAGACCAGCGACGACACCTCGTACTTCAAGCACCCGGGCGTCGCGATCACCGTCTCCGCGGGCGACTCCGGCTACGGCGCCGAGTACCCGGCGACCTCCCAGTACGTGACCGCCGTCGGCGGCACCGCGCTCACCACCGCCTCCAACTCCCGTGGCTGGAGCGAGTCGGTGTGGAACACCAGCTCCACCGAGGGCACCGGTTCCGGCTGCTCGGCGTACGACCCCAAGCCGAGCTGGCAGACCGACACCGGCTGCTCCAAGCGCATGGAGGCCGACGTCTCCGCGGTCGCCGACCCGGCCACCGGCGTGGCGGTCTACGACACCTACGGCGGCTCCGGCTGGGCGGTCTACGGCGGCACCAGTGCCAGCTCGCCGATCATCGCGTCCGTCTACGCCCTCGCGGGCGCCCCGGGCTCCAGCGACTACGCGGCGAAGTACCCGTACTCCCACACCGCCAACCTGTACGACGTGACCAGCGGCAACAACGGCAGCTGCTCCCCGTCGTACTTCTGCACCGCGGGCACCGGCTACGACGGCCCGACCGGCTGGGGCACCCCGAACGGCACCGCCGCCTTCACCGCCGGCAGCTCCAGCGGCAACACGGTGTCCGTCACCGACCCGGGCAGCCAGTCGACCACCACCGGCAGCTCGGTCAGCCTGCAGATCAAGGCCACCGACAGCGCGGGGGCAGCCCTGACCTACAGCGCGAGCGGCCTGCCGACGGGGCTGTCCATCAACAGCTCCAGCGGCCTGATCTCCGGCACGGCGTCCACTGCGGGCACCTACCAGGTGACGGTCACCGCGAAGGACTCCACCGGGGCCTCCGGCTCGACCTCCTTCACCTGGACGGTCGCCTCCGGCGGTGGCGGCTGCACCTCCTCCCAGCTGCTGGCCAACCCGGGCTTCGAGTCGGGCAGCACCGGTTGGAGCGCGACCAGCGGTGTGATCGTCAACGACACCGGTGAGGCGGCCCACAGCGGCTCGTACTACGCCTGGCTGGACGGTTACGGCTTCTCGCACACCGACACGCTGTCCCAGTCGGTGACGATCCCGGCCGGGTGCAAGGCCACGCTCACCTTCTACCTGCACATCGACACCGCGGAGACCACCTCCGGCACCGCGTACGACAAGCTGACGGTGACCGCCGGTTCGACCACTCTGGCGACCTACTCGAACCTCAACCACGCCTCCGGCTACGCCCAGAAGACCTTCGACCTGTCCTCGTTGGCGGGCCAGACGGTCACCCTGAAGTTCAAGGGCGTGGAGGACTCCTCGCTGCAGACCAGCTTCGTCGTCGACGACACCGCCTTGACGACCGGCTGATCCCCGGAACGACCATGGGTCCCGCACGCGGAAGCCGTCCGCGTGCGGGATACGCCGTGACCACCCGCTCGTTGCAGAACGCCACAAGCCGGTGCCACCGCCCGCCCGCCGTCCAGAGTGGCGGAAGGCGCGGCCGAAGCCGGGTACGGATTCGGGCTGCGCCGCTGGCGCGCCCATTGTGAGCCCCTGGCGTGCCGGGTCACCCGCTGCTGTTGGTCACGCCAGGGAGCTCGCCTGCGTGGGCCATCCCACGTACGCGGATTCGGGACAGCCCGAAGGCGCGCGGGTAGCCGCGGGGGTGTCCGTCCACGGAGTCGCGATTGCGCAGGCGGGTGGCGCCGACGTGGTTCCCACTGGGCGGAGCGGTTCACAGCGCGGTCCGGGACGGCACGCCGTACGTCCGGATCTGGCCGTCCCACCAGGAGATGGCCGGCGGGCGGGGACCCGTCCAGGCCAGTGCGGCGACCGCCGCGTCCGTGCCGCCCAGTTCGCGCACCGGGCGCAGGCGTGCCTGCGCCCGCCCGGCGGTCGCGTGCCACAGGGCTACGGTGCCGTCGGCGCCGCCGCCGGTGAGGTGCCCGGCCGCCAGGCGAGCGCGGTGCCGTGCCCTCCGGCCCCTTGCCGGAGAAGTCACACGGTCACGTTCGGGTGCGCCGTCGGCGGCCAACCGGAAGCCGGTGTCGTCGAAGGCGAGGCGGGAGACCTTCTCCGGGTGGCCGGACGCGGTCGGTTCCCCGCCGTCGCGGGCGCGCCAGATGTGGATGGATGCGTCCTGGTTGCCGCTGCAGATCCATCTCGCGGTGGGCGCGACGGCGAGCGCGAGGTGCGAGCCGACGTAGGGGTAGGTGGCGACAGGCTTCTCGGTGTGCCGCGCGTGACGGCGTACGGCCCCGTAGCGGATTCGTGGGCCCGCCCCGTGCTACGGCGAGGTGGGCGGGTGCGGGGAGCGGAGCACGAGCAGGGTGATCTCGCTGGGGGCGAAGACGCGGAACGGCGGCCCCCAGAAGCCGGTGCCGCGGCTGGTGTAGAGGAGGGTGCGGGTGCCGCGGTGGCTGAGGCCGGCGAGGGCAGGCTGGTCGGTGCGGACCAGGTGGTGGAAGGGCCATATCTGGCCGCCGTGGGTGTGGCCGGAGAGTTGGAGGTCGACGCCGGCGGCTGCCGCCCGGTCGACGAACTTGGGCTGGTGCGCCAAGAGCAGGACGGGCAGGTCGGGGTCGGCGCCGTTCAAGGCTCCGGCGAGGTGGGCGCGGTGGCCTGCCAGGCCGGAGGACTCGGCGGTGACGTCATCCACGCCGGCGACCACGAGGGTGTCGCCTCCGCGTTCGAGCAGCAGATGGCGGTTGCGCAGCGGTTCCCAGCCCAGCTCGTCCATCAGGTCGACCCAGCCCTGGGCCTCGCTGTAGTACTCGTGGTTGCCGGTGACGTATACACGGGCCCGGGTGGCCCGCACGGTACCGAGTGGGACGGCCTGGGCGCGGCGGCGTTCGGCCGTGCCGTCCGCGATGTCGCCGGTGTGGCAGACCAGGTCGGCTTCCAGGGTGTTCACGGTCTCGCACACCCGTGCCGACCAGCGGGCGCGATCGAGTGGGCCGTAGTGGGTGTCGGTGATGAGGACGACGCGGAGGCCGTCCAACCCGGCACCCAGCCGTGGGAGTTGCACGTCGAGTCGGCGCACCCGTGGCACGCGGCGGGCCTCCGCGTAGCCCCAGCCGAGCAGTACGGCGGTTACGCCGAGGACGGCCCAAGTGACAATTCGGGCCCGGTCCTGACTCTCGCCGACGCCGGCCACGGTCAGGGCGAGCCGCAAGAGAACCCCGAGCAGAACGGACCAGGTGAACAGAACCCAGCTGGTGCCCAGCAGGGTGTCACCGATGATCGCCGCCCGGTCGTGCTGGCGCCGGCCGTGGCCGCGCACCATCGCGAGCGGCATACCGATGAGGCCGAGGGCGAACAGGGCGGTGCCGACCGGCGTGACGGGCAGCGGCCAGTGCTGGCCGCTGTGCAGCAGCACCCAGCAGGGCACGGACCACAGCAGGACGGGGGCGATCAGGGGGACGGAGCGCATCAGGCGGTGCAGTCGGCTCTGCCGCGGCGCTTGTGCTTCATCCTCGGCCGGTCGGGTGTTGCTGGTGTCGGTCACGCTTTCCCTCCCTGACCCGGCTGCCGTCTCGCGCACTGTATCCGGTCGCCCTCGGGCCGGCCGGACCGGCCTTCATGGGAGCGCGCCGCTCGGCGAAGCGCCGGACGCGGCGGAGGAGTTGCTCGTGTCCGCCTTGACCGGTCCGGCGGCCCCGGTGTGGCCTCCGTCGCTGCCGCAGGCGGAGACGATGAGCAGCGCCCCGCCGGCGGCCGCTGAGGCGAGGAGCCTGCGGGTGCGGGACGACGACTACAACCAGTGGTACAAGTTCCCGGTGACCGACACCGTCCGGAAGTGGGTGAGCGACACGACCCTGTCCTCCGGCCGGCCCACGACGAACGAGGACGCGATCCAGTCCTACGGCGTGGCCAGAAGTGGCCGGAGGTCGGCAACAACTCGACCACCTACGGCAAGGCCCGTGTGGCGCTGAGGTTCGACACCTCCGCCATCCCGAGCTCGGCGACCGTCCTTGGGTCCCGCATGTTCATGTGGGGTGCGGAGACCACCACCGGTACCAACGGTGCGGTCTGCGAACTTCACGGCCTGAACAAGGACTTCGGCGAATCCACCGTCACGTGGAACAACGCCGACTCCAGCACCGCGTGGACGACACCGGGCGGTGACCACTCCGCCACCGTCGGCACCGTCGGCACCGTCTTCGACGTCGGCCGCCACTGGTGGGACGCCACCTCCCTGACCCAGGGCTGGATCACCAGCCCCACCTCCAACCAGGGCGCGCTGGTCAAGCTCAGCGACGAGTCCTCCACCGGACCGCAGGAACGCACCCTGTTCCTGTCCTCGGAAGCCTCCGCCCCCCACCTCGGCCCGCTCCTGCGCGTCATCTCTTGTTGAACGGCCGTGGTCGGCGGTGACCGGGGTGATGATTCAGCCGTTCGGTAGGGAGTGAGTACTCGGCCGTGGATCGTGGACGATGACCTGTGGGCGCTGATCGAACCGCTGCTGCCGCCCTGGCCCGAGAAGGCTCCCGGCCCGCGGCCGGTGCCGGACCGGCAGGAGAGGGTGGAGGGTGCCCGGGGGCACTCTCCACGCACCCCTTCGCTACGCACCCGTCTCGCGCTCCGAACGATCCTTGGCTAGCGCGGCCCCGACACCGTGAAGAGGGGCGGCTCGTCCTGCATGCCCTCGCACAGCAGCTCGAGCGTCCGCAGGTTGAGCACCTCCTCCGCCTTGACCTCCGCACGCGGCCGTCCAAGGGGGACAGCGTCGCGCAGCTTGCAGCGGACCGTGGTGGTGGCAGTTTGATGCAACGGCTTCGCCATCGGCGCCAGCATGGAGTAGCCGAATTCGAAGCAGACAAGTGGCCGCTCGGACCACCGGACCAGCATCTCCTCGTGTCGCAGTCCCTCCGGCGAGGCGACGAACGCGCCAAAGTCCACCTCGGCGCCGCCAGTCAGCCGACGGCACACCTCCGGCAGTTGAACCGCGGCCACCTTGTCGCGCACGACGCCGATGAACGGCGCAAACGCCGAGCGGGGATAGTCCTCCCGGATGCCGGACATCCTGAAAATGTTGACACCCGTGCGGTCGGGAGCGTCCCACAAGGTCAGACGCTGCTGTTGCCCGTCGGCGAACTCGAACGCGAGCAGGCGGCTGAACTGATGGACGATGCTGCCCCATTCCCGCTGGAGCTCGGCGTCGAGCATCAAGTCGAAAACGACGCTGCGGACGTCAGGCCAACGGTACGAAGCGACGACACGCCAGAACCTGCCGGTGGTGATCACCAGGCCGTGCTCGAATGCCCACAGGGTGCGCCTTCCACGCGGCGCGGTGCCCCAGCCGCGACCCAGTATCGCGCCGAGCTCCAGAGCCGCCGCCGCACTCTCTACCCGCTTCGGCAGTACGTCCGGGACCAGCAGTGGTGGAATGCCGATGCCGTCGTCCCCCATATCCCCCTCCTCCGACTCCCCGAGGGCCTCGCCGTCCCGTCGCGCCCCTGCCAACCATGATGACAGCGCTCCACGATTTTCGGCTTCCCACAAGCTCCTTCACCCAAGAGGTGCAGCTTGCCCGATGACGAACAGGAACTAGGGAGCGTATTCGGTTGTGATCAAGGGGTCGCTCGTGTGAGGTCCTTGATCCAGATCACGGACGCCCGGAGGTGGAGTCCGGCGAGGTAGCTCCCCGGGGTCTTGTCGTAGCGGGTGGCGATGCCTCGCCATGCCTTCATCCTGTTGATCGCCCGCTCGACGGTGTTCCGTTCCTTGTAGAGCTCGGTGTCGTGACTGACGGGCCTACCGCCTCCGCTGCCCTTCTTCTTCCGGTTGGCGGCTTGGTCCTTCTTCTCCGGGATGACCGCCTTGATACCGCGTTTGCGCAGGTGGGCACGGTTGCCGCGAGACGAGTAAGCCTTGTCTCCGGCGACTGCGTCCGGCCGGGTGCGGGGGCGGCCGACGGGCCCGCGCACCCGCACCTTCTTCAGGACGGGGACGAACTGTGGGCTGTCCTCCGCCTGGCCCGCGGTCAGGATGAACGCCAGCGGGCGGCACTTGCGGTCGGCGGCGAGATGGACCTTGCTGGTCTGCCCGCCCCTGGAGCGTCCGAGGAGGGCGGCCTTCAGCCGGAGTTTCCGCCGCCGCCGGACGCGTCGTCGTTCTTCCCGCACTGGATCGCTTTCGGTCTCCTGCCCTCTTTGTTCTTCGAGGCCGCCCCCTTTGACCTGGCCGTCTCCTCCTCGACGGCGGCTTTCTCCAGGGCGGTGACGACGTCCTCGTCGAGGTGCATCCCGGCCGCGTCGTGGTGGGCACGGGCGGTGGTGGAGTCGATGCTGACCAGGGACAGGTCCACCTCACCGCGCTTCGCGGCTTCCGCGATCAGGCCCTCCAGCAGGGCCTCGAAGACCCCGGCGTCACGCCACTGCCGGAACCGGTTGTGGACGGTTGACCATGCACCGAACTCTGTCGGCATCTCCCGCCACTGACCGCCCGTCTTGAACCGCCAGATCACGCCCTCGAACTGCTGCCGCAGCCGCTCAGGGTACGGGCCGTACTCGCCGATCGGCAGGTACGGCTCGATGAACTCCCATTCCGGGTCGGTCAGTTGCACTCGCGTCACGTACAACGGTCTACCGGACCAGACCATGCCACGAAGGCACATCCCGCAGATTGATCACGACCCGATACGCGCCCTAGATGAGCCCCATCGTCCCAGGTCACCTGTACTGTTCACTCATTTGATCTGGTTTCGGACACCCGCACTCGCGAAAGCCCGAGGCTAGCCTCGATCTTGCATGGCGGTCCGCCGACGGAGTCGGTGGACCGTTTCGCTTTCGGTGGCTGACGGCGGGCATTCCGACGGCCCGAGTGTCGCCTCGGGCAAGGCTTCGGCGTAGTCGCGTGACGTCCATTTTATGACGTTCTGCCGGCTCGGCAGGCCGGCAGCGCGACAGGCACGGCTTCCAAGATCATGGAGTTCTCGACGCCCCATGACCTGACCGGAAGACCGTGCCTGTCGACGCATCATCCTTGATCCCACCTGCCCTTGGCCAGCTCCGCGAGTTCCCCGGTGCCGCGCCCGAGGAGATCCCCGGGCTGCTGGAGCGCCTGGCGGAAGTACCGGATCCCCGTGATCCACGCGGGATACGGCACGCCCTCGCCGTCGTACTCGCGCTCGCAGCGTGCGCCGTGCTGGCCGGAGCGACGTCACTCCTTGCGGTCGGCGAGTGGATCGCGGATGCCCCGGAACACGTACTGGAACAGCTCGGTGCCTGTCCGGATCCGCTCCTGCCCAAGCGGCTGGCTCCCTCGGAATCGGCAGTACGCCGCCTGCCGGCCCGCATCGACGGTGACGCACTGGACCGGGCGGTGGGCCGCTGGCTCGCGGACCGCCGCCCGGCGCAACCCGGCACTCTTGGGCTGCATGGCCTTGCCGTGGACGGCAAGAGCCTGCGCGGCGCAGCCAAGGCCGAGGGCCGCAGGATCCACCTGCTCGGCGCCCTCGACCACACCACCGGTCTGGTCCTGGCTCAGTTGGACGTCGGCGAGAAGACCGGCGAGACCACGTGCTTCCAGCCGCTGCTGGACACCTTCGCCGATCTCGCTGGCACGGTCGTCACCAGCGATGCGCTGCACACCCA
Source organism: Streptomyces sp. PTL18 (assembly GCF_059510295.1). Classification (NCBI taxonomy): domain Bacteria; kingdom Bacillati; phylum Actinomycetota; class Actinomycetes; order Kitasatosporales; family Streptomycetaceae; genus Streptomyces; species Streptomyces sp. PTL18. The sequence goes on along the minus strand of NZ_JCAJZO010000029.1, from coordinate 1,462 downwards.
GCGCGAGCACGCCGCCTACCTCCTGGGCCGGCGGGCCCACTACATCGTGATCGTCAAGCGCAACCAGAAGAACCTGCGCCGGCAACTCGAAGCCCTCCCCTGGAGGGATATCCCTCTCCAAGGCCGCACGCGCGGAACCGGCCACGGGCGCTGCGAGATCCGCCGCATAAGAGGTCGCGCGGATAGGCGCGTTTGGGGGACACCGGCAACAGAACGGGCACAGGTCCCGCTGATCATGGAGTTGCGACGCTCTGTGATCACTGAGGAAACCTGTGCCCGCGCTGCCATCATGGCTCACCGAACCGCTCTGGGACCAATTCGCGGTCCTGCTGCCCGAGCGGCCGGAGTACCACCCTGACCATCCACTCGGCTGCCACCGCCGGCGCATCAGCGACCGGATCGTCTTCGACAAGATGCTGCAGCTGCTGCGCTTCGGCTGTTCTTACGAGGCGATCGCCGATACGACCTGCTCGGCCACCACGATCCGCAGCCGCCGAGACGAGTGGATACGACTGGGCGTCTTCGCCCGGCTCAAGCAGATCGCGCTGGAGTCCTACGACCGGATCGTCGGCCTCGTCCTCGACCAGATCGCCGTGGACGGCTCCATCACCAAGGCTCCCGGAGGCGGCGAGGTAGCCGGGCGTTCCCCCGTCGACCCCGGCAAACAGGGCCTGAAACGCTCGGGCATGACGGAGGGATACGGCATTCCGCTGGGCCGTGTCCTGGCCGGCGCCAACCGCCACGACTCCCCGCTGCTCGCCCCGACCCTGGACCGCCTGGCCGACCTGGGGCCGTTGCCCGTCGACGTCATCGTGCACCTGGACGCCGGTTACGACTCGGACAAGACCCACACTGTGCTCGACGAACGCGGCCTGCACGGCCGCATCGCGCACAAAGGCGAGAAAGGCGCCCATCCAGGCAAGTCAGCGGTGGCACGTGGAGCGTACCCACGCCTGGCAGAACGCCTTCTACCGGCTCGCCCGCTGCTACGAGCGGCGCGCCACCGTCATCGACGCATTCTTCGACCTGGCCGACTCGGTCATCACCGTGCGCAGTCTCATCCGGCGGGCATGGACGACTCACCGCTGGGACGAACGCCCGAGCCGACGACCATGACCGCACCCGTATCCGCGCCACCTCTAAACGTCGCGCACCGCAAGCAGTTCGACCGCTGCCCCAGACGACTCCAGCAGCGGTGCAGCAGCAGAGCGCCGGGGATCCGCCCGATAGGCAGCGAGATCCTCGCTGCTGGGAAAGGTGATGAGGTGGGCCTCGACCTGATCGTCCAGAGTGCGCAGTCGGCGCTCAAGGCGCCCGCCATACTCGGCAAGGAGCGGCAGGACGGCGCTTTCATAAGCGTCGAAGGCGCCCAGGCCCCCTTCAGGTAGCCGCGCGAGCATCAAGTAGGTGACGGCCATGGCTCCCCCGTAGCGGTCTGTAACTAGTGATCTTCTGAGCCTAA
>NZ_JCAJZO010000028.1:0-92672 GCF_059510295.1 Streptomyces sp. PTL18 | reverse complement strand
AGTGGGATGAACACGCAGGCACGGGCGGCTGAGCGCTCCCCCGGTCCGACTCGATCGGCCCGGGGAGATGCTGTGACGGGGGGGCTGAACGACGCTCTAGAAGGGAGGGCAGCACTGGGACGTGCAGACAGCCGCGTGTGCTTCCGCCTCGGCCTCGGTGCGGGCCCGCTCGGCCTCGGCCTCGGCCGCCGCTTTCGTGCGCCGCTTCACACACAGCCGGTTGTCGCACGGCCGGTGACCGATCAAGGCATCCGTAGACCCGTGGAAGATCTCGATGACGCCGTAGTCCTCGCACCAACCGCACAGTGGCGCTGGGGCATGCAGATTTGCGCCGTCCACGCATCCGATCTCGTTGGACGAGTCGTACCAAGCGCCCTGGCCATCGGCCTCGATCCACTCGATGCCACGCCCGCAGTGCAGGCACTCCCGCTCCCGCTCCGGCTCCGGCTCCGGCTCCGGCTCAGGGGTCTGCGTGCCCAGGAACGCGGCGACGGCTTCCGCGCACGCCTCGGCCTGCGCCAGCGGCCGTGCGTTGTCGTCGGAGAACCCGTCGTACACGAAGCGGGTGTTCGTCTCATCCGTGACGACGGCAGCCACAGCCATCAGCTCACCGCGCGGGATGTCGTAGTGGGTGGCGCCGCAGCACGACACGGCGTGGATCCACACCCGCGCCCGACCGGGAACCGCAGCGACAAGGTACTCATTGGGCAGCGACGTCCACGGCCGCTCGACGTAGACGGTGACGCCCTGGCGAGCCAGCGCACCCCGCAGGAGCGCCCCCATGTGCAGGTCGGCAGCGGGGCGGGTGCGGGTCAGTGTGACGGCCATGCGATCGCTCCTTGTTCAGTCCGGCGGGGGTGAACCACCCCGTTGTGGGTGTCGGAGCGGAGTGGCTCAGGGGGTTGTCACCACCCCGCCCCGACACCTGCAAACTATGTTCTTAACAGCCTCCATTCAATAGATGCTCAGTCCAGGCAGACAGAGACAGAGGCGAGGGCGTGCGGCATCAGCCCCGAGGCCACCACTCCCCCCTTCCCGCCGCCGCCCTTCCCTCTAGCCAGGCTCGCCGACGCACCTTCGGCAGGCCGCTGGCGTACAGCCGGCGGCGCGTCAGCACGTGGCCGGGGCGTAAACCGCGGACCGGCAGGCGGAGAGCTAGTCGTCGAATACGGGGAGCTGGTCGGTCACATCGGCGTCCGCGTCGAAGAGGATGTAGGCGCAGTTGTGGGCGCGGGCCAGCTGCACGATGGGCAGCAGTTCCTCCGGCCAGCCGTACGCGCGGGCCCGTTCGTCGGCGGATTCCGGCGCGTACATCAACCAGCCGTGTTCGAGGCGGTAGGCCAGCACTCCCTCGATGGAGTTGAGGGCATCGCGAGTGGCCACGGCCAGGTGCAGGGTGGACAGGTCGAGGAAGGACCGTATGCGCGGGTGAGCGCTCGCAGCGGGCTGGACGGACTCGTCGCGGGCGTGGGGGTCGATGGGGACGACGGGTATGCCGTCGGCGTTGCACTGAGCGCGCTGGGTGCCGTCCCGTGGAGTGTGGGCGATGTACAGGCCATTGGTAGCGTCGGTGGGGAACTGGGTGATCACGAATGCGGTGTCGCGGGTAATCTTCAGCAGTGCGGCGGCCAGGAGTTCGGCTGTGTCGGTGGTAGTGCGGGTGCCGTAGACGCATCCGGTGCGGACCGTGGCCAGAGGGTCTGGGTCGCTGGCCCATAGGTCGGTGGCGAGTCGGTGTTCGTTGAGCGCGTCGAGGACCGCCTCGCGGTCGGTGTCGCTGGTGGTCTTGATGACGGCGTGCAGGATGGTCAGGTCGGGCACGGGAGCGCCTTTCAAGGTGCGGATGCAGCCGGGCAGGGGCGCCACGCGGGGTGCTTGCCGGTGGTCGCGCCTGTGACGGCAGGAGGTTGGCGAGCATTGTCAGGTGGGCCGGCGTGCGCAGGGCAGCGGCGAGGCGCCGGGGCGCGGGCCGAGTGGCCCGTGCCCCGGCGCAGACAGCCAGCCGTGCGGCGTCAGCTCCCCTCGTCGCTGGACAGTTCGTCAAGTTCGTCAGCCGGAGTGCCGTCGACGCTGACCAGCTCGGCGCTGTCCGCGTCCGCGAGGGTGATATGGCCAATCAGGTGGCCATGCCGGGTACGGAGGTCGACGTCGAAGTCCTCGTACTCGATCTCCTCCAGCGCCTCGCGGGCTGCGCATTCGTCGTCGGCACTGAAGTGGATGGTGACGGCGCCCTCGGCACGCAGCACGACCCTGCGGCCCGCGGCGGGCCGCTCGGGCTCTGCGTGGGCGATGACGACGTCTTTAACGTCGTCGGTGAGAGCGGTGGCAGACAGGCCGTCGGCGCTGGGCTCGATCAGCTGTCCGTTCACAGTGATGTGCTGTTCCTCGGCGCCCTTGAGTTCGGTTCTGGAGGTGAAAAGCGGCGCGGCTTCGATGCCGCCGAGAGCGGCTCCGGTCCGGATGTTCCATGCCCATCCGTAGGAGAAATCGCCGTCGTCGTCGGCGGTCACCGTGATGATGGCGTCCGTGTCGGTGGCTACGGCCCGGGTGAGCCAGGTCAGGAGGTCGGCCACCTCGGCCGGGTGAAAGCGCATGAGGTAGTTGTCCAGTTCGCCCATGATGGCCATGAGCGATCCGCCGCTCGTGTGCAGCGCGATCGTCATGCGCGGGTCGTCCTCGAACACGATGTTGAACACAGCGGCGAACAGCGACGCGGCAGTAGTCCTTGGCGTGGCCGTGGCGCTGCTCTGTTCGGTCTGGTGGAAGTGCTTGTTGACGAGGCGCTGGGCGGTGGTGCGCAGGGCCTCGCCGGTGAGCTCGTCCAGGGAATGAACCGTCCGGGCGGGCCCGGTGGTGGGGCCGTGGTAGTCCGTCATCGGCGGGCTGCCGTCGTTGGTTCGGAGAGTGAGGACGGTGAGGGGGCCGTCAGGGCGGATGCGGATGGTCCAGCCGGGCGGCAGGGCTCGGTCAGTCATCAAGAAGTAGTCCTTCGGGTGTTGGGTGGGGTGGGTTGCTGTGGGAGGTCGGGCGCGGTGCGGGCGCCCTCCCGTCACATGCAAACTATGTTTTCTATATGCTGCATTCAATACATCCTCGGCCCATCTCGCTGTGGGCATGGACGGCGATAAGGGGCTGCGATGCCGCTCGGCCACAGTTCACGCCTACAGGGAAGTACGCGCCGGCCCGGCTGCCCCCTCGCTTCTCCTGCTGCCCGCCGAGACGGGCGCGCCCCTGGTGCTGCGGCGGGCAGCGCGGCGAGGGCCACGCCGGCGCGGCTGGGGCGGCGGGCCTGCGGCTGCGCCCCGCCGTTCGACGACGTGAGGTTCTGTCGGTGAGGTCGACGGGAAGGTCAGCGCCCTCGCCGGGGAGCAGCAGCGCGGCGAGGGCGGCGGACAGAACCTCGTCGCCAGGGCCAACGGTCCCGGCTGCGGGGCGGAGTCAGGCGCGGGCGGCTGGCTCTTCGCGGACGGCCATGGGCAGCATGGCGGCTGCCTGCGACCGGTTATCCTCCAGGCCCTGGCCGCAGGTCCCGACCGCGGTGATCCAGCCGTACCCGGCGGAGTGCAGTCGACCGGCCCGGAACGTGTAGCCGGTCAAGCGGCCGTGCTCGGTACGCTCGGCCTGGAATGCCTCCGCGTGCGGGTACGTGCCGGACACGCGGGCCCGAGCCTGGTCCTCGGTCATCTCCCCCGGCTGCGGGCGGTCGCACAGGCCGCACAGGCGGGTGTTGGGCGCGCCGTCGACCGCCTCGTCCACTTCCATGACGACGTACACGCTGCATCCTCGGCACGGCACGTCGACGCGTCGCACGCGTCGGCGGTACTCCAGTCGGTCCTCCAGGGTGAAGCGGAGCGGTCCGGCGCTGATGCCGTCCAGGACCAGCCACACGTGGGCGTTGGTGGTCTTGTCTACCTGGAGGTTCTTGACCTCCATCGACTGGCCGTCGATCACCACCAGGTCGCCGTCCTTGGCGTGGCAGGCCAGGCCCCGGGGGCGCCGTGGGTTGTTGAAGACGGCCGTGGTGTCGCGCATGGTCAGTTCCTCGCGGCTGCTGCGGCTGGGGTGGCAGCTCCCAGGGCAGCCCCACATGACGCCCTGCTGGCGATCGTGTTCGGCGAGCTTGCCGGAGGGCAGCAGGGGCGCGGTGTGGTCGTCGTAGCCGCACAGGCCGCGCGGGCCGTCGTAGTTGGCGGGGCCGTGGAACGGCAGCTCCAGGCGCTGGCGCACCTCGGCGGCGGCGGCCTGGGTCAGCAGGCCGGCGGCGCCGGTGTACTCCAGGGATCGTAGGGCGGCGGGGCGGCCCGAGGGCCGCCATTCCTGCTCGACCTGTCCGGCGACCTCCAGCACCTTGGCGACCGGCACGCCCAGTTCGCCGGCGATCTCGGTGACCTGCACGGGCCATGCCTCGGCCACGGCGTCCCGGGCGGCGTCCAGGTCGTGGAAGTAGCCCGCGTTGGCCTTACGCGGCTTGCCGTAAGGAGAGTTGGCGGCGTACCGGCCGCGCCGCTTGTAGCGGGCGCCCTGGTCGCGGACGTCGCCCATGTAGGTGCCGCCGCGGACGACGGCCCAGCGGCACGTGCCGTCTTCCTTGAGCCGGACGGTGTCCTGGTCCAGGGAGGCCAGCATGCGCTCCAGGGTCTCGGTGGGCTCGGCGGTCACCAGGGCGATGTGTTCGGCCATGGGCTCCTCGTCCAGGCCAGTGCGGCGGCCGAGGCGGGCGGACTGCTCGGCCTGCCACCGGTACTCGCTGCCAGGGCCCATGCTCAGGACGTTGCGCGCGGATACCCAGTGGTAGCGGGCGCGGGCTCCGTGGCCGGTGCGGAACGTCCAGGCGATGCGCTCGCCGTCCGGCTGGTCGACCGGCTGGAAGCCATGAGCGGTGACGTGGGCAGCCAGTACCAGGGTGCGGGCGGCGACCTCGGTCACGAGCTCCTCGCGGCGTGCCTCGGCGTCCCGGTCGGCGCGGTGCAGGACGTGGGGGGGCGACCAAGTCGGCGCCGCCGTCGTCCCAACGCACGGCCTGGTAGGCGTAGGGGGCGGTGCCGTCCGCCATGCCGAACGTGGTGCCGGTGCGCTCGCTACCCTTGGCACGCATGACCACCCGGGTGCCGTCCGCGTAGTAGGTCAGCTCCGGGTCGAACATGGTCGCTGCCGTGACGGTGTCAGCGGCAAGGGGCCGTACGCGCCGCTCGATGTCGGCGACCTTGGCGGCCTGGGCGTCCTCCGCCGGGGCGGCAGGGGCCTGCTCGGCGACGTTGGAGGCGGGGGCCTCGGCCTCGGCCGACGGCTCGGCGGCCAGGGCCTCCACGGCGCGCTTGCAGGGGCCGCACGCCTTGCGGCCGGCTGCCTCCTGGTCGCTCAGCTCCCGGGACACCTGGCGCTTGCAGCCGATGGCGTGGGAGTGGAACGTGTCCTTGCGGATGTAGTGCACGGCCTTGCCGTTGCCGACCTGGGCAGGGGCGGTGGTGATCGCGGACATGAACAGGTTCTCCTCGAGCGTAGTGAAAACAAAGGGGCGCAGGGCGCGCATGGTTCCCGTGGCGCGCCCGGACGTCGGGCCGGGCGCGCCACGGCGTGTTCCTCGGCCCACGGCGGCCGGGGCGGTGAGGTCAGCCGGTGGCGGCGGCCAGTTCCCGCAGCAGGTTGAGGGCCTGCTCGTCGTCGGGGTCGCACAGTCGGCGGGTCTGGGCGTCGTCAAGTGCGAGGAGCCGCTGCGCGGTCTCCCGGACGGGGGCGGTCATGCGGTAGGGGCCGATCGCGTGGGCGTGGCCTGGCACGGTGTGGAGCGTGTACCGGCCGAGGTGGCAGATGATCGCTGCAGCGGTCATCGTGACGCCAGCCGTGACAGGGTCCTGATCCTTGGACAGGTGGGCGATGCGGCTGCCGGGGCGGGCATTGAGGTTGCTCATGCCCTGCTGGTCGTGGATGCCGGGGTGGTTCTCGATCCAGTCGAGGACCTGCCGGGCCAGCAGACCCTGGTCCGTCTCGGACAGCAGTCCCTGTGGCCAGGTACCTTCGCTGCGGGTGCGCTGTTCGCGGCGGCTGTCCTCGGCCAGATGCTGGCTGGCTGCGCGGTCCAGGGCGGTGGCGGCCGGGCAGTAGGCGAAGGTGCCCTGGTACCCGTCGTCAGTGAGGACCGACTTGCCGGGGCCGCAGCCTCCCCCGGAGGCTTCGCACTGCCGGGCGTGAGCAACGACGGCCGCGCCGGTGTCAGCCTCGGCGGACGACAAGGAACCGTTCGCACGGCGGGCGAGAGTGAACACCGGCAGGACCGGAATCGTGTCAGGCATGCGGGGCCTTCCTCGTGAGGAGCAAGTGGTGCCGGGACGGAGTGGCGGGGGATTCACCACCTCGCCTACACCTGCAAACTATGTTGCTATCAGTAGCTGTTCAATAGATGCGACGTGCGCGCCACTGAGCGGCACGAGGCTTCCGTCCAGGCAACTGGTAAGGGCCGGGGCGGGACGCAGTCAGGCGCGCTCCGCCGCTCGGTGAACGGCAGTTCAGTCGGTGAGGTCGACGGTGAGGTCCGCGCCCTCGTCGGGGTGCAGCAGCCCGGCGAGCGTGCCGAGCGCGGCGGACAGGACATCGTCGTCCAGATCGACGGTCTCGGCCGGGCCGTCCTGCTCGTCCTCGGGCCCCTCGTCCTGCCCGTTTTCGTCGTCGTACAGCTCCACGTCGTGGACGCGGTAATCGGCGTGGCCCATGCCCAGCTTGGAGTCCCGGGCGGTGAAGACCACACGGGAGTAGGGGCGGCCGTCGGCCGGCGCGAGCAGACGGACCCTGCTGGCGATCGTGTCGCGCAACGCGTCCTCCTCGGCTTCGGCGACGGTTTCCCGCAGCTCGGTCAGCATCGCCAGACCCACACCGTCCAGAAGCCGCCGCAGCGCCGCCTTCCGGGTCCGGGCGCGCGCCCCGTCGACGGCGACCTGAGCGCAGCACTGAACCCGCCAGCACACGCACCGGTGACAGTCCAGACAGGACTGGGCCCGGTCACAGCCACACCGGCAGTCGAAGGGACGGCAGTAGGCGCCGTGTTCCGTCTTCGGTGCATCGGGGATGACGACCAGGGAGCGGGATATCTCGGTGAAGTCGCGGTCTTCTTCCACCAGGTTCGCGGCTAGGGCCTGGTCGCCGTCGCGGAGCATCGCGGCAAGGTGGTCGCAGGTCTGTCGGCGTACCACGAGGGCGTACGCCTCGACCTGCGTGCCGACGAGTAGGGGGAAGGAGGCCGGGGATGGGTCGTCGGTCTCGGGGAGTGCCTGCTGCGGGACGGTGGCCGTGGCGCTGCTTTGTTCGATCTGGTGGAAGTGCTTGTTGATGAGGCGTTGAGCGCTGGAGCGCAGGGCTTCGTCGGGGATCTCGTCCAGGGAGTGAACCGTCTGGGCTGGGCCGGTGGTGGGGCCGTGGTAGTCCGTGGTCTGTGGGCTGCCGTCGTTGGTTCGGAGGGTGAGGGTGGTGAGGGGACCGTCGGGGCGGACGCAGATGGTCCAGCCGGGCGGCAGGGCGCGGTCAGTTGACAAGGGTGTGCCTTCCGTGTGCTGGGCGGGATGGGGTGCTGTGGGGGAGTTGGGCGCGGCACGGGCGACGCGCCTCCGGGTGCGGCCTGCGGGGAGACCCAACTAGCTCCTACTGGTCGGCGTCGGGCCGGGGCAGGGCGCAGCAGTCGGCGGCGTGGGCGCGGTGCGTGGCGCACGTGGTGCGTTCAGTCGGGGTGATCACGCCGTACCGCTGGCATGTGTCTTCCAAGGCAAGAAGGAGCACCAGGTACGTGCCCTCTCGCGGGTCGTAGTCCGGGGCGGTGAGGTCGGCGTGGATGGCGGCCAGGGATTCCAGGGCGGCGCGCGCGAGCTTGGGGGGCTGGAGGTCATTCCCGCGTTCCCTGGCGGCAGCAAGGGTCGCAGCTAGGGAGCGCGCAGCTCGCAGGGCGGCGGTGCTCTCGGCCCTGCGCGGCTCGGCGGCGGCGCGGTGCTGCTGCTCTCGTTCGTGCTGGAGAGGTGTGCCGTTGGCGCCGGCGGCGGGCGGCGTCGCGGGGATGAGGTTGGGCGTGATCATGGCTGTGTCCTCCGGGGAGAAGGAGCGTGGCTGAAGGTTGAGGGGCCGGGCGGGCGGCGGAGGGTGCGCGAGGCCACCCGGCGGTCTGCGGTACGCGCCGGGGCCGCCGGGCAGCGGCGGCCTGTGTCGTCCTCGGCGCGCGGTGTGGGCCGATGCCCCCGGGCTCCCGCCGGAACGAGGCGGGCGCCCGGGGGCGGGCTGTCAGTGGCACTGCTTGACGGCTTCTGCCACGCTCGCGGCGTGTACCACTCCCACGAACCGGCTCATGTTCTCGGGCAGTTCGTCGTCGAGGTCCTCGGGCATCTGCAAGCCGGGGAAGACCGCGGTCACGACCAGGGTGGCGTTCATCCAGTCGTTGGTGGTGGTCCGCAGGCCGGTGACGGTCCACTGCGGGAGCGCGGCGGTCTGGGGGTCCATCATCACGGTTCCTTTCACTGAAGGGGCGGGAGCGGGGCGCTCCGGCCCCGGCGGCCGACCCACCGGCCCCAGCCGGGAGCGGGGCGGGCAGGCGGATCGGCCGGGAGCCGGGCGCAGCGCCGGGGGTTACTTCGAGGCGTCGTACAGGGCCTTCACGGCGTGGATCAGGGCCGCCAGGTCACCCCACAGGGAGCCGGTGTAGGTGAGGGGGATATTCGTCTCGGGGGCGTCGGTCTCGTGGGCGTCGAAGTCGAGCCACTCGCGGTGGACGGCGTCGAAGCGGAGGTAATCGGCGGCCGGGCAGGCGGCGTTCTCGTGAGCGCCGTCCCAGACCTGGACGCCGGATCCGTCCGGCAGCTCGATCGTGACGTTCGTGACCGCGTTGCCGTCGTGTACGGCGGTGATGCCGTGCGCCTGGAACGCCCGCTCCAGCACCAGCCCGAGGCTCCCGCCGAACCAGCTGGTGAGGTCAGTGCCGCGCTCGGCCTCTGCGGCGTAGCGGACCACGGCTTCGGCCGCCCACGCCGCGTCGGTCGCGGAGTCGATTTCGGCGGGGACGTCCTGCTCGGTGGTGTCATAGATGACGGTCCAGCCCGAACGGGCCGACCAGCGCGGGCCGTTGGCCGTCTCCACTACCGCCAGATAGACCGCGGTGCCATTGATCAGGTCGACACGCAGCCCCCTGCCATGAGGGTGCACGGTCAGGCGGTGCGCGGTCAGCGTCCGCTGCATGGCCGTGATCGCCTCGTCCGGTCCGGTCTGTCCTACGGTCATGGTGTGGGCCCTTCTCGGTAACAGGCGGGAATCGCGTGGGCCGGGGCGGAGCGGCGGGGGGATTTCACCACCCCGCCCCGACGCCTGCAAACTATGCTTTCCATGAAACTCATTCAATACATGGTATGCCGCAGCACGCCCGCCTCACCCCCTCCCCGCCGACCGTGTGCGCCGGTGAGGGGCTGCGGCTACGCCTCGCGCCAGAGGGAAGTCGACACCGGCCCTTCCGCCCGCTTTCCCCCTTTCTGCTGCTACCACCCACCACAAGCGACGCGCGCATCCCGTAGGTGCGACGCCCGACAGCGAGCGAGGGACAACCACTGCCGGGCGTGAAAACGAGCTTGCGGATCAGGATGCGACGATGGTCGCGCTGGCGCTTGACCGCGACCGCTTCGGGCGGTCTGGGCGGGCGCTCACTGGGTTACATCCTCGCGCGTCGCGATCCCATCACCGAACCAGACCCAGCCACCGTCATCGGGGGTGCGGTGGCGACGCTCCCTCTTAGGTTTGGTGGCGTCGTGCCCCTTAGACCTCTGGCAGGCCACATCGCGGCCGCCCGGAGTCTGCGTCACGTGAAAGCAGCGGGCATGGGTGGTCACTGGGTCACGTCCTGCCGCTTGGTGCGGATCTTGGCTACCTCGGCGGCCATCTCGTCGACCTTGCGCTCGGCCTGGTCGGCGGCTTCCCGCAACACATACAGCAGGCTGTCACGCAGGCTGTAGGGGTTGTGCCACTCGGCCAGCATCCAGCTACGTCCGACCGTTACGTCGCCGACCTCGACCGAGGCGAACACAATCACCTCGTCGCCCTCGGCCGTGGCCGTGTAGAGGTCGCGGTCCTCCTCGGTGGTGTAGCGCACGAGGACGTCAACCAGGTGGCCCCCGTACTGGAATCGGGCGGTGCCGTCGGGGTTGAGACGAAATCCAGGGTCGGCCAGCGGGAACGGGCGGAGCTGCTTCCAGGGCAGCAGCGGCTGCGTCACTGTTTCTCCTCGGTGGTGTCGGTAGTGAGGTTCAGCGCGGGATTCTCCAGGCGGCCCGCGCCCGGCCGGCAACTCCGGCGGGGCGCGGGCGGTCCAGGCATCTGTCAGGCGAGGTTCGCGGCGGCCAGCACCAGGGAACCGAGGGCGGCGAACACGTAGGCGTCACCGTGGCTGTATCCGGCTTTGAGGCCGTGGGCGCGGGCGTTGGCCAGATGCGCCATGCCCCGGATGCTGTCGTCGTCGTCCATGTCGCCGTACTTCGCCTCCGCTGCCTGGCTCACGTCCGCGATGAGGTCCGACAGGTCGGCGGCGGTGCGCATCTCCCACCGGGCGGGGATCTGCACGACCGTCCCGAACGTGGCGGGCGCCCACGTGGCGAGCTGCACCCGGACGGTCTCGATCAGCGCCGCTTCGTTGATCTTGCGCCGGTCGTCGTTGAACGGATCCAGCTCGAAGCGTCCCTCGTAGCCATCGCGGAGGTAGGCGCGGGCGACGATGAGCGAGTACATGGCCCCCAACAGGTGAGCGTCCCCGCGCCCGTGGGCCGCGTACAGGCCCTCGGCGTGCGCGTTGAACAGGTGCGCGATACCCCACGACTCGGCGTCTCCTTCCGCCTCCACGCCCCAGATGTGGACACGCTCGGCCACATCGGCGATGAGCCGGGAAACGCTGTCGGCGGGCGCGGCGGCGATCGCCTCCGGAGCGGGGACGGTGATCCCGAGCTCGGCAGTCACCCAGGTCCGCAGTTGCACCCGGATCGCTTCGGCCAGCGCCCCTGCGTCCAGTACCGGCTTCGGGTGCTGGTAGGTGCTCATCCCTGCCGCGATGCCGTCGGCGACGTATGTGCTGGTGGTCTCGGACATAGAGTGATCTCCATTCGTCAGGTTTCCGATACCCGGTCGGACACGGAAGCCGGTTTGGGGGGGCCGCGGGATTCGCATCCGCTTTACCTGCAAACTATGTTTCTTGTTAATCGCATTCAATATCGGTGGGCGGACTGCATCGGGAAGGGGCGCGGCGCGCAGGCGGCGATAACGCGGGCCAGGCAGCGAGTGCTTCTTAGAGCAGCGTGGCCCGCTCGTCCTCCGCCCACTTCGGCGGGAAAAGTTCGGTCAGGGCTTCAAGGGCCGCAGTTGTCTCGGGGTCGTCGCCGAGGTCGAAGGTGCAAAGCTCGGTGCCGTCCTCCGCTATGAGTCGGACGTCCACGTTGTCCCAAACCGGCCCGCGCTTGCCGTCTACGGCCCAAAACTGTGCGAGAGCCGGGACCGCGGGATAGACCGGATGCAGGTAGGCCGGGTGGCGGCGGATGTTGTCGGCCAGGAGTTCTTCCCACGCGGCCTCGGCGGAATCCCGCGTCTGCCTCCACCGCTTCATGAGATCCTCCGCCGTAAGGTAGGACGTCATATTCCATGGGCACTCGCCCGCCTCCGCAAAGTGGGCGCCGATGACGACGGGTGCGACCGTTGAGCACCGGTTGGTGGTCACGTTGGTGATCAGGATCATGCGTGGGTCGTCCGGGCAGATCCCGGCGTAGACGAACGCGGGCGCAGATCCCGGGTCGTGGCTCATGGTGTCCGCGGGGAAGCTCACACGGTCACCCGGACGGATGCGCTCGCCGTTCACGTCCACCAGAGCCCGCGCGCCGGCCGTGACCGGCTGTCCGTTAGGGCCGTCCGTGACCGGTTGAAAGGCCGAGCGCTGCGCCTGGTGAGTGCTCATGTGCACTGATCTCCTTGGTGATTGGGGCCGCCCCGGATGGAGCGGCTCTGGCTCCCCGGCCCAGATCGAACGAGTTGCCCACTCGTCGGGCGCCCGGGCGGGAGCGGAGTCGGGGTCAAAACGGCGCGCCGTCGTAGGGACGTACGAGGTACAGGCGGACGCCGTGCAATGACCGAACGCCGGGGCGGAGCGGCGGGGGGAATTTCGCCACCCCGTCCCGTCGCATGCAAACTTTGTTTTCCACCAGCTCTATTCAATGGGGAAGGCGGCACGGCGCCGCCTGCGGTGCAGGTGACTCACGCGCCGGTCTCGCGCTGTTTGGGCACGACCAGGTGGAGAACGTTGCCCCTGAACTCCAGCGCCGTGAACGTCTTGCCGCCGGACAGGTCCACGTCGGGGTAGGCGGCGGCCGGGTCGAGGATCTCGTACTCACAGGCCCGGCAGACGTACGCACCCTTTCCAGTGAGGGCGAGGGTGCCGATCTTCTTGCAGTCGGGGTCGGGGCAGGGCATGGGCTGGGGGCGGCCGGGCGCGGCGGGGATGACGGGCCGCTCGACGGTGATGCGGACGGGCCAGTCGGCGCGGCGGCCGAACTTCGCGCGGGCGTAGTCGTGGGCGACGGCGATCAGGTCGTCGTGGATGCGGCGGTGCATGGTCGGCGCGAGCGGGGTGGTGACCCGCCCCTTGGTGTCGAAGCCGAGGAAGAGCGTGAGCTTGGAGCGGCCGCCGTTGTTGATGAAGTGGAGGGCCTGGGTGCCGGTGTGGCCGCGGTCGTCGGTGTCGAACAACTCGACGGCCAGGGCGGCGGCGCGCTTGTGGTCGGGCTGGATACGAGGCATGGGAGCGTCCTTTCGGTGCGGCTGATCTGGGCGTGGCTGCGGGATGGGGCGGCAGGAGCGCTGCACCCCTTGGGAGTGGCGGGGGACGAGCGCCGGGCGGTGGAGAGACCGCTGTGGGCGCCGACACGCGGAGGACGCCGGCTGGCGGTGTCATGCGGCGCGGGCGGCTTCGGCTCTCAGCCCTTCGCGGGTCTGTGTCAGGGCGAAGCCCAGCAGGTTCAGGCCCCGCCAGCGCGCCGGATCGGTGCAGCACGGGTCCTCTGCCGCTCGGCCGATCCCCCAAATGCGGTCGTAGCGGCTGGCCTCCACGAGCAGGGCGTCGCCCGTGCTGAGCAGGAAGTCCCTCAGGTCGGGGTGTTGGGTGAACTTCAGGTGGGTGCCCGTCAGGACGATGCCGTAGCGTTCACGGATCCATACCTGCTCGTTGAACCCCCGGACTGCTCGCCCTGTCTGTTTGGCCGCCACGGGGGAGGCGTCGGCGAGCACTACACGTTCAGAGTCTGTGTCTCCGAACAGCCGGGCTTTGGCCGCCATCATCCAGTGCTCGGCGGTCGCGTAGCGCACCCCGTCGTGGGTGAACGCTGCTGGCCACCACTGACTCAGACAGCCGGGCCCCGGCGTCCCGTCAGATTGTCCACGGTGACCGTAGAAGGGCAGAACATGCGGACGCACGTCCGTGCACCAGCGCACATCCCCCGCTTGCTCCGGAAGCCGCCCGTTCCAGGACCGCATACATACTCCCCAAATTGTGCCAAAAAGGCGGGAAACGTCACTGATATGAGCGTCGGGGCGGAGCGGAGAAAGCACTCACGCCACGAAACATGCAAACTATGTTCTGAGTGGACCGCATTCAACATGGGCTGTCGGGGCTGTCGGAGCCCGCTCCGCCGGAAGGGTGGCATGTGGGGGCGGCCGGCTGGGGCGGCAGCCGCTCATGCACGGGCATCGGGTCAGGCGGTCCCAGGGCACGCGCGGGTGCCGGTGGACGGTCTTTCCGTCGACGAGGGCGTAGCCTCGGCGTCGACACCCCCTCAGAGGCGCCTGATGTCCGTCCGATGACTTGGTCGCACCCTTTCTGGTCACGGAGCCGGGGAGCGGTGGGCGTTCCCCGGCGGGCGAGTGTCAGGCGGCGGGGCGCAGGTCGCGCACCGGCACGTCCTCGGGTGGCTGGCTCTGCCACACCACGTAGGCGGTCTTGACCTCGTCCACGTCGCGCCACAGATCGACGACGGTTGCCTGTTCGGCGGCCCGGTGAGGCTTCGCCACCGTGTCGCCATGTGCGAAGCCGTACGTGTCCCGATTGGATTGCGCAGTGTCCGCGTCGACGTGCCGGACCATGCTCGTGGGCAGAGCGACGGGGAACACGTCGCCGTCGAAGCGGACCGTCACCGCGCCGTCGATGGCGCCAGTCACCGTGCCGTGCTGCTCGAACCGGCGGGGAAGCGTCTCGTGGTGTGGGCGCCGTTCGGTGATCCGCTCAACGCGGTCGCCGGCGGCGTACGTCGCCGGGGCCAGCCCCGCAGGGACGACCAGCGCCAGGTCGTGGCCCATCCACTGGAACAGGATGCCGTCCAGGGTGAACAGGTCTCGGTACCGGTGGTGCCGTGCGGGCAGCGCGCGAAAGCAGATCTCCCCCACATGGGCGGTCGGCATCCAGCGACCGCCGGGTAGCTCGTCAAAGTAGCCAACGACGAGATCACCACCACGGACCATGTCGGCACGCGCCACCCGCACATCCCCTGGGGCGACCCCCTCTGGCAGCGGACCGAGGTCATCCCGGCCGATCACGACGTTCCACAACGGCAGGGACACGGCGGCGGTTACGACGGGCAGAGCAACACTCACAACAGAATTCCTCTCGAGGCAGGACGGGGTGCGACCGAATGCCGCACTCCTCGGAGATGGCCGTGGGACGGGGGACGGCGGGCGTACGCCACGACAACGGATGGGGCCAGGCCGCGCCCGGGCCGCGCAGAGACAGCCAGCGTCAGAACAAGGGACCCGGGGGCCGGGGCTCGGACCCCCAGCCCCCGGGACAGGTCAGCCCTTCCAGAGCATCCGTCGGCCGCCGAAAACGTAGGGCTCGGCGCCGGTGTCGTCCAGGACGTGCGCGTCTCGGGCGGCGTAGCCGTATCCCCATGCGGCAGCGAGCTGCTTGGCGGCGTCGATGGCTTGTTCGTCGGAGGTGAAGTCCGTGTACTTCTCAGACGTGAGGGTGGCGCGGCTCTCACCGTTGCGGCCCTGAGCCTCGTAGCTGTAGCTGACCTTTGCGTCCAGGGAGACCGGAGCGAAGCGGACCCAGAACGAGGGTATGTGGCTGCGGTCGGCCCAGCGGACCTCCCCGCGGACAACCTTGCGGGCCTCGTCGCGGGCGTCCTCGAACCGCGCGAACGGATCGGCGATCCGGTGTCCGTCGGTGAAGACGTAGAACTTGCCGGGGGCGGCGGTCGGGGCCCACGCGAGATGCGTGGCGACGATCGCGTCGCTGTGGATCTCCTCGGTGCCGGAGAAAAACCCAGCCTCGCCGAGGTGGACCGCGCCGCCGAAGGGGTGGGCGTAGTCGCCCAGGATCTGCGCCATCGGCGCCCGGCTGCCCGTCGTAATCCGGACCGGCATCAGCTTCCCGGCGACACGCATGTCCCGTGCGACCTCGGAGTGCGCGATCCGCATGAGGACGGTGTCCCCCGGCCTGACGATCGTCTTTCGGCCCAGAAGAGAAACAGACATTGATGCCTCCCGTGTCGTACCGATGTGATGCGGCGGGTTCACTGCGGTGCTTCCCACACCCCCTCGCCACACATGCAAACTACGATGTTGATGTATTGCATTCAATAAAAGCGATGAGATGCCGGGAGACCGCATCGCGCCGGTCAGAGGGCCGGGGTCGCACGACGAGAAGGCGGCACTCGGCGCCCCGCCCGGCCGCCACCCGCCCCTTCTTGCCGCCTCGCTTTTCCCGCCCGCCAGCCATGCGCCGGCGCCGCACCCCCCAGTCGCATCTGTGCGGCCTTCCGGACAATCTGGCCACCGACAGCAGAGCACGCGGATGGGCGGCGATCGAGCGCCTCGTTCCGTGCGGGTGGGTTCTGCGCGGTAGGGGGCTGTGACGTGTCGGCCGTTCCACGGGGATGCAGGGATCTCCAGTGGGCGGCGGGCGGCAGAGGGAATCCTCTGATGAGGCGTTCTGGCCCGCGGGACGGTTAGCCAAAGGCGGCGCGGGCCGCGCCTGTGCCGGTTAGCCAAGGACGCGGCCCGCAGGGGCTCAGACGAGGGCGCGCGGTGCGGTCTACTCGTTGTCCTCGTCGCTGCGCTGGGGCAGTTGCAGCCGGACCTCGCCACCGTTGAGGTCCTGCCACTGGACGGTGCCGGATGCGTTCAGTTCGAGGAGCGCCTCGTGGAGGGCATCACCGGTGACCACGATGACAGTGGCGGGCTGCTGCCCGGCCTCCCCCTTGATCGGGTCTGTATCGAGGAAGGCGGTGTCGCTGAGGAAGCGGCGAGCGGCTTCCTGGGCGTGGTGGGCCTCGACCTGGTTCAGACCGGACTGGAGGGACTTGGACTGCTTGAGCGACCGTGCGTTGCTGTTTCGAGCGTCCATCAGGCGGTCAATAACCCGGTCATCGTTGTAGGAGCTGTTGCCGTTGTCATCGAGGAGGATGGCCCGGTTGTAGATGGTGAACAGGGCCCGGGTGGCGATGAACGCTTCGTGGTGCTGGGTGTCGAGGTCGAGGGGCCGGTTACTTGCGAGGTCGGCCAGTCGTTCGCAGGCGGCGCTGAACGCGGCGTGGGCGCTCTTGGCGTAGGTGCGTGCGATGGTGGCGGAGTTGGGAGTGGAGGTCATGAAGGTGCCTTCCTGTGAGACATGGCGAGGCCGTCGCCCTGGCGCCGATCCGGGCTGCATTGCGGCGACGGGATGGTCGGTCAGAAGGTGCAGGTGCGGCGAGGGCGCGGCGGTCCTGGCATGCGGTAGCGCGGTACTCGGCCGATGGACTCGGCTTCACCAGCAACGGGCAAATTATGTAAACAGCGCTCAGCATTCAATGGCACGCCGTGATTCGGTGTCTCTACGCCGTCATCCGTGGTCACCGACCAACGCGGACGCCGTCTCTGGGCGGGTGATGCCCGCGGTCTCCTCGAAGCGCTCGATGATGCGGGTTGCGGCTTCAATGACGGTGGGCGGCTCCACGCCCGGCGCGCTCCCGGCCCCGCCGATCGCCTTGCATGTGGCGAGGATGTCCCGGCCGAGTTCGTCCCACTGCGGCCCGTCGACGTTGCGGAGGGCAAAGTAGGTGAATCCCCACATGTCGTGGATGCCCTTGTGCAGGCCGCGCGCGGCTGCGCGATTCGGGACGGCGGCGAAGGCAGCAAGCGCCATGCGGGTGGTGTCCGCGATGACGGTGGCCGTACGAGGGTAGCTGAGGCGGTTCATGGGGTGGGTGTCTTCCGTCTGCGTGCCGCGGCTGCGCTCTTTGACGGCCTGCTCGCACGTCTGGCAGCCACAGGTCGCGATCATTGTTAGCGCTGTGGCGTTGCGGAAGGCGCCGAGCGCGTCCCCGATCAGCGCCAGGGTCGCATGACGGCTGTGGAGGTTGTCTGGCAGGTGGTCTTCCATCAGGTCGGCCAGCGCCTCAGCAACATCAATCAGACGTGCGTAGAAGTCCCGTGCGCGTTGCGGCATTTGGTCCACCGCGCTGATTGTCAGCAGCTCTCCGCCGGTTGGGGCCTGCGCCAGAAGGGAGCGTATTTGACGTGCGAGCGGGTCCAGGGCGCTTCGGAACATGCTGTCTGCGTTCCGCTTCTGGAAGGCGTTCTGCCAGGCCCGGAGGGCAGCTGTACGGTCCGGGATAGAGCTGGCCGGCATGTTGGCGGTGACGGGTGTGCTCATAAGGGGTTCTGCCTCCTTGGCAGTGACCCGGTGTGGAGGGGCCGGGGCGTGGTGAGCAGGGGCCGCTCGCGGCCGTACGGTTTTAGAGCGGCCTGTGGGCGGATGACGGGCTGCGCCAGGCTGTCGGAGGCGCGTCAGGGCAAAGGCGGCCACGCGGGCTTGCGATGGGCGGCGAGTGCGTCGCGTAGTGCGCTCGGGCCCTGAGTGTTGCCGATGTGGACGGCGTTGACGATGCCGAGGACCAGGCGGGGGTCGTCTGTCCATTCGGCCTCGGTCCACATGGCGATCTCGTCCTCGCCGTCGCGCAGGTAGACGGAATCGGTGTCGAAGTCGACGTCGAAGCCAGGTTCGGTGCGGTACCAGCTGAGGAATTCCTGGGCGCGGGTCTGGGTGAAGCGGACGGTGAGGGTGCCGGTCTCGGTGAGCTCGCGGTCGATGCCGTCGGTGGCGCTGTCGGGCCATGAGGCAATGAGGGTGAGGAGTCGGCCTGCGGAGGGGCCGTCAGCGGCCAGGGTCATGGTGAGAGCCAGGGCCTGGTGGTCAAGGTCGGTTTCGATCCGGCATCCCGGAACTGCGCGGTGCAGCCGGCCGGTGAGCTCGGACCAGTCAGGTACAGCGTCCGAGAAGGCGTCGGCGTTGGCTCGGACAGTTGCCCGGCGTGCAGCGTGGTTGTCGAGCAGTTCCAGGGCTGCGGCGCGCAGGGCGTGATCTGTGATCTCGTTCAGAGCGCGGACGGTGAGTTCGGGGCTGCCCAAGTCGGTACCGGAGTGGTAGCCGATCTCGCAGTCCTTGCCGTCACTGGCGCGCAGGGTCAGAACGGTCAGGTTCAGAGCGGCGCTGAGGTGGATCGTCCAGCCGTCGGGCAGGGCACGGGCGTGAGCGGACGTCATAGGGGTGGCTCCTGAGTGTGGTCGCACTGGCTGGCATTGGGGGCCGCGCGGTTGGCGTGGGGCGTCTTGGGAAGCAGTCGGGGATCGTCCCCAGCCCCGGGGTCCGGGGCCGGGGGTTTGCTCGTCGGGTTGCCCGTGTGCGGGTGCGCTGTTGGCCGGGTTGGGTAACGCTGTCAGGCGGCGGTGGCGCCCAGGGATTCCTTCAGGTCTGCGATGCGGTTCGCAGCCTCGGCCGTGCTCGTCGTGGACCAGTAGCCCACACTGATCTGTTCGCCATCGCAGTGCAGGGTCCAACTCCACCCTTCCTCCTCCGGGCAGAACACTTCGAGATGGAGTCGCTCAGAAAGGGGCACTATGGCCACCCAGCAGGTGGAGCCGGTGTTGGCGGTGTCCGCCTCGACGCCGATCTCCCGCAGGCGGGCGGCCATGCGGGCAGCGAGCTCTGCCTCGCCGACACGGCTGTCGGTGCCGTCGACGTCGAGGGGGAGGCCAGAGTCGTTGCGGTACCAGTCGAGGAAGATGCGGGTGTGGCGGGCGTCCAGGGTGACGGTGAGGGTGGTCGTCGTATCGAGGTCAGCTGTGACGCCAGGGGGCAGCTCATCGTCCCCGGCCCGGGCGAAGGGTGGCCAGGCTGCAAGGAGGGCGAGGAGTCGGCCGGCGGCGGCTCCAGTAGCAGCGAGCATCAGGCTGAATCGGCCGGTCTCGTCGGCGGGGTAGGCATCGGTGTGGCAGTCGGGGACTGAGCGGCGCAGCCAGGCAGTGAGGGCATCGAAGTCAGGGATCGCCTGTCGAAGTGCGGCGGCGTCGGCCTGGGTCTGGGCGAGGCGTTCGAAGTAGCTGTTGAGGAGCGCTTGTGCGGCGCCCCGCAGGGGGGCGGGGACCTTGTCCAGGGCGCGGTAGATGTGCACGGCGGGGAGGCTTTCCAGGGCGCGCAGGATCGTGCGGGCGTCGGGGTGGACGGGTGGGGCGGTCTGCTCGTGGTAGTCGGTCTGGCAGAACTCGCCGACGTCGTCGTAAAGGGTGAGGGCGGTCAGGCCGAGGGCGGAACGGGTGTGGATCGTCCAGCCGTCGGGCAGGGCGCGGTCACTCATCGGGTGTTCTCCGTGGTGTTCGAAGGTGTGGGGGAGTGCGGGCGCTGGATGCTTCGGTCCGCCCGGGGAGCTAGGTGTTTGGTGCGGGGACATATCCCGAGGGGGCAGGCCGGGGGCGGGCAGTCGGACCCGGCCCCGGCCGGCCCTGGCGGGTGTCAGTGGTCTCCGGGGGCGTCCGGGTGCTCGGGGCATGGCCCGTAGGCACCGGGGCGGCCCGGGAGAGCGGGGTGCACGTGTCGAATGCCGGACAAGGAGCAGGCGGTTGCCGGGTCCTGGTCGCAGTGCGTCACGCAGGTGCAGGCATCATCGGGCAGGAGGGCCGTCCAATCCTCGAACTCGTCCTCATCGTGGAAGCCGCCGTGCCAGGACGCTTCGGGAAGGCCGGTGCGCTCCCAGCCCACGGCACGCCAGATCCCGCGGTCGGGGTGACGCATGACGTGCTCGACGAGGAAGTAGCGGACGTCCTCGGGTGCGGTGAATCCGTGACCGAGGACGTACGTCGAGCCTGGTACGAAGAAGTCCTCGGGGACCGCGCCGGTACTGCGCACGATGCGGTCCAGCAGGGTACGGGCGTGCAGCAGATTCCTGCGGGCGGACAGCGGGGCGCCGTCCTGGTCATAGGTCTCGGCAAGGTCGATGGCGTTCTTGACCGGGGTGAGGTCGAAGAGGCCGGGCGCACTGCTCAAGAGGTCTCCTAGAGGTTGGCGGCGAAATGCCGGGGGCTGCTTGGAGGGGGGGCAACGGCGGGGCCGGGTGACGCCGTTGCCCCCTCTCTGGACTTGGGTCAGGCGAAGTGGCGTTCGGCGGCGGTGGCCGTCAGGTACAGGCCCGCTCGGGGCGCGTCCGTGTCGGGGCGGGCCAGCGGCTCGGCCAGGATTCGGCCCTGACGGGTCACCCACCACCCGCGGTCGACGGCCTGAGTGAACACCTGCGCGTGGCCCCGCAGGATGCGCGAGACGTGCCCGGTCGCGGGGTCGTAACGGACGTCCAGGAGGTATCCGGCGGTGATGAGCCAGCCGGTGAGGGTCTCGGCGTCCTCGATCGTGATGCCGAACGTGGAGGCGAGGGCTCCTTCGACCGCATTGCGGCCGTGGAAGGCGCCCCAGGAGAAGGTGCCGCCCAGGTAGCGCATGGCCTCCTCGGGCGTGGGCAGCCCAGCCGGGGTGTAGGGGCTGGTGGGGCTGCCGCTCACTGGGTGGGAGTGGCTTTCGGAGGTGTGGGCGTCGATGGACATGGGGCATGTTCCCTTCGGGTGGTGGGATGGGCAGTACGGCAGACTGCAAGGGCTGGAGAGCCGCCCCGACTCCACTCAGTCGCGGCCGTCTATGCGAACCGCTCTCAGGCGGGATGTGCGCGGCATCGGGGCTGGCGGGACTGGGCCCCGACGGGCGGGGTCGGTGCTCCGCCCGAAAGTGGCTGGTCAGTGGGCAACGCGGTCAGCCTGGAAGCGTGCACATGCATCGTCGTAGAGGGCGGAGCCGTGTTCGCTCCGGAAATGGCCGCACTGCGCACACTCCCGATTGGCCAGGTAGGAGGGTGCGGGCCAGTAGAACCACACGGCGTGGCGGGTTGGATCGGTCATCGTGACCAGTCCCCCGCGGTATTTCAGGACCGCACCGCCACGCTCCAGCGTCCAGGCCGCGAGTAGGCGAACGTAGGTCGGCGAGTGGTGGGGGGTGTCCCGGTCGAGGGTGGCGTGTGACTTCCCGACGACGGCGGACAGGTAACCGCGGGGGTGGTCGCACTGCTCGGGCAGCACTACCGGAATCGGTTCGGTTTCCAGCGGGACGGTGGTCGCTCCCCGCCAGTCGAACACGCCTGGGCGGACGATCACCGCGCGCCGCTCACGTACGAGGTCCCAGTCAATTCGCCAGATGACTTCCAGTCCGTTGTAGGCGACCGCGCGGGCCACCGCAGCCTGCTCGTCGTCCTTCATGGGCAGGGGATGCATGGTGATGCGCACCGCAGTCTCGTCACCGGTGACCAGAAAGCCGCGCCTGCGGCCTCGCTCGGGCTGGTACCGGTCGATGCGGGTCGTCTCCAGGCCGGCGCGGCGCAGGGCGTCGGCGACCAAGCGCCGGGCGACCGCCCCCCGGTTGGCGGCATACACCGGGCCCGAGGTATAGATGCCTGCGGTGAGCTGGTGTTCCCAGTCCTCCTGAACGCGGGCCTGGGCAAGGCGGCGGAGGGTATCAGTGTGAAGCATGGAAGTTGCGGCCTTCCTTGTCGCAGAAGCCACCCGTGAGATGAATGGGTGGGAGTGAGCGAACGTCAGTACTTGCTGTGTGTCTGGGCTAGGCAACGAGGTGCGCCGTTGAATGCAAACTATGTGTGCACGTGACGCCATTCAATGAATTGGCGCTTTGGAAGTTCTCAAGGTTTGCCGGGTGGCGGGACTGCACTCCCTCCGCCCCTTCCGCCTTCCTGCGGCTCTCCGTGTTCCCGCCTCAGTCCCCAGCCGCCACACAGAGAGACTCTCGAGGAGGTCGCGTATGTGGGGCGCAACGACGGCGTCGTCGCGATGGCTCAGGTGCCGAGGCTCGGCATGGGCGGGCGGGGTGGTGCGGCAGCCCTTGGTGCTGCCCGGCCGGGCAGCACCAAGGGTGGGGGTCGGCCGGGCAGCGTCAGGGACGGACGTTGCCCGGCCCAGAGTCACCGAGTCATCCAGCAGTCACGGGGGTGAGTGTGACCTTGGCGGGGTCGACGCGGTCATCCCAGACGGGGTTCTCCTGGCTGTTCACCCAGATGTCATGCCCATCGCGGGTGCGTGTGCGGAAGAGGGTGGTGCCCTCGTAGGTGGCGAGGTCGCCCGGTCGCCAGCCTGGGGTCAGCACTGTGAGGTCGCCCAGGGCGTCGTGTTGAGGCAGTTCAGTGCCGTTGTCCAGCGTGATGGTGCCGCCGTAGTGGCTCTTGACGCAGGCCGTGAAGGTCACGCGTATGAGCGCACCCGCCGTGAGTTCGTCGCGCGTGCTCTTGGCAGGGTGGCCGACGGACTCCTCATTGTGGTGCACAGGACGCATCAGCTGTTCGTGGGTCCAGTCGCTTGCCGTGATGAGCTGAGCGAGGATTGGGTCACGGTCGGCGTCCCAGTTCAGGACCCTGTTCCAGTCGATGCGGGGCTCTCCTTGGGCAAGCTGATGTAGAGCATCGAGTACGACGTAGGTTGCCAGGTCGGGCCGGAAGAGAGCGTAGGCCTGTGGCTGATCAAGGTTGAGCGCGCTGGCTGCGGCCGAGTAGACATCGGTGATTTCACCTTCATCGTCTTCGGCCAGCACCGAAGCCCCGCTGACGTTCGCATAGTCGCCATATCGGTTGTTCAGCAGCGTGTGGCCCCCGAGGAACGCAGCCCACCCTGCTACGCCGAGGCGAGTGATTCCGGCGGCCGGGTCACTTTCAGGCATCTCACCGGGGGCGAGCTGGGCATGGGGGCCGTTCATCGCGGCGCCGGTTTCGTAGTTGGCAGGATGGTTCAAGATGTGGTCGCGGACTCGCCGGGCGAGGTCGGCGTTGGGCTGCATGTGGTGAATCCCTTCGAGGGCACGGGCACGCTGGGACGCGTGCGAGTCGGTTGCAACTCAGCTGGAAACTATGTTTTCGATATGCAGCATTCAATGCGCCCGGCCCCATCCGGTCTCCGGGTTGAGGCAGGGTACTGCGGTGATCTGACCAGTAGGAGATATCTCTTCCAGGTGCTCATGGCTCCTCGACCGTGTCGCCGATGGCCCGGCCGGGAGGTCATGGGCGCGGCTGCCCCTATAGGCCTTCTCAGCGACCCAGCCGGCCGTGGAGCTGGCCATCGATGCCTGCGGCACGGGCGGCCGGGGAGCCAGCCCAGGGCGGCCACGACCTCCTCTCGTGGAGGTCAGGAGCGAGGTCAGGTAGTGCTCCACACCGTTGGTTTCGGGGCCGTCGGCGATGGCGTCGACAACTTAGCTGCGTGGCGATGGCCTCCGGGGGGGGCAGACAATCGCGCCGCCCAGTTCGTCGCGCGCTGCTCTCTCGCTGAGCCAGGGGCGCCGCTCGCTGTCGAGCATGGGTTCGTTGGGCAGGGCCCACCAGTTCCGCGGGACACGGCGCGGGGTATCACTGGTGGGCTCCTGCATTTCCTAACCACCGTGGCTGAAGGGGTGAGCCGTGTACCCACCTCAGCGTGGGGAGGGAACGCCGTCACGGCTGCCGTTCCGGGGCATCAGGGCGGACCGCACAGCGTGGGGCGGCCTGCTAGGACGCGTGGCCATCGAGGGCCTGGAGCACGGCGGGAGACCGCCGTATGGCCTCCTGCGCCATGGCCCTCACCATGCGGATGCCGAGGACGTCAGCAACCCGGCGAACCGTTTCGTCGGAGAACATGCCCAGCTCGGGCCAATCGGCTTTTGCCGCGGTGAGCTGCTCGTCGGAAAGACGGTCGATGGTCCAGGCCGATGGGGCGGGGCTGTCGATGACCCGACGCTTGGACATCTCCTCGTCGATGACGCCGAAGTCCTTCACGATCGCCGCGGCGATGTCGTCACGCTGCTCCATCAGCTCAACGTCCCAAGCGATGCCCTTGCCCTTCCGCTCGTCGGAGAGGTGCTGGTCCAGGCTGGCTTTGAAGGCCACGGTGTTCTCGCGGAGCCGGGCGAGCGGGCCGTTCAGGTCGGGCTTCTCGTACACGGTGATGTCCCTTCGTTGCGGGCGTTGGCGGTGTGCTCATTCGCCGGTGCGCCCGGGGCACCCGATAGTGGGTGCCCCGGAGGTCTGTGGGTTCAAGCGGTCAGCATGAGGAGTTGCCTGTAATCCGGGCAGGAGTTCAGCTGCTGGCGGACGTCACCACGAGGCGCGGCGGCTACCTTTGCCTGATCGCTGGGTGCTTTGGTGGCTGACAGAGCTGTCCTGGGGTCGTTCACAGCTCGCAACTGTGATCAGGAACCACAGGCATGCGGCGATCAGCTCGGGCGCAGGGTTTCGTCCGAATGCCAGGCCGGCGAGGCCAGCCAGGGTGAAGCCTGCCGACACGGCCAGCAGCCAGCGATGGGCAGGCTTGGGGCCCCAGACCGCAAAGATCACGAGCGACAGGCCGAGAAGCACGCCGGTCAGTAGAAGCATCTGGACGGAGGTCATAGCGCCCTGTTCTTGGGTGAGCTGGTGGCGTGGCGGGAATGGGGGCGGCGCGTGGGCAAGGGACGCGGCCTGCCATGAGCGGCCCCGCAGGACGCGTGCCGAGCGCCCGCAAGGTGCGCCGGTTAGGCCGCATGGTGCGCGACGACGTTGGGGCAGGAGTCACCGTCAACGACGCCACTTCCATGGCAGTTCACGCACTCCCGGGACAGCTGGAGCTGATGCAAGGTGCAGAGGCTTGCGAGCGCTGCGGCATAGCCGGAGGCGGACCGGTCGTAGCGTTTCTCAACCGCGTCGGCGAGTAGGCCAGCGGTTTCGACGGCCAGCTCGTAGCTCTTGGCAGCGGTCGCGGGCTGGTTGGCTCCCTTGGTGGCCATGGCGTCTCCTCATCGAATGACTGGGATAGCTGAGCGATCACTCATGACCTGCAATCTATTTAGCTGCGATTCTCCATTCAATGATTCACGGTGGCAGTTCTCGTGACTGCCGGAGAGGCTCGCCACCGGTCCGACGGCCTCCCAAGGGCAGGCGCTTGGATGCAGTAGCTCTCTCACCCCGGGCCCCTTTTTGCTGATCCGCCTCAGCCCGGCGTGATGACCTGACGGTGCCGAATTCACCGTTCCCTATCCATCACGGTCGCAGGACCAGCGCGTCCCATCGAACGTGAGCCGGTGGGCGGAGAGCGTCCAAGATCCAGATTCCAGGCTCGGGGCGGCCAGTGGCTACGCGGTGAAGGTTCCAGTCGAGAAACGATGCGACGACGGTGAGATCAGAGCCGGCTTCGCGCCGCGTGCTCGAGGTTCGCACTTGCCGGGACGCGTGGGGGACCGCGGTGGCGAACCGCGTGGGCGCATCAGGCCTGGCCGTATCGTCCGCTCGGGTTGGTGCGCTGATCCCTCCCGCTTGGTGCCGCCGGTGCGCCGCTCAGGCCGTTGCGCCCATAGCGGTGTCCAAGCCATAAGGGTCGAGGATTGCATCCCAGTCGATGGCATCGGCTCCGTTGGCCAGTTGGCCGAGGGCGTCGAGTGCGGCGGCGCGTGTCAGGTCAGGCGAGAAGAGTTGGGCTGCATCGAGTGCATCGAGGCTCAGCGCGTGGCCGGCACGCTGTGGCATGGCGTGGGCGTGCTCGTCATCGGCGTGGCCGTTGAGGGCGCGGGCCTCGCGGAGGGTCACGAGGGCCAGGTCCTCAGTCGTGGTGAGGTCGTCGTGCAGGTGGGCGTGGACGCGTCGTGCGAGCGTGGTGTTCGGCATTGGTGATCTCCTGTAGGGCGTCGGGTGGTCCGGGTAGCAATTCGAGCGGGTCGGGGCCAGTCAGCGCTACGGCTCAGGGCCCGGGTCTCACGGGGCTCCCGGGGGTGGGGGGCGGAGGTATGTGTTGCTGGATGGGCGGTCTCGGTGGTGGTGAGGTGCTAGATCGTTGGGGTGTCGGCAGGGGTGGGGGCGGAGGAAGGGACGTGCGGAAGTACTCAGTCCGATTACGTGAGGCCTGCGCGGAATCTCGTGCAAGTGCTGCTAGTTGTGCCGCCGCGGGCGTCAGCGCGGGACGGGCCGGCCGAGCCTCGGGCGCGCGTTCCTGGGGCTGGATCGCTTGCTCGATCTTTACGTCGGGAAGAGTGATTCGTGCAGCTGCGCGTTCGTATACCTCGGCCTGCCGGCGGGGGCCGACGGCCAGGACTTGAAGTCGCGGGCGACGGTCGGTGTCGTGCGGGGTGTCAGTTGGGGGAAGGAAGCGGTACACGATGCGGTACCGCGGAGCTTGTTGGTTGAGGCGACGACCGATGTCGTGTTCCTGGAGGTCGAAGTACAGCTTCCAGCAGTTGCCAAGTTCGGCTGGCCAGGAGCGTAGCTTCTTCAGCCGTCTTCCTCGAATTTCCTCGGCGGCGAGCTGTCCGATGCGGATGAGCGCAATTCTCTGCAGTTGAACATCGCCGAGGGCCGCGATGTCAGCACCCACCTGCGGGAGGTGGTGGCTTCGGTAGCGGTCTACTCGCATCGTCCTGGCCTCCGTCAGCCGGGCTGGTCCTCGTCGGCGGGGCCGAGACCCTGAAGCAGTTCTGCTGCATTCTCGGGGTCGTGGGCCGCCACAAGCCGCGTGAGTTCCTCTAGGCTGACGCCCTCTTCCCCGGCCTCGGCGGCTCGCTTGCCAGCAAGGTCGGCAATGTCGGCGTTGTCGATGCGTTCAGCTCGGAGAAGCGCCACGAGCATCGGCAGGGGCATGAGTACTGCAACGGGCTCGCCGTCTTCGGCAGTAACGATCTCGGGTTGGGCCCGGTTAGGGTTCGCGACGAACCCATCTACGACAGCTCGCAGATTTCCTTGCAGCCATTCAATGCTTGTCACTTCGGCTCCTTCAACATCACTCAGGGTACTGACGCTCCCGATGTTCGCGAGGGTTGCGGGGCGGCTGATGGTGCGGGGATCTTGGCGCCTCTGGCGGTGCGCTCAGAATGGGACGAACTCCGAGCAGTTCACACCGAGGAGCCTGTGCTCGCGGTGCAGGTGGGCTTCGCAGGCGGCACACCTACCGTCGGGCAGACTGTCGGGAGCACCGCAGGATGTGGAGTCACACACTGCGCAAGGCAGGTTTGTCGAGGCGAGCGGCGACATTCTGATCAGCAGGCGGCCTGCGATCATCTCGGCACCGAGCTCGATCAGGCTGGCGATGGCGGCGTCGAGCAAGGGGGCGTGTTCTGTGTCCAGGTTCAGCGACCGAGCGCCTCCTCCGTCGTAGTGGAGCACGAACTGTCCGGTCCGGTCGGGCTGCACCAGTGCACGCGCCAGGCCGGTCTGCGGGGGGCTGGGCGGCTGAAGGAGATCCCGTAGTGCGCTTGCGGCAGCTGCCTGTCGGCGCGCGACGAGTAGCTCCGTGACGCGTGTCCTGATGATGGTGAGTTCGGCGTCGGTGCGGTCCCCCAGACGACGCAGATCAGCTGCTGCGAGTGTGCTGGAGGTGGCGCCAGGCGGCGGGTTGAACAGGTCCATCGTTGGTTCCTCTGGTCGGGCCCGGGCGCCGCGGTCGCGCCGCCCGGGCTCTCTGTACGGGGTGCTGAATTCGCGGTGAGTTAACGTTGTGGGTTGGGTCAGATTTTGAGACGGCGTGTGGTCTGGGCCTGTGCTTCTTGGCTGATGAGAGCCTCCCACTGGCCTCCGGTGATAGCCGCCAGGTCGACGGGCTCACCCGCGGCGGACCGTTGGAGCAGGTCTTCGACGGTGGCAACGGAAAGCCACACCCGGCCGTCGTCGTCACAGTCCAGGGCAGCGTGAGGCTTTGGGAATAGCCCGAGCGACGGATGGTGGAGGTTGAGCTCCCCCATGATCTGTGTTCCGTCGGCGTAGCCGATGCCGCTCCAGAAGCGCCAGGACGCCCCAGGCGCGCACTCCATCAGGGCGCTGACCATGATCGTGTGGGCGAACTCGCCTGTGCCCGCCGCCTCGTCGGTCCCAACGGGAAAGTCGTCGCAGGTGTACAGGGAGTCGTCGCTGAGCTGTGTAGGCATGGAGGGGCCCGGCGCCTCGCGGAATCCGCGACCGGTCAGCAATGCGTGCAGTTGTGGCTGCTCATCGGCTGGGCAGGTCGCCAGGTGCAGGTAAGCGCGGCGGCGTTCATTTCCCATGGGGTCATCCCTTGGCGTGAGGTTGGTGATGGGGCGGCCCGCGCAGCAGGGCTGGGTAGCACGGGGTGATGTGGGGGCGAGGTGAACGTAGGGAGGTGGCTGAGCGCATTCAAGAGTTGGTGGGGAATTTCGGTGACCTGGTGCTCGGTGACGGCCGACAGCTGTGTGGTCCAGGAGCTCGCCGCACGAGGCATGGGTGGGCGCGGCCAGTTCCTGCAGGCCGAGTCCAGCACGGGGCGTCACGAGGGGCGCTCTACTCAGTCAGAAGAGATGGTCGGGGGCGGTTCAGCGTGGCTCGTTCGATCTCTCTTGTGATCCGTCCCTCGGCGGGCCAGCAACCTTGGGACTTCCCGTACAGCGGGACATAGGCGATGAGCCTTCCCGCCTCGCAGGAGCCTCCCAGCTCCCCTGTTTCAAGCGCTTGTTGTGCTGCGCGCGTTTAGGAAGCGTCGACTACCGCGCTCTCCGACCGCAGGTCCAGGGCCGCACACGCCCAGCCCGTCGTAGTCCGAGGCAAGGAGTTGACGTGAACAGAACTGACCATCGCCGAAGTTCCAGTAACCGGCCGGCCGACGTCAGCTATGCGCATCTGCTTCGCACGCCCTACGCGGCACGTCTGTTGTTCTCCACCTTGGTGGGGCGTCTACCCAACGCTATGGCCCCGGTGAGCCTGCTCCTCGCGGCGCATGACGAGCACGGATCGCTCGGCTTCGGTGGCGTTCTTTCGGCTGTGTACTTGGTGGCGTTCGCCGTTGGACAGCCAGTCCTCGGACGCATCGCGGATCGGCATGGTCCTTCCCTCCCGATCGTGGCCGGCGCGGTAACCGCCTCCAGCGCACTCGGGGTGCTGGCTGTTGTGGGCACTGGAAGCACTGGCCTTAGCGTGCTGCTGGCGGCCGTGGCCGGACTCTCGAACCCGCCTCTGGAGTCGGGGCTGCGCACACTGTGGCCGAGGATTCTGCCCACTCGGTCTGGGTATCTCCGCGCCGCGTACGCTCTGGACAACGGCTCCCAAGAGGCTGTGTACGTGGTAGGCCCTCTGGTGGCCGCGCTGCTGGCCGCTCTTGCCCCTGGGGCGGCGCTTGCTGCGACCGCGGCGGTCGGGGTTGTCGGAGGTCTGTCCCTGGGACTGGCACGGCCTGCTCGTGAACTGCGGCCCATCGCCCTGGCGGAACGCCATTGGCTCGGTCCACTGCGCAGCCGGGAGGTGCTCGTGCTGCTGGGTGCTCTCATATGCGCTGGAGGGGCAGTCGGCGCGGTGCGGGTCTGCGCTGCTGCTCAAGGCGAGTCCCTGGGCGTGGCCTGGCTCGCCGGCGCCCTGCCAGCCTTCATGTCCTTCGGTGGCCTTGTCGGAGGACTCGTCTATGGTGCGCGGGGCTGGCCTGGCGGCCCGTTGACCCATCTCGTGCTATTGGCCGTCGGTCACGTGGCGGCATGGGTGCCGATGATGTGGGGCCTGGGCGCTGCCCCATCCGCGGCTCTCGTCATCCTTCCGGGGGTGTGCTTCTCAACTCTGGTGTGCGCAGCCTGCCTAGTCATCAACACAGTCGCGCCGACCGGAACGGCCACTGAAGCCTTCGGCTGGCTGATAGCTGCGGTCAACTTGGGAATCGCAGCAGGGTCGGCCGTGGCTGGTTGGGCTGACGGCAACTACGGCGTTGCGCTCGGGGCCTCCGTTGCCGCCGCGCTCGTGGTGCTCTGCTCTCGTGGCTGGCTTCGCGTTCGGGCCGCCGCTGTTTCAGCGGCGGCCCGAACGGCGCCATCTGCTACTCCGGCCAGGAGGGTCGACGCGGTCGCTTCGGCCTGATGGCCGCGGCCCACGGGTGATGCAGGGGCCAGTCGCAAGACCGGCCCCTCCCCCGGCCTGTCCTGTCAGGCAGCCAGGTCGAGCCGAACAATCGGCACTGGGCCATTGAGCCGCTCGCTTGCGGCTGGAGCGTAGTCGCGCAGCGGCGGGTACCAGGTGCCCGAGCGGCCTGTGGTCTTCAGCCACTTCTCCTGGAAGCCCGGCCGTTCCTTGTCGGCGATACCGACAGGGGCCGCCACGAGATATGCCTCGGCACACGGATAGCCGCTGTCCCGACGGAGGTAGTGGGCGCGCTCGACGCCAGAGGTCGCTCCCCGGTCCAGTTGAGCTCCCCTTCGGGCCGCGAACTTCCGCACCAAGGCTTCCGCGTCTGCGCGCGGCCCCTCGCAGAGGGTCCGCACCGACCGCCAGGCGACCCCCTTCTTCGCCTCTCCTCGGCACTGAACAGGGCCCTCGCACCACGGCGCGTCGAACCGCGTGATGGGAGCGCCCTGCTCGTCATGCCCGACGACGTGCTCAAGTGGAGGGTGCTCCCGTCGGCAGGCCTCGGTGCGGGGCTCGTGGCACCACCACCGCGGGGTGCCGCACTTCTTCCCATGGTGCTGGCGGCAGTCGTCTGTGCGCGCGGCGTCGTAGATCCGGCGCACCTCGTAGACGGCGTGTGGCGCTGTCTCGAGAGATCGGCGGTAGGTCTCAATGATGGCTTCGTTGGCGGGATCCTCCAGCAATCGGCTGAGGAGCGTGGCGGTCGCGTACAGCGAAGAGTTCTCGTTGAGCGCGAGCGAAGCCTGTTCCATTCGCAGCACATAGGCAGCGTGTTCCGGGTATTGCCGCAGTCGGGCCTCGTGCCGGTCCCGGGACGCGGCCACACCCGAGAATGGGCACATCCAGCAATATGACTTGTTTACGACGACTCCTGAGTTCTGAAGCACATACTGCTCTACTTCCGTGCGTCCCATCTTGTCCTCGATGAGTGGGTAGTACGGGGTACAGACGATCCTTCCCGCAGCCTCATTCACTTGATCCTGAATCTGACTGTCCTTGAGCATTCGAGAGATCTCGTCATTGTTGTATCCGATGGCGCGCCTACATTCGTCTCCCTCAAGAACGTGGTCGAGAATGTTATCCAGCACCCACCCTTTCGAGCGTATAGAGCAGGTCCGGCGGCCGTTGGCGACCTGGGGAACGGTCCCAGCGCGCATGAGCCAGTCTGACAGACGCCAGGGTCCCTGCTGAAATATCTTGCGGGGCTGCCGGGTGTCTGCGAGAACGGCGATTCCATCAGCGTCAGAAGAGCTCATTCGACTCACCTGCACCATACGGACATTGGCCTCCCGAAGGCGAGGCAGCAGGTACTTTTCCGCCGTAGTAAGGGTGTCCGGGAATTCATTACCCGTAACCGCATGTACCAGAACAAGGTCGGACAGGTCGGGCTTCAGACCGTATTTTTCTGGGCTGTTCAGGAATTTGAGCGTGATTGCCCAGCTGTCGGCCCCGAGCCCGGTCGTCTGAACTGTCTTCACCAGCAGTTTCCTCTCTAGTGTCTCGCCAGCTCTTACAGTTCGAACGGTATTTATTGAGGCGTCGCCATTCAATGAATTCGGGAGATCCGTGAAGTGATACAAGAAAGGTGCGGCACCTGTTTTCTAGGCACCGCACCAGCCCTTCATTCTCTTTTTGTCGCTGCTCTGACGCCTACTTGGCGGGCTCGGAATTGGGTCACCTAGTGGCGTCGCGTTTCGGATAGGGGAAGCCTGCTGGCATGAGGAAGCGTTCCCGTTTGGAGGGGCGCAAGCGAAGGGCATAGCGGTGGTTGCCGCTGTGACGCATCGCTACGGCGCCGATCTGTGAGAGAATTTCGGTCAGCCAGCGGCCTCCGGGCTCTCCCGGAAGCCGTGGACGCGCGCCGAGTGCCTCGAGTCGCCTTTCGGCGCCCGCATGCCCGGAGTGGTTTGCTTTTATCTTAGCGATGGTGCGTTCGGCAAGAACGGATCCATCTGGGAGCACGGTGAGGTTTCTGGCTCGTGTTCGCTGCAGATATTGCATATTAAGAGCTTGATAAATGGTACCAACGTGACCAGGAAATAGCAGTTCAGGGCCGTGCGGAGTTTGTCGGAGGCGTGGCTGGGGGTCGCTGTGAGCAAGGATCCCGCGAATACCATGGGCATGAGCCTGGCGAAAGCAACGGGCCGCGAACCAACTTTCTGCCGGCGCTTTAACTTCGTCCAGGAGGACGAGCCGATTCAATTCAAGGGACTGCCGATACGGGAGTAGATCAGGAAAGGGGCCCGTGAGTACAGCCTGCCTCATCGGGACTCCAAGGGTGAGAACTCCTACGAGCCTCGGTACAACGCCGGTCACATCGAGGAGGCCATAGCAAAGGCTGACCGACGGCCAGGTGTTGCTGTAGTGATGGGTCCGCACGAAGGATCGAGCGGCTGCAATAGCATTTCCAGCGACTGCGACCACGCGGTATTCCCTGTGGTCAAATCCTCCCTCGCTGGTTCGGCGCCAACTATGGCGGCCGGAGTTCCAGCGCTGACAGGTATCGGGGGCGGGCAGCGGTAGTGCGAGCTGGTGGCTTTGCGGGTTCATGTGTGGCTCCTTCGATCAGTCGGTCGGAGGTGGGCGCGGCGCTGGCAGATGACCGCTCCGGCGATGGGGAATACCCAGGGCGGCTATCGCGCTTCGGCCGCCCCCGGGCCATGGCGCCAGAGCCCAGAGCTATGGCGGTCCTGGTGAGCTAGAGGTGGTGGCTCCCAGTCGGAGAGGGAGATGTGTGCGCGGGAGGCCGGCGGTAGCTGGTGCGTTGTGGAGTGGCGTGCTGCATCAGGCCGGTCTGCGGCCGGTGCGGTGTGACCGCCTCGGCCGCAGACTTAGGGTGCGCTGACAGCTACTTGAGGCGGTCCATCTCCGCCTTGATGAGCGCCGTGACCGGTGAGAGCCACTTGCCCTCGGCGTCGTAGGGCGTTCGACCGGCCGCCATGGCCTCCACGGCATCAGCCTGCGCGGCGTAGGCGCCGCCAAGCTCACGCAGGGCGCAAACGGCACTCGCGACTCCGGACGCAAGGGGTTCGCGCCAGCTCAGGTCGCGCCTGTTCCTGACGCGGTACAGGGGGCCTTCGACGGCGATGTGGGCCAGGTAAAAGACGGGCGGGTGGATGCCAAGGAGACGGCCGAGCGCTTCGGACTTGGCGTACTCGGGGAGCGTGGAGAATCCGTGCGGGCGTCGGTATCCGGCGGGGTGTGGTCGGGTGATGAGCCCGAGGTGACGCGTCTGCAGGGCGAGGGGCTTCATGAGTTCGGTCAGCGTCTTGCCGGTCTCCTCACGGAGGGATGCCAGACGGGCAATGGCAAGGTCCGCAAGCAGACGGCGTGGCTCGGGCGCTTGTGCCTTGGTGTGCTCGCGCCGCAGGGTGGCGGTGCTCACCGGGTTGGCTTCCCGATGAGGGGTGGTGAGGTAGGCCCCGGCAGGCAGCTTCTCCGCGTCCCAGACCTCTGCGTCGAGGAGCGGGATCCTCCGGTGCTCGCGGTTACCCAGCTGGGTGAGGGCGAGAGAGGCGGCCGTGCAGAGTGCCCTCTCGAAGTCCCGGGTTCGGTCGAAGTAGCTCTTGAACGCGGCGGGGTTGCGGGCGGCGTGCCGGTGGCCGTACTCGTGGAAGAGGGTTTGGAGGGTGTCGGTGAGGTCGTCGAGGAGGTGGTCCTGTATGCCGACCGTGTCGGTTGTGGGCCAGTAGGCGCCGCGTGCCGAGCAGCCGTTGAGCCCGGCCTCGTGGTGGGTGAAGACTCGGAGGGTTCCCAGGCAGCCACGTTCGAAGGTTGCTTCCATGATGCCTCGGGCTAGGTCCAGGGTTCGGCGGCGTGAGTGGCTGAGCTTGGCGGTCGTCGTCCAGGTGGTGGTGCGGGTGGGGGTATCGCGGTTGCGGGAAGCTGCCTCGGCCTGGGGAGGGTCTCCCACACCGAGCAGGTGCATGAGGGCCCGGTGCTCGGCGGGGTTCAATCCGCTGGTGACGCACTTCCATCCCCGGTCTTGGAGGCCGAGTTCGACTTCCTGCGCGAGGTTGCGGGCGTTGTGGTAGATCCGCCCGTCGGGCCATCGGTCCTGGCCGATTTCGCGGAACGTCTGTCGGACTTCATAGGAGGTGACGCTGGTGAAGAACGCCTCGGGACCGGCGAGTTCGCCGTCGTTGAGGGCGTGGTCGACGAACCTCGTCAGGATTTCGGGGTTTGTGCACTGGGCGAGCGCGGTCTGGATGTGCTGTTCCAGTACCCGGCTGCTGACGATGGTGCGGTCGCGGTTTTGGTGCTGTTTCGCGGTGGCCAGAGGGAGGTCGTAGCTGGCGATCAGACGGGGGTCGGTGGTGACCAAGATCCCTCCGATCCAGATGCGTCCTGGCTGGCCGTCGAGGACGATGGACGCTGAGTTCTGAGGCGGGCTGTAGTTCGCTTCGTTGAGGTAGCGGATCTCGGAAAGGAGTTCTTCGGCTAGCTGCTGGTCGCACTCGACCGTGATGCGTGTGCCTCGGACGCGCTGGCTGTCCGTGAACGTCAGGGTCAGCACCCGGGGCCTGTTTGTGCTGCCGGAGGTCCCGATGTTCTTGAACAAGTCGCTGTCCTCCAGTTGAGCACTGAAGGAGTAGCCCACGGTCTCGACGGCCACCGCGCCGATCTGGGAGTCACGGGCGAGGACGAGCAGGGCGAGTTTCTTGCCTTCGCCGAACTGTCCGATGTGGCGGGAGTCCTTGGCCGAACCGCCGAACAACAGGCCCTCGTACGGAATGCCGGGCCCGTCGTCCTCGATCGTGAGGAGCCCCTCTGACCAGGTGGCGCTGTATGTGGGGGACGCGTCGATCGCGTTGGAGATGAACTCCTTCAGGGCCCGCTTGGCGGTCCAGTCTTTCACGTAGTCAGACGCCATGGGGTATTCGAGCTTGCGTGCCCTGTCGGGCGCAGGGGCGGCCGGGGCCATGGTCATGGAATCTCCAGGTGGGATCGATCAGGAGCTGGGTTCGGTCCTGGTCCGATTCGGACACCTGCAAACTATGTTTTTGCTTGATTCCATTCGATAGCTGGCGCTGTTGAATGCGCGAGATTTGGCCGTCTCATAGGCTCTGCGTCAGCGTTGCGCCCCTTGGGCTCCACTGCTGCATTCCCAGGCTATGCCTGGAGGCCACGAAAGAGGGTGCCAGAAACTGGCGGCATCCAGATTTGGCGTCCTGGCGTCGAGGTGAATACGGGCAAGAGGAGAGTCCTCCGCCGCGGTCGATCGGTAACGGGCCAGTGCAGCCTTGTCCCATGAGCCGACAGCTCTGCCTCTTTGATGCATCCGGGCGTCCGGGCTCTCCAGAGGGTCAGGGACCGGCGCAGCTGTGCGAAGACGTTCGGCAGGCCCGTGGGCCGCAGCTGCGTGACCAGACCGGCCCCAGGCAGGAGCCAGCGGCAGCACCGACCTTCGCCGCCAGTGCGTCGGCTCTCGGCTCCTCGGTTCCTGGGATCGACTGGGAAGTTCGGCACCCGGCCCAGCTCAGCCAGAAGCTCACCGGTGCAACAGCAGCGCGCTCCCCATGATCAGGCGATTCCCGTCGTGGCGGCCACGGCCGGCCCGGCTAGTCCTCGATGTTGAACTGCTTCTTGAGCCAGTCGACGATCGTGCGGGTGTCGTACTCATAAGCCGTCCGGCCAACTTTGAGCTGCCTTCGTCCCAAGTGGGCGGGCGCGCCCTTGCGCCTCAATCTCTTGGCGACCCAGTCCTCTGAACGCCCTGCCGCTTGGGCGATCTCGGCGCGGACGCAGGTATCGCCGACTTGCTGCGCCCATTGCTCGAGGTGGCTGACAGTCAGCGGGCCCACGCGCCGACTTCTCTGGTGCTCCCCCCGGTAGAATCTTGCGACTTGGGCTGCGTCGTACTCGTATTCGCCTTCGCCATACCCCTCTTCCACCGGGTCGTTGTCGCGGCCCGCCGCGGTCAGACGGTAGGTAGTCCTGGCATCCAGTACTGCATCGCCTCGCGCGACCATGGCTGCGAAATTCGTGCGCGAGATGCCGACCTTCATGATGTCGTCAATGGGCAGTGATCGGGGATAGCACTGCTTGAGGAGTTCCCAAGCGAGATACTGCTGGGTGCCGAGGCGAGGCGAGTTTCTGCGGCCCGCCGGGGTGAGCCGGTAGCGACTTTCCCGTGTGCGCTCGAGCATTCCGTCATGGGCGAGGCGTTCGAGGGTCTGCCGCTTGACGTCGTGCTTGAGCAGTTCCTCTTCTAGCACCGCGTCTGACTGGCTTCCTTCGATGAGAGTTTTCACCGTCCGCCACGCGCTGCGTACGCCTGTCGGTTCGGGGAAGCCTTCGCTAGACGCGGCTTTGTGGACCGCGGTGATGCTGACCTTGCGTAGAGCGGCGATCTCGCCGGCGGTCAGGCTGAGCCCGGGGGTGTCGGGGATCTCCCCGAGGGCGTCGGCTGCCTTGGGACCGGGCGCGGTCCCAGCTTCTGCTGCAGCGAGTTTCTCTTTGATGTAAAAGTCACCGAACAGGTCACGGTTGAAGCGCCGGGCTCCCTGGGGCCCCTTGCGATCGACCAGCGGGGGGAAGCCTGGCCGTTTCTGCCACCGCCGGACCGCGTCCACGTCCCGAAGGGTCACTTCCGCGATCTGCTGGAAGGTGATGAGTTCGGGCAGCGCACTGAGCCGCTGGGCGAACTGATCGCTCAGGCTCGGGGTGCTCGACATGGCGCGCTCCGTCTGTCGGTTTGCCGTTTGGGAGCGGTGTGCAGCTCCGTTCCGCCACAGGTGCTCGTTCTCCGGCAAGGCATGGTCTTGCCGTCGACACGCCGAGGCCGGATGCAATCTAGCTTGTCAGTGGAGCCTGGTGCAATGAAGGGGGCACCTTGGCGGAGCGTCGGTGTCGCGGGCTCTAAGCATGGCGGACCTGGATTCCGGGTGCGTCGACTGCGGTGAAGATCAGGTCGGGGAAGGGCCACGGGCTGCGGATGCAGAGGCGGGATGCACTGTCCGCTGCTGCTCCGACTGCGTAGCGACCGTGCGGTCGCCAGTACGAGGCGGGAGCGCAGCGCCGGATGTGTTGGCTGCTCGCCGGGTGGCCTCGGAGGCCAGGCGGCGCGCGGCAGCACGGACGTCCGGGCGATCTGCGGCCTGCGGCGAGCGGTAGGTACTCAGGGGTGGCTGTGGTGGAGCAGTCGTGGGGGATGTGGGAGGCGAGTGCTTTTCATACGCGGCGGCCAGGATGACGAAGAGCTCCGCCTGGGTAGCGGTCGCTGGTACAGAGGAAAGATCCCTGGCCCGCCTGCGGAGGTAGTCGCCCAGCTCCTGGATGATTCTGGGCCGCAGAGAAGGTGCCGTGGGGTAGCCGGCGATCCGGTTCCCGGTCTGGGGGATGAGCCCCTCGGGTGGTTCTCCATGGTGGGCCTTGTAGTGGTGGTGCCAACGTGCTCGGTTGAGCAGCCACTCCTCTTGGAGGGCGTGTCGCTGTTCCAAGGGGAGGTCGGGTGTGGCCAGCTGGGTCTCGATGGTGCTCTGGGTGGTGGCGTAGGCCTGGAGCCGCTTGTCGCCGCGGGGCGCCAGCAGAGGCGCGGCGAGTTGAGGGCGGGAGCCGCGCAGGCGTTCTGTGAGTTGCTCGATACGTTGGCTGGCCGCCGGGGCCTGCAGTCTGGCGGCGAGGTCCTTGAGGCGTTCCGCTGTGCGGACGAGCAGGTCGAGTGCTCTGTTCAGGAGGGTGGGGCGTTGGCTGACGTGGCTTGCGTTTACTTGCGGCAGTGTCTGGTCGATCTGCGCGATGAGGACGCCCAGCTCGGTGCGGAGCCGTGGCGTGGTACGCGGGGAGTCGTTGATCGCCTCAATGTGGGTGTTCAGGTCCGCTCGGGCACTGGTGAGGGCTGGGGGCATGCCTTGTCGGGCTGGCTTGGTTTCATGCGCTGCAGGTGCGCCGAACGAGGCGTTTACCGTGGCCGTGCTGGAGCCGCTGGCTGAAGCAGCGAGGGCTTCGAACAGTTCACGGAGGGCGTTGAGATGATCTTCGGGCCGGTCGAGGCGGTCGCGGATCGTGCGGGCTCGGTCCTCGGTGGTCGAGACCGCTGCCTGGAGGCCTTGTTTCTCCGCGACGGTGCCGACGTTCCCGGCAGGGGGCGTGTTGGCCCCAGCTCGGCGGGCGGCGCCCTCTGTGCGCGACTCCGGGGCACGTTCGACTGGTGGCGTGGGGGTGGCCTGAGTTTCCTCGGTGCCGGCGGGATGAGTCTGAAGCAGGTCCGCGCGCAGTGGGGCGGGCTCCGGCCGGGCTGCCGTTGCCCCTTGGCGCTGGGAGCCGGCCGAGTCCTCGCGGCTCTGACGTTCGGTCATACCGCCGCCATCGTTGTCCTGCGCCGCACCGTTAAGGACGTCGTCAGCGGCGGCGGTCGCGTTTTCGGGGCGGGGGGCGGTTAGTTGGGTCTCGTCGGACTCACCCGTTCCGCCGTGGGCACGTGCGCCGCGGCGAAGTGTCGCGCTGTCTGACACGAGGCTGGTGCTCGGCGGGCGAGGTTCATCGTTGGCGTCCTGCACCGGCGCCTTTTCGTCAACCAGCTTGGCCGCGGCGGGCTGCTGCAGGCGAAGCCACGCATTCCACTGCTCGGGAGTGAGGCGCTCCACTAGTCCGCCGACAGGGATGGTCGCGTAGTGCTCGAGCCCGTCTGCTTCCCACTCCCCTCGCATCTCGTTCCAGGTCATCAGCTCAAACTGTACGGGTGTACTGCCCAGTTCGTCCCACTTGAGATCGGGCATGAGGTGGCGGCGGAAGCGTCCTGTATAGGGCTTCGCTTTGCCCTCCGGCGTCATGGGTTCGGTGCCCAGGAAGCTGATCAAGTCTTCGTCGGCGAGGTCCCACGGGTGCAGGAACGCTCCGCCGTTGGGTCCGTCTCCGAGAAGTTGTGGGCGGCGCTCAGGCAGCGCGGCCAAGGCTTGCTCGATCCCCGTGCCCACATGATCCAGCTGCGCCCGGACGGATCGGGCATGAGCGGAATCCGGCATGTGACTGTCGTACTCGGCCAGGGCCTGGGCGGCATCCCCAAGAAAGTGGCGTGCTCGACGAAGGTCTTCGCGGGCATCGCCTGTTACTGGATGTCCCTCGCTGACGCTGCGGAGGGCCCGTGCGGCGTGCTCGTATGGCCGCAGGACGCGCCTGTTTCGCTCCGTTGTCACCGCGGCCTCGCTCGGACGCCTGCGGGCCGGCTGTGGCAACTGAGGAAGCTCTGGCAGTTTCTGGCGCGCTGTGCGAGCGATGGACCTCTCGTCCACGGGCGCGGGCTCGTCGGGGGTCTTCGCTGCCGCGGCGGCTGCTTCGGCGTAGTGTTCTTGGGGGCTGCGGCCGCCAACGGGCGCTGCCGTGTCTGAGAGGTTGACCAGTCCGGGTTCGGCGGCATGTGCCCACGTAGAAACCGCGTGCTCGAAGTCTGGGGCGGCAATGCGGGAGAGGTCCGCGTCGGAGATGACCGCGATCGGGATGTAGGGGTTCGAGGTGTCGTCGGTCAGCCCCAGGTAGAGCCATCGGGAGCCGACATGGTCGTCGGCTGCTTCCGGCGGTACCGCACTGACCATGTGGTAGAGGGTGATTCCATCGAGGTCTGCCAGCACCGTGGGTGCCGCGGGCGCTTGTTCGCTGCCGAGGACCGAACTGGCGAGCTCGTACAGAGTGGCTGCCTGGACCGGTTCAGGTTCGGCCATCTCCGCATTGTGGGGTTCAGGCCGCCCCGGCGTGTCTGAGGCCGGGGGCGTGTCGTCGGGCGACGGTGCGGGGTGTTCTGCGGCAGACGTGGTGTCTGTCGCAGCAGTGCGCGCCGCCACGTCCTGGCCCCGGACCATGAGGTAGGACCGGAGCGGCTTTGTCCCGTCGGGCGTGTCAACCGGGGTGTCTGGAGGCAGCGATTCGCTGCGTGCCGCCTCCCAGAGTTCTCTGACCTGTTCAGGGCGGGTCGCGGCGGTAGCGGCGTCGGCGATCTCTTGGGCGCGGCGTTGCTTATCTGGATTGGGCGCAAGCGTCGCTGGTGTGGCGGCCTGTTGGTCGGCGGTCTCCTCTGGGTTCGGGTGGGCCGCTTCGGGAGCGGGTGTGTCGTCTTCAGAACGAACCGCACCGATGCCAGGTGCGGCAGCGCCGGATTGCTGGTCTGCTGGCGGCAAGGCGGTGGGCCTGCTGCTTGTGGTTGCCGGCGCAGGGTCGGGGCTGGGGCCTTGACTGCCGTTGGTGAGTGTTTGTCCTGATGGTAGCTGCGAGGCCTCTTCGGCGGCCGCAGTGGCTGGGTGAAGCCTGACCAGGAGGTCGGGCTGCTCTATGACCAGGTCCTGGGCCAGAGTGTGTCGCTCTTGGTCTGCTGTGACCAGGCGGATCTGGCTGAGGCGTATCTCGTAGGTGTCGTCGTCGCGTGTGCTGAGCTTCGCTCGTACTCGCGATCCGGGCTCCCGGAGTTGTGGATGTTCCAGGGACCGCTGCAACTCAGGGTCCAGATCTGCGGGGTCGAGTTCTACCCAGGCTCCTTCGGGGACGGCCCAGCCAGCCTGAAGGTCTGCGTAGGCCGCTCCGTTGGCGGTGACTGGCTGTGTGGCGTCGCTCGGCACGGTCATGTTGCGTGCAAGAAGTACCGTGTCGTCACTGTCGAGGACGAGTGTGACGAGTCCGCTCGAGCTAGTGCTTCGGCTTCTGATGTCGAACGGCCTGAGTTCGTCATCCATCTCGAGCAGGATCACGTCTCCGGCCTCCAGCCGGTCTGCCCACTGTTGGCCGGCGGGTGCCGGCGGTCGTCGCGTTCCTGACTCGAACTTGAGGTATTCCGCGGCCGCGTGTGAGTCGGCGTAGCCATGTGACCGGTCGAAGGCGGCACGCTCGCCGAGTAGGACAAGGTACAGCGGAGCACCGTCTTCGCTGCGCCAAGTCTGTGCTGCTGCGGGGAAGTCGGGTGACGCGAAGTCGATGGTGCCGGGCGCACCGTTGCACAGGAGGGTGGTGAGGCGGTTCGCGAACTCCTTCGCCTGGTTGGCGTCGGGGAATCCCGCGAGGGGCCATGGCGGCTCGCCGTCGAAGCCGTAGATGTACTCGCTTGGCCAGATGACTGTGGCGGTGGTGGCGGGGAGGAGTTCCCAACTGCTGTCTGTCTGCTGGTGCAGCGCAAACTGCCCGTCGGCGATCAGTTGGAGTGTGTCCGGGTCGTGTACCTGCCGGATTTGTGGTCCCTCGGCCCAGAGCTCCCGGAGCAGGCGTGTGGTGATGGGGCGCCCGTCTGCGGGAGCCGTTACGGCGGGGTGGGCCGTAGGGTGCGCGATGGTGACGTGCGCAGTTGGTTCGAGGGTGACCTTTCTGGTTCCACCGCGGGGCCCCGCCAGGGTGACTTCCAGTCCGTTGCTGGCCCGTTTTCCTGGGCTGTGGCTGCGGAGGCGTGTGACCTCGAGGTATTCGGTGATCTCCTTGTCTTTCACGCTGCGGGTGATAGCCAGGCGGTCACCGGGGCGCACATACCGTGCGGGAAGGACAGCGGCGTCTTCGCCGATCGCCTCGGACGCGTCCAGAGCCTCCCAGCGTGCCACTTCCTCAGGGTCTTCGACACCGGGGTACCGCGGGGTGTCCGGGCGGCTGATGAGCGCCGGATGAACGACCATCCGGCTTCCTTTCTCATCGAGCACGACCTGCCACTCGCCGGTCCCCAAGGGAGCGGCGGCTGCCCCGTGCGCTGTCACAGGATGCGAGGTCGCCGCCTTGTCAGGAAAGGACAGGTGCAGGACCAGAGGAGTGCCGTCGGCGTGAAGCAGCCGGCCGGGACGTAGAGGTGTGTCCGCTGGTCGTGCGCGCGGCACCGGTGTCCTGGAGTCCTCCAGTGGTGCGGTGGCGACAGCCGGAGCGACGGCCCCAGGGGCGGGCCCTGAGTGCGGGCGCGGTCCGGCAGCTGCATCTTCGTCTACCAGCGGTTCGCTCTCATGAACTCCGAGGGGATTCAGCGCTGAGGGGCTTCTGTCATCCAGGATCGCACCGTCCCGGTCGTCGGCATCGGATGAACCACCCTCGCCGGTGCTCAGCCGGTCTCCGCCTGGGCCGGGCGTTCCGACCTCCGTGTCGTTGAGGCTGTCGCCTGAGTCAGCTTCGTCGGCGTTGGCCGTGGTTGCTGGTGATGTCTCTGTCGGGGCCTCCGGCTGAGCAAGGTAGAACAGGGCGTCCTGCTCCTCCTGGTGCTTCGGCTTCTCGTCCTGCTTCGGGGCACGGCGAACGGGTCGGGTTTCCTCGTCAGCCGGGGTCTCAGCAGTCTCGGTCTGCGTGACGTCGGCTGCCGTGGCGGGTCTGGCATCGTCACCCACGGAGGCCTCCGCCTGTACCTCAAGGCGGGCGGCGAAGGCGGACAGCTTGTAAACCTGAATGTCGAGCAGCTGGCCAAGCTCGTGCAGGGGGCGGCCCATGTGCCCTTGGTAACGGGCTACGCGGCCAGCCTGGGCAAACACCCGGACGAGTGCATTTCGGGCGGCGGCCATCGCCTCGGCATTGGACCGATATGCCTCCGCTCCAGTGCCCTGAGGGGAAATGGAGCTCATGATGGTGTGCAGACTGCGAAGCTCGGGCTGCGGTCCGTCCCCGTCAGGCCACTGAAGCGCCGCCGCCTCCTGAAGGGCCTGGTAGCTCTCCAGAACGGTGTGCGTATCCGCCAAGGCGTTGTCGTGGCTGGTGTGCTCGCCGAACAACGGGGCCACGTCCTTGGGCAGGCGGCGCTCCCGCGGCACCACGGAGAGACCATTACTGTGCAGCCGGGTGAAGCTGTGCTCGACGCCGGTGACGACATCCCGGGTGACGAACGTGCTCGCTCCGCGAGGATCACTGGCGTAGGCG
Organism: Streptomyces sp. PTL18; assembly: GCF_059510295.1. Taxonomy (NCBI): domain Bacteria; kingdom Bacillati; phylum Actinomycetota; class Actinomycetes; order Kitasatosporales; family Streptomycetaceae; genus Streptomyces; species Streptomyces sp. PTL18. The sequence goes on along the minus strand of NZ_JCAJZO010000028.1, from coordinate 49,662 downwards.
ACCGCAGTGACGGCCGCACCCCTAGCGCCGCCCTCGGCGACCAGGTCGCCAACCCGGACATCTGTGACGCCGCGCAGTTCCGGGTACAGGTCCTTGCGGTGGCCGGCAGGGGTGAGCAGTACCCGCTCGGGCATGGCCTGCACAGCGATGTCCCCGGCGGCCACCTCGTCGCCTCCCGAGTCGCGCACCACTGCGTCGAGGAGGACTGCACGGCTGTTCGTCCCCAGCGAGGGCCTGTAGCCGGGGTAAATATGGCCGGTAATCACCAAGGGGCCGCGCTCACGGTCGGCGGGCTTCGGCGCGTCGATGTCGTCCAGTGTGAAGGTGACCAGGCTGCCGGGCCACAAGGTGCCGCGTTCGACTGTACGGCTTTCGCGGGATGGCGGTGCTGGCGGTTTCGGGCTGTCCTCTTGGTCCGTACCGAACAGTCCGAGCTGTTCCGTCTGGCCTGTGTCCTGGGGGGCTATGTCTTCCCCTGCCTCAAGGACCTGCAGGCGGGTGCGACCGCCATTCGTCTCGGCCGACTCACCGGCGGGCAGCGCGGGCGATACCGGGTTCGCGGTGAGCGTGAGCGGTTCCGCCGGAAGCACGACCGGCGCGGGGTCAGCCTCGGCGGCCGGCGCGGCACGCTGTACAGGCGCCGACCGGTCCTCGTCCCAGGGGCCGCTCCGCTCCCACCCGGCGGCCGCTAGCGCAGTATCGGCGTCCGCGCCGGTGAGCGCCTCCACCTGGAATGACTCCACACTGTCCGACGTTGCCACGTGCTCATCCGCACTCACGTGCTCCTCGCGCGGACCGGTGACATGAACGAACAGGCCCGCCTTGCCCGCGTTGAACATGTACGCCCGCAGTTCTTCGACCGGCGCCGCGTCCGGCGCCTCCTCGGGCGCGGGGTTGGCGTGTTCGGCCGCGATCTGTTCGGCCATGGCCGCGTCCGCCTCCGGCCGGTACTGGCTCCAGCCGCACACACAGTAGAAGGCGTGGCCTCGGTTGTATGCGGACACCTTGTCGCCGTCGTGACAGACGATCCGGACTTCGTGTTCCGGCGGGTCCTGCCAGGGCTCTTCCCCGTCGAAGGTGCGCCGCTCCGACATGAGCGGGTAGGCGTCGCGCTCTGCCTTCGACACGCCGAACGAGTTGTCCTTCGCTGCGGCCTCGATCATCCCCAGGCGCCGGGCCTGGTTGTAGAGCTTGCGCGCGGCTTCCGTCTCCGGGGAGAGGGTGAAGCGGCGGGCCCCGTTCGCGTCCAGGTCGACCAGCAGGTGGCCGGACGCCCACAGGTTCAGCACGCGGTTGCGGTTCAGCTTCCGGGAAACGTCGGGCTTGTCGTAGGCGACATCGAGGGCAAAGAACCCGTCCGGGAACTCACCGACCTTGCCGTCTGCGACCCAATTCACGATGTCGGACTGGGCAGCCGACCAGCCCAGCGCCTCCGCACGCTCGATCTCGGCCGGGGACATGACGTCCGCATCTCGACGCGCGTGCGCGTCCCTGTGCAGTGCGGCTGCGTGCTCGGCGTCCGCGCGGGTCTCGCACCATCCGGCACGGTGCTGCGGGCACGTCTCGCCGTGCATGTCGACCCACACCGTCACCGGCCCGTGCCGGTCACACTCGACACCCCACGCGGATTCAGCGAGGTCGACCGCCGCCGCACGGGCAGCCGGGACCGCCATGTAGACGCTCGGGATCGCCGACGCGGCTGGCGTGGGGGCGTCGTCATGTATTGCCGACGGAGGGAGTTCTGCGTGTTCGGTCTCTGCCCCGAACACCTGGGCGCCGGCTGCTGACGTCTCCGGGTCGTGGGCCCGCTGGTGCGCCAGGGCCAGCGCCTCACCAGCGGGGGCGCGGTCGGCGTGTTTGGCGACCTCGGCGCGCTCGGTCCAGCCGCACACACACCACGCCTCGACCCATGACTGTCCCGGCCCCCCGAGGGTGACAGCCGCCCGGTGTGGCGCCTCATCAGCAACTGCCCGGGCGTGGAGGCGGAGCCGTTCGAGCATCGGCGCCCATGCGGACATGTAGCCGTCGACGGCGGTGCAGGATGCGACCAGGGCCCCTGTCTCGTCCTCTATCAGGAGCGGTGCCAGGTCGTTGGAGGCGTCGCGGCCTTCCCACTCCCGGTGGACCGTGTACAGGGCGCCGGTCTCGGCAGTGATCGTCCACGAGCCGTCAGGGTGGTACTCGATCGCCTCCGACTCCCCGACCTCCGGCAGCAACCACAGCCCGGCGTCATAGCGCATGCGGCGGGCGGCGGAGAACCCGGTCGCCAGGTCCCCGCCGGTCTCGGCGGCATGCTCAGCGACGGCCGCCAGGGCCGCGCCCTTGCCCTCACCGGAGCCGATGCTGATCACGTCCCACCGGCCCGACGGTTCTACGCCGTGCCAGTACGCCCGCCATATGATCCCCCGGGCGTCCTTGCCCTGGCAGTCGTGGGAAATTTTGTACTCGCCGACGGTCAACCCGGGGCCGGCGACGGTGAACTCATAGCGGGACGGCTCCCCGTCGCGGTCCTGCGGGGTGACAGTCAGCGCGGTGACGTCGACGACCCTGGGGGCCTCCTCGGCAGGCTCCGGTGCCGCTTCGCTAGCCTCCACCCCCGAGCCGGCGAGTCCGGCGAGGGTTGCGACGGCCGCGCGAGCGGCCTCGTTCGCCGCTTCCATGTCCGCGCGTGCCTCGTCCTCCGTCGGCCCGTACCCCGCAGCGGTCGCGGCCTCGGCCGCTTCGATGGCGGTGCCCGCCCACTCCGACGCCTTCCCCGCTGCCTTCTCCGCCTTGGCGCGGTCTCCCGCCTCCAGGTGTCGGGCGGTCTCCTTACTAGCCGACTCCGCCCGGATCCGAGCCGAGAACGCGCGCCCGGCTGCGCCCTGCCCGGCAACCAGCGCGGCCCGATCCTGGCGAGCCGCGGCCGCCTCCTCCGCCGCCCGCTTCTGCGCCTTCGCGTCCCCACCCGCAGCCTTGACCTCCGCCCGCGCTTCACGCTTGGCGCGGTCATCCCCGGCTTCGCACGCCTCGGCGATGATCTGATCGGCCAGAGCCTGAGCAGGCCACGGGGCGACCTCCCCGGCGTCCAGCGCAGCCGACAGCATCTGTCCGGCAACCTCGGCGATCCGGTCCGGCCACTGCTCCCAGTGCAGGGCACACACCTTCGGATCCCCCTTCGCGAGGGCCTGAGCGAGGCTTTGAACATCGCGGTGACCGGTGCGCCCGTCGCGGCCGTCCTCCTCGTTCAGGAGCCTGTGAGACAGGCACCGCGCGCAAACGGTGTAACGGCCAAGCTCGGCTCCCTGGTCGGTGACGACAGCGACCGTGTACCGGGCGCCCGAGCGCTTCGCCGAGCATTTGCCGACGTACGGCGCCGACGCATCGCAGTACGCGTCCGGCGTGCCGGTCATGTCGTCCGTGAGCTGGGCCACGACGCGAAGCCGCGCGTTCGGAATGGCGCCCTGGGCTGAGTTCCAGATCTTCCACTCAGCGACGTACTGCCGGTTATCCGGGCCCTTCCGGGACCAGTCCTCACCGGTGCGGCCCTGCGCGCCGTCCGGGTCGGTCAGGTGCTCCCAGCCCCACCGGCACGACGCGATAAGGCCGATGGAGCCGAACCGGCGGACCAGGTACACGCCCTCTTCGAGCTGGACGCGGTCCGTGGTCGTCCCGAACTGGGGGGCCTGCGCCGTCAGGTGCCCGTACCGGGCCCACAGGGCAGCGAACTTGGTGCGGGTCGCCGAGTCCTCACGGATTCGCGCCAGCACGGCGGTAAGGGGCCGGTCGTCCAGGTTCGCGGCCCACCAGTGGGAGCCGTCAGCGTCGTGACCGGCCTCCCACTGGTCCTCATCCGGACGGGCGTACGTCACAGGGCGCAGCCGGAACGTGTGCCCGGCCGCCGTCGTCAGGATCCAGCCGGCCACCGGTTCGCGCCGGTCGGTGTACGAGACGGGGACGATCGTCTCGCCCTCGATGAGCGCCGCCCGAAGCTGTGCCTCGCGCCTGTCCGTCTCCGCGTCCACAGCCGTCTCCTGGTGGTCCGTCTCGGCGTCCGCCTGGGGAGTGTCGTAGCGGGTGGCGTGTGCCTCGGCCGCCGCCAGTTCAGCCGCCGCCGTCCGCCGCGCCAGCTCACCCGATGGCCCTGCGGCGTCCGCCACAGCCGCGGCCATGCCGCGCGCCCGCTCTATGTGTTCGGCCGCCAACTCAGCGCCGGAAAGGGACGCGATCCGCTCGAGCTCCGCCTCCCGGGCCGCCTCGGCCCCCTGGGCGGTGATCAACTCGACGACCTCACGGGCGTACATGCGAATGGGCTTCCGCGCATCGGCCGTGCCGTGCGCGTGCCCGATGATCGGCGCTGCCGGACCGAATCCACCACGGCGTGCCCGTACTTCCGTGATGTCGTGCACCGTGTTGGGGTAGCCATCGCCCCACAGGGACTCGTCCCGCCCGTTGTGGCTCACGGAGTAGAACCGCCCTCCGCACTCCCACACCCCACGCTCACCCTCCACCGGCCGGACCGGGAAGCCCTTCGGCTGGCGCGTGCCCTTGGCTGCAAACTCGATCGCCTGCGTACGGGCGTCTACGGCCTCACGAGCCCACAGGGGCGACAGGTCTGTTGGCGCGCCAGCCTCGGCCGGCTGTGGGTCGTCTACGGCCTCCGGCTCCCGGTCTTCGACGGTCGCGGCCTGCGTTGCTTCCTGCCGCTCCGCGCGGCTGGCCTCGTACGCCTCGGCTGCCCGCCGGTCCATCGTCACCGGGATGCGGGTAGCGAAGCCAGCCGTGCCGTCCTCGGTCGTGACCAGAACGCCGCGCGACCACTGATCGCGGTCGGCCGAGGCAGCCAGGCCACGGGCGGCCAGCGCGTCGTCAATGTCCCAGTCGGTCAGGTCTGCCATGCCGGACGGCTGCTCACCCTTGAGGCCACGGGAGTGCAGCGGGAAGTACCCCGCGTGCACGGCGCCGCACTGGCAGACGACGCGGCCCACGACGCCGGGCGTCTGGTGAAACGCGATCACCTCGACGATGGCAGCGACCTGCCCGGCGACGTCCGCCGCGCAGGCCGTCTGCCGAGCCTCCTCAGCCCTCGTGGCGTCCTCGAACGCGCACCCGTAAAGGTTCAGCGTCTCCTCACGCCCCGATTCGGCACGCTGCGCCGCATCTTCCATCCGTACGCACTCGGCCACGTAGTCCGCGAGCTGTCCGGCTTCCCGGTAGATCTCCGCCGACTCCGCATAATGGTCGGCCTCGCGCTTTGCACGGTGGACGTCGTCGTACGCCTCACGGCAGAACCGAACGGCAGACCACACGTCATCCGCCAGCTCGTCCGACTCGCGTACGCGCTCCCCGCACGCCTCGGCCCGCTCCACATCCCCGGCTGCGAGCGTCGATGCTTCGTGCACCCGCACACGGGCCGTGGTGAACCGCTCGACGGCCGCGGCCCACTCCTCCGCCTCGCGGCCCGACACCCGGCGTGCTTCACGGGCAGCCGTGAGACTGGCGAGCCCCTCGGCGTCCGCTTGCCTGATCTCTTCGGCCCGCTCAGCCGCCTGCTTCCGATCCCATGCAAGGGCGTGCCGGAAGTGCTGCACACCCGCATACGTCCGGGCCGCCGTCTCGTACGCCTCCCACAGCTCCGGCGCATGCTCGGCGAACCCGGCCGCCCCGGGCCGGTAGTTGTCGCCGTGCGGGTACGTGACCCAATCGGCAAGGTGCTTGCGCTCATTGGCCGTGGCAAACCCCTTCGGGTTCCGGCGCACGGCCGCGATGTCGGCGAGGAGAGTACGGGTTCCCCGGACCATCGGGGATACGTCGTCATCGTCCGACGCCGCGATGTGCTCACCGACCGCCAGGGCGAACGCCACGGCCGCCGCGCTCTGCCGGTCGTGCGCCATGTTCGAGGCGTACGTATACCGCGACGGGAACGACACCTGACGGCCGTTCGAACGGGCGGCCCTTTCGGCCCCCCATGCGTCGTACTGCGCGACCATCGACAGAGACGCGTCACCCTGGGGGTCGTGGGCTACGCCGTTGTTATCCGTGTAGCCATCGAACCAAGCCGCCCAGTCGCGCGCCGGGTCCTCGAGCATGTAGATCAGGGAGCCGTACCCGCGCGCCGTCGGCGAACGACCTTCGGCCGCCAAGCGCTCACGCCATGCCGCCTCTTGCGCGTTCAGCCGGTCCTGAGCCTCCGCGATCACGGGGGCAGCGAGTTCTTCGCACTCTGCGCGGTCGAGGGCGCCCGCGATCGTCTCGGCCGCATCGGTCACCCGCTGTGTGGCGAGGACGATCACACGCCGCCAGGCAGCGCACCCGCGAGCATCCTCGCCGTTGGACTCGGCGAGCCAGGCCCGGGCGGCCTTGACGGCGTCGACGGCGCGCCGCTCCGCATCTGTCGCTTCGCGGTAGGCGGCCCCCGCTATCTCGACGGCCCGATGGCCGACCGGCCCCGTACCGTCCAGCGCGTTGTACGCGTCGCGGACGTCCGCCAGACCGGCCGTGATCTTCGCAGCCGCCGTGGTCATCTCACGTACCCAGGTCGCGGCATCCCGCCCCAGCACGGTCCGGCCGGACTCCTCCGCCTCGCGGCTCACGGGCATCTGGGCAGCAACGGCCGACCGGACATCCTTGAAACCGGCCGACGACGCCGACGACATAAAGCCGCCCTTGTCCTCGGACCACGCCGCGATGTGCTCTACCTCCTCCAGCCCCTTGGGCACCATCACAAGCCCCGTGATCACGATTTGGCGCGCCCATGCGCGGCCCGTCCAATGGCGCTCCGCGCGAACGTCCCAACCCCGGTCGGCCGCCTCGTGGAAGAGCACGCCCGCATTACGCGGCATGCCCGCCAACACCTGAGCGGATGTCTCCGCCGGCGCCCCGCCGGTCGACTCCTCGACCGGAGTGTCGCCCGCGGTGGGCTGCTGATCGTCCGGCCCGCTCGGAGGTGCTGGCTCCCCAGCGGCCTCGGGGTGTTCTGCAGGACCGTCAGTGTTCTCGCGGCTGGGGTTTGCCGCGAGCTGCTCGATGGGGACGTTGTCCGTCTTGGGTTCAGCTTCCTTCTGCAGCTCCGGGGAGGGGACGGGTTCGTGCCGCACCGGGTCTTCTGAGTGGGTAAACACCTGGCCATGCACCGCGTGATCGATGCCCGCCGCAGTGAGCGCGGCGAGCAGCTCACGGACCGCCTGGTGTTGTTCATCCTCGGAATGGTCTGTTCTCGGCCGCCACACTCCCTCCGGTACGGCATCGCGATCCCACCAGAACCGTTGCTCCCGCAGCACCTCCCCGGCCTTGCGCCTTCGGTAGGTGTTGAAGACGGCGTAACCGGTCTCCGGGTCATGGGCGACGACGACCTTGCCCGTGGGGACGGCGGCGGCCAGGCGCCATTGCGGGTCGTCGGGCAGTGCGAAGCGGGAGTCGGGGTCGGCCAGGATGGCCGCCAGGTCGATACCGAGCGGCTCCTCCCGGCCCTGCCGTACGTCGTCCACGCCCAACGTGACGTTCATCAGGTGCCGGTGCAGAGTGCTCCGGCCCTCGCTCACGTCCCGCATGGTGACCACGCGGCCGCGTTCGGAGATGCCCCCGACCCGGTCCGCACGACGCCCGATGTCGTCCATCAGGCGCTGGTACGGGGTGTCGGAGTCGTACCTGCCGTCGTCGAGGGCCGTCTCACCCGTGAGGTAGGAGACCGCATCGGAGCCGCTGAGCCCGACCACCTCAAGCAGAGGCTCGTAGTGCCGTAGCACCGCAGCGGCGTCGAGATCGGCAGCGTGCGCGAGACTGCGCCATCCAGCGGCCGCAAGTCCTCGCTCGTCGACGATCCCCGTATCCGGTTCGGCGGCCGCCGCCTCGGACTGCTGCTGCTCCACGGTCATCCGCCCGTCCTCGACGCCGGTGGACGCGGCCTCCGTCTCGGGCGCGGGTTCCTCCTGCGGTGCCGGAGCGGGGACGCGATCAGGACGGGTCAGGTCGAAAGACTCGAACAGGTCGACCGTGCCTAGCCCGTCTCCGTCCGAAGCGGGAGCGTCCTGGGACGGACTCTCCTCCGGGGCGCCCTCGTGCTGTTGCTCTCGCCCGTCGTCCTGCGAGGTTGCGCTCGTTCCCGTGCCGTCCGGCTGATCCGTTGTTGTGTCCTGCCCGACGGGCTTCTCGGCGGCGCTGGCGGGAGCCCCCTGATCAGCCGGGACCTCTTCGTTGGTCTGCCCTCCCGAGACGCCGGCGTCGATGGGCTTGTCCAAAACCGTGGTGGCCTCTGGCGCTTTCGGTACGTTGACCGGCGGCCGGTGCCCGCGTGCCACCACGTATGGCACCGAACGGTCGGAGTGGTCCACTCGCTCACTGACCCACGGCCGGCCCGCGCCCATGCCGTTGACGGCCGTACCTGAGACCTCGCAGCACCCGCCATGGGCGAGCCTGACGGACTCCACCCGCAGCCACACCGCCGAACCGGGGACCTTGACCTCAGCGCCCATGGTGAGCCGGCCACGGGCGTCCCCCGTGATCTCCCACGTGCTCACCCCGTGTTCGTCGGTGCTGACGGCCGTGACCTCCGGCACGGGCCCAGGCTCCACCGGGGCTCCGTCTTTGCTCAGGGATTCGTCGGTCGACGCGGCGGCCGCGGTCACCCCGGGGTGCTCCACGGTCGCCGCATCGCCATTGGCCAGGACGCCCCCCTCGTCCTCCCACCCCTCCATGCTCCCGGGGTCCGACACCCCGGCGGGAGGCGGTGCCGACCACTCCGGCGTGCGCACGCCGAGTGTCCCCGGCTCCGCTTTATGCTGCACCGTGGACAGGAGCGACGGTTCCTGATGAGTACCCGAGCGCCCGACCTTGACCGGCGCCGACCACAGCAACGCCCGCTTGGCCGTCACCCGCCGCCCGGACACCCAGGCCCCCGATTGGTCCTCGTTCCATACCCCGTCAATCCACACTGCGCGCAGCTCGTACGGCAGCGGCTCACCGTTCTTGACCGCCGCCCCCGCCGCCCGCACCACGACCGTGCCCCCGTCGCGCTGCATTGCCACGGTCCACCCATTGGCCATGGACACCTCCGCGAGGCTTACGGCAGCCATGGGCAGCCACACCCCGGGGGCCGCCTCGGCCTCCGCCACGACGTCCCCCACCGTGTCCCACGTCGCCAGGGTCTCGGCATTCAACGGCGTTCCGGCCTCCGGGACTTTCGGTGCCTTCCAGGGCTTGGCATCCAACCCTTTGGACGCGTTCACGATGGCGCGCCGCAGGTCCGTATCCGGGCCGTGGCCACCCATCCGGTTACGGCCAGGAACGTCCTTCGCCGTCAGGGCACGCCGCTCATCCCGCGCGGCCACAGCGTCCCCGAGCACATCGACGAATGCCGCGTACCCCGTGATCTGATCCGCTGCCGCTCCCCCCGGAATCTGCTCCACGTCGTGCGACGCGTCCCACGGCAGCGTGAACACCATCGCAGCCTCGCCGTCCTCGGACAGCCACGCGCCACGACCGGCCTGGACCTCGCCCGCATGCAACCGCGCCAGATGCGCACCTGCCGCCGCTACGCGTTCCCCCGCCAGCCCCTGCTCCGTCACGATCGCGGACTCTTCCCGCTCCAGAGCGCGCACCGCATCCCGCGCGTTCCGCGCCGCACGGTCGGCAGCAAGCGCCACGTCGTACGCGTGCGTACGCCAGTCACCCGCGTGCTCTGCGCTGAGCCACACGTGATCCCCGAGCACACCCGCGCTACGGCGGGCCTCCTGCTCCACCTCCCGCATGTCCGCCGACCAGGCGGCACGCTCCTGCGCGATGAACTCGGCCGACTCGACACGCTTCCGCGCTGCCGCAAGCTCCCCCCGCACCCTGCGCAGCCGCACGTCACGCGACAGGCGTACGGTCCCCTCATACGGGCCACGGAACGCCACGGGGAACACGCCGCCACCGTTGCCGTGACAGATCAGCAGCGGCCGCCCTCCGCCCTCTAGGACGCCGCCCTCGGACTCCCAGGCATCCACTCCGCCCGGATCCGACACAACGTCAGCCGCATACGCGACTGGCGCCCCATCGCCCTGGTGAGCACGCTCGTATGCACGCCGCACCACATCCGCGCCGAGCATCCCCGACCCGCCCAAGTGGCTGTGGGAGTCCTCACCCGCCCGCGGAGCGATCCCCCGAGCCATCGTTTCCCCGCGCGTCGCAACCCGCGCCGCCTGGGGAGCGTCGCCCTGGCCTGCCTCGGGGGCCGTCGTCACAAGTTCCGCTGTACGCACCACCTTGCGGAACTCCGGCCACATCAAAGGCCGGTCCATGCGTGTGCTACCGACCCGCTTGACCGCCCGATGAAACTTCGGCCTGCCCGTCCACATGCCCGTGTAGACCACCGTCACCGGTCCACCTGCCGGCACCGCCACCTCACCCGACAGCGACAGGGCCCACCCAAGCCCTTCACTGCCCGTCATGGAACGGCCCACCTTCACCGACCAGCCACGTGTGGCAGCCTCACGCGCAAGCGTGACCAGGTCGACCGGAGCGGACGACTCCGGCGCGTCCCGGTGCCACTCGATCTTCGACGGAGTCCTGTCCACCAGCGCCACGCCGCGTGCCACGGCGTCCGTGTCGATATCAGACGTTGCCGTGGGCATGGCCGGACCGTCCGCTGCGGCGTCACTCTGGGGTACCGCAACGACCGGCCGCACCTGGTCAGCGTCCGCCGCCGCCTTCAGGGTGTGCTCGCGTGTCTCCTCTGCCCGGTGCGCGTGGTACGCCTCGACCGCTTCACGCGCCGACACGAGCGCGGGCAGCACCTCACGACGGATCATGTCCGCGGCGCCCGGGGTACCTTCCGCCTCGGCTGCGCGGGTCATGAGTGTCTTCACTTCACGCGTCGCAGACTCGGCCGCCTCGCGTACAAGCGCGGCACCGTCGGGCACGTGCTCACGCTCCATGCGGTCCACCGACCAGAGCCGAGAGATCTCCTCACGGTGGGCCCGGCACTCGGCCATGACGGCCGCGTATGCCTCAGATGCCGCCGATTCGGTCGCGGACCAGCTCCGCCACGCTGCCGCATAGTCCCCCAGCCACAGCACGCCACTGTCCGCCACCCAGTCGCCGAACCGTTCAGCCTGCCGATCCGCCGCGCGCTCCCACTGGCGTGCGTATTCGGCAGCGTCCGCCGCGTACTCTGCTCGCTCGGCTGCGTCCTCCACTTCAAGTTTCGCGCGTTCCGCGGCCTCTCGAGCGGCAGTCTCCGCTGCCTCTGCCACGGGGTCCACTTGCCGGACCCGAGCTTGAGACAGGGCGCGCCGGTAGTCCTCCAGCGTCACGTAGCCCGTCAGGATCCGGCCGCCGAACTCCGCCCCGGAGCGCTCAGTATCGAACGTCCAGCGCTTACGCCCGTCCTCCTGCGTCCACATCAGGGAAAGAACGGCAAGCGACTCCCCGCCCTGTCGGCTGTCGTGCGCCCTGCCGGATGCCTCGCACTCCCACACGCCGAGCGACGATTCACTGTCCGGAGCGTCGACGGTTCCGGCTCTCAGCGCAACGGCCCATCCCGCAGCCTCCGCCTCACGCGCGAACTTGACCATGGCGGGCGGAACACCCTTGCGCCCCACATTGGACGTGTCCCACTGACCGTAGGCACCCGCCCACCAGGACCGGTCAATTGCCGTGCACGCAGGAGGGGTGACCCGGGTAACGAAACCAGGTTCGGACCGTTCCTCTGGTGTGCCGGCTGGTGGCACGAGGTCGCCCGCGGTCGTGTTCCCTTCTTCGGGGTCGGTCTGTGTTGAGGAGCTCACGTTCCACCGCCGCGCCTCTGTCCGGCATTGACCGGCTCACGCACACTGGAGGACCGATTTGGCGGGGACATAAGCGTTACGAGCAGCGGCATGTCAGCTCCTGATTTCAGCGCCCGGGTGCCCGGCGCCCCGGTCCGGGCGTGCCCGGGGTCGGAGGCTCACGGTGGGATGCCGGAGGAGCAGGGCGCCGCGCGTCGGTGGCTGCGGCCTGTTCCGTGATCTGGTGGCTTCGCGTGCGGGACAGCAGGACCGCTGCACTGCCCAGGAGCGCGTTGCGCAGTGCTTCCGCGGCACGATCTTGCTCGCGGAGCAGACGGGGGTGTGCGCTGGTTCCGCGAGCTCGGATGGCGACAGCCGTCGCCTCGGCAAGCCGGTCGAGTACCACGCTGGCGGAGTTCTGGCCGGGCGCCGCGGCGGGATTCAGGGCAGGCACGACCGCCTCTAGAACTGCGGAGTTGGGGGTTCGCCCCGACGGTCGGATCGGGTCGGTAGCGCGGCGCAGGACCTCCGCAGCCTCAGCAGCTCCTGTGCTGGGGGTAGCCAAAGCACATATCGTCAGAGCCGTGGTGAGACGAGGGTTGGTCTCGCTGTTTCGCAGTGATCCCGTGGAACCGGCGGCTGCGGCCGGGAAGAGCTGTCCGGTCAGCTCTCGCAGTAGGGCTGCCGCCTGGGCTGCGGCGTCGACGTCGTGGGGGGCTGCAGCCTGCACGACTGCCCAGTTCGCGAGGATGTGCTCGTGTCCTCGGGCTACCGAGATGGCTGTTGGGACTGCCTTGGTCGTGGCCAGTGCCTGAAGTTCACCTCTGAAGGCCTGGGATGCTTCCCAGTTTCCTGCGTGTGCCCGGGCTCTGCCGATGCTGGGTTGTAGGGCGGGTTGCGCGAGGCGTGTCCAGGCTCGCGCGGCACGCTGCCAGTGTCCTTCGTCGGGGAGTTCGCTGCCGGGGAGCCTGGCCAGGATCCAGTCCGCCTCGGCGATGAAGAGCGGATGGTCTGCTGGGGCCGGGCCGGTGTAGCCCCGGCCGGCGCACCCTGCGCAGTGGTCCGCGGACTGGTCGGCGGCGCCGTCCCCAGCCGGCCTGTTGCCATTGTGCGTGGCTTGCCCGCTGCCGTCACAATCCGTGCAGGCGGCAATGCCGGCTTCCGTACGAGCCATGGACAGCAGGCTCCGCGGATCCGCGAGCATCGTGAGGCTGGCCTCCGGCCCTACAGATCTGACCTCCGCCATGAGCGTTGGCGCAGGGCCGGACGGGCGGTCGGCAGCAAGCCACCACTGCGCAGCCTTCAGCGGCGACTGGGTTTCTTCCTTGTCGGGCAGGACGTAGACGATCGCGCCGTTGTCACTCACGCTCGGTCCTCCATGGCCACCTCAGCATGCTGCGGGACTAGAACCTCGGTCGGGCACTCTTGCGCCCGACCGACGCAGGAGGCCTGGGCGCCCGCATCGCTGGTCTGCTGGTGCCGTCGCCGTTCGCAGCGCGCATAGTCTTCATCGATCAGCGCGGTACGCGCCTGCTCCCGGCTGATGGTCATCTCAGTGCGGGAAAGCAGGTGCTGGTCTTCCCTGCTAGTGGCAGCGACCCATGCAACGCGTTCCAGCTCCTCCAGCCGTCGGCGCGCCAGCACCTTCAGTCGCTCTTCGGCCTTCGGGTCCCGTTCACGGCGTGCTCGGATCACGCGGCTGGCTGCTGCCGCCAACTCGAGGGCTCGTGCGTTGAGAAGGTCCACGGTGACGTCAGCGGGACCTCTCGGGCTATTCAGGACATTCTCAAATTCGGTCAGACTATCCATCAGTTGACCTCTGCCAATGTCTGCGTACTGCCCGAGGCCCATAGCGGGCGCGAGCCACAAGGGCTCTTCATTCGTCGCTTCTTCAGCGGGCGGGAAGCCGACGCTGCCCAGCGGAGATGGTTCCGCAGCAAGTTGGTCCAGGTAGGCGTACGCGGCGCCACGCAGGCCGGGGGGTGCACTGTGATGCGTTGCCGCAAGTGTGACCGTGGCCAGGTCGAGGAGGTCCTGTCCGGTCCAAGGATGCCCCGCCTGCTGGACTGCCTCTGCGAGGTCATCCAGCTCCCTGGTGGCACTGAGGGACACCGGTCCATGCCGTTCATCAAGAAGGTTCTGCACTGCGGGATGAATCGGCAGGCCAGTCATGCGATGCCAAGAGCGTGCTGCCTCCTGCCAATCTCCCCCGTCGAAAGCTCGCCAGTCAGGGCCGCAAGACTCCAACCAAGTAGTGGCCGCGGCCACGTATTTCTGAGCGGCGCTGGAACTCGTTTTTGCCTCTGTTGCGCTCCGGTCGAGGTGTGCCTGAAGGTCGCGCTCGGCTGCAGCATAGAGTTGGTACGCGGCACCCACCCCATGGTCCCAGACCACTGAGAGGGGTTCGTCCCGCCGTGGCGAGAGCCTCACCGCCGGGCAGGCGTCCAGGAGGAGCCGCGTCGCAGTTTCAAGTGCTGGTCCGCCCGAGGGACAGCTGATCCCGGCGAAGGGGTGAGCCGCCGGGCCATTGCCTAGCACGAATGCGGTCATAGGCTGTCCTCCTCTCATCTGACCAGAAAGCGATAGGCCCGTGGAGCGCAAGGCCCAGCTCGGATCTTGGAGGCGCAAGGTTGGCAGCTCCGAGGCCGACTGTTCCCGGAAATCCGAGACGATGAGGTTTGCATCCCGTGGGGCGGGCAGATCCCATGCCTCGCTCCCGCCTGGCGGAACGGGTACGCATCGTGGTCCCTGGAGACGGGCACAGACAAACGGGTAGCCGCTATCCCCTCACGAAGGCCCTCCGTTTCCTGAACCCTGGTGCGTTTGTCGACGAAGGCGCGAGCTGCCGCAGGTCGTCGGCGGCCCCTGCGTGAGGGAGCTGGCAGCCTCATCCAGAGCCTTGTGACCAATCGCTGCGGCTTGCCGCGGATCCCCGGTAGCCATAACGAACCCGTTCTGGCGCCGGCCGCACCGGGACGGGGACTGCGCGGCACCAGAGCGAGGTCAGCCAGCCGGGGCCGGGCGGCGCGGTGGCACAGCGGATCAGCAGCCCCGTGAGCACGACAGCGGCCTCCGCCAAAGACGAAGGCCGCTGAGCGCACTCACCGGGGCGGCGCCCCGGGTACCGTTCTGTTGTCGACGCAGAACGGAGCTTCAGTATGCCCGAAGACATGGACGCTCACATCGGTGCGCGCGTTAGGGTCGCTCGCAATGCGAAGGGGCTCACCCTAGAGGAGCTGGCCGGGCTCCTCGGCCGCACTGGGGACTGGTTGGGCAGGGTGGAGACCGGGCGGATCCCACTCGACCGCTATTCGCTGATTACCGACATCGCAGAGAACTGCGATGTTGACGTGGTGTGGCTGCTCGGTCAGCCGTACCGGCTCCAGCAAAACGGCGGAAACATCGCCCACTCCTACATTCCGGCCATGCGGACCAGCATGCGCCGGTCCGGCCTCATCCTCTCCGGCCACCCGGGGCTGACCCCGCAGGGGATTCCAATCCCGCTGGCGGAGGTGCGGACAAGGTCCCGCCAGGCCAACGCCGCTAGGCAGAACGCGGACCTCCCGAAGGCCGCCATGCTGCTGCCCGGCTTGATCGAGGACCTGAACACCGCCCTGCTCGTCTGTGACGGCAGCGACCGGGAGCAGGCGCTGCGGCTCCTGGTGGACGCCGCCCGCACGGCTCGGATGGTGCTGAACCAGCTCGGCTACCCGGACTTCGCTTGGTCCTCCGCCGAGGTTGCCGCCAACGCCGCGACCCAAGTTGATGACCCGCTGGTGAAGGCACAGGTCGCTTGGGACCGCTGCGGTGCCCTGCTGCATCAGGCGTCGCTCCCCGAGACCGTGGCCGTCGCCGAGGCGGCACTACGCGATCTGGAACCGCTTGCCTCAGCTCGTCAGCCAGCGAACGAAGTTCTTTCACTTCGGGGCGCACTGCACCTGCGCTGCGCAATTGCTCACGCCCGCGGGTCCAGGGCAGACGATGCCTGGGCACGTGTTGACACGGCCCTGGAAGACGCTGACCGCCTTGGTGCGGAGTGGTACGACCTCGACGCGCACACCGTATTCGGCAGGGGCACCGTCGCGGTACACGCCGCCGAGGTCGGCGTCGAGATCAACCAGCCTGACGCGGGACTGTCCAAGGTACGTAACGTCTCCGTGGAGGACGTCCCCAGCAAGGAGCGGAAGATCCACTATCAGATCGACAAGGCGCGTGCTCTACGGCGCATGAACCGGTTGCCCTCCGCCGTGATGACGCTGAAGCAAGCATCGGTTGAGGCGCCCTACTACGTGAATTCTGATCCGATGGCCCGCGCCCTGGTCAAGGACCTGGCCGGCGTTGGCGTTCCGTCGCAGGCGAGCGTTCTATCGTCCCTGGTACGCAGCATGGAACTGGTGCATTAGCGTCAAACGCCAGTCCTGCGGCGGGGGTTGAAAAACTACCCGGAAAATTCTTCCGGGTCGCGGGCGGTCTCTTGGTCCATCGTGATGTGTCGTCGCTGACGACACATCCGCAAGGGGATCGCCATGTCGCCGCAGCTCATCAACACTCAAGACGCCGCCGCCTGCGGTGCTGCGTACACCAGCATCTTTGGGTGGTCGATCGCCCCTGGGCATAGGCACCGGCCCAGGGGCGGCTGCACGTGCGGCGAGTCGGGCACCTGCCCCGCATCCGGCGCGCACCCGCTGCCTGGACCGCTGATCCCCAGCCCGGCGGACGGGCTGGCCGCAGAGCTGAATGCTTCGCCCGGGGCCGCGCTGATCGCCCCCACCGTTCCCTTCGATGCCCTTGTGCTGCCGAAGTGGAGCGGTCTCTCAGTTGTGATGCGGCTCGATCGCGACGGCAAGGCCGTGCCGTGCATTCTGTACGGCGAGGACAAGGCCGTGCTGCTTGTCCTACCGGCCACCGGCCGCTACGCACTGCCCGAGGGCACAAGCCCCTCGACCGTGGAGGTCCGGTCCGGCCCCGAGCAGTGGGTCGCCCTGCCGCCTTCCCATGGCATGCGATGGGAACAGCCGCCGTGGCACGACCAGACCCACCACCCGCTGCCGCTGATCCATGGCAAAGACCTGCTGGCTCCCCTGGCACAGGCCCTCCGAGCGACAGCCGAGCCCAGTGGAGCACGGCTGTGAACGTCAGCGACCAGACTCCAGCCGCGCCGCCCCTGCCCGCGCACGAGGGTGTCCAGTTACGGGCGTTCCTCGGCGTTCGCCCAGTAATTCGCGAGCATCTCTGTCGGCCAGGCAGGCTGGTACACGGGGCCGCGCGGCAGCATCTCTTTGAATACGGCCACGAGATCGACGATCGGTGTGCCGTCGTCGGCGTCCAGGTCCTCCACGTACAGGTCCAGCCCCTCGACGCGCAGCAGGCGAGGGTACGAGACCGCGATGCGGGCGGGGCGTCGGTGATTGTGGTGCACGTACGTACCGGTGGCCGGCCATTGCGGGTTATCGCGGGGGCTTCGTGCGTGAAGAGCGACATCGTCAGGCGATCCGCCGTGGAAGTACCAGACGACCTGCAGGTGGGAAAACTCCTCGATTCCCTGCAGCGTTTCCGCGGGCGTCTTGCCGTTCAGACGGATGATCGACTGGACCCCGCCCTTGTAGTCGTCGAGGCGGCCGGCGTGCCCGCCGACGACCGTTGCAATCACCGGCACTTGGATGTGCGCGTCGAACACGTACTGCCCTTCGTCGGGGCCAGGAGACCACTGCTCCTGAGCCGTTCTGGCGCTCTGCAGTGTGCGTCAGACTACGTTGCCGAGTACCGCACGGGCTTTCGCGTCCAATTCCGTGACGTGGCTGCCCGCACGGTTGCGGAACGGGCTGAGGGCACGGCGCATCTGTACGACAGTCTCCCGGGCCCGTCCGGACTGCACTCCGGTCATGGCGTCCAGCGCCCGATTCCATGTTGCGCACGCGGCATCGAGCTGGCCTTGCTGAATCTGGACTGCTCCGAGGTAACCCAACGTCACGGAGTGGGTCCGCTGGAACTGCTTGCGCCTGGTGCGCACGCTGTGCTCGAACTGCTGCTCGGCGCCCTTGAGATCGCCGAGGTCACGCAGCGCCGCGGCGGTCTCGTGGGCCAGGCTGGCTTCGCCGAAGAAGAACACGCGGCTAGGTTCGTCGTCCCCCTCCGAGGCCTGGCTGAGGTCGCTCTCGGCCTTGAGCAAGGTGGCCAGGGCCGCCTTCTTCTGACCTGTAGCGGCCAGGCCTCGCGCGTGGACGACCCCCAGCAAGGCTCGCTCCCGCCAGGATGCGTTGGTGTAACGGCGGGCGGACAGCGAGTCTTCGGACAGACGCACGGCCTCGACCGGCTGGTTGAGGTCTACGGCCTGGTGGGCCATTGCCCGGATGATGTGCCCGGCCAGCGGTGCGTCCCCGGCTTCCTCGGCGAGCTGCGTGGCGACACGGAACCACTGCAACGCCACCATGTGCTCGCCGGCGTCGAAAGCGGTCCAGCCGGCGAGGTAGGCCAGTTCTCCTGCTGCCGAGCTCATGGCCCTTCGCACGTTTTCGGAGCTGTAGCGGCCGGAGAGAAACTCGGCGACTTCGTTATGAAGATAGGCCACGAGGGCGCTCCGGCCCACGCCTCGGCCGCCGCGCTGCTGGTCGCGGCGGGAGAAAAACGCCGCCATCTCTTGGACGTTTTCCACGTCCTGGGCGGTGACCGTGTGGGCCGAAAGCGGCTTGCGGCTGCGTGCGCGTTCGGCCGCCTCCTCCCACCACAATTCGTTGGGCAGTGCCAGGCCCGCAACCGAGTATGCCGAGTTGACCAGCACCCGCCGACGATCCATGTCCATGTCCGTACCCCCGAGCGTCACCAGCGTCGTCAAGGTGTCGACGCTCCACTCGGGCGGCTCCAGCTCGGTCCCCGACTCGGGTGCCAGGCCGATGTCGGCGAGCGTGACGACGCGGCCAAGACCACGCGAGAGCGTCTCGCACAAAATACCGGGAGTCCGTCCGCTGGGCTTGGTGCCACCGATCCAGCGGGCGATGTGCGACTGGGTCACGTTCTCCAGCTCGGGCACGTTGTTCTCGGCCGCGACCTGGCGCACCCGGGATGCCAATCGTGCCTGTGGCAGCCCCAACTCCTTGATTACAGCTTCAAGTCTGACGTTGCGCGTGCGCCCCATGGTGCGCCCCTGTCCCCGAAACGATCTTTCATCACTTTCATTGGACCCACGTCCCCGACGGGATACCAACTGGCCCGCAGACGCGGTTCTCTCGTGAAGACGATATTCCTCCAACGCCCCTGCGGTGTCGGGGAATCGGCCACCTCATGCATACGCGCTCGGGCTGTGGCCAAAAATCAGCCCTTCGCTATCCGGCCAGAAGGAACCGAACGTGCACTACCTGACGCGGAGAAGAGCCAGCGGCTGTCGGCCGCATGCCGTCGTCGAGCACGACGGCGCGGTCCGAGGAGCGTGCGCAGTGACCAAAACACCAATCAACACCCTCGCAAGTGCAAGGGGCTTGACGAAGCCATCGGAGGGCGAGACACCACGCTGCTTCCAAACCGCGGACGCTTTCCGCGCCGACCTGGCCTCCATCCCCCCGACGCGCCGCAAGCTGCGCGCCTTCCTGTGTCGTTCGGGGCTGGGGGAGATCGCGGACATGGCTGCCCTGCTCTCCACGGAGCTCCTGGCCAACGCCGTGACGCATGGCTGCAGCGAGTGCCCCCCGATGACCGAGGTCACCATGACAACGACGTACGACGGCCAGCGACTGCGCCTGGCGGTCCACGATCCGTCCGACAACCAGCCTCGCCTGGGCTCGGCTTCCGAGGACCAGGAACACGGGCGCGGCCTGCTGCTTGTGGCTTCCCTCGCCGACCGGTGGGGAGTCACTGCGAACGCCGACGGCACTGGAAAAGCGGTCTGGCTGGAACTCGAGTACTCCTCCTCCCAGAGCGAAGAGGACCTGTGAGCACCCTCAGTCCGGCAGTCGCCACGTCGTCCTTCGGCCGTTCGTCGCATGCCCTCAGCCGTCGTATCGCCGTGCCGGCTCCCCCTTCGCCGGGCGATGACAAAGTCTCCGTTCTGGTGCCGCGCCATCCCCGTCCCGCTGCGGCCCGGCACCAGAACGGGCTCGTTCCCCTGGCACACGACCACGACAGCAGCGTGGGCGGACACGCCCGACGAAGGACCTGCGGATCACCAGGCTGCCCTCTGCCCTGATCGCCGTGGCCCCCGCCGCGAAATGCCGCTCTGCCCCATCCGACCGACGGGATTCCCGTCCTAACCGGAGAGCTGATGATTCCCCTGCTGACCACGCGCCATGCCTGGCGGATTCAATCCGGCGAGACTCCCCTCACGCCCACACTCCCCCGCGACTT
Organism: Streptomyces sp. PTL18; assembly: GCF_059510295.1. Taxonomy (NCBI): domain Bacteria; kingdom Bacillati; phylum Actinomycetota; class Actinomycetes; order Kitasatosporales; family Streptomycetaceae; genus Streptomyces; species Streptomyces sp. PTL18. Next base: position 29,605 of record NZ_JCAJZO010000028.1, on the reverse strand, counting down.
CGACGTCGTCCGCGTCAGCATGGGTCTCGGCATGGCTTCGATCGACACGATGCTCGACGCAAGCCGCGAGGTCGGACCGCTGCTGTGCTGCATCACCCACCGCGTGCTGCTCGTCCCCGTCGGATCCGGAACCGCTGACCGGTGGCTGGCACCGCATTCCTCTTGCAGCAGCGGCCCGTCCTTCCAGTGCCTCACCAGGGGGTATCAGCCGGCCTGTCGAGCCCGATTCTGGCTCAGTGTGCCCGGGCCAATGGCGGCCGCAGTCACGGAGCCGGCGGGCCTTCACGAATCGCTCAGTCAGACGCGGGCCCGGATGCGGCGGATCTGCGGCACGCGTGGGCGCGAGGCATGCCATGCCTGACTACATCACGATCGCCCAGGCCCCCGTCACCACCGGCCGCCGTCTCCGAGCCCGCGCCTCGTACACCTCGAACCAGGGAGTTCCCCAGTGAAGCCGCCGACGCAGCGCACCGTCGCCCTCGTGCGCCCGACCGACTCAGCACCCACGCAACAGCCTTCTGGAACCGAGGCCGAGCATGGTGCAGGCGCACAAGGGGTCGTGCGCGGTGTCCCGGTCCCCGTTCCGGACGAGGCGCCGTTCAAGCTGAGTGCCGTCTTGACCTGGCCGCTGTCCGGGGAGACCGCGCGGAACCTGGTACTCGGCCAGCTCCGCAAGATCGGCTGGGGCGGCGACGAGGACGCGGCGGGCAGCGTAGCGGACGTCCTCACGACCAACGCCGCAGCACACGCGGCGCCCCTGGACTGCGACGGGACCCCGCTGAGGCTGGTCATTCTCCCCAACAGCCAACTCCTCATCGAAGTCGACGACGGAACTCCGGACTTCCCTGACTTCGACAAGGTCGTGGAGGGTGCTCCCGCGGGGCGCGGCCTGTGGTGGGTGAGCCACTGCCGAGGCCGGCTGACCCACTACCCCCTGCTGGACGAGCAGGGCGAAACGGTCGGCAAGACCGTGCAGGTGCTGCTCCCGGTGTCGCGGGAGGAGGTCGCGTGACCCCCACATCGGTATCGCACCGCCGTGGCCGTCGACGCCGCACACAAGCGGAGCGCTACATCCTCGAACAGGTGCGAGCAGCCATAGCGATGCCCCTCGTCTTCCTGGCGGCCCTGCTGTGCGTTGCCGCCCTTGCCTGGCAGGTGGCGGACCTGTCGGTGGCTCCGCTCCTGCTCGGTCTGGCGTTCGGCGTAGGTGCGGCTGCAATCCTCGGAGCCCTCCGTGCTCGGGCGGCTGCCGCCGCCCTGCAGCGGGCACGGGAAGCGGAACTCACCGCCGTACAGCAAGCAGGGGCGGCGGGGCTGCAACGGATCACGGACGCAGGAAATGCCGTCGAGAAGGCTTTGCTGTGGACGGCCGACGAGCTGTGCCGAGGCGGACGGCCGCGGGTTCCCGACAGTCTCCCGCCGATCGAGGGCGAAGGGCCGGTGGCGGAACTCGAAGGACTGCTGGCAGAGGTACAAGTCCAGGCCGTACAGGCTCTGCTCCGCGTGCACGACGAATCGCAGCTGGCTGTTCTCGTGGGGCTTCTCCACCATCTGTCACGGCGTGAACACGCCTTCATCAAGCGGGCCTTGGAGGCACTGGACGAGCTCGAGGCCCTGACTGATGACCCGGAGCTGCTGGCCAAGGCCTACGAGATCGACCACTTGGTGACGCGGATGCGCCGCTTGGTGGAGAGCAAGGCGGTGCTGGGCGGCGACTCACTGCGCAGCGAACGCCGCCCGGTGCCCGTCGTGACGGTACTGCGCGGCGCCGTCTCAGAGGTGGAGCACTACTCGCGGGTCGCCGTGGCGGCGAGCACAGTCGGAGCCGAGCTTGCTCTCCCCGGGCACGTGGGGCCCGACCTGTCCCACCTGGTGGCTGAGCTGATCGAGAACTCCTGCACATTCTCCGACCCGAACACGAAGGTGCACGTCCGGGCGCAGCCGGTGTCGACCGGCCTGGCGATCGAGGTCGAAGACCGCGCGATGCCGATGGACTGGCAGGATCGGGAGAAGCTGAACCAGCTCCTGGTGGCGCCGGAAAAGGTTGATGTCAGCAGCCAGCTGCGCGAGGCGAAGATCGGCCTCCTCGTAGCCGCGAAGATCGCCCACCGTCACGGTATGTCGATCAAGCTGTCCGAAAACGCGACGGGCGGCACCACGGCCCTCGTGGTCGTACCGGCCAAGCACCTCGTCCCGGTCGAGGCTGAAGAGGTCCGCCCGGCCCGCAGGGCAACGACAGCCCCGGCTCCCGGCCGGCCGTCGCCCGCCGCTCTGCCCTCTCCTCCGACGTCTTCGGAGGCGGGAGTGCGAACACCGCCCGCACTCGACGTTGAGGCACGCCAGGCACCCGCCCTGGCCAGTCCCGGGCATTCCGCAACTCCGCCGCCGCTGCCGCAGCGCGTCCCCGGACAGCTGCGCATCACCGACCCTGGTGACCGGCCAGGCCCGCCCGCGAGAGCAGCCCGAGCGAACCTCGCCGCCGCGTTCTTTGACGGCCAGAAGGCTGCGCAACCCCAGGAAGACGCCGCAGCCGAACCGCCGCAGCCGTCAGGTACGGGCGAACCCCCGGCCAGCCATCCGTAACCCCCACCCCCGCGGCCTGCCCTCGCAGGCCACTGATTCCGCATGGAGCGAATTCACCGTGACCACTCCAGACCTGAGCCCCCACAACGGCGACGACAGTGCGACAGCTCCTCCGGTCGACATGAACGACCACCAGAAGAAGATGGCCTGGCTGCTGAAGCAGTTCGTTTCCCAGATCCCGGGTGTGACGCACGCCCTGCTTGTATCGCGAGACGGCATCAAGCTGCTGGACAGCGACATCCACCCGGACTGGGCGGACCCGTGGGCCGCCGCCTTCTGCGGCTTGGCCTCGCTGGCGCAGAACATCAAGGGGCCGCGCGGCGAAAAACTGCCGCCCTCGCAGATGATCATCGACCGAGAGGACTGCTTCTTCTTCCTGCAGTTCGCGGGCACGAGTGCGGTCTTCAAGAACCATCCCGGCAGCTTCGGTGGCACGGTCGAGACCGTGCTCGGCGTGATCACCGAGCCGGACGCCGAAGTCAGCACCGTGGGATACGAGATGCAGAACCTCGTGAACAAGTTTGCGCCGTTCATGGTCACCCCGGTCCGCCAGGACGTCTGATGAGCCCGGACAGGCAGCACACCGCGTTAGCAGCCAGGACCGACGCGGACACTTCCTCGTTCGTGCGGAACTACACGTTGACCGGCGGGCGCACCCGTCCCCGCTACCCGCTGAGCCTGGAGACGGAGCTGGAACCCGGCTCCGGCAGACCAGGCCCGGGCCTGCCCGAGGAGTGCCGGCAGATCCTGGCCCTGTGTCAGCAACGGCGGCGCTCGGTCACCGAGCTGGCCGGCACGATCCGCCGGCCCGTGGCCACCGTGAGGGTCCTGCTCTCGGACCTGCTGGATACGGGCGCCTTGGTAGTGCCCGTGACGAATGGCTACACCGAGCCCGCTGATAATTCACCGCTCGGGCGGCGCCCGACCCGACAGTTGCTGGAGGCACTGAGTGTTGGCCTCGCCAAGTTGTCCGATGAACCCCCCTACCCCAAGGCCGGCTGAGCCGCTGGCGCCCGCTGATGCGGGCGCCCGGCTGAGGCAAGTCAGCGGGCCTGTGGGCCTGAAGATCCTCGTCGCGGGAGGGTTCGGGGTCGGCAAAACCACGTGCATCGGCGCTATCAGCGACATCGAGCCGCTGAACACCGAGGAGTACCTGACCCAAGCGAGCGCCCGCACCGACAACCGGGCGGGCGTGGAAGCGAAGAACACGACCACGGTGGCCTTCGACTATGGCCGCAAGCGCTTCGAGCCACCGGACGTGCCCCAATCGCTGGAGCTGCACCTGTTCGGCACTCCAGGCCAGGACCGGTTCGTGGATCTCTGGCACGACCTGTCCCGCGGGGCGGTCGGCGCCGTAGTCCTGGCCGACACCCGCCGTTTGGACAGCAGCTTCGCCGCAGTCGAGTTCTTCGAGCAGATCGGCCTGCCGTTCATCGTCGCCGTCAACAAATTCGACGGCGCCTACCGCTACCCCGAACACGACGTCCGCCAAGCCCTCAAAGTGGCGGACGACATTCCCTTGGTGACCTGCGACGCGCGCGTAACCACCTCGGTCGCGAAGGCCTTGCTCAGCCTTGTCCGACACGCCCTGACCAGTGCCCCGACCGGCCCCGCCCACCCCACCGACACCGTTCTACAGGACGCCTGATGACGCAGAACTCCCACATCCACGTGCCTCCGTTCACCGGCCCCAATGCCCGCCTCCCCACACGGAGTGAACGCGGCCCGATCGTCCCCCATGCCGGTGCGATCCGCACGGGCAGCGAAGTCCAGGCCGAGGAGGAGGCCCGCCAGGCCCTGATCCAGCGCCTGGGCGTTCCCACCCACCCGCATGCGTTCTACGACCACTTCGCCACCCAGATGGCGGAGGCCTCTGGCTTCCTCTACGGGATGGTCAACCTCTTCCTCGAGGAGCAGACCTTCATCGGCCTGCACAACCCGGCAGAGGACAGCGGCCACCCCATCATCGGCCGCACCATGAGCCGACGCGACGGCTGGTGTCCCGATGTGGTCCGGCGCAAGAAGGCGCTGCCACTCCACGACGTCCGCGCGTCCCCCCGCTTCTACGGCAATCCCGTCGTCGACGCCGTCGGCATTCACGCCTACTTCGGCGCCCCCTTGATCCACGAAGAGACCGGAATCGTGCTGGGCACGGTGTGCATCATCGACCCCGAGCCGCGGCTCCTCACCGATGCCCGCGGCTTCAGGGACATCGTCAAGAACACCGGCGGCACGGTCATGAAAGAGATCACCGCCGCCGCGCCACAGTCCTGATCCTCAGCCACCTTCACCCGGGCTACCCATAAGCGGATCCGGCCGCACCCAATTTGCGACCACCCAAGGGAGAGGGACCGACCATGCCGACCACGATCATCCCGAATCTCGCCCCCGAACAGGATCTGCTGTGGCAGGAAGCCGATGCTTTCGCCGCAGAGGAGATCGCCCCCCGCGTGGCGGGCATGGAGGACAACGCTCATCAGGTTGAGCGCGAAGTCCCACAACTTCTCGCCGGCCGCCGCTGGTTCGGAGTGACGATCCCGCACTCCTTCGGTGGGCTGGGCGCCGGCCACGTCGCCAAGACGATCCTGATTCACCGCTTGTCGAAGGTGTCCGGGGCCGCCGGCACGATCCTCCAGGCCGGTCTGATCCCGGTGGCCGCTCTGCAGCACTTCGCCACCGACGAGCAGCAGGCGTACTGGCTGCCACAGGCCGCGGAGGGCACGGCGCTGCTGTCGATCGCGGTGACCGAGCCGGAGACGGGCGGCCACATCGGCGGCATGGAGACCGTCGCCGAGCGCGACGGCAACGAATGGGTAATCACCGGCAGCAAGGTGCACATCGGCAACAGCCACATCGCTCACCTGCACGTCGTCATCGCCCGCACCGCACCCGAAGGCACCAGGTCGTCGGAGTCCCTGACGGCGTTCCTCGTCGAGCACTACCGCAAGGGCCTGACCGTCCAACCTCACCGGCCTGGTCTCGGCCTCCATGGGTTCTCCCGCGGCCGTCTCGACTTCGACCGCGTGCGCGTGCCCGACGCCAACCGGCTCGGCCAGGTCGGGCAGGGCATGGACGTGGCCAAGAGCAGCAGCATCCTGTGCGGTCTGCCCAATCTCACCGCCGTCAGCCTCGGCCTCCACGAAGCGATGGTGGAACTCACCCTCCGCTACCTGCAGGAACGCCGCCGCTACGGCGGCACTCTGGCCGACCTGGCGGTTGTGCGGGACCGCCTCGGGGACATGCAATCCAGGTTCGATGCCGCCCATGACCTCGCCTACCAAGCGGTCAGCATGCTCGACCAAGGTCGCTCCTGCGACCCGAAGCTGGTCACCGCCAAGTACAAGGGCCACGCATGGGGCGTCCGCTCCGGGCAGGACGCCATGGAGCTGCACGGCGCCCGAGCCCTGGATGGCGACTACCCCTTGGAACGCCTGTGGCGGGACATCCAGCACACCTACGCGCCTGCCGGAACGGGCGAGTTCCAGCGAATACGTCTCGCTCAGACCGCCCTGGGCGAGACCACCCCTCAGTGGTCCGAGCTCTTGGGCAAGGCCAGCGCCATCCATCTCCGCCCCGACCCCACCCCCGCCTGACTCCCCGCGCGTGGCGGCGGCCGACCCCCCTTTCGCAGCGGCCGCGCGCGGGTTCCCCGCCCTGCCGCCGGGAGCAACCCCGTCTCCCGGCGGCAGGGCCCACCAGACACACCCACACGAGAACGGTCGAGAGGAAGCCCGCCATGTGTCGGCACGAACCGCCCTGTCCCTCCGCCCACGCACCCGACGGCGACGCGGCTGCCGTAACGGCGCGCAGTGACGCTCAGGGATGGGTGCTCCTGTGCAACGGCATCGTGCGTTTCGACGACACCGGCGAACTGCTCCCGGATGGTCGGATCATCGCCCCCCACCGGCCCACTCCCTCGCTGGTAGCCGCATGAATACTGCGACCACAGCGGTCCGCGCGATCGCCGACGTGACGACTTCGGTGGCCGAGCCGTTGACGCTGGAGCTCCGGCCCCCAGCCGAGGCGTACGACTACGAGCACTACCGGAACCGGCTCGCCGACCCTTTGGTGCTGGCCAACAGCTTCGCGGTCTGCGTCTTCCGAGCCCCGCTCCTGGCCGTCGCTGTCGGAGGCCCCCGCCGTGGCGGCTACCTCTCCGTGACGCACCGAGAGGTCGGCGAGTCCATCCGCGGCTTGCTCCTCGGGCAGCCCGGTTTCTGGGGCCTGCGGATCTACCTGTCGCCGTGGCCGGACACCTGCCACGTCCTGCGATGGGGCCACGAGCCGCCGCACGACGGCGACGACGCTGCCCTAGGCCGCTTCTACGGGTACAGCCCCGCCGCCATCGAGACGTACCTCCGCGACCCCAGGGAGGCCGGATGATCCCGCCGCACCTGACACAAACGAGCTCCGCATCGCAGTGCCCCACAGGTCGCGCTCAGCACGCGAACTTCGAAGCCGCCACGAGGAGATAGACGTGCAATGCCTCGACCGCTCTGCCGGTGCGACAACGGAGCTTCTCCTCCCACCCACGAAGACCGTCGGCAGCGGGCTGTTCATCGCCCCGTACGAAGGAGAGTCCCCCGCCGACGTCGAGGTCGTCTTCGACGAGGACGGTCACATCAGGTACGTCGACGAGCGCCCGACGGACCGGGACATCGACGGATTCCTGTGGCAGCGGTGGGGCGGCACCCAGACCGGCCCCCTCCATTGGTCACAGCACTTCCCCGACCGTCAGCGCACGGTGATGGAGCGCCCCCATCACTGCGGGGGGTGCGCAGGAGAACCGGACCACGACGAGCGCGGAACGCTGTGGCTCCTGAACGCGGACCAACAGGCCAAGGCAACCCTGACGTTCCCTCGTGACATCCTCACCGCCACGCCAGCCATGTGCCGTGATTGCGGCAACCGCGCCCTGCGGGCCTGTCGCGTGCTTCAGGCCGGCTTCATCTGCCTGCGGGTCCGCGAGACCGAGCTCGTCGGCGTTCGGGGAATCCTCTACTCCCCTACCTCGGCTCCGCAGACCGACCAGTTTGTTCGCTTCGGCGACGACGCGATCCACCGAGTGGTCGCACGTCAGCTCATGCTGGAGCTGCGCGACGCCGAGCTCGACGAAGACACCCTGTCACCGCCAAGCCACGGAGGACGTGCGCCCACTGCCGTGCCCGGCCCCGTGTGGGGGTGGCACTGATGACCGCCGTGCCCAGGATTGCCCTGTTCGACCTGGACAACACCCTCACCGACCACACGACAGCGTTCGCTCTGTGGGCCACCGAGTTCTCCGGCGCCACCGGCATTCCACTGCCCTGGCTCATGGAGGCTGAGGAGCGGCACGACGGCGCGCGACATCGCTTCTTCGAGGAGATCAAGAACGCCTTCGGTGTGCGTGAGTCCATCGCCGCCCTCCATACCGCCTACCGGCAACATTCCGCCGAACTCGTTCCTCACCGCCCGGAGGTGTGCACCGCCGTTCGCTCGCTGGCGGATGACGGATGGGGTCTGGGTGTGGTCACCAACGGCGCGCCGGACGCGCAGCGGACCAAGCTCCAAGTGGCGGAGCTCGACCAGTATTTCGGCTCGGTGGTGATCTCTGGCGAGTACGGCGTACGCAAGCCCGACCCGGCACTGTTCGGGCTCGCCCTGGACGAGCTCGGAGCCGGCACCGGCACATGGGCGGCGATTGCCTGGCCACGGATGTCGAGGGCGGATTGCGGGCGGGGCTGCACACCGTGTGGGTCGCGGATGAGCGTGCGCGCCGGCCTTCGGACCCCATGCCCACGCGCATCGTGCAGAACGTGGTTGAGGCCGCCGACTGGATTCGCACCGCCGCTCTTTCCCCGGCGCGTGCGCCTGCGCTCATGGCCTAACCCCGGAGTCCCGCATGAAACGCAAGAACGTGTGGCGGGTGGCCACCTTCGTGCTCGCCATCGCTGTGTTAATCCTCGCCGCCGAACTGCACACACCGCTCTGACCAGTGAGACAGACCAACGCACCGCCCGCACCACCACGCGCGACCCGCGCGTGAAGGCCGCCCGCCGCTGAGCGGGCGGCGGAGCCGCAGAGACGACATATCCACGACGGTGGCCCTTCCCCGAGGGTGGGACCACCCACACAGGACGGACATCCATGGCTGGGCGTATCGAGGACTACGCACTCATCGGCGATCTGCAGACGGCTGCGCTGGTCTGCCGGGACGGCACAGTGGACTGGCTGTGCCTGCCCCGCTTCGACTCGCATGCCATCTTCGCCGGGCTGCTGGGCACCGAGGAGCACGGTTTCTGGCGGCTCGGCCCGGCGCACGCCTCGGACGCCCCGCCGCCTACCGCGGCCCGGCGCAGCTACCGCGGCGACTCGCTGATCCTGGAGTCCGAGTGGGACACGCCGCGCGGCACGGTACGGGTGACCGACTTCATGCCGCCGCGTGACGGCGCTCCGCAGCTGATCCGGATCGTGGAGGGCGTCTCGGGCCGGGTGCCCATGCGTTCGGCGCTCAGGATGCGTTTCTCGTACGGCCGTGTGGTGCCGTGGGTGCATAAGCACGAGGGGCGCACGGTCGCCGTCGCTGGCCCGGACTCTGTGTGGTTCGACACGTCCGCCGAGACCTATGGCAAGTCGCTCACCACGTACGCGGACTTCACGGTCGCCCCGGGTGACCGGATCGCGTTCACCATCTCCTGGCAGCCCTCGCACAAGGAGCCGCCGCCGCTGCCGGCGCCGGAGCACTCGCTGGAGGCGACGGAGGAGTTCTGGCGGGAGTGGGTCGAGCACTGCACGTACCACGGCCCGTACCGCGAAGCGGTGATCCGCTCGCTGATCACACTGAAGGCCCTGACGTACGCCCCCACCGGCGGCATCGTTGCCGCGCCCACCACCTCCCTGCCGGAGGAAATCGGCGGCAACCGCAACTGGGACTACCGCTACACCTGGCTGCGCGACGCGGCGATCACCCTGTCCTCGCTGCTGCGCACCGGCTACCGCGAGGAGGCCCGCGCCTGGCGCGAGTGGCTGCTGCGTGCGGTCGCCGGCGACCCGGAGAACCTCCAGATCATGTACGGCATCGCGGGTGAGCGCGAGCTCGGCGAGGCGCTGCTGGACTGGCTGCCTGGGTACGAGTACTCCACGCCCGTGCGCGTGGGCAACGGCGCCGCGCACCAGCTCCAGCTCGACGTGTACGGCGAGGTCGCCGAAACCCTGCATCTTGCCGGTCTGTTCGGGCTCGAGCAGGACCCCGACTCCAGCCGCCTGCTGATCACCCTGGTCACCTACTTGGAGAAGCACTGGGACCAGCCGGACGAGGGCATCTGGGAAGTACGCGGCCCACGTCGCCATTTCGTCCACTCCAAGGTCATGGCATGGGCGGCCGTAGACCGCGCCGTCCAACTCATCGAAGCCGGACATGCCGACGGTCCGCTCGAGCGCTGGCGTGAACTGCGCGCCACCATCCACCACGACGTGTGCGACAAGGGCTTCGACACTGGGCGCAACACCTTCACCCAGTCGTACGACTCGATGGAGCTGGACGCGGCACTGCTGCTCATCCCCCAGGTCGGTTTCCTCCCGCCGGACGACAAGCGAGTCATCGGCACCATCGAGGCCATCCAGCGCGAGCTGGTGACCCCCGGCGGCCTGATCCTGCGCTACCGCACGGCCGGCACCGAGACCGGTACAGACGGCCTGACCGGCGACGAGGGCGCCTTCCTCGCGTGCTCGTTCTGGCTGGTCGAGTCTCTGACGATGATCGGCCGCCGCGTGGAAGCTGTCGCTCTGTTCGACAAGCTGCTCGGCATCGCCAACGACATCGGGCTGCTCGCCGAGGAATACGACTGCGCCAACGGCCGACAGGTGGGCAACTTTCCGCAGGCATTTTCGCACTTCGCTCTCGTGGCCGCCGCACTACGGCTTGTCTCCACGGAAGCGGACATCTCCTGTGGCAAGGCCCTCGTCCTGGATGCAACTGCCTGACCTCACAGCCCGGGCCACACCTGACCGGGCATTGCCCCGCTCCGTTGACCGACGAACAGGACCCCGACCCGTGTCCACCCCACCGCCCTACCGCATGACGCCCGGCCCCGCCCGGCAGGAGGACCGCGACCGGCTCGCCGCCGATCTTGCCTTATGGCCCCAGGCGTGTCCTGCCCTGCGCCCTCACGTAGAAGCTCTCCTCACCCTCCTGCAGCACGGCGACGGCGCCGAAATCGTCACGCTTACCGGCGACGACCGGCTCCTCGCGGCGCTGCACCTGGTACGTGAACCGCTGCTCGTCGACTGGGCCATTCCGACACGCACCGAGCCCAGCCTGATGCTGTGCCACCTCGTGAAGTCGCCGGATGCCCCTGTCGGGGAACCGGTCCTGCGGCTGGTCACCCTGTGGGCGACCGCCTTTGCCGCGCGGCTAGGCAGAAGGTGGGTACGGGGCGAAGTCCCGCTGTCGCCCGGGGAGCCTGCCAACGGGCTGCTGGCTTTGGCGAAGGACACCGGATGGGGGCATGAGAGGACCGTCAGCGCGCCAAGCGGTGAGGTGGCCCTGGTGCAATGCAGGGCCGAACCGCGCCCGCGCCTGGACCTCTTCCTTCATTGCGAAGTGCCCATTCTCCCCGTCCCGGCGGGTCCCACGGCGGTACGCCCGTGACCACTGACACACTCGTCTCCCCACCGTGCGCACCGCAGTGCAACGTTCCCTCCTTGCCCCCTGTCCTGGTCGGCGCGCTGATGCGCCTCTACCGCACGCGCGCCGGACTGAGCGGTCAGCAGGCCGCGGACCTCATCGGGACATCGTCCAGCAGGATCGGCGCACTGGAGCAGGCCAGAGCTCCGATATCGGCCACGACCGCGGCCGCCCTGCTGGGCGCCTGCGGAGCACCCGACCGCGAGGTGCAGGAGGCACGAGCGCTCTTGACGCATCCGGCCCATCAGCACAACCTGGACGGTTTCGCTCCGTCGGAGGCATGGGTGGAGGCTCTGCAGGCCAGCGCTCGGTACGCCCTCGTGTACAGCGCCGGTCCGCTCCCGGCGTCCCTTCTTCCTCTGCCGGACCGAGCGGCCCTGGGCGCTCCAGGCCGGGGCCCGGCGTCCTCACACCGGTGTCGGACGGTCGTACTGCTGCACGAGAGCGTGCTGGAGCGGACGCCCGACGGACTGTCCCGCCTCATCCGGTTGGCCGAGGACGGGGCGATCACCGTGCATCTCGTGCCGGCTCCTCTCGCCGAACCTGTCTCGCTGCTCGCTGAGTTCACGTGCACCGCATGGGGCTGGGACGGAAGCAACGCCCAGCGGCTCCGCCGCCAGGTCTATGTCGCCCGCCATCTCATCCAGGCTCAGGGCGGCGTACACAACGGCCCCGCGGCGGCAGGCCAACGCCAACTGATGGAGGAGGCGGTCCGCAGGGCGCTGCCGTCCCCGTGGAGCCTGCGCCAGCTGCGGCAAGCCGCCCACGCACAACAGCAGTCATCCACCGCGGCTTCCGGGAGCCGCGCTGCCCGGTCGGCGACTCCAGCTCAGGCCTCGGCACGGGGCCGCCGGGCGAGGAGGTCGGCGTGAGCCTCCCCGTGCGCACTGTGTCGGCGGCCCGCCCTCGCACCACTGCCTGATCCCTACGCCCTGTCCTCATCCCACCTCAGCTGGAAGACGCATCGTGATCACCGTGTACGTCCTGAACGAGACGCCCCGCAACGAGGAACTGGCCGAGCAAATCCAACGGATCCTCACAGAGGCGATGCCCGCGGTGGAGAAGGTCACAGGACTGCCCCTGCCGGACAAAGGGACCGTCGACCTCGTGGACCCTGAAGGGCTCGCCAGGGCATGGTGCGCCTTCCTGCGCCGCCAGCTCGCACGCGACACCGCAGAGCTCGACCTCTCCGATCGGCAGCAGAGATGGATCGCCGCTATGCCAGAGGGAGCCCGTATGGCAATGCGCAGATTCTGGAAGAGCGAGATATCCACCCTCATCGCGAACAGCGCAGGCCGCCCGTCGACTCTACTCATCCCCGAGGCCCTGGACCTCCAAGGCCTGACCGCACCGGACCAGCTGTGTGAACTGCTGGTCTACGCCCTTGCCCAGCAGGCACAGGTCGCCGCGTGCGATGGGAACCTCATTCCAGCCCCAGCCTGGCCGCAGGTCCGCGCCAGCAAGAACCTCGTCAGCCTCCTAAGCACAGGCCACGCGCAGTGGACGAGCGACCAGGCGACCCCGCTCATCCTCGGCAAGCCCGTCTCCCGCGACCAGCGACGGAGCCCTCTGAAGGCGGCGCTCCGCGTCCTCGATCTCGGATCGTCCCGGCAGGAGGCCCGCGCCAGAGCCCTTGTCGGACAGGCCATGTCGGCCGTCGGACCGGACACCTTCAACCGCGTGTGGAGCGTGGCTGGCCTGGTCCCCACTCTCGACGAACTCCGGGATCCCGCGCGCTGGATCAAGCGCCTGCCCGCCTGACCCGACCTCCTGTACTGAACGGCACTTTCGTGACTTCCCTGTTCCGCACCCTCGTACGGCCATCCGTTTCCGCCAGCCCGGCGCCGGCCTGGGAGATCCCCACCCTGCCCGGCGGGGAGCCGGGCCGTGAGGCGTACGCCCTGCTGGGCTCGGCCTGGCGCAGCTCTGCCCCCCGGCTCGTCGACACCGGGCGCGGCTTCGACGTCGTTCGGGCACCCCAGTTGTACGCCTCCGCGGCCCTGGACCAACTGCGCGAGCACGGCGCCCGCCGCGGTGCCGTGGCCGCCGAAGGCGACTGCTGGACCTTCTTCGTCCCGCCTGGCTCCAACAGCCGCCCCTGGCCCTCGTACGCCGCCTACGTCAGCGGTCCCGCTGTGTGGGTACCGCCTCGAAGCGCACGCAGTGATGATCTCCACTTGCGGTGGATCACCCGCGAGCCAGCCGGACACCTGCTGACCGATCCGCAGTGCCTGTCGGCCCTGTTGACCGATCCGCAGTCGGTTTCGGCCCTGCTCACCGAGGAGTGGTGACCTTGGACGCCGTTAGTGAACTCCTCGACGAAGAGACCCGCTTCCTCAGCCCGAAACGAGCCGGTCAGGCCCACCGCGTATACCGGGGCCTGCGAGAGGCGATCACCGCTGGCACCATCCCGCCGGGAACGCTCCTCGACTCCTCCAGAGACCTTGAGCTCGGCTACAAGGTGGACCGTCACGTCGTGGCCGCGGCCCTGCGCGGTCTCGCCCGCGAGGGCCTGGTCCACCTTCACCACCTGGGCGCACGTGTTGTCGACGTTCCAATACAGGCGGCCCTCAAGCAGACACCCGAATTCGTTGAACGTGCGATGCGCCAGCGCCTCGCGGACGGCGTTTATAAGCCCGGGACATTCCTCCCCCGCACCTCGACGATCGCGCGAGAGTTCGGTCTTGCCACACCCGCGTTCCGCAGCGCCATCCAGCCGCTGGTCCACGTGGGATACCTCGTCGGCTCAGTGCATCCCAGGGGAACGCGGGTCACACACGACGTCGCCGAAGTCCAGCCCGAGGAACTGCTCACGCAGGCGGACAGTACGCCGCGCCCGGTTCTGGACACCGAGCGGCACGCCGCGTTCGGTGAGAGCAAGACCCTCAGTGACTGGAGCGGGGACCACCGCTGCGCGGTCGCCTACGGCGTGCTGCGCAGAAGGCTCGTCGAGAGTGGATGGGATGTCCAGAGAGCTCTCACAACGCCACTGCTCCTGTGACGCACTACCGGACGACTCCTCGCCCATCCCCGCAGCGCGCCCCTTCGCTGCTCAAGCCCGCGGGCGTCTGCCCGCCCATGCCTCACGTCAACAGGCAGGCCGCCGATGATCCGACCCTCTGGAGGACCCCCGTTGTATAGCGAGATCGACACCTCAATCCCGAGCTCGGCACGCATCTGGAACTACTGGATGGGAGGCAAGGACAACTACGAAGTCGACCGGGTTGCCGGCGACGAATACAGCAGAGTCGCCCCGCAGGTCGTGACGATGGCCTGCCAGTCCCGGCAGTACCTGATCCGCGCGGTGAGCTACGTCGCCGGCGAGCTCGGCATCCGTCAGTTCCTGGACATCGGCACCGGCCTGCCGACGTACGACAACACCCATGAGGTGGCCCAGCGGATCGCCCCCGACGCCAAGGTCGTGTACGTCGACAACGACCCGCTCGTCCTCGTCCACGCCAGGGCGCTGCTCTACAGCCAAACTCCCCAGGGCGTCACCGACTACGTCGACGCCGACTTGCACTACCCGGAGAAGATCCTCGAGGCGGCCGCCCAGACCCTCGACTTCACTCAGCCCGTCGCTCTGATGCTGATGGGCATCCTCGGCCACATCCAAGACCACGGCGAAGCGGTGTCGATCGTCCGCCGATTGCAGGACTCCCTGCGCCCCGGCAGTTACTTCGTGCACTACGACGGCATCGACACCAGCCCCCAGCTCAAGGAAGCCCAGCAGGGATACGACAACACCGGTGCCCTCCCATACGTACTGCGCAGCCCTGAGCAGATCACGGCTTTCTACACAGGACTCGACGTGCTGGAACCAGGCGTCGTCTCCTGCCCGCTGTGGCGGCCCGAGCCCGGCGTCCCCGCTCTGCCGACAGACGTTTACGGCGGTGTTGCCCGTAAGCCGTGACGCGCGCCGTTCCAGCTGATCGCCCAACGGCTGGAATCGACGGTGAACGCCGAGGGCGGATTCGACGCCCCACCGGCGTGGACTGATCGACCTCAACCCTGCAGGCCAACACGGCTGGCTCCAAAAGGAGCTGCCCGGCCTGACCTTTTCCGCCGGGATCGCGAACCTGCTGGTTCGACCTTTCGCTCGCCCTTGACCACCGGAGTAGATATGACCGACCGTCCCACGCCGCCGCCTCATCCTGAGACCCCGCTGCCGAAGATCAAGCGCCGCAGGCGCCTAACCGGCGAAGAGGCTGCCACGTTCAGCAAACAGGTCGTTGACGCGTACGCCCGCATGTCCATCCGCGCCATCTGTGCGGAGACCGGACGGTCCTACGGTGCCATCTACAGAGTGCTCCACGGCGCCGGTGTAACCTTCCGCCCCCGCGGGTACCAGCACCCGCCCGCCGCGGGAAAACCCCATGGTGAGAAATGAGAACGCCGGGGCCGTACAGCTGACCGGCGTCGTCCAGGCCGGACAGATCCACAGCGGCATCCATCACCATGCCGTGCCGCAAGATCTGCCACTGCCGCGGCAACTGCTCCGTGTCCCATCGCTCTTCACCGGCCGCGAGGACGTCGCGGGCAACCTGAGCTCGGCGTGCCGCAGCGGCACCACCCTGGCGGTGATCAGCGGTCTCCCGGGTGTGGGCAAGACGGCTCTGGCCACACGCTGGCTTGCCGACGCCGCCGCCGAGGGCGAGGCGCAACTGCGCGCCGACCTTGGCAGCCCCGCCGGGCCGGTGGCGCCGGAGGTCGTGCTGCAGCAGTGGCTGCGCGCTCGGACTCGACAAAACGCCGCCCAGTCTGACGGAGCTGACCGGGCTATGGCGCTCGGTCACGGCCCGCCGTGCGGTCGTGATCCTGCTCGACAAGGCAGCAGACGCTGGCCAGGTCCGGCCACTGTCGCCCGCCGGCGTTACGAGCATGACCGTCGTGACGAGCCACCGCCTCTTGTGGGACCTGGCCGCCGACGGGGCCGCGCTCCTTCCCCTCGGACCGCTCACCCCGCAGGCGGCAATCGAGTTGCTGGCCCGCTTCGCAGGCGAGGGGCGGATGTCAGCGGACCCCGAGGCCGCTGCCCTCCTTGCCGAAGGGTGCGCGCACCTGCCCTGCCGCTGGTCCTGGCCGGCGCCCGCTTTAAGTCCCGGCCCGCGCTCAGCCTTTCAGCGGTCGCCGACTCCCTAATTCACCCCGATCGTGAGGACCCCGCACGGATGGCCATCACCACTGGACTGAACCAGAGTTACGACAACTTGGAGGCGAACGCCCAGTACCTCTACCGCTCGCTGGGCCTGTTACCGGTTGACCTCGTCGACCCCGACATGGTGGCCACGGTCTGCCACCTGGAGTGGGGCGAAGCCGACTGGCTGCTGGAGGTCCTCGCCGACGAACAGTTGCTGGAGCCGGACAAGTCCGCTCCGGACCAGCCGGTTCGCTACCGCGTGGGCTCGGCCGTACGGGAACACATGCGTGCCCGCGCAGCCCAGCACGACAGCGCGGACGACCAGGAGGACGTGGTGCGGCGACTGTGCGAATGGATGCTCGCGCTCGCCACCCAGGCGCAGCAGCGGCTCACCCCCGCCCAGGGCACCCTCCGCCGCAGGCTGCCCCCTCCTGCCGACACCCCGGCCGTCTTCGACGACGATCCGGGGGCCATCGCCTGGCTGGAGGCACATGAGCATGATCTCGTGGGCGTACTGCAGGCAGCGGTGGCCGCCGGACTGGACGAGGTTGCCTGGCAACTCGTCGACGCTTTCTGGCCGTGGTTCCTGCGCCGACACCCGTACGCGTTGTGGGTGAAGGCGCACGAGATCGGACTCGCCGCGGCCCGCCGCGCCGGCAACGCGGCCGCCGTGCGGCAGATGCTGCTCTCAGGCGCGATCGGCCTGACCTCGGCCGGACGCCTGACGGACGCTATCGGCTGGTACACCCAGGCCCTGGACGCCGCCCGGGCAGACGGTGACGTACGAGACGAGGGCCAGGCGCTGCTCGGCCTGGGAACGTGCCACCACAACTCCGGCCGCCCGCAGGAGGCTCGTCCGCTACTGAGCCAGGCCATCACACTGTGGGAGGCGTGCGGCTACCCCCGTGGGGTCGCGCTGGCCACGATCGTCCTCGGCGAGATCACCCTCGCGGAGGATCCCGGCCGGGCGGTGGATCTGTTCGCCCGGGCGCGGACCATGCTGTTGGCGGCCGAGGACCCCTACGACGCCACCCGCGCGCTCGTCCTTCAGGGCCACGCCCATGTACTCGCCGGAGACGCCAGCGATGGTGTCTGCGAGCTGGAGAGCGCCCTGGCGGCGCTCACCGACGCCGGGAGCACGCTGTGGCGGGGCCAGGCCTTGGAGTATCTCGGCCAGGCGCACTCTGGCCGGGGCGAGACTGCTGCCGCGCGCGAGTGTTACCAGCAGGCCGCGGACCTGTACGGGTCGATCCGGCCGGCGGACGCCGAGCGGGTACGGGCCTTGGCGGGTGACCTGTGACGGAGGCCCGCCCGGCGGCCGGTGACGGCCCTGCGGCCTCGATGAGGTCGTCGCCTCCGCTCGGCGCGAGTACCTACAACACGATCACGAACGGCTCCTTCTACGGACCCACCGTGCAGGCCGGGACCATTCACGGCGGCGTCCACGTCCACGAGGCAGTCCTGGACCCGCTGATTCCGCGCCAGTTGCTCCCGGTCCCCGCCGCCTTCACTGACCGGGAAGAGGACCTCGACGCCTTGACCAGCCAGATCGGGGAGGTTCCTGACTACGCCGTCCGCATCGTGGTGATCAACGGGCCCGGTGGAGTCGGGAAGACCACTCTGGGCAACCGTCTGCTGCACATGCTGGCCGCTGAGTACGCCGGCGGCCAGCTCTACGCCGACCTACGCGGCTACTCCCCCGAGGGGCCGTCAAGCACCGGCGAGATCCTCTCCCGGTTTCTGCGCTCCCTGCACCCTGGAGCGCAGCCCACCTCTACGGAAGAACTGGCCGCCTGGTGGCGGTCGGCAACTGCCCGGCCGGGGCGGCCTGTGAGCATCTTGCTCGACAACGCCCGCAGAGCCGCCCAGGTGCAGTCCCTCCTACCCGGCGGGAGCGGCCACCTCATCGTCGTGACCAGCCGCAGCCCGCTGGCTGAACTGGCCCCCAACGGCGCCCTACTGCATCGGCTGGGCCCCTTCGACCATGCCGCCGCGCAGCAGTACCTCACCCGCTGCCTCGGTGACCAGCGCGTAGCCCGTGAACCTGGTGCCGTGGCGCAGATCACCCGCCTCGCTGCCGGCTCCCCTATGGCGATCGCGCTGACCGTAACCCACCTCGCCGCCGACCCGGACCGGCCTCTCGCCGAGCTCGCGTCCGGTGCTCCAGCAAGTTCTCCGCATCCCCCGCTCACTCACCAGGAGGCGGCCGTGACCCACGCCCTGGATCGTTCGTATTGGTCGCTTCCGCGTAGCACCCCTGCGCCAGCCGTCTACCGCCGCATGGGGTCGTTGTTCGCCCTCGACTTCGACGTGCCGCTGACAGCCGCCGTCTGCAACCTGACGCGCTCGGAAGCCGAAGCCGCCCTCGATCAGCTGCACGAGCTGAATCTCATCGAGCTTCGGGGCGAGGTCTCTTCCCGCGGACGCGTCTACCGGTTCCACGACAGCGCCCGGGTCCATGCCCGCGCGCGGGCCACACGGGAGGCCACCTTCGGGGAACCGGAGGAGCTCCTGCAACGGGCCTTGGACTTCTACCTGGCGACCGCGAGCACGGCCGAGCGGATCCTGACACCCACCCACCGCCCCTTGCGCCGGGACTACGTCTACCCGCCTGCCGAACCGATCGAGTTCCCGGATGATGCAACCGCCCTGACCTGGCTGTACGCCCAACGGGACAACGTGCTGCACGCACTGCGTGCCGCAGTCGCCGCCGGCCTGGACAGACCCACCTGGCAGCTGACCCACGCCATCTGGCCGCTGCTCCGCTCGTCCCACGACCACGAGCTGTGGTCCGAGAGCCACGAGCGCGGTCTTCAGGCCGCGCGCCGCTGCGAGGACCGTGAGGCCGAAGTCGAAATGCTCAACACCTGGGGCGTCGGACTGCGCGGCGCCGGGAAATTCGAGGACGCCGCCCGGACGTTCACAGCCGTCCTGCAGACTGCCCGCGAGGAGCAGGACCGCCGTGCCGAGTCCCAGGCGCTCCACGAACTCGGGGCAGTGAACCTGCACGGCGGAGATCCGGCCGAGGCAGAAGCCTTCCTCCTTCAGGCTCGCCAGCAGCGCACCGAGCTGGCCCGCACCAGCGAGTCCGAACCCGACCGGCTCACCTACACGCGGGCCGTGGCGATCACCAACATCTGCCTCGGTCAGGCCCAACTCGAACTCGGCCGTGGGGCCGCCGCGATCGAGACACTGACCGCCGCCCGTTCGACCCTGCTCGAGGTCGAGGACTGGTTTGATGCCGCGCGGGCGCTGGCGTGGCTCGCTCGGGCCTGCGCCGCCGCAGACGATCCCGGGAAGGGTGAGGAGTACGGCCGCATCGCCGTCGCCGAGTGCGACGTATCCGGTTCGGCACGCTGGAGGGCCCATAGCCGGGAACTCCTGGGCCACACCCTGCGAGACAGCGGCCGACCTGACCTGGCCAGAAGCCTCTACGAAGAGGCGATCACGATCTACTCCGCAGTTAGCCGCCGCGATGAGAGTCGTGTCCGTCAGGCCCTGCAGGACCTCTCATGATCTCCCGCGCTTGGCGACGGCCAACTCCTCGTGGACACTGTGACATACAGGCCCGGCTGGACTGCCTGCCAGCGCGGGGCAACCGTTCCTTTCGGGCCTACTGGGCAGGTGAGGCGACGAGCCTGGCGGGCTCGTCGCTCCATGCCGTTGCCCTGCCCGTTGTCGCCGTGCTGCAACTGCACGCCACACCAGGCCAGGTGTCCCTCCTTGCCGCCGCCGTGATGACACCGGCGTTCGTTCTCGCGCTACCCGCCGGCTGGGTGGGTGACCGGTATGCGAAGAAGCCCTTGATGGTCGGAACCGACCTCGCGGCCGCCGCGGTCGTCGCGGCCGTGCCGGTGTGCTGGACCGTCGGGGCGCTTGCCATGCCGGTCCTCTACGTCGTCGCGCTGCTGCTGGGCGCGCTGACCGTGCTGCACCAGGCCGCGTCGATCGCCATCGTGCCCGAACTCGTCAATCGCGAGCAGCTGCAGACCGCCAACGCCCGGACAATCGCGGCGTTCTCGGCCGCCGACACTGCGGGCGCCTATGGCGGCACCCTCGTCGTCACGCTGGCCGGAGCCGCCCGCGCCTTGTGGCTGGACTGCTTCTCCTACCTCGCCAGTGCTTGGTGCGCGTCACGGATCCGCTCCGCCGTGCAGCGGACGGCCGAAGCGCGGCCCGCGCGCATGGTCTCCGGAATCTGCGAAGGCATCGGCTACGTAATGCGGCACCCGCTCCAGCGGCCCCTGGTCCTGACGCTCACTTTCCACGCCTACGCCGAGGGGATCGTGACCACGTACTTCGCCTACACACTGCTGACCACGCTCGACTCCGGCGCCCCCGGACTGGGACTGGTAATGGGGATGAGCGGCGTGGGCGGCCTGGCGGGCGCGATCGCAACCCCGCGCCTCGTCCGGCGGATCGGGCCCGGCCGTGTCCTCTTGGCCGGCCTGTTTGGATACGCAGTGTGCGGCATACCGCTCCTGCTCGCCCGGCCAGGGTGGATGTGGCTGGCCGTCCTGGCAGCAGCCGGGGCGGTGAGGATGGCGGGGGCCGCTGCTGCCGGGTCGACGCAGCGGTCGATCCGTCAGCAGTTGTGCCCGCCGCACTTACAGTCCCGTGCGCAGCAGACGTCCGTCTGGCTGGTCTCCGGCCTCCGGCCCTTCGCGGCCCTGACCGCGGGCGGCATCGCCGCCTTCGTCGGAGTGTGGGCCACGCTGCTGACCGGCACGGTCCTCTACCTGGTCCCCGTCTTGATGCTGTGGTTCTCCCCGATCCGTGATCTCGCCGCGATGCCCGGTGCCCCCGCTCGCCCGCCCCTCTCCCCTCAGCACAGGCACCTCAAGGACAACTCCCGTGCCTGATGATCTGGCCCCGGCCATCCGCCGCCAGCGCCTCGATGCCGACGCTGCGCTGACCGACCCGCGCTTGCGCGACGCCCTGCTCCGTGTCCTCAGGGAGGTGCCTCTGCACCATGCCTGCGTCCCGATTAGCAGGCCCGGCGTCAAACCGATCGTGGCGCCTTCTCCACGCCACCCACCCCGACGACCGGGTGGAGTGACTCAATCCGGTCCACAGCGGCAAGTCCGTGCTGCTGCAGCGCAACGAGGAATCAATGGACGCCCTGGAGCGTGTGCCGCTCAGGAGAGGGCCCATGACGTCGATGGCGACGTGCGCCTCATTCACCGTCGAGGCGTTGCAGACCGCAACCTCGACCGGCTTGGCGTCGGCTTGACGATCGTGGCTGATGACGCGATGACCTTCCCCGTCATGCCGGCCGAGGAGTTCACCGCCCCGAAGACTGTGCCGCCAGCATTTGAAGGAGCCTGCCGATGACTGTTGCGATCGCGGAAGCTGGCGTGCCCGTCACCGACCCAGTGGCTGTTCTGGCTCAATTCGACTTCCTGCCAGTCGGCCCATACCCCGGCAGAGCACGGGATCCGTGGCGTGTGCAGTGCGGGACGTGCTATCGCATCCGCAGTGTTCGCCTGACCGATGTCGTCAACAACAACCCTGGCGGGCGTTGCGCCCACAACAACCGTGGTGTGCCGCTCCCAGAAGCCATCGCCATCGCTGACATGCGCCTGCATATCGGCGAGCCCCAGGAACCCTACCCAGGTGTGTCATACCGGTGGCGCACCCGGTGCACTTCGTGTGGAGAGGTGGTGCACCCCACGCTGCTGAGGGCTCGGCGTCTCAAGAGCAATCCGAAGGCCCCGTGCAGGCACCGACGAAGCCTTCCCGCAAACCGGGTCGCTGCGGTCCCTCGTATGCACGCCAGCGTAGAGCCGATCGTGTTCGGCTCCTCCGCAGCCCCCACGGAGGCCAGCGAGAGGAGGAGGACCAGCGTGCTCTTGACGCCGCTCCCGAACCAGCTTCCCGATCAGCGGGGTCGGCGGCGTGGGCAAGAGCAGGCCGGTCCAGCTGGCGGGCGGAACCACATCCTTCAGCCCACTCGACGCCGACCGGACCGTGTCAGCCACCAATTTCCCGCCCTCCCAGACCTTCCCACACGAATGGAAGAGAAGTCACCTGCGCTATGAGCGAGATTTCCCGCCCGTTCCTTCCGGCCCCTCACTGCGTGCCCCGCATCGCTGGGGACCGCATTGCTATGTCTGATCCGCGGGTCGCCGCCGTCCGGGTCGCCGATTGTGGAGAGCCACTGGTGTCCCTACGCGACGACGGGCGGTTCCTGATCGACGAGCGTAAGGCCAACACCACTGACACTTTTGCGATGATTCGCTCAGGATTGGTGGACCACCTATGGATGGCTGAGAAGTATTTGCGCGAGCGCGGCCGTAGGCTGCGCGTCGTCGAGTGCTACCGGCTACCGACTCAGCAGAGCCTCTACTTCCAGGAGGAGATGTCGCGACTGGCCACCGACCATCCGAATATGACTTCAAGCCAACTCATCGGGCTGGCTGGCCGGTACGTGTCCCCACCATGGATCGCCCCGCACAGCTGCGGCGGCGCAATCGATGTCGCCCTCGCATCCCTGAACGGAACCGAGTTGGACATCGGCTATCGGATCGACGCCACCCCCAAAAGACCCGACGACATGTCATTCCTGGATACACATGCTCTTCCTAAGCGCGTTCGCGATAACAGAATGCTTCTGCTTGCGGCGATGGCCCACGGCGGTTGGGTACCCCATTGGTACGAGAGCTGGCACTTCGAGATCGGCACGAGATTCGCAGCACTGATGACCGACTTGGACAGGTCCGTGTACGGGGTGATAACCGATCCACATGCGGAGTCTCTCCGGCTATCCCACTGAAGGTCAGAGGCATCCATGTCAGGTCACGACCCCGCAGCCCCTGCCTCCCAAGGGAGCTTGCGGCCGGGGGCCACACGAAGCCAGCCGATACTACATCGGTGCAAACTTACGGTTGCCAAGTGACGCCAGACCGCATCCTGCCGGCGACCATCAAAGTGCGCCTCGCAGCCACTGATCGTGTTCAGCTGCGAGTAGTTCCACGTCAATGGGGTCTTGACGCAGTGATTCAACCCATGCCGCGACGAGGCCGCCGAAAGCATCGATGTTATCGGGACTCATCTTTTCGTCCACGGTGAATAGCGCAATCAACTCGGCAGCGACTGAGTTTCGGTGAGAGCACTGGGCGCATAACAGGGCCTCGCGAATGCCTGGGACATCATCCCCGATTTGATTCTTCCAGGAGTGTTTATAACGGACGAGCAGCAGTCCAGGAGTGCCGCAGGCCAGACAGTCTGGCACCTCGGCGATCTTGACCAATACCTCGTCATGACTGATGAGGGCGGGAGTCGTCGCCGTCCGATTTACGTCGGTCACGCCACACCTTGCCAGGCATCCGGTCCGAATGCGCCCTTGATATCGGAGGCCAGCGAGGAAGCGTCGACTTGTGCTGCCAAGGCGTAGACGGTCGTCTTCTGCGGTCCGCGCACACTCAGGTGCACGGGGCTATCCCCAGGGTGAGCATGCAGGATGCGCTTCAAGTCCGCGACTGCCTGGTCGGAAACACGATGAAGAGGCAGCGCTAGGCGTACCGGGGGTTTGCCGCCGTGTTCGGCGCTAGATACGTCCAAGACTGAGAGCTCCCTGCCGAAGATGTTCAGGGTCCCGTCACGGTCCTCGATCTTTCCCTTGACTGAAATGACGTTGTCTTCAGTCAAGGCGTGAGCTACGAGTTGGTAGACCGCGGGGAAGAAGAGCACTTCGATGGACCCCGTGGGGTCTGCGAGGTTAGCGATGGCCCAGTTGTTTCCCTGCTTGGTCATCTTCCGCTGGACACCGGTGATCAGGCCGGCGAGCTGAACGTCTCCTTGGTTTCGCCCGGAGGCCAAGAGTTCAGCGATTGTGGTGTCCCTGGCGCCAGAGAGGATGTGTTCGGCGCCGTCCAGGGGATGCGCCGACACGTACAGGCCGAGCATGTCCCGCTCGGTAGCGAGAAGTTGCCGGCGGGGCCATTCCTGTTCGTCGACAGGGAAGTCGAGCCCGAACCCGGCCCCAGCGTCTTCGGCCGCACTGTCTCCCAGCCCGGCGAACAAATCGTCCTGCCCGTAGGAGGCCGCTTTCTTGACGGGCACGACGGCGTCGATCGCGTCCTCGTGGATCGCGCACAGACCGCGCCTGGAGTGACCGAGGGAGTCGAAGGCGCCGGCTTTGATCAGCGATTCGACGGCCCGCTTGTTCAGGGCAGGCAGGTCGCACTTGTCGAGCAGGTCCGCGAACGAGGAGAACTTCCCCTTGGAACGGCGTGCAGCGACGATGGCCTCGATCACCGCATCGCCGACGTTGCGAACGGCCCTCATGCCGAATCGCACGTCGTCGCCGACGGCGGTGAACTCTGCGGTCGACTCGTTGACGTCCGGCTGTAGAACGCGGACGCCGTTCGCGCGTGCATCGGCCAGGTAGACGGCTGCTTTGTCCTTGTCGTCTCCGACCGAAGTCAGTAGCGCGGCCATGTACTCGGCGGGGTAGTTGGCCTTGAGGTACGCCGTCCAATAGGAGACCAAGCCGTAGCCTGCGGTGTGGGACTTGTTGAATGCATAGCCGGAGAACGGCAGCATGACGTCCCAGATGGCTTTAATCGCCTCTTCTGAGTAGCCATTGCTTTTCATGCCGCCCGCGAACTTGTCCCACTCGGCGGCCAGGACCTCAGGTTTCTTCTTACCCATGGCCCGGCGAAGCATGTCGGCCCCGCCCAGGGTGTAGCCGGCGAGTTGCCGGGCAATGGCCATGATCTGCTCTTGGTAGACGAGTAGGTGGTGGGTAGAGCCCAGGATCGGATCGAGAGCGTCCTTCAGGTCCGGGTGGATTGGAGCGGGTTCCTGCTTGCCACTCTGCCGAAGTGCGTAGTTGGTGTGGGCATTGGCGGCCATCGGGCCGGGCCGGTAGAGCGCGAGCGCTACGGCGATGTCCTCGAATCGGGTGGGCTGCATCAGCTTCAGCAGGGCGCGCATGCCGCCGCCGTCGAGTTGGAAGACGCCGAATGTGTTGCCGTCGGACAGGAGCTGGTAGGTCTTGGTGTCGTCCAAGGGAATGACGACTGTCTCTGGGTCGCCGTCCATCGGATCCACTGTCGCCAGCTTGACCCCTCGGTTTTCCCGGATGTTCTGGATCGCCTGATCGATGACACCGAGGTTCCGCAGCCCCAGGAAGTCCATCTTGACCAGCCCCATGTTTTCGCAACTGGGGTAGTCGAACCCTGTGATCTTCACGCCATCCGAGGCGCGCATATGCAGGGGGATGCGATCCGTCAGGCGGGTCTTGGAGAGGATCACCGCGGCGGCGTGCACGCCAGTGCCGCGCATCAGGCCTTCGACACCCTTTGCGGTGTCCATGACCCTCTTCACATCAGGTTCGTTCTCGTACAGCGCCCGGATCTCGCCGGCCTCGCCGTACCGTGGGTGCTCGGGGTCCCAGATGCCCGACAGGGTGATGGTCTTGCCCTGCTGGTCCGGGGGCAGAGCCTTCACGATCCGCTCGCCATGGGAGAACGGGTAGCCGAGGATGCGGGAGGAATCCTTGATCGCGTTCTTCGCCTTGATCCGGCCGAAGGTGTTGACCATGGCGGTGTACGCGTCACCGTACTTTTCGGTGACGTACCGGACCATCCGGTCGCGCTGGCGGTCGTCGAAGTCGAGGTCGACGTCCGGCGGGTTGATGCGCTCAGGGTTGAGGAACCGCTCGAACAGGAGGCCGTGTTCGAGGGGGCACAGTTCGGTGATTCGAGTGGCGTAGGCGACGATGGATCCGGTTGCGGATCCACGGCCTGGCCCAACAGGAATTCCGTTGTCGCGCGCGTACTTGCAGATGTCTGCGACGACGAGGAAGTACGAAGAGAAGCCCATCGGACCGATGATCTTCATCTCGGTCTCGAAGCGATCCATTACGTGGTCGGGGATTGGGTCTCCATAGCGCATGGCGAGCCCTTTGAGCACGTCCTTGCGCAGATACTCCTCCTGCGTCATCCCCTCGGGGACGTCAGGAAACTGCGGCATTTCATCGACGTTGTCGAATACGTCGTCGTATGAGCCGATGCGCTCAGCGATCAGCAAGGTGTTATCGCAGGCTTCCGGCAGTTCCGAGAACAGCTCGCGCATCTCGGCCGCGGTCTTGAGGTAGTAGCCGGTTCCTTGGAATTTGAATCGGTTGGGGTCGTCCTTGTTTTTACCCACTCCAATGCAGAGGAGGTTATCGTGCGCCTCCGCGTCGGTCGGATGGACGTAGTGTGCGTCATTGGTCGCCAGCAAGGGAATGTTCAATTCCTTTGCAAGGCGAAGCAATCCGTCTCGCACCTCGCGTTCGATGGACAGGCCATGGTCCATCAACTCGAGAAAATAGTTGTCCTTGCCGAAGATATCCTGGTATGCACCAGCGGTCTCGCGCGCTTCCTCGTACTGCCCCAGACGCAGGCGCGTCTGGATGGCGCCCGACGGGCAGCCAGTGGTGGCGATGATCCCTTGGGGGTGCTCGCTGATCAGCTCCATGTCCATGCGCGGCTTGCCGGCAGGGAACTGGCCGGTGTAGGAGGCCTCAGTGGAGAGGTAGAAGAGGTTTCGAAGACCCTGGACGTTTTCTGCCCACATGGTCATGTGAGTGAATCGGCCACCGCCTGAGACGTCCTTTGAACCCTCGCCGTCATCGCTCATCGCACGCCGGCCACCAGGTCCCCAAAATTCCTGCTTCTTATGCCTCCGAGACGAAGGGGCAACGTATGCCTCAATGCCAATAATTGGCTTTACATCGCCAAATGCCTTAGCTACTGACTGGAATTCGTAAGCCCCGAACATGTTGCCGTGATCGCTCATGGCGATTGCCGGCATCCCTTGGCGCGCCACTTCCTCGAACATGGGCTTCATTCGCTGCGCTCCGTCGAGCATCGAGTACTCGGTGTGATTGTGCAGGTGAACGAAGCTGCTACTCACGGTGCGGTGGCTCCCTTGCGCATTGACTGGCCCGAGCAAGGGTCCCAAGCCTAGCGGGATTTGGCGATGCGTCAGGACGCGACACACACATCCACAGGCCCCGCAGTCACCACATCTGCCGATGTGGTGATCACGCAAATTCGGGTAAAGCCGCTCCAGCCTGGGAGGATGCTGGCGCCACCGTCCCATCGGTGGCCCGGCGGCCGAATGGATGCCCTGTCGCCACGACTCGCATTGCGCCTTAATTCCGATTTGCTAGACAATGGGAAGATCTGAGCGTTTGGTCGCAGTCCCACGTCTAGGAAGGCAACCGTGCCCCGTTCCACCGCCGACCCATCCGCGCCGCCGACGCCACGATGGGACCTGCCGCACCATGCAGGCGCCGTCCGTCTCCTACGGCTGGCCGTGGCGCAGAGCAACGTCCCGGAGGACCCAGCCAACCCTGCGCTTCTTCGGGCGAGCGGGGCGCAGATTCGCTCGTTGATGCGTGAGGCCGCCGCAGCTGGGGTCAGGCTTGTCCAGTTCCCCGAGGGAGCGATCGTCTACCCCGACCCGGATGCCATGCCGACTGGTGACCTTGGGAGGGTGAACTGGGCGGGGGCAGCCTGGGATGTCATTGGCGAAGAGGAAGAGTCGATCCGGTTGTTGGCCGGCGAGCTCGGCGTGTGGGTGGCGTTCGGCACCATCCGTCCTCTGCCCGCAGCCGCGGCCCCACGGAACTCCTTGTTGGTCGTGTCTGACCGGGGAGAGATTGTTGCCAGGTACGACAAACGGATTCTCTCCCACACCGAGGCCACCCGCCTGTACTCCCCCGGCAGCGAGCCGGTGGTGTTCGATGTCGACGGGCTGAGGATTGGCTGCGCGCTGTGTATCGAGGCGAACTTTCCCGAGCTGTTTGACCAGTACGAGGCGCTTGATGTGGATGTGGTCCTGCTGTCGGTGATGGTGGACGACGCCGCTCGCGCCGTCGTCGCCCAGGCGTACGGAACGCTCTTCAACTACTGGATCGGCTACTCGGTGCCCGCGCAGTTCGGCCGCACAGCTCCCGCTGGGATCATCGGTCCGGGAGGCCGGTGGCTTGCCCGTTGCCCGGCAGCGGATCGTCCAGGCCTGGCCGTCATAGACCTTGATCTGGACGCCTCAGACCAGGACATCACTGTCGGCCTGCGGCTGGCCCGGCCTTGGCGGCGGCTGGCACGCGCGCAGAGCCGCGGGGCCGGCCTGTTCGACTGAGTTCCTGCTTCTGTGCCCGCTAGGAGAACCGAGAGACACACGCCGTACAGGATGGGCGGCACACAGGTGCTGTTGCGCCGAGGCTCACGACCGTGGACAGTCTCGAGATGACAACTGTGAACGGGCCCGTCAGCAACGCAGACCGCGGTCCCGGCCGCGATGAAGAGGACGGACAGAGGCTCGACGTCGGATCCATTCGCTCCGCTGGACGAGAGGAGGCCCCTCTGTCTCCACTGTCAATCGCCACCATGACCGCAGGCCAGCCTCGTGTGATGGATAGCAAGCCGCTAGGTTCGGCATGCCGCGATCATGCACACGGGCATGGGAAGGTGCACGTGACCGGCGACGCTGACTGCGCGCACGCTCTCCACTAATTTTTCGCGCGCACGCTCCCTGTCCTTTTCTGGAATCCTCTCCAGTTGTGTTCTTCTGCCGTGTGACATGCGCCAGTCCCAGAATTTCGAGACCGGCACTGCGATCGGGAAGAACGTATTCAACACTTGAACTTTCACGTAGTCGTGACGCATAGCGGCGACTAGGGCTGAGCTGTCGATTCCCGGCATGTGCGCTCGTTCCTGTGCAGATGCGCCCATGAACTCCATGAGGGCCGCGTCTGCGGTGCGGTCGACGATGTCCAGGTCGTCAGGTGCTGCCGCGGGGGTGCAGATGGCGATGCGTCCTCCGGGGCGAAGCATGTGGGTGAGCCGCCGGAGGGTGCGTTGTGGCTCTGGAAGGAATTGAAGGACGAGGCCGGCGA
Source organism: Streptomyces sp. PTL18 (assembly GCF_059510295.1). Classification (NCBI taxonomy): domain Bacteria; kingdom Bacillati; phylum Actinomycetota; class Actinomycetes; order Kitasatosporales; family Streptomycetaceae; genus Streptomyces; species Streptomyces sp. PTL18. The sequence goes on along the minus strand of NZ_JCAJZO010000028.1, from coordinate 319 downwards.
GAAGGACGTCGAAGGTTCCTGTCCTTGTGGGAAGAGCGTCTGCGTCGGCAACCACCGCGAATGCGTGGGTGAGTCCGCGGGCAGCAAGTGCCTGGTTCGCTTGGCTGACCATCGCTGATGACTTGTCGATACCGACGGCTCGTCCGCGGGGGGTAACGGCCGCGGCTGCGGGCAGGAGCGAGGCGCCGCGGCCGCAGCCGACGTCGAGAAGGTCCTCGCCCGGCTGTGGCAGGGCCAGCTGCACCAGGGCTTGCCCCGCTTGTTCGAAGAACTGCCCGCCGATGCGCCCGTAACTGGCGGCGGCTCGGTCGAAGACAGT
>NZ_JCAJZO010000027.1:0-95706 GCF_059510295.1 Streptomyces sp. PTL18 | reverse complement strand
GTGCTGTGGCCGCACGATCCCTCGGCAGCCACGACACGGCCGGCGTCCGGGGGAGACGCGCGACCGTTCCTCCTTCAGGCCTGGGCGTGTCGGTTGACCAGCCGCCGGCTCTCCGCTCCGGCCGGGCTCGCGGCCGTCACCGTACGGAAGTCGCCCTGCGCCCATGCCACCCAGAAGCAGCCACCGATGCGCGCCACCCTCACCGGCAGGCTGCGGTGGCGGAACAGGCCACCGCCGAAGGCCACCGCGGGCACCGCGCCGTCGGGCGGCAGCCTGCCCCAGCACAGTGCCCGGGGCGCCCTCTCGTCGCGTCCGCGCACGGCACCGAGCAGTACGGGACTGAAAACGTGATCGACATGGACGTCCAGCAGTTCGTCGCCGCTGAGGACCTCCAGGGCCGAGCGCCCCCGCATGCCGGTCGCCGGGCGAAACGTCAGACCGGCGTGGCCGAGGACCTCGGCCGGGTCGGTGCCGGAGTCTGGATGACAGATCATCGGGGATCCTCGGGGATGCTCTCGTGAGTGCCTGGCGGGCATGGTGGCCGCCGGGTTCCAGCGGGCCGGACGCCACCGTCAGGTGCACGGCCGGGGACGGAAGGTCGATTCCTGTGCTGCCCGTCCGTCAGGTGCTGGTCCGCGGCACCGGCTCCCGTTCGGCCACAGGGTGGCCGGCGGGCCGGGAGGGGCGCGGGGAAGCCATGAGCACAGCGACGGCGACGGCGGCCAGAGCTGCGGCCGTGGCTCCGCCGAGCAGGGCGGTGTGCATGCCGTCGATGAAGGCACCACGCGCCTGATCGGCGACGGAGCCGCCGATGGCGTGGGCGGCGGCCAGGGAGGACCGGGCTGCCCGGGCCACGGGGTGCGGGGAGTGGGAGAGGTGGAGGTGGCTGCGGTACGAAGCGGTGAGCATGCTGCCGAGGACCGCGATGCCCAGGGCGCCGCCGAGCTCGCGGGAGAGGTCGTTCATCGCCGACCCGACGCTTTGCAGGGAGCGCGGCAGGGCCTCCGTGATCGCCGTGGTCGCCGGCGTCATGGCCAGTCGCCACACTCGCCGGGAGGCAACGGCCATCACCATCCTGATGAAATAGGAGAAACGCCGACGTCGCTGCCGTTCACCACGTCACCGCACGACATCTGGCCGGGCAAGTGCCGTTCTCTCACCGGGGGACGACAGCGCGACTCGGGCGAGCCCGCCGGAGTGGGCATCCGAACCGCTGAGCGTGGTGGTCCCTTGATGAATTATTCTCAGCGGGGCCGAGGGGGCCGCACACCAGAGGCTGAAGTATCGGTCCGTCCGGGATTGCTGGGCCGCGACGGCGTCGAGCATCGCCGGTCTCCCTGGGCGGCAGCCGCTCGCGCATCGACGTCGCGCAGGGGCCGGCCACTCTCTCGACAGCGAGGAAGACCATGTCGCAGCGCGGACGCAGGCCCGGAAAACCGGACACACGCAGGGTGATCCTCAGCATCGCTCGCCGACGGTTCCTGGAGGACGGCTACCACGCGGTGACGATGCGCTCGATAGCCGACGAGGCCGAGGTCGACCTGGCTCTGCTCAGCTACTACTTCGGCTCCAAGAAGGGTCTCTTCGGTGCTGCCCTCGCCCTGTCCGCCAATCCCGCGGAGTTGGCGGCACGACTGCTGAGCGAAGGCGATCTGGACACCTTCCCCGAGCGTGCCCTCAGACAGATGATCGCAGCGTGGGAGGCCCCCGAATCCGGCAACGCGCTCCTGGCCATGCTCAAGAATGCGGCCCAGGACGACGCCGTCGCCGCCCTGGTCAAGGAGGCCCTGGAGGGCGAGATTCTGGCCCGGCTCGCAGAAGCCCTGGGCGGCCGCCATGCACGCAAGCGCGCTGCGGCCTTCGCGGCTGTGCTGGCCGGACTGATCTCCACGCGCTACCTCCTCCGGCTGGAGCCGATCAGCTCCATGGACCCTGAAGAGGTGATCCGCCTCATCGGCCCACAGCTGCGACTGGCCATGGGGATGCCGCCGGCTCGCAGGCCGCTGTCACCGTCGCACTACGGATGAACAAGGGTCCGCCTGCTACTGGAGCAGCAGGCGGACCGAGACACGTTGCTCTCGTAGATGCCGGTCTCTGTCCGAACAGGACGCAGCCACATGGGCCGTGGAACGGGCTAGAACACCGACTCCGCCTCGTCCATCCGGTCCTTCGGCACCGTCTTCAGCTCGGTCACCGCCTCCGCCAGCGGCACCATCACCACGTCGGTGCCGCGCAGCGCCGTCATCCTGCCGAACTCGCCGCGGTGCGCGGCCTCGACCGCGTGCCAGCCGAACCGGGTGGCGAGCACCCTGTCGTAGGCGGTCGGTACGCCACCGCGCTGGACGTGGCCGAGGATGACCGGCTTGGCCTCCTTGCCGAGCCGCCGCTCCAGTTCGTACGCGAGGGCCGTGCCGATGCCCTGGAAGCGCTCGTGACCGTACTGGTCGATCTCGCCCTTGCCGTAGTCCATGGTGCCCTCGGCGGGGTGCGCGCCCTCGGCGACGCAGATCACGGCGAACTTCTTGCCCCGGGCGAAGCGCTCCTCGACCATCTTGACCAGGTCGGCGGGGTCGAAGGGGCGCTCCGGCAGGCAGATGCCGTGCGCACCGGCCGCCATGCCCGACTCCAGCGCGATCCAGCCGGCGTGGCGGCCCATGACCTCCACGACCATCACGCGCTGGTGGGACTCGGCCGTCGTCTTCAGGCGGTCCATGGCCTCGGTGGCCACGGTGACCGCGGTGTCGAAGCCGAAGGTGCGGTCCGTGGAGGAGATGTCGTTGTCGATCGTCTTGGGCACGCCGACGACCGGCAGGCCCGCGTCCGAGAGCATGCGCGCCGCGGTCAGGGTGCCCTCGCCGCCGATCGGGATCAGGGCGTCGATGCCGAAGTCGCGGATCATGTCCGAGGCGTTCTCGCAGGCCTCGCGCAGACGGTCGCGCTCCAGACGGGAGGAGCCGAGAATGGTGCCGCCCCGGGCCAGGATGCCGCTCACGGCGTCGAGGTCGAGGGTGCGGTAGTGACCGTCAAGAAGGCCCCGGTAGCCGTCCTCGAAGCCGATGACCTCGTCGCCGTACTGTGCTACCGCTCGGTGCACGACCGACCGGATCACTGCGTTCAGGCCCGGGCAGTCGCCGCCTGCGGTGAGTACTCCGATGCGCATCGTGCTGTGTCTCCTGCTCGCTGTCGATACCGGTGAGCCAGTCCGATTGTTTCACGGCTCACAGGCAGGTGCCGATCGCGCATGCCGGCCCCCGATCCCCGGTACCTGATGGGCGCCTTATCCGCGCCCAAGGGTATTGTCAAGAGGGTTCTGCTCACCCGCGTGGAGGATTTTCAGCACTCGCAGAGCCCCACAAAAGCATGCGGAATCGGTCAGAATCATCCTCCTCAAGACACGAAACGGAGAGCACGCGTGACGCGCTGCGTGTACGTGACCGGGATCGACCGCGGCGACGGCCGTCAGGTCGTCGAGCTGGGAGTCATGGAGCTCCTGACCCGGCAGGTCGACCGGGTCGGCGTCTTCCGTCCGCTCGTCCACGACGGCCCCGACCGCCTCTTCGAGCTGCTGCGCGCCCGGTACCGGCTGTCCCAGGACCCGGCGACCGTGTACGGCATGGGCTACCGGGAGGCGTCCGCGCTCCAGGCCGAGCGCGGCACGGACGAGCTGGTGTCCACGCTGGTCGACCGGTTCCACGCGGTGGCCCGTGACTACGAGATGGTCCTCGTCCTCGGCACCGACTTCGCCGACACCCAGCTCCCGGACGAGCTGTCCCTGAACGCCCAGCTCGCCAACGAGTTCGGGGCGTCGGTGATCCCGGTGGTGGGTGGCCGCCGGCAGACCGCCGAGTCGGTGCGCGCCGAGGCGGCGAACGCCTACCGCGCCTACGAGCGGCTGGGCTGTGACGTGCTCACCATGGTCGTCAACCGGGTGGCCCGCGAGGACCGCGACGAGATCGCCGAGGGGATCGACTCCCGGCTCCCCGTGCCCTGTTACGTGCTTCCCGACGATTCCGCCCTCTCGGCGCCGACCGTGGCCCAGATCGCCCACGCCCTCGGCGCCAAGGTGCTGCTCGGCGACGACTCCGGCCTCGCGCGGGACGCCCTGGACTTCGTCTTCGGCGGCGCCATGCTGCCGAACCTGCTCGCCGCCCTGACCCCGGGCTGTCTGGTGGTCACCCCGGGCGACCGCGCGGACCTGGTCGTGGGCTCGCTGGCCGCGCACAGCGCCGGCACCCCGCCGATCGCCGGAGTGCTGCTCACACTGAACGAGGTCCCCCGCGCCGAGATCCTCGCCCTCGCCGAGCGTCTCGCCCCGGGCACCCCGGTGCTCTCGGTGTCCGGCACCAGCTTCCCCACCGCCGAGCAGCTCTTCTCCATGGAGGGGGAGCTGAACGCGGCCACTCCGCGCAAGGCGGAGCGGGCGCTCGGGCTGTTCGAGCGGTACGTCGACACCGCCGACCTGAACAAGCGGGTGTCGGCGCCCAGCAGCGACCGGCTCACGCCGATGATGTTCCAGCACAAGCTGCTGGAGCAGGCCCGCGCCGAGAAACGCCGGGTGGTGCTCCCGGAAGGCACCGAGGAGCGCGTGCTGCACGCCGCCGAGGTACTGCTGCGCCGCGGGGTGTGCGACCTCACGCTGCTCGGACCGGCGGACCGGATCCGCAAGAAGGCCGCCGACCTCGGCGTCGACCTCGGCGACTCCCAGCTGATCGACCCGGCCACCTCCGGCCTGCGCGACACCTTCGCCGAGAAGTACGCGGCGCTGCGCGCCCACAGGGGCGTCACGGTGGAGCTGGCCTACGACGTGGTCTCCGACGTGAACTACTTCGGCACCCTGATGGTCCAGGAGGGCCTGGCCGACGGCATGGTGTCGGGGTCCGTGCACTCCACGGCGGCCACCATCCGGCCCGCCTTCGAGATCATCAAGACCAAGCCGGACGCGGGGATCGTCAGCTCGGTCTTCTTCATGTGCCTGGCCGACAAGGTCCTCGTCTACGGCGACTGCGCGGTGAACCCGGACCCGAACGCCGAGCAGCTCGCCGACATCGCCATCCAGTCGGCCGCCACCGCCGAGCAGTTCGGGGTGGAGCCGCGGATCGCGATGCTGTCGTACTCCACCGGCACCTCCGGCTTCGGCGCCGACGTCGACAAGGTGCGCGAGGCCACCGAGCTGGTGCGACAGCGCCGCGGTGACCTGAAGATCGAGGGTCCCATCCAGTACGACGCCGCCGTCGAACCCAGCGTCGCGGCCACCAAGCTGCCGGGTTCAAAGGTCGCCGGGCAGGCCACCGTGCTGATCTTCCCGGACCTCAACACCGGCAACAACACCTACAAGGCCGTGCAGCGCTCGGCCGGCGCGATCGCCGTCGGCCCGGTCCTGCAGGGCCTGCGCAAGCCCGTCAACGACCTGTCCCGGGGCGCCCTCGTCTCCGACATCGTCAACACCGTCGCCATCACGGCGATCCAGGCCCAGACCCCCGAGCAGAAGGCAACCTCCCAGTGAGCCCGACCCGTGTCCTCGTCCTCAACTCCGGCTCCTCGTCCGTGAAGTACCAGCTGCTGGACATGCGCGACGGCAGCAGGCTGGCCGTGGGCCTCGTCGAGCGCATCGGCGAGCAGACCTCGCGGATCAGGCACACGGCGCTCACCACGGGCGACACCCGGGAGCAGAACGGGCCGATCGCCGACCACCAGGCGGCCCTGAAGTCGGTCGCCGAGGAGCTGGGCAGGGACGGGCTGGGAGTCGACTCGCCCGAGCTGGCCGCCATCGGCCACCGCGTGGTGCACGGCGGCATGTTCTTCACCGAGCCCACCGTCATCGACGACGCCGTGCTCACCGAGATCGAGCGGCTGATCCCCGTGGCGCCGTTGCACAACCCGGCCAACCTCACCGGTATCCGCACGGCCATGGCGCTGCGCCCCGACCTGCCGCAGGTCGCCGTCTTCGACACGGCGTTCCACACCACGATGCCGGAGTACGCGGCGCGCTACGCGATCGACACCAAGATCGCGGACCGGCACCGGATCCGGCGCTACGGCTTCCACGGGACCTCGCACGCGTATGTGTCCCGGGCGACCGCCAAGCTGCTGGGCAAGGCGCCCGAGGACGTGAACGTCATCGTGCTGCACCTGGGAAACGGGGCGTCCGCCTCGGCGGTCAGGGGCGGCAGGTGCGTGGACACCTCGATGGGACTCACCCCGCTCGAGGGTCTGGTGATGGGGACGCGCTCGGGCGACCTGGACCCGGCCGTCATCTTCCATTTGCAGCGCGTTGGCGGAATGTCCATGGACGAGATCGACACTCTTCTCAACAAGAGGAGCGGTCTGTTCGGTCTGTGCGGCGACAACGACATGCGGGAGATCGGCCGGCGGATCGACGAGGGCGACGAGGAGGCGCGGCTCGCCTTCGACATCTACATCCACCGGCTGAGGAAGTACATCGGCGCCTATTACGCGGTACTCGGCCGGGTGGACGCGATCGCCTTCACGGCGGGTGTGGGCGAGAACGCCGCAGCGGTGCGCGAGGCGGCCGTCGCGGGGCTGGAGGGGCTGGGCCTGGCGGTGGACGGGGACCGCAACGCGGTACGCGGCGACGAGCCGCGGCTGATCTCGCCCGCGTCCGCGCGGGTGGCGGTCGCCGTGGTGCCGACCGACGAGGAACTGGAGATCGCCACGCAGACCTACGCACTCGTCGGCAAGGGCACCGGAAAGGGCAACTGAAGAAATTCGACGGCTCTCGCCTGAGCGCGAACCCGCCCATTTGTATTTTCCGCCAGACGGAATATTCCGTAGCGAAACAAACCGATAGGATCGCCCCATGCGCCGTTCGAAAATCGTCTGTACTCTCGGCCCCGCGGTCGACTCCCACGAGATGCTCGTCGCGCTGATCGAAGCCGGCATGAACGTGGCCCGCTTCAACTTCAGCCACGGCACGCACGAAGAGCACGAGGGCCGGTACGTCCGGGTCCGTGCCGCGTCCGCCGAGACCGGCAGGGCCGTCGGTGTCCTCGCCGACCTGCAGGGCCCGAAGATCCGCCTGGAGACCTTCGCCGAGGGTCCGGTCGAGCTGGTGCGGGGTGACGAGTTCACCATCACCACCGAGGACGTGCCGGGCGACAAGTCGATCTGCGGCACGACGTACAAGGGCCTGCCGGGCGACGTCTCCAAGGGCGACCAGATCCTGATCAACGACGGCAACGTCGAGCTGAAGGTCCTGGACGTCGAGGGCCCCCGGGTCAGGACGATCGTCATCGAGGGCGGCGTCATCTCCGACCACAAGGGCATCAACCTGCCCGGTGCCGCGGTGAACGTGCCGGCGCTGTCCGAGAAGGACGTCGAGGACCTGCGGTTCGCGCTGCGCATGGGCTGCGACATGGTCGCGCTGTCCTTCGTGCGGGACGCCAACGACGTCAAGGACGTGCACCGCGTCATGGACGAGGAGGGCCGCCGCGTCCCGGTCATCGCCAAGGTGGAGAAGCCTCAGGCGGTGGCGAACATGGAGGACGTCGTGATGGCGTTCGACGGTGTGATGGTCGCCCGCGGGGACCTGGCCGTCGAGTACCCGCTCGAGAAGGTCCCGATGGTGCAGAAGCGGCTCATCGAACTGTGCCGCCGCAACGCCAAGCCGGTGATCGTGGCGACCCAGATGATGGAGTCGATGATCACCAACTCCCGTCCGACCCGCGCCGAGGCCTCCGACGTGGCCAACGCCATCCTGGACGGCGCCGACGCGGTCATGCTGTCCGCCGAGTCCAGCGTGGGCGCGTACCCGATCGAGACGGTCAAGACGATGTCGAAGATCGTCCAGGCGGCCGAGGAGGAACTGCTCTCCAAGGGCCTGCAGCCGCTGGTCCCGGGCAAGAAGCCGCGCACCCAGGGCGGTTCGGTGGCCCGCGCCGCCGCCGAGATCGCGGACTTCCTCGGCGGCAAGGGCCTGGTGGCCTTCACCAAGTCCGGTGACACCGCGCGCCGGCTGTCCCGCTACCGGGCCTCGCAGCCGATCCTGGCGTTCACCACGGACGAGGCGACCCGCAACCAGCTGTCGCTGAGCTGGGGCGTGGAGTCGCACGTCGTGCCGTTCGTGAACAGCACCGACGAGATGGTCGAGCTGGTCGACCAGGAGATGGTCAAGCTCAACCGGTTCAACGAGGGCGACATCGTGGTGATCACCGCCGGCTCCCCGCCCGGCGTCCCCGGCACCACGAACATGGTCCGCGTCCACCACCTGGGCGAGGGCGAACGCAACTGACACACGACGAGGGCGCCCCCTGCCGTGCGGCGGGGGGCGCCCTCTGTGCGCGGCTCCCGAACGGGTCTGCGGCGGCGCTCAGTTCGCGCCGGTGACGTACTGGTGCATACCCGGGATGGTCAGGGTTCCGCCGAACTGGCCGGCCTGGGTCACCTTCACATGGGTGAAGTAGATCAGCGGGATGTTCAGCGGCGGCGGGTTGTCCGGGCTGAACGTCACCGGGATCAGACCGAGCAGGTTGCCCGAGATGCTCTCCGTGTACATCACCGTCTTGCCGTCCCGGATGGTCGACGTCGAGCCCTTGGCGGCCTGGACGTGGTACGTCACGCCGTTGTCGCCGTCGACGAGCTGGTGCAGGTCGCCGATGTCGGTGCCGTCGGAGATGACGTACTTCAGGACCCTCTTGACGGTGCCGTTCGCGGTGCGCACCTTCACGACGCCCTGGTAGTCGGCGCCCTTGAGCAGCAGCGAGCTGGCCTCCAGGTGCCACGGCTTGTCGGGCAGGGCCACGATCTTCTCGACGCCGCCGTCGCCGTCGGTCGCCGCCGGGCAGTCCTGCGCGGAGGTGCTGGAGCTCGGGGACGGGCTCGCGGCCGCGGACTCGGCCGCCTTCACGGTGTCGCCCGCCGCCTTGGTCACCTCGGAGGCCGCCTTCGACGCGGTGTCCGTCGCGCCCTTCACGGTGTCCTTGACCGTGCCGCTGACCTTCCCCGTCGTGTCCTTGACGGTGCCGGACACGTCCTTCGGCGCCGTGGCGTCCTTGGTGGCGGACGCCGAGGCCGAGGGGGACGGCGTGGCGGAGGGGGTCGCGGAGGAGCCGGAACCGGAGCCTCCGCCGGTGAGAACGCCGGTGATGGCGCCGCCGATCGTCTCCAGCAGGTTCCCGCCGCTCGCGGAGGCCGACGGGCTCGGCGTGGACGCACCACCGTCCGAGGAGGTGCCGGACGTGCTCTTCGACGGCGTGGGCGCGGCCTTGTCGCCGGAACCTGAATTCGGCGAAGAGGTCGTGCCCGACGTCTTGTCCGAGGTCTTCCCCGAACTCGCCTGCGGGGACGCCGAGGACGTCGGCTTCGGGCTGCCGGCGGACGTGGCGGGGCTCGCCGAAGCGGAGGACGACGGTGACGGCGAGGACGAGGCGCCCTTGGAGCTGTCCAGGGCCTCCACGCACTTCTGGTACTCGTCGACCGTCAGGCTCTTGGACGACGGCGAGTGGTCGGCGGCGCTGGCGAGCGTCGGCGTGAGCCCCATTCCCATGAGGACCGCCGTCGGCATCGCCGCCAGGGCTATCGCCTTCCCGGCCGGCATGTGGAACCTGGTGAACAGCGGCTTCCTGGGGGCCGCGTGGCGCGGCCCGGTTCTCACACGGGACGCGTCCACGTCCGCCCCGTGGGTCACCTCGTCAGCCGGCACTGTGCCTCCCGTTCGCCCCGTTGGCCGGGCTCGTTCCTGACAGATCGTTCGGCACACCCGCACCGTCCACGACACCAGGGGCGCCGCCCTCACCGATGCCGGTCTCCTGCAGCGCCTGCGGTTCGGGCGGCACACCGGGCGCCCACGACACGGCCATCGCACCGCCGATGAGCGAGAGGAGGAAGCCGACCACGAAACCGCCGAAGTTGGACACCGGGATGGACACCAGCGCCAGCAGGATCGCCGCAACGCCCGCGAAGACCCGGATGTGCTGCTGGAACCAGAGGCTGATGCCGAGTACGACGAGCAGCACGCCGATGATCAGGGAGCCGGCGCCCGCGGTGGTGGCGAGCGCCAACGTCAGATGACCGACCTGCAGGTGCGCGTACGGGAAGTACATGATCGGAAAGCCACCGAGCAGGACGAACAGTCCGGCCCAGAACGGCCTCGAGCCCCGCCAGGCGCGGAACTGCAGCCTCCGGCGGGTGAACTGGCCAGGTGCGGCAGGAGTCTCGGCGCTCATGGAAAACAGCTCCCTGGTGCAGCGTTGCTGTGGGTGGTGGTGCGAGGGTGTGGGGGGTGTGTGAAGGAGCGGACCGAAGGTGGAACGGGCGGGGGCGCCGTCGGCTCCCCCGCCCGTCACCGAGTGCTCAGTGCTTGATCTGGCACTCGTTGTTGCCCTTCGACAGGCTCATGTTGAGCCCGCTCAGATTGAAGGTGCCTGCGGTGGTCGCCCAGGCGTGCTGGTCCACGTCGGTCAGCGTCGCCTTCCGAGCCTGCTGGGCGAATCCGTTCGGGTTGGTGGCGTCGCCCTGCTTGATGCCGGGACCCCTGTTGGCGTCCTTGGCGGCCACACCGATGTCGATGTCCTCGAACGTCGCGTCGGCCTTGAGGTCGTTGACATCGATGTAGATGTTGTGGGCCGTTACCGCGTCGTGGCCCGCCCCACCGGCCTTCAGCGTCAGCGTGACGTCACCGAACCCCGGGATCGGGGTGACCACGGACTGGCACAGATCTGTGATCGTGGCGTCCGTGAACGCTGAGACGGCGACGGGGTGAGCCGTCTTCTGGCCGTCAAGCGTGTAGCCGCTGTCGAGCGCCCCGTACTGCTCGAAGCCCGTGCCGACGAGCTGGGAGGCAGTGACCTTGAACTCCTGGCCCGACACACTGAACGACGCGGCGAGAGCGCCCTGCGCGAGGGCGACACCTATTGCTGCTGTCGCGGCCACGCTGGGCACCATGACCACAGCGAACCGCTTCCATCTGGTCCCGCCACGCACCTGGGACTCCATATTTCCTCCTTCTCGGACGTACATCTCCTGGTCCCGGCTCGCTGCCCTTCGGCGGCTCGGCCGGGCAGGGATGGGAGAAGTGCTACGTCCTCGGGAAGGAGAGCGCCGCGCTCGGAGGCGCGATATGCGCCCCAATCACCGGCGATCACCCCCGAGCGACAACCACTGGTCGCGCCTGACACGCATCACGCACAACCTCCGGACAGGCTCCGCCGCGGCGGAGACCCCCCTGTCCAGGAGCCGACGCCACTGCCGCCGGCTCCTGCCCGGTGGGGACCCACGAAACTCCGTTGCCCCGGCTGGGTGTCGGGTACGGCGATGGACCGAGCGTGGCCGATCGTGGTGCATTCTCGCCGCCCCCGCAAGGGGGTTCGTTACTCGCTAGTAACGGCCGGATAACCGCGCGGCGGCCGCTCGGCATCACGCGGCAACTCTTCGTGGCGCAAAGGGAGACAACGAAACGGTTGAAGAGCGGACAGAACCCGACAGAACAACGGGCCCGCCTTACTCGCAGTAACAGCGGCCGCGATTACCAAGATTTGGTAAAGCGCGACCGCCGTCAACCTCTGTCGGCAAATCTTTCACCCGGGCGTCACAAGCCCGGGTGTTTAGCGACTGGTCAGAACAAGGCCCTCGCGAGTGCCCTTCGTGCTGCCGCCACACGGGGGTCCTCGGCTCCGACCACCTCGAAGAGCTCCAGCAGCCGCAGCCGTGCGCCGTCCCGGTCGTCACCCGCCGTGCGCCGCACCGTCTCGATGAGCCGGCCGAACGCGTCCTCCACGTGTCCGCCCACCAGGTCCAGGTCGGCCGCGGCGATCTGCGCCGCCACGTCACCGGGCTTCTCCGCGGCCTCCTTGCGCACCCGCTGCGGGTCGGCCCCCTGCACCCGCTGCAGCAACTCGGCCTGGGCGAGGCCCAGTTTGGCCTCCATGTTGCCCGGGTCGTCACTCAGCACGTTCTTGTACGCCTGGATCGCGCCGCCCAGGTCGCCGGCGTCCAGCGCCTGTACGGCCGCTTCGAGCGCCGCGTCGTAGGGGCCCGCCGGGACCTGAGGGGCCTGCTGGGCGCCGTCCGCCTCGGCGTCGGGGTCGACGGTCAGACCGGTCAGCCCGAAGCGCTGCTCGGCGACCTGGACGAGTTGGTCGAGGGTGGCGCGGATCTGCTGTTCGGGAGCGGCGCCCTGGAAGAGGGGCAGCGCCTGCCCGGCGACGACGGCGAAGACGGCCGGGATCCCCTGGATGCCGAACTGCTGCATCAGCATCTGGTTGGCGTCGACGTCGATCTTCGCGAGCACGAACCGGCCGTTGTACTCGAGGGCCAGCCGCTCCAGGACCGGGCTCAGCTGCTTGCAGGGCTGGCACCACTCGGCCCAGAAGTCGATGACGACGGGCACCTCGGTGGACAGCTGCAGGACGTCGCTCTCGAACCCCGCCTCGTCGACGTCGATGACGAGGTCGGCCGGGGAGACCGCCCCTCCCCCGCCCTGCCGGGCCGCTTCGGCGCGCGCCTGCTCCGCCTTCGCCTTGGCCTCCTGGGCTGCCTTCACCGCGGCGAGGTCGACGACTCCGCTCATGGACATGTTCCGTGGCTGCATGAGTACATCCTCCCCCTTCCGCACGTCGCTGTGAAAAGCATGGTCAAAGCCGTGCCCGGTAACCCCGCCGGGCGGGTCGTGCTCCGCGGCCGGGTCCCCACCCGGCGCCAGTGGTCGTCGCTCGCGAGCACGGCACGCGCGGTGCGCGCGCACGCTTTCGCTACGAGTCGTAGCGTAACTGGCTCCGGGGGTCGCCGTGACCAGTCCCCCGGTGATCTCCCTCACCACTTCACCGGAAGGCCGGATATCGCCATGGACAGGGCCGGATATGGTCACCGACATGCAGAGCAGCCCGTCCGCCGCCCGTCCCGGGCGCCCGCGCAGCGCCGCCGCCGACGCCGCGATCCTGGAGGCGACGCGCGCGGCGCTGGTCGAGCTGGGGTGGTCGAAGCTGACGTTGGGAGACGTGGCGACCCGTGCGGGGGTCGCCAAGACGACCCTCTACCGCCGCTGGGCGGGCAAGAACGAACTCGTGGTCGACGCGGTGGCCGAACTCTTCGACGAGCTCGAGCTGCCGGACCGGGGCAGCCTGGCGGCGGACATCGAGGGCGTGGTGCTGCAGTTCGCGGCGATCCTGGACCGCCCGGAGGCCAAGAGCGGCCTGATGGCGGTGGTGGCGGAGTCCACCCGGGACGACGCGCTGCGCGAACGCATCCGCGCGTCGATCGTGGAGCGCCAGAAGCGGCTGGTCCTCCAGGGCCGCTCCCGCGCCCAGACCCGGGGCGAACTCCCTCCGGAGGCGGACCCGGACCGGGCGGCCCGCACGGTCGACCTGATATTCGACATGGTGGCGGGTGCGGTGGTCCACCGCACCCTGGTGAGCGCCCGCCCGGCGGACGGGGAGTGGGTGCGGGACCTCACGCGGGTCCTGCTGCTCGGGCTGACGGCCGCAAGCCCGTCCGACGGCTGAGGAGACGGCCGGTCGGGCGACCGGCCGTCGGAGGCTGCGGGCGCAGCCTCCGACGGGCCACCGCGCACAGCCCGCGAGGGGCCACCGCGCACAGCCGGCAACGTGGCAGTGCGCAGTGCTCCACGGGGCTCCGGGCGCAGCCGGCAACGGGCCACCGCGCACAGCGCACGACGGCCACCGGGCACAGCCCACGACAGGGCCCCAGGCCCCCGACGGGGCCGACGAACACGCCCTCCCCGGCCGGGCCGACGAACGCACTTCCCGACGGGGCCGACGAACGCGGTGCCCGGCCGGGGTCCGGGGCGGCAGCCCCGGGGCACGGGACGGGCAGGGGCGGCGGAGGCGAGACCGACCAGGCGTCACCCCCGCCCGGCCGCGCCTAGAACCCGGCCGGCTCCGTGTACACCCCCCACTCGTCCCGCAACACCCCGCAGATCTCCCCCAGCGTCGCCTCCGCCCGCACGGCGGCCAGCATCGGCTCGATCATGTTGGAGCCGTCGCGCGCGGCAGCGAGCATGCCGTCCAGCGCCGAGCGCACCGCTGTCTCGTCCCGCCCGGCCCTGCGCTCGCCCAGGACGCGGACCTGCTCCCGCTCCACCTCATGACTGACCCGAAGGATCTCCAGATCCCCGGTGACCGAGCCGGTGTGGACGTTCACGCCCACCACCCTCTTGTCACCCTTCTCCAGCGCCTGCTGGTAGCGGAACGCGGACTCCGCGATCTCCCCGGTGAACCACCCGTCCTCGATCCCCCGCAGGATGCCGGACGTCATCGGCCCGACCGGGTGCTGCCCGTCGGGGTGCGCCCGCAGTCCCCGCTCCTTGATCTGCTCGAAGATCCGCTCCGCGTCCGCCTCGATCCGGTCCGTCAGCTGCTCCACGTACCACGAACCGCCCAGCGGATCGGCCACGCCCGCGACCCCGGTCTCCTCCATCAGCACCTGCTGGGTCCGCAGCGCGATCTCCGCCGCCTGCTCCGACGGCAGCGCCAGCGTCTCGTCCAGGGCGTTGGTGTGCAGCGAGTTGGTGCCGCCGAGCACCGCCGCCAGCGCCTCCACCGCCGTACGCACCACGTTGTTGTACGGCTGCTGCGCGGTGAGCGAGACCCCGGCCGTCTGCGTGTGGAAGCGCAGCCACTGCGCCTTCTCGCTGGTCGCCCCGTACACGTCCCGCATCCACCGCGCCCAGATGCGCCGTGCCGCGCGGAACTTGGCGATCTCCTCGAAGAAGTCGACGTGCGCGTCGAAGAAGAAGGACAGGCCCGGCGCGAACAGGTTCACGTCCAGCCCGCGGCTGAGTCCCAGCTCCACGTACCCGAACCCGTCGGCGAGCGTGTACGCCAGCTCCTGCGCGGCCGTGGCGCCCGCCTCCCGGATGTGGTATCCGGAGACGGACAGCGGCTTGTAGGCGGGGATGCGGGAACTGCAGTACTCCATCAGGTCGCCGATGAGGCGCAGATGTGGCTCCGGCTGGAAGAGCCACTCCTTCTGGGCGATGTACTCCTTGAAGATGTCCGTCTGGAGCGTGCCGTTGAGCACACCGGGGTCCACCCCCTGGCGCTCGGCCGCGACCAGGTACATGCAGAAGATCGGGACCGCCGGCCCGCTGATCGTCATCGATGTCGTCACGTCACCGAGCGGGATGTCCTTGAACAGGACCTCCATGTCCGCGGCCGAGTCGATCGCGACGCCGCAGTGCCCGACCTCGCCGAGCGAACGCGGGTCGTCGGAGTCGCGGCCCATGAGGGTCGGCATGTCGAAGGCCACGCTCAGACCGCCGCCGCCGGCGTCCAGGATCATCTTGTAGCGCTCGTTCGTCTGCTCGGCGTTGCCGAACCCGGCGAACTGGCGGATGGTCCACGTCCGCCCCCGGTAGCCGGTCGGGTACAGGCCTCGGGTGAAGGGGTACTCACCGGGCCAGCCGATCCGCTCGAAGCCCTCGTACCTGTCCCCGGGGCGGGGTCCGTACACCGGCTCCACGGGATCGCCGGAGAGCGTGGTGAAATCTGCCTCGCGCTTGCGGGAGGCGTCGTAGCGGGCCTGCCAGCGTCGGCGGCCCTCCTCGATGGCGTCAGCGTCCATACCCTCGAATTTACTAGGACGTCCAAGTAAATGTCGACGGCAGACCGCCGTACGGCTTCCGTACGGCGGTGTCCGCTAGGCCTTCGCGACCGCGGGAGCGTCCTCCGCGATCTTCGGCTCGAGCTCGTGGGTGACCCTGCGCTCCACGAAGAAGGCGGCCGTCGGGACCGTCCCCGCGAGCAGGACCCACAGCTGCTTGCCGACCGGCCACTTGGCCTTCGAGCCCAGGTCGAAGGCGAAGACCAGGTAGATCACGTACAGCCAGCCGTGGGCGATGCCGATGACACGGGTGAAGTCGGCGGCGCCGTTCACGTCGAGGATGTACTTGGCGATGACGCCGAGGGTCAGCAGGACCAGCAGCACACCGGTGACGTAGGCCATCACGCGGTAGCGGGTCAGCACGCTCTTTTTCATGGCTACGAGCGTAACGGCCGGTTTGCGGTGATCTTCCGGCACCCCCGGCGCCGTACGGGCGCCGGCCGGAGGCCGCTAGCCCTCCTTGAAATCGCCCGCGGCGACCCGCAGCGGACGCAGCATCGCGAAGATCTCCGCGCACTCCTCGGCGTCGTAGCAGCCGAGCCCGAAGTCCATCGCCATCAGGTCCCGGGTGGCCGCGTCGCAGACCTCGCGGCCCTTGTCGGTGATGGAGGCCAGGGTGCCGCGGCCGTCGTCGGGGTTGGGCCGCTTGGCGACCAGGCCGGACCTGACCAGGCGGTCCACGGTGTTGGTGACCGACGTGGGGTGCACCATGAGCCGCTCGCCGATCTTGGACATGGGCAGCTCGCCCGCCTTGGAGAAGGTGAGCAGCACCAGCGCCTCGTACCGCGCGAAGGTGAGTCCGTACGGTTTCACCACCGCGTCGACCTCCGCGAGCAGGATCTGCTGCGCCCGCATGATCGAGGTGATCGCGGCCATGGACGGCACGTTTCCCCACCGCTGCTTCCAGTGCTCGTCGGCGCGGGCGATGGGGTCGAAGGTCAGACTGAGGGGCTTCGGCACGCCATCGACCTTACCGGCCGGTCACATGCTGGTCAGCCCCGTCTCGCGTTTCGGTCCCCGAGCCGTCCCCGGGCGCACACTGGAAGCAGAAGGGGGGCGAACCGAACGCGGAGGTCAGCCATGAGCACCCTCGAAGAACACGTGGATGTGGGAGTTCCGATCGACGCGGCCTGGGAAAGCCTGCACCGGGTGGAGAACTATCCGCGCTTCGTGGACGGACTGCGGGACGCCCGTACGGAGGCGGGCGGCCGGGCGCATCTGGATGTCGAGACGGGCGGCCGGGCCCGGGAGATCGAGGCGGAGGTCTCCGACCGCGGCGGGGAACGCGTGATGGAGTGGCACACCACGGGTGAGCCGGAGCTGAAGGGGTCCTTCTCGCTGCAGTCGATCGACGAGGACCACACCCGGGTGCAGGCGCGGCTCGCCTACGACCCGGGCGCGGTCAGGGAGACGTTCGGCGGCCCGAGGGGCTTCGCCCAGGCGAGCGCCATCGAACGGCTGGTCCGCAGCGATCTGCAGCACTTCAAGGAGTACGTGGAGCAGGGGCGCTGAGCGAGGTCCCCTCGGGGCGGGCACCCCGGGCGCGCGACGCCCGGCGCAGCGTGTGGCGGACCGCCCGCTGAGCCACCGGGCCCAGATCGTCCAGCGCCGCCACGACGAGGGCCAGCTGGTCCAGGGCGCCGAGCGCCGCGCCCGCCCCCTCCGCGTCCACCCCCTCGTACAGCTCGATCCCCACGAAGGACGCCGACACCGCGCGCGCGAGGCCCCTCGCGTCGGCGAATTCCCCGAGCGGCGTCGCCGCGAGCACCCGTTCCAGCACGCGCTCGATCTCCACGATCCACAGGTCGAGCCCCGCGGCCGTCGCCGACGCGAGGCGCGGATGCGTCTGCGCGCCGGCCAGCAGCTGGCCGAGCACCGCCACGTGCCCGGCGGCCTTCTCCTCCTCGTGCATCTCCCGGCCGAACGCGAGGAGCTCACCGAGCGAGCCGATCGCGTCCAGCCGTTCCCGGTAGCGCGCCACCCGCTGCTCCGTCCCGTACCGGCACGCGGCCGCCAGCAGTTCGTCCACCGAGCCGAAGTGATAGAAGACGAGCGCCTGGTTGACGCCGGCAGCCGCCGCGATCGTCCGCGCGGACGTCTTCGCGATCCCCTGCTCGGTGAGCGCGCGCAGCGCCCCCTGAAGCAGCTTGGCCTTCGTCGCCTCACTCACGCCCGCGCCTCCTCCCGCACCGGCCGCAGCCCGGGGCGCACCCCGCGCACACCGACGTCCGCGTACGACACCGTGAAGGATCCTTCGTAGCCGAACAACGGGCCGACGTACCGGTTCACCACCCGCACCCGGATCCGGAACCGCCCCGTCGACTCGTCGAACGCCTCCCGGACCACCGCCTGACCGCCGATGACCTCCGGCACGCGCACGTCCACCGGCCCCTCACGGAAGCGGTGCTCGCCGGAACGGACGAGCAGCGACCCGTCCGGCTCCGCCGAGAAGTGCAGCTCGCTCGCCAGGTGCTGGTGGGTGCCGAGGTAGTCCAGAACGCGGTCGCCCTTCGGGCTCAGCACCATCTGCGCGTCGAAGCGGCGGGCCCGGCCGGGCAGGTCGAAGGTGCGCACGAACGTCACCGTCTCACGGCCGAAGCTGTCGGCGTACGGAACGTTCTCTATGACGAACGGAATGTCGTGTCCCTGACGCGGGAGGAGGATGTTCCGGGTGCCGCCCAGTACCAGGAACGGCTTCACCAGCCCCCTGCCGTGCCAGACGCGGTCCATCACACCGCGTCCCGTGCACGCCTCGCCGGTCGCCAGTCCCACGGAGAAACGGCGCCGCAGCTCAGGGTGCAGCCGTTCGAAGTCCGTGCCCATCACCGTACGGAAGATCGAGGTCATGAGGGCTGCTCCAGGGTGGCCAGGAGACGGGGTGCGCCCAGGCGGGTGGGCGGGGTGCGCAGACAACGGCGGGCGGCGGGGGTGCAGGGCAGGGGTGCCTTGAACAGCGCCAGGGAGACGGCGACCACCAGCAGCAGCGGGCACGGGTAGGCCATCGCCGCCGCGAAGGGGCCGAAGAGGCGGGGGAGGGGGTCGAGGGCGAGTCCCGTGCAGGCGGCGGTGACGATCAGGGCGCGGGCGGCCAGTTCCGCCAGCCAGTTCAGGAGCGCGTGCTCCGGTGCGACCCCCCGCTCCAGCCACAGGCGCAGGCGGTCGAAGGACCAGGCCGTCGCCCAGCCCATCAGGGGCCGGAGGACCAGGCGGTCCGCGACGGAGCCGAAGGCACCCCAGCGCGGCCGGTAGTCGTACCCGGTCAGGAAGCGGACTCCGTCGCTGTCGGGGACGTAGCGCCAGTAGCCGCCGCCCTCGGCGATCAGCGACAGCGGGTGCGGCGAGGAGAACCGCAGCGCGGAGGTGCGGGTGCCGTCCGGCCGTGTCTTCTCCCCCGCGGACACGCCGGTACCGGAGACGGTCAGGAACGGCAGGAGGCGCGTCGCGTACCGGAAGCGCTGGGGTTCGCCCTGCGCACGCGGCAGGTGGTCGATCTCGGTGAAACGGAGGTCCCAGCGTCTGTGCCGCGCCGGGTCCTGGGTGCGTTCCCACAGGTCGTCGAGATCGGCCCGTATGTGTGCCTCCACGTAGAGCCCCATGCTGGATCCCCCTGATCCCATCCCTGGTCGGACGCATCTTTTGAGCAGTCGCTCAAACAGTTGCCCTCAGATTACAGGAGGTTTGAGCGATCGCTCAAAGAGCGGCACCGGAAAAACCCCGGCCGTGGGGCCGGGGTCGGGGCCTTTCCTGGTCGGTGGTCGTGGTCGGCGGTCGCCGACGCGGTCCTCGGGCGGGGCGTCAGCCGGCGGCCAGGTGCCGTTCCACCGTCTCCACCTTGGAGGTGAGACCGTCCGCCACACCCGGACGGATGTCCGCCTTCAGGACCAGCGAGACACGCGGTGCCCGGTCCTCGACCGCCGCGACGGCGCGCTTCACCACGTCCATCACCTCGTCCCACTCGCCCTCGACGGAGGTGAACATGGCGTCCGTGCGGTTCGGCAGACCCGATTCCCGCACGACCCGGACGGCGTCGGCGACGTACTCCCCCACGTCCTCGCCGACGCCCAGAGGCGTCACGGAGAAGGCGACGATCACGCGTTCACGGTCCCTTCCTTGCGGGCGCGGGCCGCGATGACGGCGTCCTCGGCCTCGCGGCGCAGCTTGCGCTCGGCGAAGAAGCCACCGGTCGGCAGCACGGAGAGGACGAAGTAGACGGCGGCGGTCTTCAGCGGCCACTTGGTGCGGTTCCAGGCGTCCGCCCAGAAGATCACGTACAGGATGAAGAGGACGCCGTGGATCGAGCCCATCACCGGCACGGCGTTGAAGTCGGTGGTGCGCTTCAGCACCGAGCAGAGGAGCAGCAGCAGGAAGGAGACGGCCTCGGGGGCCGAGACCAGGCGGAGCCGGCGGAGGGCGGTGGCGGTCTTTATGTCCACGGGTCACCTTCGGTGGGAGAGTCGCTGACGACGCAGTCGCTTTGTGAACGCACGCACAAGCGCCCGGCCATTGTGACATCCGGGACGCGGCGGACCGGGCACGGGGGTGCGGGTGTCGGCGTCACCCCGGTCCCTCCTCCCCCGCCAGGGGCGCCCGCGGGTGTCCCTCGGGGTCGGCTCAGGGTGGGGATCCGCCTTCGGGCTCTGTCCGCTCCGCCCGCCCGGCCGTTACCTTCGCTCCGTGGCGATGTTCCGACTCCAAGGCAGCAAGGTGCTGGCCGTCGACCTGACCGGGGACGCCGTGAAGGCGAAGAACGGCTCCATGGTCGCGTACGACGGTCGGATGACCTTCAAGAAGCTCACCGGCGGCGGTGAGGGGATCCGCGGGATGGTGACCCGGCGGCTCACCGGCGAGCAGATGACCGTGATGGAGGTGAAGGGACACGGGACGTGCTGGTTCGCGGACCGGGCCTCCGAGATCAACCTCGTCAGCCTCCAGGGGGACAAGCTGTACGTCGAGTCGAGCAACCTCCTCGCGACGGACGCCGGCCTGCGCACGGGCACGACGTTCACCGGCCTGCGCGGCGCCTCGCAGGGCAACGGCCTGTTCACGACGACCGTCGAGGGCCACGGCCAGGCGGCGATCATGTCGGACGGCCCGGCGGTGGTGCTGCGGGTGAGCGCGCAGTACCCGCTGACCGTGGACCCCGGCGCCTACGTGGCGCACCAGGGCAACCTGCGGCAGTCGTTCCAGTCGGGCGTGACATTCCGCACGTTCTTCGGGGAGGGCGGCGGCGAGGCCTTCCAGATCCGCTTCGAGGGGGACGGACTGGTGTACGTCCAGCCCAGCGAGCGCAACACGATCGCGGGGGACCTCTGACATGGCCTTCCGCGAAGTGAACTCCAAGATGATCGAGGCGACGGTCGCGCCCGGGCAGCGGCTGTTCAGCCAGCGGGGCGCGATGCTCGCCTACCAGGGCGACGTCTCCTTCACCCCCAACGTGCAGGGCGGTCAGGGCGGGGTGATGTCGATGATCGGCCGCCGCATCGCGAACGAGGCGACGCCGCTGATGACGGTCGAGGGCAGCGGCACGGTGCTGTTCGGGCACGGCGGCCACCACATCCAGGTGATCAACCTGACGGGCGACACGCTGTACGTGGAGGCGGACCGGTTGCTCGCCTTCGAGGGCACCCTCCAGCAGGGCACGATGTTCATGGGCTCGCAGGGCGGCGTCATGGGCATGGTGCGCGGCCAGGTCACGGGTCAGGGCCTGTTCACGACCACCCTGACGGGGCACGGGGCGGTCGCCGTCATGGCGCACGGCGGTGTCTTCGAGGTGCCCGTCACCCCGGGGCACCCGGTCCACGTGGATCCCCAGGCGTACGTGGCGCACCACGGCGACGTGCGCAACAGGCTCTCCACGGCGCTCGGCTGGCGCGACATGGTGGGCCGGGGCTCCGGCGAGGCGTTCCAGCTGGAGCTGAGCGGAAGCGGTGTGGTGTACGTGCAGGCGTCGGAGGAGAAGCTGTGACCACCTATCCGGGCGCGGGCCCCGTCGTGTTCGACCCGATGACACTGCCGGCCGACGACAACGTCACCAAGTACACCTTCTGCGTGGAGCTCAAGGGGAGCCAGTGGTTCCTGCAGAAGGGCAAGATGATCGCCTACTACGGCTCGATCGAGTTCAACGGCATCGGGCACGGCCGCCTGGACCGTCTCGTGCGTACGTCGTTCCATTCGCCACTGCACGCGAGCGACTGGGTGGTGGCGGAGGGCTCGGGCAAGATGCTGCTCGCCGACCGGGCCTTCGACGTGAATTCCTACGACCTCGAGGACGGCAACCTGACCATTCGCTCGGGCAACCTCCTTGCTTTTCAGCCAAGTCTGTCACTGAAGCAGTCGATCATTCCGGGCTTCCTCACGCTGATCGGAACCGGGAAGTTCG
Source organism: Streptomyces sp. PTL18 (assembly GCF_059510295.1). Lineage (NCBI taxonomy): Bacteria > Bacillati > Actinomycetota > Actinomycetes > Kitasatosporales > Streptomycetaceae > Streptomyces > Streptomyces sp. PTL18. Next base: position 73,754 of record NZ_JCAJZO010000027.1, on the reverse strand, counting down.
TGGCCGCGTCCAACGGTCCGGTGGTGTTCATGGAACCCCCGATCCGGGTGGACCCGCAGGCGCTGGTGGGCTGGGCCGACTGCCCGTCGCCGTGCCACCACTACGACCACGGGTACCTGAGGGGCGTATGGGGCGGCCTACGTGCGATGACGGGGCTCGGCGGGGCCTCCGGGGAGGAGCACCAGTTCGAGTTCGTCGGGGCGGGCACGGTGCTGCTGCAGTCCTCGGAGACGCTGATGGCCGAGCAGGACACAGGGGTGGTCCCGCACGAGCCCGGCGTACCGGGCGGCGGCGGTGTCCCCGGCCACCAAGGGCAGCCGGGGACACCGCGTCTTCCCGGACAGCTGGGCGACCTCCAGCGCCGCTTCGGGCTGTGAGCGGTAGTCTGCGGAGTGTGACGTCGAACGCGTGCGCGCAGTCACACCACCCCTCACTAGTTCGCCTTTCAACTTTTAGGTAGACTTCATTCATGGAGACCGAGACGTCCACGCACTGGCTGACGGATGCGGAGCAGTGCGCCTGGCGCACCCACCTGGAGGTCAACAAACTGCTGACCTACCAGCTGGAAAGGGATCTGCAGCCGTTCGGCCTGACGATGAACGACTACGAGATCCTGGTGAACCTCTCGGAGTCGGAGGGCCTGCGTATGCGGATGAGCGACCTCGCGGCCGCCACCCTCCAGTCCAAGAGCCGCCTCTCGCACCAGATCACCCGCATGGAGAACGCGGACCTGGTACGCCGCGAGAACTGCGAGTCCGACCGCCGGGGTCTGTACGCGGTCCTGACGGACCACGGCATGGAGACGATGCAGAAGGTCGCGCCACAGCACGTGTCGTCCGTACGGCGGCACTTCATCGACCTGCTGCCTCCCGACGACCTCGAACACCTCCACAAGTCCCTGCGGCCCATCGCGGAGCATCTGCGGGGACAGCGGGGCAAGCCGTAGCGGTGCGGCGGCAGTGTGCGGACCGCCCGACCGGGCGGCCTGCACGCGGTCGATGCGACCTGCGCCTTCGGCTGTCCGCAGTCACGGACCGCCGAGGCGTCCAGTGGGAGTGCACTCGGCCACCGCGCCGCCGCGGTCGTGTGGAGGGAGACCGGACGCCCACCGCTCGAACCACCCATGCGGGGGCGGCGGCGGCGACTCGACCCTCCCTCCGCCCGTGGGCGGGGCCCCGCCGGCTCGACGTCCGCTCCACCGGTGGCGGGGGCCCCGCCGGCAGAGACCGCCATCAGCCGCCGAGAACGCCCAGCGACGCCACCAGGTCACAGATGTCGGGGTCGTTCAGGGAGTCGAGGATGTGCCGCCAGAGGCTGAGGCCGGTTTCGGCCCACGCGCTGTAGCGTTCTCGCGCGGAATCGGAATAGAAATAGATCCCCTGCTCCTTGAGGGGAACCTGCTCCGCCACGATCTTGTCCGCGAGTTCCCGGATGTCACGGCCTGTCTCTTTCATGTACAGAGGCGCAAGAATCACCGGCGTTATGGGAAGCGCCTTGAACAGGGTGTCCCCGTCGCTCAGAGCCTTCGCCTCGGGGGAGATTTCCGATGTCCGGGACTGGATCTCCGCCTCCAGGACGATCTGCTCCACCCGCTCGACGAGCTCCTTCGAGGCACCGGCCTCCTCCAGGATCCTGCAGCGCAGTTGAGAACCGCCGCTCGCGTCCGTGCGGACGTCGACCAAGTAGTTCACATCGTGCAGAAGCGCGGCGACACGTACGAGCGGTACATCGGCCTCCAACTCGGCGGCGAATTCGCATGCCTTGGCGGAGACGAAGGTCACATGATGCCACCCGTGGAAAGGGACATCGCTCACCTTGTGCGCATACAAGCTGCGCACTTTCTCACGCACTTCGGCGATAAATGACTCGTCAGGTTCCACTGGGCTGCGCCCCGCTCTCGTCGAGAGTAAGTCGTTCCATCAGGAGGTGCGCCCGGGCAGGGAGGGGATGGTGCTGGATGGGCTTCCGATCCCGTACCGAGAACGAGATACTGTAGTCCTTCCTGGGCGCTGTCTTGAGAACCGCCGTGAAAGTACCGCTCTTGACGTGGGTGACACGATGGAATGTGCGGTGATCCAACAGGATTCCCTGCCCGGCCGTGAGACGAGAAGTTTTTCCCAGTACCGGAGGCTCCAAGTCCGTGGGCGAGGTTCCGCACTCTGCCGCCAAGAACTCCTCGTGAGTGTACCCACCCTGAAGGATATGGCTCACGAAGTCATAACGGTGGTTATGGATGGTGTTCGCGTGTCCCGACCCGACTTCTGTCCGGTTCTTGTACTCGTGTATGCACAGCCTGGGATGCCCCGTGGCACCGGCGGCGACGTTCCACACATAATGAGTCGCCGTTTCGCGGGACCGCTGAACCAGTGAGGCTCTCCACTGCGCGTCACCAAGAAGACGGCCAAAATCAACCAGAAATCGGCTGGAAACGGAGTCGGAGGTCACCACGGACCGCCACGCCTCCTCCAGTTCCGCGACGGTCTCGTCACCCGAGCAAGAACTCACCTTCGCAATGATCTGCTCGAGGAAGTCGCCGGCCATGCGTCACCCTCCCCTAGAGTCCGGCCTTGGTCTGGAATTCAACGGCAAACGCCCGGTACCGTTCCCGCAGTTCTGTCATCTCGTCCGCCGATATCCGGGAACCCGCGACCACATCGTAGAAATCGATGAAATCCTGAGTGCTGGTGGGTCGAGGTATTTCCAGGACCCGTACGCCCGGATGGTGTCGCGTCTGCAGACATTCCGCTTCCTGCATCCGGTAGATCACGGAATTCTCTTGGAACCGCAGGGTTCTGGGGAACACCAGCCCAGTGCCCTTGGCGCTGAACATGGTGACCCAGACGGCATTGCGGAAGATCTCGTAACGGTCGAGGAGTGGTGTCGGAGTGAGTATGAGCTGGATCGAGGAGCAGCGTCTGCACGCCTCCATCAGCCCGACGAGTCCCACCCTCATCTCCCGGTCGACGGTCGACCTGATCTCCTCGACGCTCTTGCCCGGGTACACCCCTTGGCGATAGAGGTAGTCGACCCTTCCGTCGATCGATGTGGCGACAGCGGGATCCGGAAGGATCAGGTTGGCCTGGACGTTGGCGTTTTTGTTGAGTTCCAGCCTCACCGCGGTATACCGCGCCGAAACTCCGCGGAACCAGAACACGGAGGACTCGTTGAGGTCTGCGGTGAGCATCTGGTTGAAGGACACGGACGGCTCGACGGACGCCTCGAATTCGTGGGTCGGATAGTAGGTGTTGTTCAGGTCGGACAGGGAACGGCTCACTTCGTCAACTATGGATGACCTGAGCAGTTCCGCCGTTATCCGACCGGTGACGAGTGACTGCGCGACGCCGAACGCGGCCGAGACCAGAAGCCCGGTCGCGACCGCGTTCAGGAAATCCTTGCCCGCCGAGGCATGCAATGCAGAAGCCCACCAGAGGAGCCCCGCAGCCACCAGCGTCACCACTGTCAGCAGGAGCGCCTGCATCCCGGTCGAGTGACGTTGTAAAACCCTCTGCAAAAAGCCCCGAACGGGCTCGTTTGTCATAACCGGGGAGAGTAGCAAGCCGAGGTACGGGTCGCCAGCTTTTCACCCGAAGTTCACCATGTGGCGAGATGCGAACATATGGTGCAATTTCCCCGAATCATAACTTTCGGGACCGTCCACCGCCGCTCCGCCCGCCGAGGTCCGCGTATCGCTTTCCCTGCGTCTTCTCCGGTCGGCCGGACCTGCGTACAGTGATGCCGTGTCGCGCATCGTTGAGTTCCAGGGGGTGCACAACTTTCGGGACCTGGGGGGCTGTCCGACCGAAGACGGACGGACGGTCCGCCGCCGACGACTCTACCGGTCGGACTCTCTCGCCAAGCTCACCGCTCCCGACTGGCAGCGGTTCCTGGCACTCGGCATCCGCACGGTGATCGATTTGCGGAGTCCACGGGAAGTGGAGCGACTGGGGCGCATCCCTTTTCATCGCAGTTTTACGTACCATAACGTCGACATCGGTCACACCGCATGCGATCAGGCGGATGTGGAACCCTCGGTGGAAACCTCTCGGTTTCTGGCCGACCGATACATGGAATTCGCGGTCGCAGGGGCATCCGGCGTAAAGCAGGCGCTCGAGCTCGCGGCGACCGCGCATGGACCGATCGTCATCCATTGCGGATCCGGAAAGGATCGCACAGGCGTTGTCACCGCAATTGTCCTCGCCCTGCTGGGGGTGCGCCGGGATGTCATTGCGGCGGACTTCTCTCTCACCGGGCTGGCGACAGAGCGTCTCATCGCCGATTGGCGGCGGCTGAACCCGAACCGCACCTTGCGGTGGTCGGGCTACGGGCAGGCGCCCGCCGAGGCCATGAGAACGTTCCTCTCGCAACTGACCGCCGCACACGGTTCCGTGGAGAGGTATGTCGTGGAAGGAATCGGCTGCGAGGCGGCAACTGTCCCGGTGCTGCGCAGCCGCTATCTGGGATCGGCCGAGGGAGGGCCGGGATGAGCTTCTCGGAACCGCCGGTGCTCGCCGTCATGGCCGGCGGTGCCGCCACGAGACTCAGAGAATGCGGAATAGACGTGCCCAAAGCACTGCTGCGGATCGGGCGGCAGACCATTCTTGAAAGGCTTCTCGACCAGGCCCACCTGGCAGGAGTGCGGGACGTCGTGATCGCCGCGGGCCCCGACAGGGACCATCTCGACGTCCTCGTGCCCCCGGACTCCCGGTTCAACTCGACCATCCTGCACTCGGCCAGGAGGGGAACGTTCCACGCAGTGCGTTCCCTTTCCCGAGTGGTGGGCAGGCGCCAGCACATCATGACGACGAGCGATGTGGTGCTGTCGGACCGTGCGCTGCCCGATCTTCTCCGCAATGCCGCTCGTGGTGGGGGAACCGCCACCATGATGAATCTGCTGGTGACGCAGACGGGCGAGGACCGGCTCCCCATATACGTGCGCGACGTAGGAGCCTCGCAGTACTTGATCGAGAAGCCGGACCGTGATGTTGCACCATCCCCGCTGCGCTATGCCGGCATGCGATGGTGCTCGGCCGACATGTACGAGGTCCTGGAAGAGGAGTCCTATGGATCCGTTGTCAGGGATTCCGACTTCTTGGTCCGGTTCTCGGCGCGGCGGCCGGGATCGATAGAGATCACTCGTACGGACCTCGGCATCGATGTCGACGACTGCCAGGACCTGTGGGATGTCTCCCGGGCCCTGGGGGAAGACGCCCCGGCCAGGTGCCGGACGCACGGCAGAGCGCACTGAGGGCGGCTCTCCCCGGGATCAGCCGTCCGGAATCGAGGCTGCGGCCGCCCCTCGGCGGAGACCACGCCCCTCCGGCGGCCGCCGGAGGGGCCGCGCTCAGCCCTGCGTCAGCCCCGCCACCAGTTCGTCCGCCGCCCGGTAAGGGTCCAGCTCCCCCGCCGTGATCCGTTCCGCCAGGGCGCTCAGGCGGCGGTCGCCGTGGAGGTCGCCGATGCGTTCCCGCAGAGCGGTCACGGCGATCGTCTCCACCTCGTGGGCCGCGCGGGCCAGACGGCGTTCCGCGAGGACTCCGTGCTCCTCCATCCACGCCCGGTGCTTCTCCAGCGCCTCCACGACCTCGTCGACGCCCTCCCCCCGGGCCGCGACCGTCTTCACGATCGGGGGGCGCCAGTCGCCGGGGGCCCGCGACTCGCCCAGCCCCAGCATGTGGTTCAGCTCGCGTGCGGTCGCGTCCGCGCCGTCGCGGTCCGCCTTGTTGACGACGTACACGTCGCCGATCTCGAGGATGCCCGCCTTCGCGGCCTGGATGCCGTCGCCCATCCCGGGGGCCAGCAGGACCACCGAGGTGTCCGCCTGGGAGGCGATCTCGACCTCCGACTGGCCTACACCGACCGTCTCCACCAGGACCACGTCACAGCCCGCCGCGTCCAGCACCCGGATCGCCTGCGGAGCCGCCCACGCGAGGCCGCCCAGGTGGCCGCGTGTCGCCATGGACCGGATGTAGACGCCGGGGTCGGAGGCGTGCTCCGACATCCGTACCCGGTCGCCGAGCAGCGCGCCGCCCGAGAAGGGCGACGACGGGTCGACGGCGAGCACGCCGACCCGCTTGCCCTGCTTGCGGTACGCGGTCACGAGCGCCGACGTGGACGTGGACTTGCCGACGCCCGGCGACCCCGTGAGGCCCACCACGTACGCGTTGCCGGTCAGCGGGGCCAGCGCCGCCATGACCTCCCTGAGCTGCGGGGACGCCCCCTCCACCAGGGAGATCAGCCGGGCCACGGCCCGCGGCCGGCCTTCCCTGGCCTGGGCCACCAGCGAGGAGACGTCCTGCATCACAGCTCCGTTCACGTGTTCCCGCAAAGAGGTCGGTTCTGGGGTGCTCAGGCCTTGGGTACCCGCACGATCAGCGCGTCACCCTGGCCGCCGCCCCCGCACAGCGCCGCCGCGCCGACGCCGCCGCCGCGCCGCTTCAGCTCCAGGGCGAGGTGCAGGACGAGGCGGGCGCCGGACATCCCGATCGGGTGACCCAGGGCGATGGCACCACCGTTGACATTCACCTTTTCGGTGGAAACTCCCAGGTCCTTCATTGACTGCACGGCGACCGCCGCGAAGGCTTCGTTGATCTCGATCAGGTCGAGGTCGGACACCTCCAGGCCCTCCTTCTTCAGGGCGTGCAGGATGGCGTTCGACGGCTGGGACTGCAGGGAGTTGTCCGGCCCCGCCACATTGCCGTGGGCCCCGATCTCCGCGATCCAGTCCAGGCCCAGCTCCTGCGCCTTGGCCTTGCTCATCACGACCACGGCCGCCGCACCGTCCGAGATCTGCGAGGAGGAACCGGCCGTGATCGTGCCGTCCCTGCTGAACGCCGGACGCAGCTTGGCCAGCGACTCCACCGTCGTTTCGCCGCGGATGCCCTCGTCCTTGCTGAAGACGACCGGCTCACCCTTGCGCTGCGGGATCTCGACGGGGGTGATCTCCGCCTCGAAGATGCCGTTCTTCTGAGCGGCGGCGGCCCGCTGGTGGGAGAGGGCGGCGATCTCGTCCTGCTCCTGGCGGCCGATGCCGAGGCGGGTGTTGTGCTTCTCGGTGGACTCGCCCATGGCGACGCCCTCGAAGGAGTCGGTCAGCCCGTCGTACGCCATCGCGTCCAGCATCTGGACCGCGCCGTACTTGAATCCCTCGCGGGACTTCGGCAGCAGGTGCGGGGCGTTGGTCATGGACTCCTGGCCGCCCGCGACGACCACGTCGAACTCACCCGCACGGATCAACTGGTCCGCGAGCGCGATCGCGTCGAGGCCCGACAGACACACCTTGTTGATCGTCAGGGCCGGCACGTTCATCGGGATACCCGCCTTGACCGCGGCCTGACGTGCCGGGATCTGCCCGGCCCCGGCCTGCAGCACCTGGCCCATGATGACGTACTGCACCTGGTCGCCACCGATCCCCGCACGGTCGAGGGCGGCCTTGATCGCGAAGCCGCCGAGGTCGGCTCCGGAGAAGGACTTCAGCGAGCCGAGCAGCCGCCCCATGGGGGTGCGCGCACCCGCGACGATGACGCTGGTCGTGCTGTTCGTTCCAGACATGAGCTGCGATCCCCTTCCGGCCTGCACAGCCTAGGAGTGAACGAGGGTTTACTTCGAATGTACTGAGCGGTAGGGCAAACCGTCACCGGGCTGTCGGTGTGATCGCGCGCACGTTGCGTAACCACGGCAGGAGCGCTGCACTGAATCCATGCTGACGCGAATCGACCACATCGGAATCGCCTGTTTCGACCTCGAGAAGACCGTCGAGTTCTACACCTCGACGTACGGCTTCTCGGTGTTCCACACCGAGGTCAACGAGGAGCAGGGTGTCCGCGAGGCCATGCTGAAGATCAACGACACGGACGACGGCGGCGCCTCCTACCTGCAGCTCCTGGAGCCCATCCGGGAGGACTCCACCGTCGCCAAGTGGCTCGCCAAGAACGGCGAGGGGGTGCACCACATCGCCTTCGGCACGGCGGACGTGGACGGCGACTCCGCCGAGATCAGGGGCAAGGGCGTGCGGGTGCTGTACGAGGAGCCGCGGCGCGGCTCCATGGGGTCACGGATCACCTTCCTGCACCCCAAGGACTGCCACGGCGTTCTCACGGAACTGGTCACATCCGCGGCCGTTGAGACACCTGAGCACTGACTCCCGTACATAAGGGCCGGTAGGGTTGGGGGCGGTCGCCGCTCCACCAGGGCGACCGGGTCCCGCCGCGAACCGGTGGGACGTGCCGGGGTCCGGGTTTCGGGGGACGAGCGCCGGGGCAGCAGCCCATGCTCTGCCGTTGATCTGACACCATTCCCCGGGGGCCCCGTTCGGCGGATGAACGGGGCTCGTTCGGAGAGACTTGCGACCAGGGGACGGATGGGACCGCGCAGTGCGGGGCTACGAACGCCAGGAGCGAGAGCCGGCGGCTGACGTCGACCACCTCTCTCGGTTCGAGGCCGAGATGGAGCGGCTGAAGACCGAGCGGGAAAAGGCGATCCAGCACGCCGAGGACCTCGGCTACCAGGTCGAGGTGCTGCGCGCCAAGCTGCACGAGGCGCGCCGCACCCTCATGTCCCGTCCCGCGTACGACGGGGCCGACATCGGCTACCAGGCCGAGCAGATGCTGCGCACCGCCCAGATGCAGGCGGACCAGCTGCGGGCGGACGCCGAGCGCGAGCTCAGCCAGGCCCGCGCGCAGACCCAGCGCATCCTCCAGGAGCACGCCGAGCAGGCCGCCCGGCTCCAGGCGGAGCTGCACGCGGAAGCGGTCTCCCGCCGCCAGCAGCTCGACCAGGAGCTGGCCGAGCGCCGGGCGACCGTCGAGTCGCACGTCAACGAGAACGTGGCCTGGGCGGAGCAGCTGCGCGCCCGCTCCGAGGCCCAGGCCCGCCGGCTGGTCGAGGAGTCCCGCACGGAGGCCGAGCAGGCCCTCGCCGCCGCCCGCGCCGAGGCCGAGCGGCTGGTCACCGAGGCCCGGCAGCGGCTGCAGAGCGACGCCGAGGCAGCCCGTGCGGAGGCCGACCAGATCCTGCGACGGGCCCGCGCGGACGCCGAACGGCTGCTGAACGCCGCCTCCACCCAGGCCCAGGAGGCCACCGACCACGCCGAGCAGCTGCGCTCCTCCTCCGCGAGCGAGTCGGAGACCGCCCGTCGGCAGGCGTCCGAACTGAGCCGGGCCGCCGAGCAGCGGATGACGGAGGCGGAGGCCGCGCTGCGCGAGGCGCGTGCCCAGGCCGACAAGCTCGTCACGGAGGCCAAGGAGGCCGCCGGCAAGGCCCTCGCGAGCGCCGAGACGGAGGGCGAGCAGCGCACCCGCACCGCCAAGGAGCAGGTCGCCCGGCTGGTCAGCGAGGCCACCAAGGAGGCCGAGGCCACGAAGGCCGAGGCCGAGCAGGTGGTCGCCGACGCGCGTGCCGAGGCCGAGAAGATCGTCGCCGAGGCCGCCGAGAAGGCCCGGACCATCACGGCCGAGGAGACCGCCTCCCAGCTCGGCAAGGCGGCCCGTACCGCCGAGGAGGTCCTCAACAAGGCGTCCCAGGACGCCGCGGCGACCACCAAGGCCGCCGCCGAGGAGGCCGACCGGATCCGCAAGGAGGCCGAGGCCGAGGCGGACCGCCTGCGCGCCGAGGCGCACGACATCGCCGAGCAGCTCAAGGGCGCGGCCAAGGACGACACCAAGGAGTACCGCGCCAAGACGGTCGAGCTGCAGGAGGAGGCACGCCGGCTGCGCGGCGAGGCCGAGCAGCTGCGCGCCGAGGCGGTCGCCGAGGGCGAGAAGATCCGCGCCGAGGCGCGGCGCGAGGCCGTCCAGCAGATCGAGGAGGCGGCCAGGACCGCCGAGGAGCTGCTCTCCAAGGCCAAGGCCGACGCGGACGAGCTGCGCACCACCGCCACCACCGACAGCGAGAAGGTCCGCACGGAGGCCATCGAGCGTGCCTCGATGCTGCGCCGCCAGGCCGAGGAGGCCCTGGAGCGGACCCGCAAGGAGGCCGAGACCCAGCGCGCCGAGGCCGTCGAGCTGGCGGACGCGATCAAGGAGGAGGCCGAGAAGGTCGCGCGCGCCCTGCGCGAGGAGAGCGAGCGGGCCGTGGAGGCCCGCCGCGCGGAGGCCGCCGAGGAGCTGGGCCGCCTGCAGTCGGAGGCCGAGCAGCGGCTCGCCTCCGCCGAGCAGGCCCTCGCCGACGCCCGCGCCGAGGCGGAGCGGATCCGCCGGGAGGCGCTGGAGGAGAGCGACCGGCTGCGCTCGGAGGCCTCCGAGCGCATTCGAACCCTCCAGGCGCAGGCCGAGGCCGAGGCGGAGCGGCTGCGCACGGAGGCCGCCTCGGACGCGTCGGCCTCCCGCGCGGAGGGCGAGGCCATCGCCGTACGCCTGCGGTCGGAGGCGGCGGCCGAGGCCGAGCGGCTGAAGTCGGAGGCGCAGGACACCGCCGACCGGGTCCGCGCGGAGGCGCAGGCCGCGGCCGAGCGGCTGAGCACGGAGGCCTCGGAGACGCTGGCCGCCGCCCAGGAGGAGGCCGTCCGGCGCCGCAGGGAGGCCGAGGAGCTTCTCGGCTCCGCCCGCCAGGAGGCCGACCAGGAGCGTGAGCGCGCCCGGGAGCAGAGCGAGGAACTGCTCGCGGTGGCGCGCGCCCGGGTCGAGGAGGCCCAGGCCGAGGCGGTACGGCTGGTGGAGGAGGCCGACCGGCGCGCCACCGAGATGGTGTCGGCGGCCGAGCAGCACGCCCAGCAGGTGCGGGACTCCGTGGCCGGGCTGCACGAGCAGGCGCAGGAGGAGATCACCGGTCTGCGCTCCGCGGCCGAGCACGCGGCGGAGCGTACGCGCACCGAGGCGCAGGAGGAGGCCGACCGGGTCCGCGCCGACGCCTACGCGGAGCGCGAGCGGGCCACCGAGGACGCGAACCGCGTCCGGCAGCAGGCCGCCGAGGAGTCGGAGGCGGCGAAGTCGCTCGCGGAACGGACCGTCGCGGACGCGATCGCCGAGGCGGAGCAGCTCCGTTCGGACGCCGCCGAGTACGCCCAGCGGGTGCGGACCGAGTCCTCGGACACCCTCGCCGAGGCCGACCAGGCCGCCTCGCGCACCCGTGCCGAGGCGCGCGAGGACGCCAACCGGATCCGGTCGGACGCGGCCACGCAGGCGGACACCCTCATCACCGAGGCGCGCGCGGAGGCCGAGCGGCTCACCACTCGGACCGCCGCGGAGGCCGAGCGGGTGCGCGCGGAGTCCGTGGCCAAGGCGGAGAAGCTGCTGTCGGACGCCACCGACGAGGCGGAGCGGCTGCGTGCCGAGGCCGCCGAGACGGTCGGCTCCGCACAGACGCACGCCGAGCGGATCCGCACCGAGTCGGAGCGGGTCAGGGCCGACGCGGAGGCGGAGGCCGAGCGGATCACGACGGCGGCGCGCGAGGAGGCCGAGCGCACCCTGGACGAGGCCCGCAAGGACGCCAACAAGCGGCGTTCCGAGGCGGCCGAGCAGGTGGACAAACTCATCACGGAGACCGCCGCCGAGGCCGACAAGCTGCTCGCGGAGGCCCAGCAGAGCGCGCGCAAGGCGACGGCGGACGCCGAGGCGCAGGCCGACACGATGGTGGGCGCCGCCCGCACGGAGGCCGACCGTCTGGTCTCCGAGGCGACGGTCGAGGGCAACACGCTGGTGGAGCAGGCTCGGGCGGACGCCGACGAACTGCTCGTCGGTGCGCGCCGGGACGCCACCCAGATCCGGGAGCGGGCTCAGGAGCTGCGCGAGCGCATCACCGCCGAGATCGAGGAGCTGCACGAGCGGGCGCGGCGCGAGTCGGCCGAGGCGATGAAGTCGGCGGGCGAGCGGTGCGACGCACTGGTCACGGCCGCCGAGGAGCAGCTGGAGAAGGCCAAGGCGCAGGCGAAGGAGATCCTGTCGGAGGCCAACTCGGAGGCGGGCAAGGTCCGTATCGCCGCGGTGAAGAAGGCGGAGGGCCTGCTGAAGGAGGCCGAGCAGAAGAAGTCCACGCTGGTCGCCGAGGCCGAGCAGATCAAGGCCGAGGCGATCCGCGAGGCCCGCAAGGCCGTCGAGGAGGGCAAGCGGGAGCTGGAGATCCTGGTGCGCCGGCGCGAGGACATCAACGCGGAGATCTCCCGTGTCCAGGACGTCCTGGAGGCGCTCGAGTCCTTCGAGGTGCCGTCCGGCGGCAAGGACTCGGGAGTCAAGGCGGGCGCCACCGTGGGGGCACCTCGTTCGGGTGGCAAACCGTCAGAAGGCTAGCCAGAAGCACGGTTCTATGCTTGCCGGAGCGCCGTGCACGGGTCCTGGCAAGCCCCCCGGCAGATCAGCCACCCAAAAGGAGTGTCATTCTCCAGATCAAACACGCATCCGCTCGATGACACGCCGCATTGCGCCCTAGGATTCCCCTATCACCTCACCGGTCTCATTCGACAGGAACCCCATGAGCGACACTTCCCCCTACGGCTTCGAGCTTGTGCGGCGTGGGTACGACCGCGCTCAGGTGGACGAACGGATCTCGAAGCTCGTCTCCGACCGTGACAGTGCTCTCGCCCGCATCACCGCCCTGGAGAAGCGCATCGAGGAGCTCCACCTCGAGACGCAGAACGCCCAGGCCGCCGTCAGCGACGCCGAGCCGTCCTACGCGGGTCTCGGCGCACGCGTCGAGAAGATCCTCCGCCTCGCCGAGGAAGAGGCCAAGGACCTGCGCGAGGAGGCCCGCCGCGCCGCCGAGCAGCACCGCGAACTCGCGGAGTCGGCCGCCCAGCAGGTGCGCAACGACGCGGAGTCGTTCGCCTCGGACCGCAAGGCGAAGGCCGAGGAAGAGGGCATTCGCATCGTCGAGAAGGCCAAGAGCGACGCGGCCCAGCTGCGTGCCGAGGCGCAGAAGGACGCCCAGTCCAAGCGCGAGGAGGCGGACGCCCTCTTCGAGGAGACCCGCGCCAAGGCCGCCCAGGCCGCCGCGGACTTCGAGACGAACCTCGCCAAGCGGCGGGAGCAGTCCGAGCGCGACCTGGCCTCCCGTCAGGCCAAGGCGGAGAAGCGTCTGGCGGAGATCGAGCACCGCGCCGAGCAGCTGCGCCTGGAGGCGGAGAAGCTGCGCACGGACGCCGAGCGCCGCGCCCGCCAGACGGTGGAGACCGCCCAGCGTCAGGCCGAGGACATCGTCGCGGACGCGAACGCCAAGGCCGACCGCATCCGTTCCGAGTCCGAGCGCGAGCTGGCGGCGCTGACCAACCGTCGCGACTCCATCAACGCCCAGCTCACCAATGTCCGCGAGATGCTGGCGACGCTCACGGGCGCCGCGGTGGCCGCGACCGGCACGCCGGCCGAGGACGAGCCGATCTCGCGCGGGGTCCCGGCGCAGCAGTCCCGGTGACACGCCGGCCGTACGGCAGCTGAACATCCGCGGAGCCCTCCGCCACTCACGTGGGGAGGGCTTCGCGCCGTCCCGGCGTGGCCGCGGACCGCGTGCGGAGTGGCGGTCGTGGCGCTCGCCGGCGGCGAACTCCTGTCGGAGCGACGTGACGCCCGGCGGCGGGCACTTTACTTCCCCTTGGGCGGAACCGTCAGCGGCCCGATATCCTCCTAACTCTTACGGGGGGCACGTGCCCCGCTGTCCTGAACCTTGCGATGGGTGCGGAGCATGATCGAGGCAGTCGGCCTGACCAAGCGCTACGGCGACAAGACCGCTGTGTACAACCTCTCGTTCCAGGTGCGTCCGGGAGCCGTCACCGGCTTCCTCGGGCCCAACGGCTCGGGCAAGTCGACGACCATGCGGATGATCCTCGGCCTGGACAACCCGACCTCCGGGACGGTGACGATCGGCGGCTACCCGTACCGCAAGCTGCCCAACGCCCCCCGCCAGGTCGGCGCCCTGCTCGACGCCAAGGCCGTCCACGGCGGCCGTGCCGCCCGCAACCACCTGCTCTCCCTCGCACAGCTCTCCGGTATCCCGGCCCGCCGCGTCGACGAGGTGCTGGCCGTCGTCGGTCTCCAGGAAGTGGCCGGGAAGCGTTCCAAGGGGTTCTCGCTCGGCATGGGTCAGCGGCTCGGCATCGCCGCCGCGCTCCTCGGCGACCCGCAGGTGCTGCTGTTCGACGAACCGGTCAACGGCCTCGACCCCGAGGGCATCCTGTGGGTCCGCAACCTGATGAAGTCGCTCGCCGCCGAGGGCCGTACCGTCTTCGTCTCCTCCCACCTGATGAGCGAGATGGCGCTCACCGCCGACCACCTGATCGTGATCGGGCGCGGGCAGCTGCTCGCCGACATGAGCGTCAAGGACTTCATCTCCGCCAACTCCGCCGACTTCGCCCGCGTCCGCACCCCCGACACCGAGCCGCAGCAGCGGGAGAAGCTGACGGCCGCGCTCACCGAGGCGGGCGGGAACGTACTGCCCGAGCAGGACGGCGCGCTGCGGGTCACCGGGCTGCCGCTGCCCCGCATCAGCGACATCGCGCACGACACCGACGTACGCCTGTGGGAACTGTCCCCGCACCAGGCGTCGCTGGAGGAGGCGTACATGCGGATGACGCAGGCGGCCGTCGACTACCGCTCGAGCATCGACCAGAAGGCGGGGCTGATGCAGCCGCTGCCGCCGGGCGTCCAGCCGCCGCTCCCGGTGCCCGGTCAGGGCCAGCCGGGCTGGTACGCGCCGCCGCCCCCGCAGCAGGGCGGACAGCCGTTCACGGTGCCGGGTGGGCCCGGACAGCCGCCCGCGGGGCCGCACGCCACCCCGGCCGCCCCGTCCGCCGGTCAGCAGCCGAACCCGTACCCGCAGCCGACGCCCCAGGACCAGGCACCGGCCTCCGCCGCCCCGCCCGTGCAGCCCCCCGCCGCCGAAGCCGGCGCCCCTGCCCCCGCCGCTGCCGACCCGACCGAGTCCGAGGACGCCCGATGAGCACGCCCCAGCCCCCCATGCCGCAGGCCGCGCCCTCCTGGCAGACGGCACCCGGTTCCGCGTACTCCACCTACACCTCGCCGATCCCCGTGGTGCGCACCCACCTCGGACACGCCGTCGCCTCGGAGTGGACGAAGATCAGGTCGGTGCGCTCCACACTGTGGACGCTGGGGGTCTTCCTCGTCCTCATGATCGGCATCGGGACGCTGTTCGCCGCCATCGCCGCCGCCTCGGACGCGCACCTGGCGGGCAACTCACCGCTGGGCCTCGGCATCGGCGGGGTCCTCACCGGCAGCATCTGCATCATCACGCTCGGCGTGCTGACCACCGCCTCCGAGTACGGCACCGGGATGATCCGGACGACCATGACCGCGTGCCCGAGCAGGACCAGGGTGCTGCTGGCGAAGGCGATCGTGTTCTTCGCCGTGGCGTTCGTGACCACGGCGGTGTCCGCGCTGCTCGTCGGCATCATCCAGACCGCCATGCTGAGGAGCTACGGCCTGACCCAGGCCTCCGGCATGGAGTGGCTGAGGGGGACGGTCGGCATCGGCCTGTACGTGGCGCTGCTCGGCCTGCTCTCGCTGTTCGTGGGCTCCGTCATCCGGCACTCGGCGGGCGCCATCACCCTCATGATCGGCCTGGTGCTGGCCCCGCTGGTGATCGCCATGTTCCTGTTCTCGGAGTCGCTGCGGGGTCTCCAGCAGTTCCTGCTGGAGTACTCGATCCCCAGCCAGCTCAGCGTCCTGTACGGCGAGTCCGTGGGCGGCTCGGGCCCCACGGGCTGGGAGCCGGTGTGGATCGTCCTCGGCCTCGCGGCCGTCGCCTTCGCCGGCGCCTGGGTGCTGCTGGAGAGGCGCGACGTGTAGCGCGGCTTTCAGTACTTCGGCGCGTTACGGGACCGCTGCACCCGCGAGGTGCGGCGGTCCTTCGCGTTCCAGCAGGACCGGTGCCAGTGACGGCGTTCGTCCACCCCGCCGAACTCGGGCCACGCCACCACGTGCGGCACGCCGGAGGGGATCATCTGGTCGCAGCCGGGGCACCGGTAGGTCTTGCCCTCGGCGCTCGCGCCCGCCACATGGCGCACGCTCCAGTCCTCGCCCTGCCAGCTCTCGCCGGACTGCCAGCCGCCGTACCGCGCGCTGTCGTCGTCCGCGCTCCGGCCGGACGAGCCTGAGCCCTTGGGTCGGTTGCGACGCGGGGACACGGGACACCTCACGGGGCTGTACAGGGAACAGGGCCTTATCCAGCCTACGCGGCACGGACTCGGGTACGCGTACGTCACCAACTCCACGGTGCCCCCCAGCGGCCCATTCGGCAGACAATCCGCAAATCTCTCCGTCAACCCGTGACTTGGGCACATGTCAGGCAGTTATGCCGCGTGGGGGAGCTCCGCGTCGGAGCCAGGAAAGCAGGAAGTGCGATGCGCGTTGGAAGTTTTGTACTGGCTGCCCAGTTTCCGGGACAGGGCCAGGGGGAGGCGCTGCACCGCGCGGTGCGGTCGGCCGAGTCCGCCGAGGAGGCGGGCCTGGACACGGTGTGGCTGGCCGAGCACCACTTCGTGCCGTACGGGACCTGCCCGTCGGCGATCACGCTGGCCGCCCTCCTGCTGGGCCGCACCCGCCGGATCCGGGTCGGCACGGCGGTGAGCGTTCTGCCCACCGCGCACCCGGTGGCACTCGGCGAGCAGGCCGCGCTGCTGCACCTCACCTCCGGCGGACGCTTCTCGCTCGGGGTGGGGCGCGGCGGACCGTGGGTGGACCTGGAGGTGTTCGGCGCGGGACTGAAGGCGTACGAGACGGGCTTCCCGGAATCACTCGATCTGCTGGTGCGCTGGCTGCGCGAACCGTCCGTCGCCGCCGCGGGGGAACGATTCACCTTCCGTGAAGTCCCGGTCGTCCCGCGCCCGTCGGAGTCCCTCACGGACACCGAGGGCCCCGAGGTCGTCGTCGCCTGCACCTCGCCGGCGAGCGTACGGCTGGCGGCCGAGCGGGGACTGCCGATGCTGCTCGGCATGCACGTGGGGGACGAGGAGAAGGCGGACATGGTCGCGCTGTGGCGGAGCCATGCGCAGGCGGCCGGAGTCGACGGCGACGTGATCGCGGGCGCCGGTCATGTCTCGGCCGGTGTCTGCCAGATCGCCGACCGGCGCACCGACGCCGTCGAGGCGCTCACGAAGGCGATGCCGGGCTGGCTCAAACAGGGGCTCGACGCGCATATGACGGTGGACGGGCGGGCCCGCGGGATGCGGGACCCGCTCGCCTACACCGAACTGCTCTGCGGGCTGCACCCGGTGGGCACCCCGCGGCTGTGCGTCGACCGGCTCACGGCGACCTCCGAGCGGACCGGCATCACACGCTTCGCGCTGCTCGTCGAGGGCTCCGGCGACCTGGCGGCGACGGTGGACAACGTCCGCAGGCTGGGCGCCGAGGTGCTCCCCCACCTCCGCTGAGCCCACCGGGCGGCTGCACGGGCGCGGGGGGCCTGCCGCTGCGGTACGCGCGCGGGAGCTTGCCGCTCCGAGACCGATGCACCTCCCGCGTACGGAGCGGCAAGCCGTAGGACTCTGCGGGTCTCAGCAGTCGCGCAGCTCCGGCGACTGGTTCAGGAGCTGACTGCGGACCGAGGTGAAGCGGGCCAGCGTGTCGTCCACCGAGGAGTCCAGCGGGAACACCGCCACTCGGTGGCAGTTCTGGAACGCCAGGCGCACTCCGAAGTGCCGCTGCAGAGCGCCGCGTATGGCGTCGCTCGCGAGCGCGCGCAGCAGCTGTCCACGTGCCTGCTCGTCCGGCGGGGGCGTCTGGTTGTCGGCGAAGTCACCGCCGTCCACCTTCAGCTGGGCCACCAGGGAGCTGATCATCTCCCACGCGTAGGGCAGGGAGGTCCGGACGCAGTCGACGAATTCTGCTTCGTCGACCTCGCCTCGCTCGGCCTGTTCGAGTAGGGCCGGTGAGACGTCGAGCGACATGGGTTCTCCTCTCGCACCCCGAGACAACAGGGGTTGATGGACAGGTAAGGGAGTTCGCGATTTCGAACACGCTGAGTACACAGGCCGCGACCTCCCGTTCACTACGGTAGGCAACCGCCGATGACGGCACCAGGAAAATGCGAACACAGCGAAATCCCACTGGGCACACAACCAGCCATTGCCGAACGGGGGCATCTCGGGAAAAACGGAGGAGCCGCGGGAGCCGGCTCGCACAAGGTCGAATCGCGTGGGGGCGGGGGCGTCGAGTAGCGTTGCCGACCATGCGTCTCGTCATCGCCCGGTGCTCCGTCGACTACGCGGGCCGTCTCACCGCCCATCTCCCCACCGCTCCCCGCCTGATCCTGGTGAAGGCGGACGGAAGCGTCTCGGTCCACGCGGACGACCGTGCCTACAAGCCCCTCAACTGGATGTCGCCGCCCTGCACACTGAAGGAGGGTGCGGGCGACGAGAAGGACGTGTGGACCGTCACCAACAAGACGGGCGAGAAACTGATCATCACGATGGAGGAGATCCTCCACGACTCCACGCACGAACTCGGCGTGGACCCCGGGCTGATCAAGGACGGCGTGGAAGCGCACCTCCAGGAACTGCTCGCCGACCGCATCGAGACGCTCGGCGAGGGCTACACGCTGATCCGCCGCGAGTACATGACGGCGATCGGGCCGGTGGACATCCTCTGCCGGGACGCCGAGGGGCGGACCGTGGCGGTGGAGATCAAACGTCGCGGCGAGATCGACGGGGTGGAACAGCTCACGCGTTACCTGGAGCTGCTGAACCGCGATCCGCACCTGGCCCCGGTGCGCGGCATCTTCGCGGCCCAGGAGATCAAGCCGCAGGCCCGCGTGCTGGCCACGGACCGCGGGATCGGCTGCGCGGTGCTGGACTACGACGCCCTGAGGGGCATCGAGGACGACAAGCTCCGCCTGTTCTGACGGGCGGTACGACGACGGAGGGCCGGGTCCGGAAGGCGGACTCGGCCCTCTTGCGTCGGTGGGGCTCTATATCACCGGGCCGGTGCTGCTCGGGGAGCCCGAGGTGGCGGGGGCGCTCGCCGAACTGCTGGTGGTGCCGGGGGCGCTGGACGAGGGGCCGCTGGCCGAGTTGGAGGTACTCGGCGCACTCGGGGCAGGCGACGGGGACGTGGTCGGCCCGGAGTCCGTGGGTGTCGGAGAGGCCGTGGTGGAGCTCGACGGCTTCGTGGGCGGCGTCGACGGCTTCGCAGACGACGTGGAAGGTGGCTTCGACGGCGACTCCGAAGGAGTCGACCCGTGCGTACCCGTCGGCTTGCCCGACGGGTGGTCCGAGGTGCCCGGCGTCGGGCTGCCCGTCGTACCGGGCGTTCCGGCCCTGCCGGGAGCCTTCGCCGTCGCCGCGCCCACCGAGCCCGAACCTCCCTTGCCGCCCGAGCCGCTGTCCCCCGCCTTGTCCGCGCCCAGGTCGCCGCCGTCCGTGCCCTGGCTGACCGAGGGGCCCACGCGGACCTGGTCCGACGGGGCGTCGCCGTCGTTGTTCGACGTCATGCCGAGCGTCACCACCGTGCCGAGCACCGCGGCCAGCGCCGCTCCCGCGCCCGCGGCCACCAGGTTGCGCCGGGTGCCCTTGGCCACGCCCCGCAGGCCGCCGGACGGGCGGGCCGGGACCTGATGGGTGAGCAGAGGCAGGGGGTCGGGGGCGGGCGGGGGCATCAGGAAGCCGGTCGGCGGCGTCGGTTCCGTGAAAGGCTCCACGCCGGACGGTGTCTCACCGGACCGGTCGGCGACCAGGGCCAGGGCGCGCCGTCCCGCGACCGTGCCCCGCTTGTCGGCGAGGGCGCCGCGCAGCCCGATGGACGCCTCCAGCTCGGCCTTGGCCCGGTCGAGCTGTCCGCCGCAGAGCGCGAGGATGCCCAACTCGTGGTGGAAGTAGGCCTGCTCCCCGACCTCACCGGACAGCCGGGAGGCCTCCGCTCCGGCTCGCAGTGCGCGCTCCCAGGCGCCCCAGTGCAGCCCCGCGGCCAGCGCGGGCGCCGCCTGCCGGGCCAGTCGTACGGCCGCGCTGCCCTCGCCCTCGGCGGGCGAGGAGGGTCCCCCCTGCTCGGGCGGAGCCGAGGGCTTGGGGGAGGTCACCGGCACCAGGGCGGTCAGCGCGGCCAGTATGGCGTCGGCCTCCGCGGAGACCCTCTCCGGTGTGACCGAGGGATGCCCGGCCCACCAGGAGTAGTGCTGGGCGGCCTTGAGCGCGTACTCCTGCACGCCGGTCGCGTATCCGGCGGCCTCCAGCTGCGCCGGCACTCCGGCCGCGAGCCGGTAGCGGGAGCCGACCGGGGAGACCAGGGCGCAGCCGACGAGTTCGGCGAGCGCCGCGTCCGCGTGGGTGTCGTCGACGAGGGCCGGCAGATGCGTCAGGTGGGGCACCTCCCCGCCGAGCGCGACCGCGAACTTCAGCGTCTCGCGCGCCGAGGCGCTGAGCCGGGAGGCGAGCAGCGGGGCGGGCGCGGCGGCCTCGGCGAGCGACGGCAGCGGCACGTCACGGCCGTCCTCGGCGTCGAAGGGCTCGTCGACCGGGCCGTCGACGTCCTGGAACACGCCGAACTCGTCGACGGCGCTCCGGTCGGCCCGCTGCCGGTCGCGCTGCCTGAGCAGCGCCCCGGCCTGGACGAAGCGCAGCGGCAGTCCCTCGGACTCGAACCACAGGTCGCCCGCCCAGTTCGCCTCCTCCTCGGTGAGGTCGCGGCCGACGGCGTGTTCGAGGAGTTCGAGGCCCCCGGCGCGGTCGAGTCCGCTCAGGAAGACCTCCTCCACGTGCGAGTCGGCCGAGGGCGCGGGCACGTCGGGTGTGGCGGAGAGCAGGAACGCGCACTCGGGCGTGGCGTCGAGCAGCTCGTCGAGCGCGCTGCCGCCGAACTCCAGGTCGTCCAGGACGACGACGGCGCCGATCTCGCGGACCTGCTCGAGCAGTTCCTCCCGGCCCGGCCGGTGCGCGGGCGCCTTGTGGACGGCGGCGAAGAGGTCGTACAGCAGGTCGCCGGTGGTGCGCCGGTACCCGGTCAGGCGTACGACGCCGTCGGGCGCCAGGTCCGTGCAGTCCTCGGCGACGACGTCGAGGAGCGTGGTGCGGCCGGAGCCGGAGGGCCCGGTGAGGCGGACCGAGCGGCCGCGGGCGAGCAGGCGCACCAGCCGCTCGCGCTCCTCCTGGCGTTCGAGCAGCGGAAGCCGCGGCTGCGAGGGCCCGGGCGGTACGGGCGGCCTGGCGGCGCGGTCCCGGTCGTTGCGCTCGCCGGCGGTGTACTTGGCCGGGCGCGCGGGCCGCTCCCCGGGTGGGCAGAGCTCGATCTCGCTGCCGTCGACGGGGTTGACGGTGAGCAGGAAGTCGCCCGTCACGAGCTGGACGGTACGGGCGAGTGCCGGTGCCGGCTGTCCGAAGTCCGGTGTCATGGGGTCCCGTGGCGGTCGTCGGCCCGGCGCGTCGCCGACGTCGCCTGGGCCGTACTCCTCGGGTCCCGGGTTGTTCGCGTCCATGAAGTCCAAGCCCCCAAAAGCGTCGTGTGCATGAGCCCCTCCCGGCCTTGCCGCACACTGCGCTGTCGCTTCTGGTCCGGTAGTACCCGCTCGAGGGCCTACGGGCGGCGGGCAGCCGAACCTTAAACCTTCGGTCAGTATCTCCGACAGGCCGGGGTACCACGCCGTCCGAGACGTCACAGTCTCGTGAGGATTGTGCGCGACGCGCGTTTCGTCGTCGTTCACCCTCGGGGGGAGCCCACCTCCGGGTCACCCGGGTCGCGCCGGTGAAACCCGTCACCCTCCGGTCAGACCCGGGGCAGTGACTCCACGCCGATGCCGCCCTCGATGGCCAGGATCCGGTGCAGCCGGGTGGCCACCAGCAGGCGCTGCATCTGCGTCGGCACACCACGCAGCACCAGCCGTCGGCCGCACCGTCCGGCCCGCCGGTGGGCTCCCATGATCACCCCGAGGCCGGTGGCGTCCCAGGAGTCCAGTTCGGCCAGGTCGAGCACCAGGTCGCCGACGCCTTCGTCGACCGCCGAGTGCAGGACCGTACGGGCGTCCGCCGCGCTGTGGACGTCGAGGCGGCCCCCGACGACCAGCTCGGCGTGGTCGCCCCTGATGTGCATATGCGCTCCCCGAGAGTGCGTGCTCGTGTACCCCGCGTTGTCCGTTGTGCAACGTCTGACTGCGTGGAGAGCGGCCAGGTTGCCGATCGTTGGCGAACCGATACCGAATTCACCCGAGCGGGTGATGCCCATGGGGGCCCGCGGTGTCAGTACGCGTAGAAGCCCTGCCCGCTCTTGCGGCCGATGTCACCCGCGTCCACCATCCGGCGCATCAGCTCCGGCGGGGCGAACTTCTCGTCCTGGGTCTCGGTGTAGATGTTGCCGGTGGCGTGCAGCAGGATGTCGACGCCGGTGAGGTCGGCCGTGGCCAGGGGTCCCATGGCGTGGCCGAAGCCCAGCTTGCAGGCGAGGTCGATGTCCTCGGCGGTGGCCACGCCCGACTCGTACAGCTTGGTGGCCTCGACGACGAGCGCCGAGATGAGGCGGGTCGTCACAAAACCGGCGACGTCGCGGTTGACGACGATGCAGGTCTTGCCGACGGACTCCGCGAACTCCCGGGCGGTGGCCAGGGTTTCGTCGCTCGTCTTGTAGCCGCGGACCAGTTCGACGAGCTGCATCATCGGTACCGGCGAGAAGAAGTGCACGCCCACGACGCGCTCCGGGCGCTCGGTGGCCGCCGCGATCTTGGTGATCGGGATGGCGGAGGTGTTGGACGCGAGCACGGTGTCCTCGCGTACGAGCTTGTCGAGGGTCCGGAAGATCTCGTGCTTGACGTCGAGCTTCTCGAAGACCGCCTCGACGACGACGTCCGCGTCGGCGGCGGCGTCGAGGTCGGTGGTCGTCGTGATGCGGGCGAGCGCCGCTTCGGCGTCCTGCGCCTCGAGCCTGCCCTTGCCGACGAACTTGTCGTACGAGGCCTTGATGGCGTCCGTGCCACGGGTGAGCGCCTCGTCCGTGACGTCCCTGAGGACGACCTCCCAGCCGGCCTGGGCCGATACCTGGGCAATACCGGAACCCATGAGTCCGGCTCCGATGACGGCAAGCTTCCGTGCCACTGTGCGACTCCCCTGACGCTGTCCGTGTATGCCTCTCGGGCGGACACTAGCGCTCGTGGGGGCCGGTGTGACCGGTTAGTAACGCGCGTCACGTCTCACATGACGGACTTCACACCGGCACGGGGCATTCCACGGCCCGGACGGCGTACTTGAGCACCTTCTCGCTCAACAGCTCCTCCATCTCGTCGAAAAGCAGGAGCACCTCACGTGACACTTCGTCCGGGTTGCGCCCGGCCGTCATCGCCCGGCCGATGACGGCCATGACGGTCCGGTGGACCAGTCGACCTGACCCGCGATCAGGGTGGGCGGCGGGTCGTCGGGGGCGGCTCCGGTCTCCTCGCGCAGGGCGGCTTCGAGGTTGTCCAGGACCTCCTGCCCGATGGCCCACCGACGGGAGAGGAGAGCCGGGCGTCGTGAACGACCCGCACGAAGCGGCCATATCCGTCCATCAGCCCCAGTCGCGGCGACACCGCCGCGAGCTCGTCGCGCAGTTCACGCAGGACGGCCACGGCGGCCGACTCCCCCTTCTCGCGTCCGCGCACCCAGCGGGCCAGACGGTCCACCACCCCCGAGGAGCGGTCGAGGAAGAGGTCCTCCTTCCCGGGGAGGTGGTTGTGGACGGTGTTGACGGAGACGTCCGACGCTTCCGCGATCGCCGCGACCGTCACCGCGTCGAAGCCGCGTTCCAGGAACAGCCCCGTGGCGACATCGGAGATGCACAGCCGGCTCGCCTGATGTCCCCGGCCCCCGGCCGGCTGGACGTGCTGTCCCACGTCATGCCGCTGCGTTGTCCGGTGGACACGGTGCGGGACGCCTACGTCGGCTCCTGCACGACGGCGCACCCGCTCTACGGCGTCCTGGTCGCGCTCGGCCTCACGGCGCTCGCCGTGACGGTGGGCACACGGGTGTTCCGCACGGCCGGGGCGTAACTACGCTGGTCGCATGGTCAATCTCACGCGCATCTACACGCGGACCGGCGACAAGGGCACGACGCACCTCGGGGACATGAGCCGGGTGCCGAAGACCGACCTGCGGATCGCCGCGTACGCGGACGCCAACGAGGCGAACGCGGTGATCGGCACCGCGATCGCGCTGGGCGGCCTCGACGAGGAGGTCGTGAAGGTCCTCACCCGTGTGCAGAACGACCTGTTCGACGTGGGCGCCGACCTGTCGACGCCGGTGGCCGAGAACCCGGAGTTCCCGCCGCTGCGGGTGGAACAGTTCTATGTCGACCGGCTGGAGGCGGACTGCGACCGCTTCCTGGCCGATCTGGAGAAGCTGCGCTCGTTCATCCTGCCCGGCGGCACCCCCGGCGCGGCCCTGCTGCACCAGGCATGCACGGTCGTACGCCGCGCCGAGCGCTCGACGTGGGCCGCGCTGGAGGTGCACGGCGAGGTGATGAACCCCCTGACGGCCACGTATCTCAACCGGCTCTCGGACCTGCTGTTCATCTTGGCGCGGTACGCGAACAAGGAGACCGGGGACGTGCTCTGGGTGCCCGGCGGCGAACGCTGACCCTGACGCCTCGGCCCGCGCCCCGCTCCTCCTGCCGGGGTCCGGGAGTCGTCCCACGGAAAAGGCGGCATCCCGGCGCGGTACACGCACAAGGAGAGCGGGACGTGCTGCGGGTGCCGGGTGGGGAGCGCCGAACCGCTGGGGCGCGCCCCCACCCGCTCAGCGGCCGGTGCCGTCCTGGGCCGCGTCCCGGTCCGCCGCCGCGAGCGCGGACTCCGCGGCGGACACCTTCCTCTGCATGTCCGCGAACCCGGACGGGGCCGCGGTGGGATTCGCGGAGGAGGCCCCGGACGACGCCGGCGTCGCCGCCGTGCCGTGCTCCCGGGCGCAGCCCGCGGTGAGGCCCACGAAAAGGACCACCACGGGGACGGCCGCCCTCAGCCCGCGACGCATCAGCTCGCCGCCTTGCCGTTGTCCGCGCACCACGTCTTGACCGCGGCCAGGTCCTTCTGCCGCTGCTGAAGCGTCGTCACCAGCGACGTGCGGAAGGTGAGCCGGTCCTGCAGGTAGGTCTCGATCTCCGTGTGGCCTGCCTTCTTCGCGTTGTCCACGCGCTGCTGCAGCCGGGCGATGGACCCCTTGACCTCCGCTCCGCCCTCCAGCCGCTCCAGCGCGCGGTCGATGCGCCCCTCGATCTTCGGCACCCGCTTGCACAGCGTCTTGGCCCCGTCGCCCTCGGGCGCCGCCTTGGCCGTGGGCGCGGGCGTGGGTGACGTCTCCGCCACGGCCGCCCCGGTCCCGGCCACCAGCAGCGCGGCCGTGGCCAGACCCGCGAGCAGGGTGCGCCGGCGTCGTCGTACGTCCATGTCCTCCTCCGTTCCCGGACGGCCCCGTCGTCCGTCCGACACCGCGGGAGGCTAGGGGCCGTCTTTGTGGGAACTCTGTGACCGGGTCGCCCCGGCTGCCGAGATCAGCCAGTCCCGCCGGCCGGGCAGTGCCCCGCCCACCCGGGGCAGCCGCACCTCGAAGCGCGCCCCCGCCCCCTGAGGGCCGTCCGTCACCGTGACGCTCCCCCGGTGCAGCGCCGCCTGCTGCGCGACCAGAGTCAGGCCGAGACCCGATCCGACGCTGTCCGGGCCGCGCTGGAACCGTTCGAAGACCCGGGCGCGGGAGCAGGGCGGGACGCCGGGCCCCTGGTCGTCCACCGTGATCACCACCTCGTGGCCGTCCCCTCGCACGCCGACCGCCACGGACGCCCCACCCTGCCCGTCCCGTCCGTGGGCCAGCGCGTTGGCGAGCAGGTTGTCGAGCAGGAGCCGCAGTCCGGGCTCCCAGCCGTGCACGGTGAGCCCCGGCTGCCCGCTCAGCGTGACGCGGGCGTCCGGGGCGCGGCGCCGGGCTTCGGCGACCGCCGCGTCCGCGGCCTCCGTCACGTCCACCGTGCGGAAGGCCTCCGCCTCCACCAGATCGCCCCGCCCCAGTTCGCGCAGCATCACCAGCAGTCCGAGCAGCCGGGCGTGTTCGCGGCGCAGGTCGGTGAGGACCTCCGTGCGGTCCGGCTCGGGCAGGTCGGCGTGGTCGGCGAGGATGTCGAGGTTGGTACCCATGCTCATCAGCGGGGTGCGCAGTTCGTGGGAGGCGGCGGCGGAGAAGGAGCGGGCGGTGTCCAGGGCCTCGGCGGTCCGGGCGGCCTGTTCGTCGTAGCGGGCGAGGACGGTGCGCAGGGTGGCGGCGAGCTCGTCGACCTCCTTCACGCCCGTCGGCTCATGGCGCAGCCGGGCGGTGCTGGTGCGCGGGTCGAGGCCCGCGGTACGGCGGCCGAGGCGGCGCAGGGGGCGGGTGGCGCCGGTGGCGAGGCCCCAGGCGAGCAGACCGGACAGGGGTGCGGCGAGCAGGGCGGTCATGAGGACGCGGCGGCCCACGAGGCGGAGTTGGGTGCGGTCGGCGGTGTCGGGCTGGAAGACCCAGAGGGTGCCGGAGGCCTGGGGGGCCTCGATCCGCTCGGACAGGACGCGCCAGCTGCGCCCGGCGTCCCGGACGGTGACCGGCCCGGTGGCCTCGGTCGGCAGGGCGACCGAGGTGTCGGGCTGGGGCCCGCCGCTGAAGGTGGCGTCCGGTCCGACGACGCGTACGCCGACGTCGAGGGCGGCGGTGTAGAGCCGCCGTTCCCGGGTGTCGGCGGCCTTGGGGCGGCCGGCGGCCGCGCGCAGCAGGGAGCGCGCGTCCGGGGCGACGGCGGCGGCCCGGGCGCGCAGATGCCGGTCCTCCTCCTGGTGCAGGTCGTGGGCGACCAGGCGCAGCAGCAGCAAGCCGGAGGCCAGTACCAGGAGCGGGACGGTGAGTCCCACGGCGAGCCCGATACGGGTGGAGAGTCTCACAGTTGTTCCCTCAGCACGAAGCCCACCCCGCGCACGGTGTGGATCAGCCGCGGCCGCCCCTCCGCCTCCAGCTTGCGCCGCAGATAGCTGACGAAGGTGTCGACGGCGTCGGTGCGGACGTCGAAGTCGTAGCCCCATACGCGTTCCAGGAGCTGGTCGCGGGTGAGGACGAGGCCGGTGTTGCGGGCGAGCACCTCGAGCAGTTCGAACTCGCGCCGGGTCAGTTCCAGGGGGCGGCCGTCGCGGTGGACGGTACGGGCCGCCGGGTCGATCACCAGGTCCGCCACGCGCAGCACGTCCCGGTCGGCGGGCGGGCGGCGGCGCAGCAGGGCGCGCAGTCTGAGGACGAGTTCCTGCAGGGCGAAGGGTTTGACGAGGTAGTCGTCGCCGCCCGCCTGCAGGCCGGCTATGCGGTCGGCGGTCTCGTCGAGCGCGGAGAGCATGAGGACGGGAAGGTCCTGGCCGTCGTCGCGGAGCCGGGTGCACACCTCGATGCCGCTCATACCGGGCATCGACACATCGAGGACCAGCACGTCGGGCGGTGCGTCCCGGATGAGGGCGAGCGCCTCGGCCCCGCCCTCGGCGGTCCGCACCCGGAAACCGCTGAGCCTGAGGCCGCGCTCGAGCGACCGCCGGATGGCCGCGTCGTCGTCCACGACCAGCACCGCCCCGACCGCGTCACTCATACGCCCTCCCCGGACCGCTTGTCGCCGGGTCAGCGTACGGCGCTCCTCCAAGAGGGCGACATCGGCGTCCCCCACATGCGCCGGCCAACCCGACGATCGAGGCTCGCTCCCCTCGCGCACCTCACCGGGCCCGCTTCCCGGGTGCGCGGGTCGTCGTCGGTGATGACGAGGTCTCCGTCCATCGAAAGATGCAGTCCGGAACCCTTCCCGAGACGCACACGGCCGCCCCGCGTGCCGTGTTGGATGGAGCCATGCCCGCACTCGTGCCCCGCCCGCACCGTGACGACGTGCGGATCGCGGTCGGCGGGCTGCTCGGTGGGCTGCTGCTGTGGGGCATCGGGCTCAGCCCCCGGGGGCCGCACGAAGCGCTCGTGCTCCGTCCGGACCGCTGGGCGCTGCTCGTGCCGCTCGTCGTCACCGCCGGCTGCGAGCTGCTGCGCCGTACCCGGCCCAAGGCGGCCCTGCTGATCGGCACCGCCGCCGTGGTCGGCGACACGGTGACCCGGGGCAGCGTGGCCACCGTCGTGATGTTCACGGACCTGGTGTACGCGGCCGTCCTCTACGGCACCCCCGCCTCCGCCCGCCGCCTGCCGTGGGTCATGGGGCTCCTCACCGTCGCCGGTGCTCTCGTCCCCCTCGCCGTCTGGCGCGTCCCCCAGGCCCTGTTGATCGGCGTCGGTGTCGGTGTCGTCGCCCTCGCACCCGCCGCCACCGGCTGGGTCGTCCGCAACCACCGCGACGCCGCCGAGGCGGCCCGGCTGCGTGCCGAACAGACGGCCCTGCTGGCCGAGATGGACCGCGCCCAGGCGGTCACCACCGAACGCGCCCGGGTGGCACGGGAGTTGCACGACATGGTCGCCAACCACCTGTCCGCGATCGCCATCCACTCCACCGCCGCGCTCTCCCTCGACGATCCGACGACCTCCCGGGAGGCCCTCGCCGTCATCCGCGAGAACAGCGTGGCCGGGCTGGAGGAGATGCGGCGGCTGATCGGCATCCTGCGCGACGGGGGCGCCGCGCGCGACCCCGCCGCCACCCCCACCCTGGACGGGCTCGCCGCCCTGGTCGACAGTGCCCGCGCCAACGGGCTCGACGTCACCCTCGGCGCCGAGCACGAGAGGGTACCGGCGCCCGTGGA
This sequence comes from Streptomyces sp. PTL18, assembly GCF_059510295.1. NCBI lineage: Bacteria > Bacillati > Actinomycetota > Actinomycetes > Kitasatosporales > Streptomycetaceae > Streptomyces > Streptomyces sp. PTL18. The sequence continues at coordinate 45,152 of NZ_JCAJZO010000027.1, read as the reverse complement.
GCTGGCCGCGTACCGGATCGTTCAGGAGTCGCTGACCAACGCGCTCAAACACGCCGGTCCCGGCCGGGTCACCGTGCGTCTGGCCCAGCGCGACGGCTTCCTCGACATCCGCGTGACCAGCCCCTGCGGCGACCGGGACCGACCGCGCGCCCCCGGTTCCGGTGCCGGGCTCGTCGGAATGCGGGAGCGGGCCACGTTGCTGGGCGGCACGTTCGAGGCGGGGCCCGACGGCCCCCGGTGGACCGTACGCGCCGCTCTTCCGCTGAGCGAAGGAGATCCCGCATGATCCGCGTCCTGGTCGCCGAGGACCAGTCCTCCGTACGCGCAGGACTGGTCCTCATCCTGAGCAGCGCGCCCGACGTCGAGGTGGCCGGAGAGGCCGCGGACGGCGAGCAGGCGGTGGCGCTCGCCCGTGAACTACGGCCGGACGTCGTTCTGATGGACGTCCAGATGCCGAAGCTGGACGGGGTGTCGGCGACCAGGCAGGTCGTCCAGGAGGGGCTGGCGGACGTTCTCGTCCTGACCACCTTCGATCTGGACGAGTACGTCTTCGGTGCGCTGCGGGCGGGCGCTGCCGGGTTTCTGCTGAAGAACACGGAGGCGAGGGACCTGATCGACGCCGTGCGGACGGTGGCGCGCGGCGAGGGGATGATCGCCCCGGCGGTCACACGGCGGCTGATCGCGGAGTTCGCCGCCGGGCCGGTGCGCGAGCCGAAGGCCGACCCGGCGGTCCTCGAGACCCTCACCCGGCGCGAGCGTGAGGTGCTGTCGTGCCTCGGGGAGGGGTTGTCCAATGCCGAGATCGCGGGGCGTCTGGACATGGCCGAGGCCACGGTGAAGACGCACGTCAGCCGTCTCCTCGGCAAGCTGGGGATGCGCAGCCGGGTGCAAGCCGCCGTGCTGTCACGGGAGTTGGGGATCCAGTAGACCGACCGCACAGTGGTCCAGACCTATTGACCTCTGGTCCAGACCTTTCTATTCTCGCGGCACCGTGGGCGTGAAGGCTCAGTCATGCCCACCACTCCCCACCCCCAAGACAGGGAGGCGCAGCATGCGCTTCAGACACAGAGCCGCGGCAGGATGCGCGAGCCTGTTGCTCCCGCTGGCCGGGCTGGTCGGACTCGCCGCCGGCCCCGCCCAGGCCGCCTCGACCGCCACCGCCACCTACGCCAAGACGCAGGACTGGGGCACCGGCTTCGAAGGCAAGTGGACGGTGCAGAACACCGGCTCGACGACCATCAACTCCTGGACCATCGAATGGGACTTCCCCTCCGGGACCTCCGTCACCTCCGCGTGGGACGCGGACGTGACCGGCTCCGGCACCCACTGGACCGCCAAGAACAAGTCCTACAACGGCACCCTCGCCCCGGGCGCGTCCGTCTCCTTCGGCTTCAACGGCACCGGCTCCGGCGCACCGTCCAACTGCAGGCTCAACGGCGGAAGCTGCGACGGCGGCACCACGGTCCCCGGCGACAACCCGCCCTCAGCTCCCGGCACCCCCACCGCCTCGGACCTCACCGACACCTCGGTGAAGCTCAGCTGGTCCGCGGCCACCGACGACAAGGGGGTCAAGAACTACGACGTCCTGCGCGACGGCAGGACGGTCGCCACCGTGACGACCACCTCGTACTCGGACACCGGCCTGACCGCCGGCAGCGACTACTCCTACACGGTGCAGGCCCGTGACACCGCCGACCAGACCGGGCCGGTCAGCGGCGCGGTCGCCGTCCACACCACCGGCGGCACCACCACTCCCCCGACCACCGGTGACAAGGTCAAGCTCGGCTACTTCACCGAGTGGGGCATCTACGGCCGGAACTACAACGTCAAGAACCTGGTGACGTCCGGCTCCGCCGCGAGGATCACGCACGTCAACTATGCCTTCGGCAACGTCACCGGCGGCAAGTGCGCCATCGGCGACTCCTACGCCGACTACGACAAGGCGTTCACCGCCGACCAGTCCGTCAGCGGCGTCGCCGACACCTGGGACCAGCCGCTGCGCGGCAACTTCAACCAGCTGCGCGAGCTGAAGGCCAAGTACCCGAACCTGAAGGTGCTGTGGTCCTTCGGCGGCTGGACCTGGTCCGGTGGGTTCGCGGACGCGGCCAAGGACCCGGCGGGCTTCGCGCAGTCCTGCTACGACCTGGTGCACGACCCGCGCTGGTCGGACGTCTTCGACGGCATCGACATCGACTGGGAGTACCCGAACGCCTGCGGGCTGTCCTGCGACACGAGCGGGGCGGCGGCCTTCAGGAACGTGATGGCCGCGCTGCGCGCCAAGTTCGGCCCCTCCGCCCTGGTCACCGCCGCCGTCACCGCCGACGGTTCCTCCGGCGGCAAGATCGAGGCCGCCGACTACGCGGGCGCCGCGAGTTACGTCAACTGGTACAACGTGATGACGTACGACTTCTTCGGCGCCTGGGACGCCCAGGGACCCACCGCCCCGCACTCCCCGCTCAGCTCGTACAGCGGCATCCCGAAGGCCGGTTTCACCACGGCCGACGCGATCGCCAAGTACAAGGCGATCGGGGTGCCCGCGAAGAAGCTGCTGATCGGCATCGGCTTCTACGGCCGGGGCTGGACCGGCGTCACCCAGGACGCGCCGGGTGGGACCGCCACGGGCCCGGCGGCCGGCACGTACGAGCAGGGCATCGAGGACTACAAGGTGCTCAAGACGTCCTGCCCGGCCACCGGCACCGTCGCGGGGACCGCGTACGCGCACTGCGGCAGCAACTGGTGGTCGTACGACACCCCGGCCACGATCGGGACGAAGATGGCGTGGGCCAGGAACCAGGGCCTGGGCGGCGCCTTCTTCTGGGAGTTCAGCGGCGACACCGCCAATGGTGAGCTGGTGAGCGCCCTCAGCAACGGACTCTCGTAAACCTGACCGAAGGGGCTAAGCGACGTTGACGCGCTGACCGGGAGGTGCGGCCTCGAGCCACGCCAGGAAACCGGTCAGCGCGTCCTCGCTCATCGCCAGTTCCAGCCGGGTGCCCCGGTGGTGACAGGCGAGGACCACCGCGTCGGAGAGCAGCGCCAGCTCCTCCTCGCCCTCGGGATCGCGCCGGCCGGCCACCTCGATCGCCGAGCGCTCCAGGACCCGGCGCGGGCGCGGGGCGTAGGAGAAGACGCGGAACCATTCGACGCGGTCGCCGTTGTAGCGGGCGATCCCGTACCCCCAGCCCTTGCCGCTGGTGTCGGGCTCCTCCGGGACGTTCCACCTCAGGCTGCAGTCGAAGGTGCCGCCGGAGCGCTGGATGAGACGGCGCCTGAGACCGAAGACGAACAGCCCCACCAGTACGAGTGCCACGACCACTCCGCACACGCTCAGAGCGAGGACCATCGACACCGACCTCCTCGTCTCCTAGGTAACGGAACGGAAAAAACACCCGGATCTGCCTCAGCCGCGGCCGGCACCGGATTGCTCCGGGCCGACCGCGGCTGAGTCATGTCACAGCATGCGCTCTCCCAGAGCCTAGACGGCCTGGGAGGTGCCCCCAGATCAGCGCGCCGCCTGTGCCGCCCGCAGGCGGACGTCGGCACGCCGCTCGGCGACGGCGTCGTCGTCCGCCTTCGCGCGCTCGAGCTCACGCTCCACGCGCTGGACGTCGATCTCGTCCGACAGCTCGGCGACCTCGGCCAGCAGCGACAGCTTGTTGTCCGCGAACGAGATGAAACCGCCGTGCACCGCGGCGACGACCGTTCCACCATCACTCGTACGGATGGTCACCGGGCCCGACTCCAGCACACCGAGCAGCGGCTGGTGACCGGGCATGACGCCGATGTCGCCGGACGTGGTGCGCGCGACGACCAGGGTGGCCTCACCGGACCAGACCTGGCGGTCGGCGGCGACCAGCTCGACATGCAGCTCAGCAGCCAAGAGTGGCTCCTCGGGTCACCACCCGGCGGTTCTGCCGGGTGTTGGGATGAATTCTAGTAGGCGTGGAGAGGGGGACGGGACGCACCCCGGTCACGGGAGTGGTCTCGTCCCCCTCCTTACGGACGCGACGTCAGGAGACGCCGAGCTCCTTCGCGTTCTTCTTCAGGTCGTCGATACCACCGCACATGAAGAAGGCCTGCTCCGGGAAGTGGTCGAAGTCACCGTCGATGATCGCGTTGAACGCGGCGATCGACTCGTCCAGCGGCACGTCCGACCCGTCGACGCCGGTGAACTGCTTGGCGACGTGGGTGTTCTGGGACAGGAAGCGCTCCACACGGCGGGCCCGGTGGACGACGAGCTTGTCCTCCTCGCCGAGCTCGTCGATACCGAGGATCGCGATGATGTCCTGGAGGTCCTTGTACTTCTGCAGGACCGTCTTGACGCGCATGGCCGCGTTGTAGTGGTCCTGCGCGATGTAGCGCGGGTCCAGGATGCGGGACGTGGAGTCCAGCGGGTCCACGGCCGGGTAGATGCCCTTCTCCGAGATCGGACGGGAGAGAACCGTCGTCGCGTCGAGGTGGGCGAAGGTGGTGGCCGGGGCCGGGTCGGTCAGGTCGTCGGCGGGGACGTAGATCGCCTGCATGGAGGTGATCGAGTGACCGCGGGTCGAGGTGATGCGCTCCTGCAGGAGGCCCATCTCGTCGGCCAGGTTCGGCTGGTAACCCACCGCGGACGGCATACGGCCGAGCAGCGTGGAGACCTCGGAACCGGCCTGGGTGAAGCGGAAGATGTTGTCGATGAAGAACAGCACGTCCTGCTTCTGGACGTCGCGGAAGTACTCCGCCATCGTCAGGCCCGCGAGGGCCACCCGCAGACGGGTGCCCGGCGGCTCGTCCATCTGGCCGAAGACCAGCGCGGTCTTGTCGATGACGCCGGACTCGGACATCTCCTGGATGAGGTCGTTGCCCTCACGGGTGCGCTCACCGACGCCGGCGAACACGGAGACACCGTCGTGGTTGTTGGCGACGCGGTAGATCATCTCCTGGATGAGCACCGTCTTGCCGACACCGGCGCCGCCGAACAGACCGATCTTGCCGCCCTTGACGTACGGGGTCAGCAGGTCGATGACCTTGATGCCGGTCTCGAACATCTCGGTCTTGGACTCGAGCTGGTCGAAGTTCGGCGCCTTGCGGTGGATCGGCCAGCGCTCGCCGTCGTACTTCTCGTCCACGTTCAGGACGTCACCGATGGTGTTGAACACCTTGCCCTTGGTGAAGTCGCCGACCGGGACGGAGATGGAGGAGCCGGTGTCGGTCACCGCGGCCTGGCGGACCAGACCGTCGGTGGGCTGCATCGAGATCGTGCGGACCAGGCCGTCGCCCAGGTGCTGGGCGACCTCCAGGGTCAGCGTCTTCTTCTCGCCCGCGTTCGCCGGGTCGGAGACCTCGACGTGCAGGGCGTTGTACATGTCCGGGATCGCGTCGACGGGGAACTCCACGTCGACGACCGGGCCGATGACCCGCGCGACGCGGCCCGTCGCCGTGGCCGTCTCAACAGTGGTGGTCATTAGTAGTCACTCCCCGCGGTCGCGTCGGCCAGGGCACTCGCGCCACCGACGATCTCGCTGATTTCCTGGGTGATGTCGGCCTGGCGGGCCGCGTTGGCAAGCCGGGTGAGGCTCTCGATGAGGTCTCCGGCGTTGTCGGTGGCCGACTTCATCGCGCGCCGCGTGGCGGCGTGCTTCGAAGCGGCCGACTGGAGCAGCGCGTTGTAGATGCGGCTCTCCACGTAGCGCGGCAGCAGGGCGTCGAGGACGTCCTCCGCCGAGGGCTCGAAGTCGTACAGCGGCAGGATCTCGTCGCCCTTCGGCGCCGCCTCCCTGGCCACGTCGTCGAGGCTGAGCGGCAGCAGACGGGCGCCGAGGGCCGTCTGCGTCATCATCGACACGAACTCCGTGTAGACGATGTGCAGCTCGTCCACGCCGCCGTTGTCCGTCTCCTTCTCGATCGCCTCGATCAGGGGGGCCGCGACCTTCTTGGCGTCCGCGTACGAGGGGTCGTCGGTGAAGCCCGTGAACGACTCCGCGATCTTGCGCTCACGGAAGTTGTAGTGGGCCACACCACGCCGGCCGACGATGTACGTGTCGACCTGCTTGCCCTCGCGCTCGAGCCGCTCGGTCAGCTGCTCCGCCGTCTTGATGGCGTTGGAGTTGAAGGCGCCGGCCAGGCCGCGGTCGCTCGTGAGGAGCAGGACCGCGGCACGGGTCGGGTTCTCCGACTCCGTCGTCAGCGGGTGCTTGGTGTTCGACCCCGTGGCGACCGCCGATACCGCGCGCGTCAGCTCGGTCGCGTACGGCGTGGAGGCCGCCACCTTGCGCTGCGCCTTGACGACGCGCGAGGCGGCGATCATCTCCATCGCCTTCGTGATCTTCTTGGTCGCGCTGACGGATCGGATGCGACGCTTGTAGACCCGGAGCTGGGCTCCCATGAGTCAGGTCCCTTCCTTACGTCACTTGGCGGCTGCGGCCGGGGTGTCCTCGCCGAGCAGCTTGCCGTCCGAGGTCTCGAACTGCTTCTTGAACTCCGCGACGGCGTCGTCGATCGCCTGGATGGTGTCGTCCGACATCTTGGCGCCCTCCTTGATGGAGGTCATCAGACCCTGCTCCTTGCGGTGCAGGTAGTCGAGGAGCTCACGCTCGAAGCGGCGGATGTCGGCGACCGGAACGTCGTCCATACGGCCGTTGGTGCCGGCCCAGATGGAGACGACCTGGTCCTCGGTGGCCATCGGCTCGTACTGGTTCTGCTTCAGCAGCTCGACCATGCGCGAACCACGCTCCAGCTGCGCCTTCGACGCGGCGTCCAGGTCGGAACCGAAGGCGGCGAACGCCTCCAGCTCACGGAACTGGGCGAGGTCCACGCGCAGACGGCCGGAGACCTGGCGCATTGCCTTGTGCTGGGCGGAGCCACCGACACGGGAGACCGAGATACCGACGTTCAGGGCCGGACGCTGGCCGGCGTTGAACAGGTCGGACTCCAGGAAGCACTGGCCGTCGGTGATGGAGATGACGTTGGTCGGGATGAACGCCGAGACGTCGTTGGCCTTGGTCTCGACGATCGGGAGACCGGTCATCGAACCGGCACCCATGTCGTCGGAGAGCTTCGCACAGCGCTCCAGCAGACGGGAGTGCAGGTAGAAGACGTCGCCCGGGTAGGCCTCGCGGCCCGGCGGACGGCGCAGCAGCAGGGACACGGCACGGTAGGCGTCGGCCTGCTTCGACAGGTCGTCGAAGATGATCAGGACGTGCTTGCCCTGGTACATCCAGTGCTGGCCGATGGCGGAACCGGTGTACGGCGCCAGGTACTTGAAGCCGGCCGGGTCGGACGCCGGGGCGGCGACGATCGTGGTGTACTCCAGGGCGCCGTTCTCCTCCAGCGCGCGGCGGACGCCGGCGATGGTGGAGCCCTTCTGGCCGATGGCGACGTAGATGCAGCGGACCTGCTTCTTCGGGTCGCCGGAGCGCCAGTTGTCGCGCTGGTTGATGATCGTGTCGATCGCCAGGGCGGTCTTCCCGGTCTGGCGGTCGCCGATGATCAGCTGACGCTGGCCACGGCCGATCGGGGTCATCGCGTCGACGGCCTTGTAGCCCGTCTCCATCGGCTCGTGCACCGACTTGCGCTGCATGACCGTGGGGGCCTGCAGCTCGAGGGCGCGGCGGCCGTCGGTCTCGATCTCGCCGAGGCCGTCGATCGGGTTGCCGAGCGGGTCGACGACGCGGCCGAGGTAGCCCTCGCCGACGGCCACGGAGAGCACCTCACCGGTGCGCTGCACCGGCTGTCCCTCCTCGACGCCGCTGAACTCGCCGAGGACGATGGCACCGATCTCCCGCTCCTCGAGGTTGAGGGCGAGGCCGAGGGTGCCGTCCTCGAACTTCAGCAGCTCGTTGGCCATGGTCGAGGGCAGGCCCTCGACCTTCGCGATGCCGTCACCGGCGAACGTGACTGTGCCGACCTCCTCGCGCGAGGCCGCGTCCGGCTTGTACGACTGGACAAAGTTCTCCAGCGCGTCCCGGATCTCCTCCGGCCGGATCGTGAGCTCCGCCATCTGGGTTCCCTGCTCTCCTTGTTGGGCCCGAAGTTTCTGTGGGGGTTCTGGGGGCGCCCCCCAGAAACTCTGCATCCTCTGCACGGCCCAACCCGGGCCGTTGTCCTGCGTATGGAGTTGGTGCTAGCTCGCCATGCGGCGGCCGGCGTCCTCGAGTCGGTCCGCGATCGAACCGTTGATGACCTCGTCACCGACCTGCACCCGGATCCCTCCGACGACCTCCGGGTCGACGTCCAGGTTGAGGTGCATCTGGCGGCCGTAGAGCTTGGCCAGTGCGGCACCGAGGCGCCGCTTCTGGATGTCGCTCAGCGGGACCGCCGAGGTCACGACGGCGACCAGACGGTCACGACGGGCGGCGGCCAGCTTGGACAGGGACTCGATTCCCGATTCCAGGCTACGTCCCCGCGGCGCGGTCACAAGGCGCGTGACCAGACGCTCGGTCGTGACGTCGGCACGACCGCCGAGCAGCCGGTGCAGCAGCTCGATCTTGGCCGGGGTGCCGGCGGCACGGTCCGTGAGCGCGGCGCGCAGCTCCGTGTTGGAGGAGACGATCCGGCCGAACCGGAACAGCTCGTCCTCGACGTCGTCGAGCGCGCCCGCCTTCTCGGCGGCCGTGAGGTCGGCGAGGTTCGCCAGCTCCTCCAGCGCGTCGACCAGGTCGCGCGACTGCGACCAGCGCGAGCGCACCATGCCGGACAGCAGGTCCACGACCGGCCCGCCGACCTGGCCGCCGAACAGGCTCTGGGCCAGCCCGGCCTTGGCCTCGCCGGCCCGCGCCGGGTCGGTGAGGACCCGGCGCAGCGACGCCTCGCGGTCGAGCAGCGCGGTGACGGCGGCCAGCTCGTCGGCGAGCTGCGCAGCGTCCACGGACGTCGCGTCCGTGAGCGCGTCGAGACGCTCGCGTGCGGCTGCCAGGGCCTCGCGGCTCGCTCCGTTCATCGCGCGGCCTCGGCCTTCTCCTCGAGCTCGCCGAGGAAGCGGTCGATCACGCGGCTCTGCCGGGCGTGGTCCTCGAGGGACTCGCCGACGAGCTTGCCGGCCAGCTCGGTGGCGAGCCTGCCGACGTCCTGCCGCAGGTTCTGCGCGGCGGCCTTGCGGTCGGCCTCGATCTGCGCGTGACCGGCGGCGATGATCTCCTCACGCTGCCGCTGGCCTTCCGCGCGCATCTCGGCGATGAGGGCGGCGCCCTGCTCCTGCGCCTCCTGGCGCAGCCGCGCGGCCTCGTGCCGGGCTTCGGCGAGCTGAGCCTTGTACTGCTCGAGCACGCTCTGGGCCTCGACCTTCATGGCGTCGGCCTCTTCGATGCCGCCTTCGATCGCCGCGCGCCGCTCCTCCAGAACCTTGTTGATGTTCGGAAGCAGCTTCTTCCAGAAGAAGAAGAACACGATGGCGAAGGCGATGGTGCCGACGAGCAGCTCGGGGTACTCCGGAAGGAGCGGGCTGCCGCCCTCCTCCGGGGCCGCCAGCTGTACCAGGTTGGCGATCACATGAGTGCCTTTCGTCGAAACGTGTCGGTGGGTGGTTGATTACCGACCGAACACGAACGGCATAACGATGCCGATGAGGGCGAGCGCCTCACAGAAGGCGAAGCCGAGGATCTGGTTGGCACGGATCAGACCGGCGGCCTCGGGCTGGCGGGCGAGGGCCTGGGTGCCGTTACCGAAGATGATGCCGACTCCGATACCGGGGCCGATGGCCGCGAGGCCGTAGCCGATGGAACCGAGGGAACCAGAGACGCCGGCGGCGAGGTCGATGGCAGCGGACATGCCGTTTCTTCCTTCTCTTTTACGGACCGGTGGGGGTTGGCCACCGGACGACTGTGGGATTGCGGGCTGGTGGTACGACTCAGTGGTGCTCGGCGAGAGCGCCCTGAATGTAGGAACAGGCGAGCAGTACGAAGACGTACGCCTGGACGGCCTGGACGAACATCTCGAAGACGATCAGACCCATCGTCATCACGAACGAGACACCGGCGGCCGGGACCATCCAGCTGTTCAGCAGGTACCAGGAGGCGACGGTGAACATCGCCAGCATCAGGTGACCGGCGAACATGTTGGCGAAGAGTCGCACCGCGTGCGTGAACGGGCGGACGAAGAGGTTCGAGAAGAACTCGATGACCATGACGAGCGGCAGAACCGCACCGAGCGACTTGTCGTACCCGGTGACGTTCTTGAAGAAGCCGACGAAGCCGTGCCGCTTGAAGGTCAGTGCCACCCAGGTGATATAGACGATCGCGGCCAGCACGATCGGGTACGCAATGATCGACGACACCGGGAACTGAGCAAGCGGGATGACCTCCCACAGGTTCATGATCCAGATGAAGAAGAACAGCGAAACCATCAGCGGGACGTACTTCTCGCCCTCGCGCTTGCCGAGGGTCTCGTAGACCACGCCGCGGCGGACGAAGTCGTAGCCGGCCTCGCCGATCATCTGGAGCTTGCCCGGGACGACCTTGGCCTTCCCGAAGGCCGCCCAGAAGAAGCCGACGATCAGCACGGTGGTGATGAGGGCAAGCAGGATGACCTTGTTGAACTGGAAGCCGCCGACGGTGAAGAGCGGCTTGAACAAGAAGGACTGCAGGCCCGGAGCCGGGAAGCCGCACCCGTTGTCGGACAGGATGCGACAACTCCAGTCGAAGGCGAGCTGGGTCTGGTCAGCACTCACCGCGGGCTCCTTCGGCGTGGCGCATGGATACGGCAACCTCGTTGTGTCGGCGCGGCGCGCAGCCGCGGATCGGCACCGGACTGGTGTTACGGATGTGGGGGCGGCTGAGGGGCATCAAGCCTCGCGTTTGAGCAGGCGTCAGCTCGGATGCCCGCGCCCGCGATGCCGCAGTTGGCACCGGACGATAGCAGGAGATCTCACAAGTCTTTATCCCGGCCCTACCCCTCACGACGCGGGCCCTGTCTTCTCGGGCTTCTCGCTCTTCTGGGAGTCCGGGTCGACGTAGAAGATCTTGGCCTTCATGTGTGCACGCGCCTGCGCGGCCATCCATACGACCGTGGTGACGACGAGCGCGAGCGCGAACGTCTTGGGATTGAAGAGAGAAGTGCCCTTGAAGATGCCCACGAAGATCAGGAGCAGCAGGAGCTGGGCCATGTAGAGCATCAGCCCCATGGCCTGGAACAGGTGCGGGAGCGATTTCGCCGTCCACTGCAGGACGTAGAGCCCGATCCCCATGAAGAGGACGGCCAGCACCGTGCCGACGGCCGCCCCGATCGCTCCCTGGCCGCCCGCGACAACACCGCTGACGACGACGGCGACCGCGCCGACAGACGCTGCGGGCACAGCGGTCTGCAGAAGGTTCCGGACGTCATTGGACGGCATGGCGGCAACTCCGCTTTCACAGGGGGCAGGGTGTCGTCATGGACGAGCGTAGTCCCGGGCCGGAGCGAGTCCGCACGCCTGGGGACCGTCGCATCCGGACCCTTCGGCTCTATCCCGGGGTTCTCGTGAACGGTATCACAAACTATTTGATGCGGTCTTTACCTAGGCGATGTGCCCACCGTCACACATGAGAGTGAACCCGCCCGTCTGCGCGGATCCGGGGGCATCTTGTCTGGTATTGAGCCGCTTTGCTCCCCCACGAAATGGCAACGCACTCGTCAGATTCTTACCTTGCGCATCAGCGCGGTGACTCGGCCCGGCGCCGGTCCATCCGCGCACGGTTGCCGACGGCGGTGGCTCCGTTGGCGCCCGAGACGCCCGCGACGACCGGCGTGCGGCGCTCCTCCTGCCGCGGCTGCCCGCTCTCCGACACGGCGGCCGGCAGCGGCTGCGCGGCGGTGCGGCGCCGGTAGCGCGGGGGCACGAAGGACTCGGCCCACCGCGGGGCGCGCGGGGTGAACCGCGGCAACAGGAGCAGCACCAGGCCGACCGCGCTGAGCATCACGATGCCGAGCACGATCCACAGGGACGCGGAGTTCACCGAGTAGCCGAGCGTGCCGAAGGCGATGAGCGCCGACCAGAAGTACATGATCAGCACGGCGCGGCTGTGCGAGTGCCCGATCTCCAGCAACCGGTGGTGCAGGTGACCGCGGTCGGCGGCGAACGGGGACTGGCCGCGCCAGGTGCGCCGCACGATCGCCAGGACCAGGTCCGCGGCCGGGACGGCGATGATCGTCAGCGGGAGCAGCAGCGGGATGTAGACGGGGACGGTCTGGTGGACCGTCGCGCGCTCGGAACCGGAGAAGAGGTTCATCGCGTCCGGGTCGACCTGCCCGGTGACCGAGATGGCGCCGGCGGCCAGCACGAGCCCGATCAGCATGGATCCCGAGTCGCCCATGAAGATCCGCGCCGGGTGCATGTTGTGCGGCAGGAAGCCCAGGCACATGCCCATCAGGACGGCCGCGAACAGGGTGGCGGGGGCGGCGGCCTCGAGCCCGTAGCCGTACCAGATCCGGTACGCGTACATGAAGAACGCCGCCGACGCGATGCACACCATGCCGGCGGCGAGACCGTCGAGGCCGTCGACGAAGTTGACCGCGTTGATCGTGATGACGACCAGGGCCACGGTCAGCAGGGTGCCCTGCCAGGGGGTGAGCGAGACCGTGCCGACACCCGGGACCGGCAACCACAGGATGGTCAGACCCTGCATGACCATCACGCCCGCGGCGATCATCTGACCGCCCAGTTTGATCAGGGCGTCGATCTCGAACTTGTCGTCCAGCACGCCGATCAGCCAGATGAGGGCCGCTCCGGAGAGGAGTGCCCGTGGCTCGTTGGACTTGGCGAAGACCTCGTTGAGGTTCTTGAGGTGGTCGGCGACCAGCAGGCCCGCGCACAGGCCGAAGAACATGGCGATACCGCCGAGCCGGGGTGTCGGTTCCCGGTGCACGTCCCGGGCCCGGATCTCCGGCATCGCTCCCGCCACGATCGCGAACTTGCGTACCGGCCCTGTCAGCAGATACGTCACCGCGGCCGTGATGCAGAGCGTCAGCAGGTATTCACGCACGGGCTTCCCCACAGGTCTGGCTGGGCATCCTCAGCCCCACACCCTAGCTTCGCGTGCATACGGTTGAGGACTCACGGGTAGCGAAGATGGTTGCATGTGTGGCTGTGTATAACGCGCGCCTACCCCTCATCGCCCGGGATACGGCGGAAATCCCTCGGTGAGATCCCGCACTTTCTCGCGTGCCGCCCTGGCCTCCGTCTCCTGGCGCAGCACGGACGCCAACAGGGCCGCCACGTCCGCCATCTCGCCCTCGCCCATGCCCTGTGTGGTCAGTGCCGCGGTGCCCAGGCGCAGGCCGCGGGCGTCGCCGTGCGGCAGCGCACAGCAGTCCAGGACCATTCCGGCGGCGGCGAGCAGCCCGCGCGCCGTGCGGCCGTCGACCCCGAGCGGGGCGGGATCGGCGATGATCAGGTGCGTGTCGGTGCCGCCGGTGGTGATGTGCAGCCCCTCGGCGGCCAGTCCCGCCGCGAGCGCCCGGGCGTTGGCGACCACCCGGTGGGCGTAGGCGGCGAAGGCGTCCGTCGCCGCCTCCCCGAACGCGACGGCCTTCGCGGCGACGGCGTGCATCTGGGCGCCGCCCTGCGTGAACGGGAAGACCGCCCGGTCCACCCGTTCGGCCAGTTCGCTTCCGCACAGGATCATGCCGCCGCGCGGGCCGCGCAGCACCTTGTGGGTGGTGGCGCAGACGATGTCGGCGTACGGCACCGGACTGGGCGCCGCTCCCCCGGCCACCAGCCCGATGGGGTGCGCGGCGTCGGCGATGAGGTACGCCCCCACCTCGTCGGCGACCTCACGGAAGAAGGCGTAGTCGATGTGGCGCGGATAGGCGATGGACCCGCAGACGACGGCCTTCGGGCGATGCGTACGGGCGAGGGTGCGGACCTGCTCGTGGTCCATGAGCCCGGACTCGGCGTCCACCCCGTAACCGACGAAGTGGAACCATCGGCCGGAGAAGTTGGCGGGCGAGCCGTGCGTGAGGTGGCCGCCGTGCGGCAGTCCGAGGGCGAGCACGGTGTCGCCGGGGCGCAGCAGGGCGGCGTACGCGGCGAGCATCGCGGACGATCCCGAGTGCGACTGCACATTGGCGTGCTCGGCGCCGAAGAGTGCCTTGGCCCGCTCCACGGCGAGGCCCTCGGCGACGTCGACGATCTCGCACCCGCCGTGGTACCGGGCGCCGGGGTATCCCTCGGCGTACTTGTTGGCGAGCGGCGACCCGAGGGCGGCGAGCACGGCCGGCGAGCTGAAGTTCTCGGCTGCGATGAGCTGCAGGGTGGTCGACTGCCGCGCCAGCTCCCCGAGGAGGAGTTCGGCCATCTCGGGGTCCTGCCGCCGCAGGACGTCGGCCTCGAGGGTGGGGATGACCGCCATGGTGAGCTCCCGGGCGACGACGAGGACGTAGGTCCAATGTAGGCCGGGGACCGGTGGGGCGCCCGGTATTGAACGGGCGAGCCACCCTGGTTGCGGGCAGTCGTACCTCCCCCGGAGCCTTGACGGTCCGAGGGGACCCCCGGGCGGCGCGGGTGGGCGCCGGGGGTGGCCCTGCTCGAAGAGCTTGGTGGGGGCCCCGAGGCGCCGGGCCACGCCACCACCCTCCGGGCACCGCACAGCTCCGGGCACCGACGCCCCGGGCCCCACACCCCCAGGCACCCGCACCTCCCGGGCACCCCGGAACACCCCGGCGTCCTACATCCGCGCCGGGACCCCCGTGAGCGCCGTCACCACCGGCTCCAGTGCCTGATGGATCTCGTCCCCGATCGACCGGAAGAACGGCAGCGGCGCCCCGTACGGGTCGTACACCTCGTCCGCCTCCGCCGTCGGCGCCAGCAGCCACCCGCGGAGAGCAGCCGCCGCACGCACCAGCGCCCGCGCACGGGCCACCACGCCGTCCTCCAGCGGCGGCAGGGTGGCCGGGTCTATCGCCCGCACGAGCCGCGTGAACTCCTTCAGCGTGAACGTGCGCAGCCCCGCCGAGTGCCCCATGGAGATCACCTGCGCCCGGTGGTCCCGCGTCGCGGTCAGCACCAGGTCGGCCGTGATGACGTGCTCGTCCAGCAGCTCACGGCCCACGAAGCCGGAGGCGTCCGCGCCGAAGTCCGCCAGGACCGCCTCCGCGTTCGCCTCCATGGGCGCGCCCTCGTGGCCCCAGGTGCCGGCGCTCTCCACGATCAGCCCACCGCCCAGCACGCCGAGCCGCTCCCGCACGAAATGGCGGGTCAGCCGCTCCGTGATGGGCGAGCGGCACACGTTGCCGGTGCTGACGTGGAGGATGCGGAAGCTGTCGCGCGGAAGCCCCACGAACGTCGTCGTGATCTCGGCCGCACTTTCCCCGTTGCCTATGCCACGCCCCGCGTCAGGGGCCGTCAATTCGCCACCTCGAGGTCGGGTACGACTTTCCGCAGCTCCTCCGGCGAGAGGGCGCCCTCGCGCAGCAGCACGGGCACCTTGCCGGTGACATCGACGATCGACGACGGCGCGTTGCCGGGGGTCGGGCCGCCGTCCAGGTAGACGGAGACCGAGTCGCCGAGCATCTCCTGGGCGGCGTCACAGGTCTCCGGCGCCGGGTGGCCGGTCAGGTTCGCGGAGGAGACCGCCATCGGCCCGACCTCCGTCAGCAGCTCGATCGCGACCGGGTGCAGCGGCATCCGCACGGCGACGGTGCCCCGGGTGTCCCCCAGGTCCCACTGCAGCGACGGCTGGTGCCTGGTGACGAGCGTGAGGGCGCCCGGCCAGAACGCGTCCACCAGCTCCCACGCCATCTCGGAGAAGTCCGTGACGAGTCCGTGCAGCGTGTTCGGGGAGCCGATGAGGACGGGCGTGGGCATGGTGCGGCCCCGGCCCTTGGCCTGGAGCAGGTCGGCCACGGCCTCCGCGGAGAACGCGTCGGCACCGATGCCGTACACCGTGTCGGTCGGCAGCACCACGAGTTCGCCCCGGCGGACGGCGGACGCGGCCTCGCGCAGACCCGTCGCACGGTCGGTCGCGTCGTTGGTGTCGTATCGCCGTGCCATTGTCAGCTGGCCTCCTCGTACACGTACTGCTGCGGGAAAAGAGTCTGCAGGACGCTCACGGCAGCGCCTTGCGGGCGGTCGCGAAGCGCGGGCGGTTGTTGAGGTCGGGGTGGTCGGCCGCGTCGGCCCAGCCCCGCTCCTCGGTGAAGATCCACGGCACCTGGCCGCCCTGCGTGTCGGCGTGCTCGATGACGACCACACCGCCGGGGCGCAGCAGCCGGTGCGCGGTGCGTTCGATGCCCCGGATGAGGTCCAGGCCGTCCTCGCCGGAGAACAGGGCCAACTCCGGGTCGTAGTCGCGTGCCTCCGGCGCCACGTACTCCCACTCGGTGAGCGGGATGTAGGGCGGGTTGGAGATGACCAGGTCGACCTGGCCGTTGAGGTCCGGGAAGGCGTCCCGCGCGTCTCCCTGACGCAGGTCGACCCTGGAGCCCGCCACGTTCTTGCGGGTCCACTGCAGCGCGTCCTCGGACAGCTCCACGGCGTGCACGCGCGAGCGCGGCACCTCCTGGGCCAGGGCGAGCGCGATGGCGCCGGAGCCGGTGCACAGGTCCACGATGCACGGCTCGACGACGTCCATGGCCCGTACGGCGTCTATGGCCCAGCCGACGACCGACTCGGTCTCCGGGCGCGGTACGAACACTCCGGGCCCGACCTGCAGTTCCAGATAGCGGAAGTAGGCCCGGCCGGTGATGTGCTGGAGCGGCTCGCGCTGCTCCCGGCGCGCGATGACCTCCCAGTAGCGGGCGTCGAAGTCCGAGTCCTTGACGGTGTGCAGCTCGCCCCGCTTGACGCCGTGCACGAACGCGGCGAGCTCCTCCGCGTCGTTGCGCGGCGAGGGCACGCCGGCGTCGGCCAGCCGCTGGGTGGCCTGGGCCACCTCCGCGAGCAGCACGCTGCGGGGGTTCGGGGGGCGCCCCCCGTCGAATGGCTGCACGCTGGTCCTCCGGTGCTGTGTACGGGCCTCGTCGGCTGGTACGGAGCCTTACGCGGCGGCGGCGAGCTTGGCTGCCGAGTCCGCGTCGACGCAGGCCTGGATGACCGCGTCGAGGTCGCCGTCCAGGACTTGGTCCAGGTTGTACGCCTTGAAGCCGACGCGGTGGTCCGAGATGCGGTTCTCCGGGAAGTTGTACGTGCGGATCTTCTCGGAGCGGTCGACGGTGCGGACCTGGCTGCGCCGGGCGTCGGCGGCCTCCTTCTCCGCCTCCTCCTGCGCCATGGCGAGCAGCCTGGAGCGCAGGATACGCATCGCCTGCTGCTTGTTCTGCAGCTGGCTCTTCTCGTTCTGGCAGGAGGCGACGACACCGGTCGGAATGTGCGTGACGCGCACCGCGGAGTCGGTGGTGTTGACGGACTGGCCGCCGGGGCCGGACGACCGGTAGACGTCGATCCGGAGGTCGTTCGGGTTGATCTCGACGTCGACCTCCTCGGCCTCCGGAGTGACGAGCACACCGGCCGCGGAGGTGTGGATACGGCCCTGGGACTCGGTCGCGGGCACGCGCTGCACACGGTGCACCCCGCCCTCGTACTTCAGCCGGGCCCACACGCCCTGGCCGGGCTCGACCTGGCCGCGGGCCTTCACCGCGACCTGGACGTCCTTGTAACCGCCCAGCTCGGACTCGGTGGAGTCGATGATCTCGGTCTTCCAGCCGACGCGCTCGGCATAGCGCAGGTACATGCGCAGCAGGTCGCCGGCGAACAGGGCGGACTCGTCGCCGCCCGCGCCCGCCTTGATCTCGAGGATGACGTCCTTGTCGTCGCTGGGGTCGCGCGGGACGAGCAGCAGGCGCAGCTTCTCGGTCAGCTCCTCGCGCTGCTTCTCCAGCTCCTTGACCTCGGCGGCGAAGTCCGGGTCGTCGGCGGCGAGTTCGCGTGCGGTCTCGATGTCGTCGCCGGTCTGCTTCCAGGAACGGTACGTGGCGACGATCGGGCCGAGCTCGGCGTAGCGCTTGTTCAGCCTGCGTGCGCCCGCCTGGTCGGCGTGGATCGACGGATCCGCGAGCTTCTTCTCCAGGTCGGCGTGCTCGCCGACCAGTTCCTCGACCGCCTCGAACATCTCCGGCTCCCTGAAATGCCCCCAGCCCGGCCGGGCCACGGGGACGTGTGTACGACAAACAAAGGCTGCACCGCAAAGCGCCGGCCCCGGTGCCCCCGGCCAAGGGGGCACCGGAGACCGGCGCTGTGGGCTCGCTACTTCTTGGCAGCGGCAGCCTTGCCGAAGCGGGCCTCGAAGCGGGCCACACGGCCACCGGTGTCGAGGATCTTCTGCTTGCCCGTGTAGAACGGGTGGCACTCGGAGCAGACCTCGGCCCGGATGGTGCCGGACTCGATGGTGCTACGGGTGGTGAACGACGCGCCGCAGGTGCAGCTGACCTGCGTCTCGACGTACGCGGGGTGGATGTCGCGCTTCAAGGTGTCTCCTAGTTTCCGGGAGGGCGCCGGGTCGCAACCGCGGGATGCGGGAGCGTGAACCGGAGCCGACGTACCAGTCTGCCAGGACTGGCGCCATCCCCCAAAACCGGGGGGACGGGCAGGATATTCCCCGGGCGGCTCGACTGCGGGCAGTCGTGCCTCCTCCATCCGGAGCCTCGGGGGCCCGGGGTCCCCGGGGCGGCACGGGCGGGCGCCGGGGGACCCCTGCTCGAAGAGCCCGGAGGAGGCGCCCCGTGGCGCCGGGCCGCGCAGCCGCCTCCCGGGCGGCCTCACCCCCGGGCGCGCCTCAGGACGAGGTCAGGACGTCCTTGGCTTCCCCGGTGGCCGTCCCGCGGGTCGCCGCCGCCGGGATCGGCCGGTCGTCTCTCAGGGCGTTCCACACGAGCCGGGCCTTGGCCTCGTCCAGCAGCACCCGGTTCGGGTCCGCGGTGTCGTACTGGACCGGCATCGTCACCATGTTCAGGTGGGAGGAGCCGATGCCCTTCAGCCCCTCGGCGAACGACGCCAGGTCCTTGACGGAGGCCAGGTCGGAGTCGGTGGTGACGGACTTCGTCGCGGTGTCGGCGAGGTCGTACAGCTTCTTGGGGCTGGTCAGGACGCCGACGTGCTCCACCTGGTTGACCAGGGCCTTGAGGAACGCCTGCTGGAGCTGGATGCGCCCGAGGTCGGAGCCGTCGCCCACGCCGTGCCGGGTGCGGACCAGGCCGAGCGCCTGCTGTCCACCGAGGGTGTGCGTGCCGGCCTTCAGGTCGAGGTGGCTGTTCTTGTCGTGGATGTCCTTGGTGGTGGTCACCTGGACGCCGCCGAGGGTGTCGATCAGTTTCTCGAAACCGGCGAAGTCGACCTCGACGTAGTGGTCCATGCGGATGCCGGTGATCGACTCGACGGTCTTCACGGCACAGGTGGCGCCGCCGACGGAATAGGCCTCGTTGAACATGGACCCGGGGGCCGCGGCGTGGGTGACGCCCTTGGGGTCGGTGCACGCGGGGCGGTCGACGAGGGTGTCGCGCGGTATGGAGACGACACTGGCCTGCTTGTGACCCCTGTACAGGTGCACGATCATCGCGGTGTCCGACCGGCCGGTGCCGTCGTCGGTGCCGCCGCCCAGCTTCCGGTTCGCACCGGAACGGGTGTCCGAGCCGAGGACCAGGATGTTCTCGGAGCCGTTGTCGACCTTGCCGGGCCGGTCGCTGCCGAGCGCCTGGTCGATGTCGACGCTCTTGATGTTGCCGTTGAGCTTGAAGTACAGGTAGCCGGCGCCCGTGCCGCCGAGCAGCAGGATGCCCGCCGCACTCCAGGCGGTGACCAGGACCGCCCTGTGTCCGGCGCTGCGGGGCCTGCGACGGCGGCCCTTGCCGTCGCGGCGCGCAACCGGCGTCGTGGCCGCGCCGGGTATGCCGGCGTCCGGCGTGCTCTCGGAAGGCATGTGCTCCTCAGTCCTGGCGGCCTCTCATTGCTCCATGGTCGCCCCGTCGGTGAGACGGAGAAACCGGAGCAAGAGTTGCACAACGCAGAGTGTCCAGGACGTGGCCCGGCAAACACGCAGGGTCGCTCCAGGGTGGGGAGTGCACGGCTCACCTGCGGTTTTTCACGTACGGGGTCATAGTGCCCGTACCACCCACAACCGCTTGGTTGTGGCATAGATCTCGCCGACGCACGCGCGGGCCGCCCCGGTGCACAGGCAACGGCACACAGGGCCGTCCGTCGTACCCGACGGGACGGCCCTGTGTGCCGTGGACGATCTGCTCAGTCGCCGTTGCCGGGCGCCGGAGTCGTCTTCTGGATCTGCATCAGGAACTCGACGTTCGACTTGGTCTGCTTCATCTTGTCGAGGAGCAGCTCGATCGCCTGCTGCTGGTCGAGCGCGTGCAGCACCCTGCGCAGCTTCCAGACGATGCCGAGCTCCTCGGCGCCGAGCAGGATCTCCTCCTTGCGGGTACCGGACGCGTCCACGTCCACCGCGGGGAAGATGCGCTTGTCGGCGAGCTTCCGGTCGAGCTTGAGCTCCATGTTGCCGGTGCCCTTGAACTCCTCGAAGATCACCTCGTCCATGCGGGACCCGGTGTCCACCAGGGCGGTGGCGAGGATGGTCAGCGAGCCGCCGTCCTCGATGTTGCGGGCCGCACCGAAGAAGCGCTTCGGCGGGTACAGGGCCGTGGAGTCGACACCACCGGACAGGATGCGGCCGGAGGCCGGGGCGGCGAGGTTGTACGCGCGGCCCAGACGGGTGATCGAGTCGAGCAGCACGACCACGTCGTGGCCCAGCTCCACGAGACGCTTGGCGCGCTCGATGGCCAGCTCCGCGACCGTGGTGTGGTCCTCGGCCGGGCGGTCGAAGGTCGAGGAGATGACCTCGCCCTTGACCGACCGCTGCATGTCGGTGACCTCTTCCGGACGCTCGTCGACGAGGACGACCATCAGGTGGCACTCGGGGTTGTTGTGCGTGATCGCGTTGGCGATCGCCTGCATGATCATGGTCTTGCCGGTCTTCGGCGGGGCCACGATCAGACCGCGCTGGCCCTTGCCGATCGGCGAGACCAGGTCGATGATGCGGGTGGTGAGCACGCCCGGGTCCGTCTCCAGGCGGAGGCGGTCCTGCGGGTAGAGCGGGGTCAGCTTGTTGAACTCCGGGCGGCCGCGGCCGTGTTCGGGCGCCATGCCGTTGACGGAGTCCAGGCGGACCAGCGCGTTGAACTTCTCCCGGCGCTCGCCCTCCTTGGGCTGACGGACCGCACCGGTGACGTGGTCACCCTTGCGCAGGCCGTTCTTGCGGACCTGGGCGAGGGAGACGTACACGTCGTTCGGGCCCGGCAGGTAGCCGGAGGTCCGGATGAACGCGTAGTTGTCGAGGATGTCCAGGATGCCCGCGACGGGGATCAGGACGTCGTCCTCGGCGAGCTGCGGCTCGGCGATCTCGTCGCGGCCACGACGGCCACGGCGGTCGCGGTAGCGGCCGCGGCGGCCACGGCGGCCGCCGTCGAAGTCGTCGTCGTCCTGGGGGCCGGTGTTGCGGTCCTGACGGCCGCCGCCCTGCTGCTGGCCCTGCTGCTGACGGTCCTGACGGCCGCCGCCCTGGCCCTGCTGCTGGTCGTCGCCCTTGCCGCCACGGCGGTCGCGGTCGCGGTCACGGCCGCGGTCGCGGCGGTCACGGCGGCGGCCCTCGCCACCGTCGGCGGCGTCGGCCTTGGCGCCGTCGCCCTGCGGCTGGGCCTGCTGGGGCTGGGCCGGGGTCTCGGCCTTCGGCTCGCTCTGCGCCTCGGCGGCAACCGTCTCGGGGCTGCCGGCCTCGGCGGTGGCGCGGCGCCGGCGGCGCTCGGCCGGGGCGCCGTCACCGGCTCCCTGGCCGGGGATCTCGATCTGCTGCTGGGCCACGGCCTGCTCGGCGGCCTTGTCGGCCTTGCCGGTCTTGGGCTCGGCCGCGGCGGCGTCGTCGCCGGTGCGCGTCCTGGAGGTGGCCCGGCGCTTGGGCTTGGTCTCGGTGGCGGTGTCGGCCTTGGCGGCCGGGGCACCACCCCCCGCCTGCGCCTCCTTGATGACCTCGATCAGCTGGCTCTTGCGCATGCGCGCCGTGCCCCTGATCCCGAGGCCGGATGCGACCTGCTGCAGCTCGGCCAGCACCATGCCCTCGAGGCCGGTACCGCGGCGCCGCCGGGACCCGGCACCGGTGGCAGGCGCGGAGGCGTCCGTGGCGGGCGCGGCAGCGGTGTCCTCGACACGTGCGCCCATCAGATCGGTGGTGTCGCTCACGAAGGGTCCTTCCCTGGAGCGGACGTCGGCCTGTCTGGCTCGGCGACCGGTTGTGCTGTCCGGCTTCGGTCCGGTTGGTGTGGACCGTGCCGGTGCGGTGGTCCGCCAAAGCGGCGGAGGAGATTTCTGGTGATTGGCGCTTCCCGAAGCCGTGACACCCGGTTTTGTGTCACGCGGCTCGGTCACGCCGATTCCGGAGCGTGCTCTGCAATCCGCTCGGTGTCCGCGTACGACGTACGGCTCAGGTACGTGATACGGAACACAGGGCGGCTTGGGAAGCTCCCGGAAGAATGTCGGTCCCGGACGGGGGACACGAAGCACCTCGCCATGGCGGGGTCGGGTGCAGACTTGAGGTTAACACTACCGGATCCAACAAACATTCCCCCTCTCGAAATCCGGCAACCGTGTGTCAGGGCGCAAGCGGCAGCACGCTCGCTCCCTGGCTGTCCAGCTCGAGCCGGTTGGCGGCCCAGCCCTCGCCCGCCAGGTCGGCCACCTTGTCCGCGCTCGCGCCGTCGGCGAGCGCCAGGACCGTGGGGCCGGCGCCGGAGATGACCGCGGGGACGCCGTCCGCTCGCAGCCGCTCCACCAGCGCGGTGCTCTCCGGCATGGCCGGGGCGCGGTACTCCTGGTGGAGGCGGTCCTCGGTGGCGGGCAGCAGCAGCTCGGGGCGCCTGGTGAGGGCCTCGACGAGCAGGGCGGCGCGGCCCGCGTTGGCGGCGGCGTCGACGTGCGGCACGGTGCGCGGGAGCAGTCCGCGCGCGGTCTCGGTCAGCACCGGCTTCCCGGGGACGAAAACCACCGGAACGATGGAATCCGCGGGGTCCATGCGGATCGCACGGGCGGCGCCGCGTTCCATCCAGGAAAGGGTGAAGCCGCCGAGGAGGCAGGCCGCGACGTTGTCGGGGTGGCCCTCGATCTCGGTGGCGAGCTCCAGCAGCGCCGTGTCGCCGAGCCGGGTGTCGCCGCCTATGGTCACGGCACGGGCGGCCACGATGCCGGCGCAGATGGCGGCGGAGGAGGAGCCGAGGCCGCGGCCGTGCGGGATGCGGTTGGCGCAGACGATCTCCAGGCCCCGCGGTTGCCCGCCGAGGGCGTCGAAGGCGGCGCGCAGGGACCGCACGAGGAGGTGGCTCTCGTCCCGCGGGAGGGTCTCGCCGCCCTCACCGGCGATGTCGATGTGCAGCCCGGAGTCGGCCACCCGGACGACCACGTCGTCGTAGAGCCCCAGCGCGAGTCCGAAGGCGTCGAAGCCCGGACCGAGGTTGGCGCTGGTGGCGGGGACGCGCACCCGGACGGCGGCGGCGCGGAACGCTGGACCGGCCATCGCTCGTTGACTCTCCTTGAGCTGCGTGATCGTCGAATGACATTCGATGACGTACCAAGGGCCCGAAGGCCGCGAAGGCGGCGCGGCACCACGGCACATGCGGCTGCGGCATATGCGGTGGGCGGGTTCAGTACAGCCTATCGAAGGAAGGTTCTGTGGCGACATAGGGCGCACAGGAGGCGCACGATGCGTGTCGTATTCCCCATGTGCACCCTCTGTCGGGCGCCCGTAAGGCTTATCCCCCGGAAAGGGCCTGGTTACGCGAGCCCGAGCCGCTCGGCGGCGGTCGCCGCGTCGACCGGGACGGTGACCGGCTGCGGGGCGCCCGCGACGGCCCAGTCGGGGTCCTTGAGGCCGTTGCCGGTGACGGTGCAGACGATGCGCTGCCCGGGGTCGACCTTGCCCTGCTCGGCGGCCTTCAGCAGACCCGCCACGGACGCGGCGGACGCGGGCTCCACGAAGACGCCCTCCTGCGCGGCCAACAGCCGGTAGGCGCGCAGGATCTCACGGTCCGTCACCTCGTCGATGAGCCCGCCGGACTCGTCCCTGGCCCGGAGGGCGTACTGCCAGGACGCCGGGTTGCCGATGCGGATGGCGGTGGCGATGGTCGAGGGGTCCTTGACCACCTCGCCGCGCACGATCGGCGCGGAGCCGGAGGCCTGGAACCCCCACATGCGCGGGGTGCGCCCGGCGACCCGGTCGGCGGCGTACTCCTGGTAGCCCCTCCAGTAGGCCGTGATGTTGCCCGCGTTGCCGACCGGCAGGACGTGGATGTCGGGGGCGTCACCGAGCATGTCGACGATCTCGAAGGACGCGGTCTTCTGCCCCTCGATACGCACCGGGTTGACCGAATTGACCAGCGCCACGGGGTAGTTGTCGCTGAGCGCCCGGGCGAGGGTCAGGCAGTCGTCGAAGTTGCCGTCGACCTGGAGGATCTTCGCGCCGTGCACCAGGGCCTGGCCCATCTTGCCGAGCGCGATCTTGCCCCGCGGCACGAGCACGGCCGACACCATGCCGGCGCGCACGGCGTAGGCGGCGGCGGAGGCGGAGGTGTTGCCGGTGGAGGCGCAGATGACGGCCTTCGCCCCCTCCTCCTTGGCCTTGGAGATGGCCATGGTCATACCGCGGTCCTTGAAGGACCCGGTGGGGTTGGCGCCCTCCACCTTGAGGTGGACCTCACAGCCGGTGCGCTCGGAGAGCACCTGCGCGGGCACGAGCGGCGTGCCGCCCTCACGGAGCGTGACGACCGGCGTGCTGTCGGACACCGGCAGCCGGTCCCGGTACTCCTCGATGATTCCGCGCCACTGGTGGGTCATTGCTGGTTACTCTCCTTCAACCCGCATGATGCTGGCGACACCCCGCACGGTGTCGAGCTTGCGCAGCGCCTCGACGGTCCCGCTGAGCGAGGCGTCGGACGCTCGGTGGGTGACGACGACGAGGGAGGCCTCGCCGTCCTTCCCCTGCTGGCGAACCGTATCGATCGAGACGTCGTGCTCGGCGAAGACGGTGGCGACCTGGGCGAGAACACCCGGTTTGTCGGCGACGTCCAGGCTGATGTGGTAGCGCGTGACGACGTCGCCCATGGGCGACACGGGCAGGGCCGCGTAAGCGGATTCCCCAGGTCCGGTCGCCCCGCTCAGCCGGTTGCGGCAGACGGCGACGAGATCACCGAGGACGGCGGAGGCGGTCGGCGCGCCGCCGGCCCCGGGCCCGTAGAACATGAGCTGACCGGCGGCGTCGGACTCCACGAACACGGCGTTGTACGCGCCGCGCACGGAGGCGAGCGGGTGGGTCAGCGGAATCATGGCGGGGTGCACGCGCGCGGTGACCGAGCCCCCGTCGGCGGCCCGCTCGCAGATGGCGAGCAGCTTGATGGTGCAGCCCATCTGCTTGGCGGAGGCGAAGTCGGCCGCGGTGACCTCGGTCATGCCCTCGCGGTAGACGTCGTCGAGACGCACGCGCGTGTGGAAGGCGATCCCGGCGAGGATGGCGGCCTTGGCGGCCGCGTCGAACCCCTCGACGTCGGCGGTGGGGTCGGCCTCCGCGTACCCGAGGGCGGTGGCCTCGTCGAGGGCCTCCTGATACCCGGCGCCGGTGGAGTCCATCTTGTCGAGGATGAAGTTGGTGGTCCCGTTGACGATGCCGAGCACCCGGTTGACCTTGTCGCCGGCCAGGGACTCGCGCAGCGGCCGGATCAGCGGGATGGCACCGGCGACGGCGGCCTCGTAGTACAGGTCCTTGCCGTGCTCCTCGGCAGCCGCGTGAAGGGCGGCCCCGTCCTGGGCGAGGAGGGCCTTGTTGGCGGAGACCACCGACGCCCCGTGCGCGAAGGCGGTGGTGATGAGGGTCCGGGCGGGCTCGATGCCGCCGATCACCTCGACGACCACGTCGATGTCCCCCCGTTTGACGAGGGCGGTGGCATCGGTGGTGACGAGGGCGGAGTCGATGCCCTCCCGCACCTTGGAGGGCCGCCGCACGGCCACGCCCGCGAGCTCCACGGGCGCGCCGATCCGCGCGGCGAGGTCGTCCGCGTGCGTCGTCATGATGCGCGCCACCTCTGAGCCGACAACCCCACAGCCCAGCAGCGCCACCTTCAGCGGACGCGTACGCATCATCCGACCTCGTTTCCTCATGCGGTCTACGGTTGGACCAGTCTCACTCACCGGACGGGACTTTCTGCCCTTGGTCCGGATCGTGAGACGTTCATTTCATTTTGTCAGCGGCGGAAGACCGGAAGATCTTCCGCCGGGTCCGTGGGCTGCGCGGGGCGGGCCTCATCCGACGTCGAGGCGCAGCAGATCCTCCTCCGTCTCGCGGCGGACGACGACCCGGGCCTCCCCGTCTCCCACGGCGACGACGGGCGGGCGGAGCGCGTGGTTGTAGTTGCTGGCCATGGACCGGCAGTACGCACCCGTCGCAGGTACGGCGATCAGATCACCGGGCGCGAGGTCGGCGGGCAGGAAGGCGTCCCGCACCACGATGTCCCCACTCTCACAGTGCTTGCCGACGACACGGACCAGCATCGGCTCCGCCTCCGAGGTGCGCGAGGCCAGGCAGACGCTGTACTCGGCGTCGTAGAGCGCGGTGCGGATGTTGTCGGACATGCCGCCGTCGACGGAGACGTACGTGCGCAGCCCCTGGAGCGGCTTGATGGTGCCGACCTCGTAGAGGGTGAAGGCGGTCGGCCCGACGATGGCGCGCCCCGGCTCCACGGAGATACGGGGCGTGCGCAGGCGGGCGCCCTCGCACTCACGGGAGACGATCTCGGTCAGGGCCTTGGCGATCTCGTGGGGCTCCCGGGGGTCGTCGTCGCTGGTGTAGGCGATGCCGAGGCCGCCGCCGAGGTCGATCTCGGGCAGCTCGACACCGTGCTCGTCCCGTATGTCCTTGAGCAGCCCCACAACGCGGTGGGCGGCGACCTCGAACCCGGACATGTCGAAGATCTGCGACCCGATGTGGGAGTGAATCCCGATGAGTTCGATCCCGTCGAGCTGAAGGGCACGCCGCACGGCCTCGGCGGCCTGCCCGTCGGCGAGCGGGATGCCGAACTTCTGGTCCTCGTGGGCGGTGGCGATGAACTCGTGGGTGTGCGCCTCGACACCGACGGTGACACGGATCTGGACCCGCTGCCGCTTGCCGAGGGAGGAGGCGATGTGCGCGACGCGCACGATCTCCTGGAAGGAGTCGAGAACGATCCGTCCGACCCCTGTCTCGACGGCGCGGGTGATCTCTTCCGGGGACTTGTTGTTGCCGTGGAAGGCGATGCGCTCGGCGGGCATGCCGCCCGCGAGGGCGGTGGTGAGCTCACCACCGGAGCAGACGTCGAGGTTGAGCCCTTCTTCGTACAGCCAGCGCACGACGGCCCGGGACAGGAATGCCTTCCCGGCGTAGAAGACGTCGGCGTCCGGTCCGAAGGCGGTGCGCCAGGCGCGGGCGCGGGCCCGGAAGTCGGCCTCGTCGATGAAGTAGGCGGGGGTGCCGAACCGCTCGGCGAGCGTCTTGACGTCGATACCGCCGATGGTGAGGACGCCGTCGGCGTCACGGTTGACGGTCTGGGCCCACACCTTCGGGTCGAGGGCGTTGAGGTCGGCGGGCGGGGCGGAGTAGTGCCCCTCGGGCAGGACGTCGGCGTGGCGGGGCCCGGCGGGGTGTGCGGAACGGCTCATGGCGGGTCTGGGCTTTCTCGCGGGTCTCAGAGGTAGTCGGGTGCGCTGATGCCGAGCAGGGACAGGCCGCCGGCCAGCACCGTCCCGGCGGCTTCGGCAAGGGCGAGCCGGGCGCGGTGGGCGGCCGAGGGTTTCTCCTCGCCGAGCGGAAGAACGGTGTGCTGAAAGGCGAGCAGCCCGTCGGCGACGGCGACGAGGTGTCGGGCGAGCCGGTCGGGCGCACGGTGCGCGGCCGCCTGGGCGAGGGCGGTGGGGTACTCGGCGAGGGCGCGGGTGAGGCGGGCGGCGGTCGCGTCGGGTACGTCGCCGGGGGCGGCCTCGAATCCGAGTCGGGCGGCGCCGCGGGCCAGGGCGCGGGCGCGGGAGTGGGCGTAGCGGACGCGGAAGAGGGGGTTGCTCTCGCGCTGGAGCAGGTGGTCGGCCGTGATCCGGGGCCGGTCGTGGGCGGCGGGGTGCAGAAGGGCCCAGCGGGCGGCGTCGGGACCGAGGGGGGTGGGGTCCTCCGGCGCCGGGACGGGGCGCAGGTCGACCGGTTCGTCGGGGCGGGCGTGATCGACTTCGACGCGGCCGCCCTGGGTGCCGATGATCCGGACGAGGGCGTCTGCCACGACTTCGGCGCGGATGTCGTAGGGGACACGGAGGGGGACGACGGTGCCGTCGAGGGCGGCGCTGTGGCCGTAGGCGTTGCTGTCGTCGTCCAGGACCTGCCGGACGAGTGCGGCGGTGGCGGTGCCCTGGTCGAGGTGGATGTTGAGGAATCCGGGCCCGGTGATCTCGACGTCGGCGACACCGGCGGTGCCGCGGAGGTGGGGGCGGAGGATCTCGGCGACCTGGAGGGCGGAACGCCCGGCGGGCCGGGCCAGCTGAAGGGCGATGCCGGTGGCGTAGTCACCGCGGCCACCGGGCCCGGGCGGGGTCACTACGACCCGTTCGGGCACGGGCACGCTGAGTTCCCCCACGTCAACGGCACGACGCACCGCGCGCAGCACGGTGCGGGACAGCTCGACGGGGGTCACGGGGACAAGGGTAGGGGAGGAGGGGGGTGGGTATGCGAGTCGGTTTGCGGTGTGGTCCGGGATGCGGACGGTGCCGGGGGTGCGGGTGCGCGTGCCGGTGGTGCGGTGCCGGTGGTGCGGGAGGGCACTCAGACGTTCGGTTGCCCGGCGTGGGGCGCGTGGCCGGCGGCCTCGACGCGATCGGCGACGTCGACGGCATCGGAGTCGGACGCGCCGTCGACCTCTTCACCACCTTCGAGGAACGCACCGGCCTGCTGAAGCCCGCCGAGCCCGTCGACCTGCTGCTGGTGCTGCTGGTGCCGCAGGTCCTGCCGACTGACCTGAGGGCCGCGCTCGATCAATTCCTGGACGACCCGGACGAGTTCGGACGGCTCGAAGGGCTTGGCGAGAAAAGCGTCGACGCCGACATCGAGTCCGCTCTCGACCTCGGACTGCGTACAGGCACTGATGAGGGCGAGGGGCAGCTTGCGGGTCCGGGGGTCGGCACGCAGCCGCGCAGCCGTCCGCAGCCCGTCGAGCCGGGGCATGACGACATCCAGGGTGACGACATCGGGCCGCACCTGATGGACGACGTCCAGACACTCGGCACCGTCGGCGGCGGTCACGACCTCAAGACCCTCCAGCTCGAGGTTGACCCTGATCAGCTGCCGGATGACCTTGTTGTCGTCCACAACAAGCACCCGGCCGGACGCGCCTGGCACAACTCGAGAGTAGGTCGAGCCGAGGGGTCGCGTCCGGGTTTTCCCCACTTCCACCCCGTCCGGGCGAGCCGCGGCGACGTAGCCCCCGGTAATCCGTTCATGACCACCACGAGTGAGCTGGTAGGGTTCTACCCGTCAGCGCAACAGCGCGAGACACGCCCCCGTAGCTCAGGGGATAGAGCAACGGCCTCCGGAGCCGTGTGCGCAGGTTCGAATCCTGCCGGGGGCACCCTGTATGAGGTGCCCAAAGACCCCGTCACCAGCGGAAACGCTGCGGTCGGGGTCTTCGTGTATGTGCAGGCGGACGCCGCCGAAAGCAGCCGTTTGCCAGTGATCACGTAATGGCGACGTAATGATCTTGACGGGTATCGCGGCAGGTCAACGACTGTTCCGAGGAACGGTAGCTTGCACAAAGGTGGGCCCGCTGACACAAGATCGCCGTGTGCATCTGGACTCCGCGCCAACTTTGGTTTGAAGGGCTGGCCTGATCACGAGTTC
This sequence comes from Streptomyces sp. PTL18, assembly GCF_059510295.1. Taxonomy (NCBI): domain Bacteria; kingdom Bacillati; phylum Actinomycetota; class Actinomycetes; order Kitasatosporales; family Streptomycetaceae; genus Streptomyces; species Streptomyces sp. PTL18. The sequence continues at coordinate 15,321 of NZ_JCAJZO010000027.1, read as the reverse complement.
CAGATCGGGTCGTCCGGAGCAGGCCGCCCAGAGAAGCGCTGGAGAGGATCTCCGGTAAGTGAAAGCTGGCGGCGTGCTGTGGTGATGACGTTGTTCTGCGCTGCTACCACGCGCGACCGCAGATCGAACCAGTTCTCCTCGGGGGTCAGGCCACGCTTGACCATGGTGTGGAGCCGCCAGATCTGCTCGTCGAGGGCGTGAACGGCTTCCGCAATGTCCTTATCAGCGACGAGGTTCACCATGCTCAAAGCCTCGTTCCACGGTCGCCAGTCGATGGTGGTGGGGCGTACGACACCTTGCGGCATGGAGGCAGGTCGACTGCTTTCCATCTCACTGAGGCTTACGAGGACACTTGATGATTCGCGGAGCGCGCGTGTGCACGTTGCCGCTATCTGGTCCCGGATCCAGTGTCGGTCTTGTGCCCTTCTGCTCACCACACTCCCCGCAAAGACACCGATCAGAGTGGTTGCAACCGCTCCGGCAGATGCGGCTAGCGAACTCCACAGCGCGGACATGTCAGCCATTTTGGCGGAACGCGGTACAGACACACAGGCGTCTCGGCACAGTGTTACGGACCAGTGACAGGAGCCCACTTCGTCGGGCACCTGTGACGCGCAGAGCGTCGGACGCTGAGTAGTAAGGCTGCTTCGACAACACGGGTTGCAGACGAAAGCCCCGGATTCCTCCGGGGCTCACGCGCGTAGGTCACTCGGACCGCTTCACTGCTCCGTTACGTCCTCCTCCCCGAGCCCCTGCATGATCCGGTTGTTCATCTCTTGTTCTTGGCCATCGATGCACTTGGCATAGATTCTCAGCAGGACGTCCACCGAGTGGCCCGCGCGAGCGGCGACCTCCGGCGCCGGCACCCCTGAGTTGAGCCACTGGGAAACGCCCGCGTGCCGGAGGTCGTACGGCCGGAAGGCCAGGACCGAGGCCACCTGATCCGGCGCCAGCGCCAGTTCCCGAGCCTGCTTCCATGCCCGCGAGTACGACGAGGCAGCGATCACGTTGCCCCTCTCACTGGCGAACAGCCGACCATCCCTCGCCGTGCCGAACTCCTTCAGATGCTCGCGGAGCAGCCGCACCAGCGGAGGCGGAATCGGCACGATCCGCACCTCACCATGGGCCCGCTGCTTCAGGCCGCGCCGGTCATGTGCTTCGCCGCAGTCCGTCCACGCCTTCCCTGCCGTAGGACGGGTCTCCGCCAGCTCGATACGGCCCCAGCCCGACTCTGGAAGCGTGCAGTCGGAGCGGCGAAGACCGAGCGCCTCCCCCGGCCGCATGGCCGCGTAGTACAGGCACCCGAAGAACGCCCGCAGTCGCCGCCCACTCGCCCGCTCATAGCCACCCACATACGTGAGTGCGGTCAGCAGCTCCCGAGCCTGCCGTGGATTGACCACCACCCGGCGGTCAACCTCCTGCAACGCCCGTTTGCCCCGCTTACGCCGGACCCGGCTCAGCGGGTTGGACGGAAGACGCTCCAACTCGACCGCGTATTCGAGCACGTTGAAGACCACGGCGCGCCGCCGCCGGTACGTCTGGGTCGCCGCAGGCTTGCCGTCCAGCCTCCGGCCCAGCGCATCGATCAGGTCATGCGCCCGGGTGATCTCTTGCAGCTCCGCCACCGGCAGCGACGCCTTCTCGATCCACTTCAGTGCCGCGGCGATCTCCTCCGGCCGCTCCCGCTCTCGACGAGGAACCGGCAGAAGGTACGAGCGCAGTGCCCGCCGCAACACCTCAGGATCAGGACGCCCCCGTCCCGGCTTGACCAGGACGGGAACGACCGTCGCCAGTGCGTCCGTCATGCTGTCCCGTTGCTTGGCCGACGCTTCCGCCCACCGGGCATCCACGTACTTGACCGCCAGGTCCAGGAACGACAGGGCAGCTTTGCCACCGCGCAGCGAATCGGGCAGGCCGGTCACGGTGTCGAAGGGCTCGCCCTTGTCCGCCGCCCTCAGGAGCTGAGACCGGAAGCGGTCGGCCAGCGCCTTGGTCTTGTAGGACTCATGGAACGGCTGGCCGTCCACAGACCATCGGACGAGATGGGTCGGTTTCTTCGCTGAGCGGTTGACGCTGAGCTTCCAGACGACGACCTTGTACGACTTCACGACGCCGCCCCCTCTGCCCGCTCCTCCAACCACTCGTTGAGCACGTCCCGGCGGACCCTCAGCTCCCCGTTCGGCAGCCGGATGCAGGCCGGAGCGAGCCGCAGTTCCCGCCAGCGGTAGAAGGTCCGCCGGGAAATACCGCCCAGTTCGTCGAGCACTTGCCGGACCGTGAGCAGTTCCGCCGATTTCGCGCGGCCGTCACGCGCCATGGAGACCACCGCCCTCCCGAACCGAGGCAGCCAGGAGAGCCGCTTCCGGCGAGTAGCCGCGCCCTGCATACCGCCACTCGCCGACCGTCACCGTCGGGAGGTCGGCCAGGCCGAGGGAGACCCGTTGCTGCTCCGCACGGTGGTCGGCACGGGCCTGTCGGAGCGCGGTCAGTGTGGTCGAGTAGCAGCGTGACTTGGTGGAGAAGTGCCCGCCGTACCCGAGCATGTGGGCCCAGCGACGCAGTCCGAGCGGCTCGAACTGAGGCAGGCCTCCGAGCCACCAGCACGTACCGATCATCCGCAGCACATGCGCACGAACCGGCAGCATGACCATGCCCCTCGCGTGATGAATGCGACCGTCCACCGCGCCGGCGGACTCCGCACCCTTGGTGGCGTACTTGGCGATGTAGCCCGCCACGGCCCCAGCGGAAGCGGGCCGCTCCCCCACCTCCCGGCCGTACGAAGTGACCGGCCGTACGTCGATCTGCGAGCCGAAGCGCAGCACCCGCGGACCGACCACATCCGCGCCCGGAGCGGTCAGGCGCACCCGACCGACCACGGCCCGTACTGCGTCCACGAGGAGCGGGACAGTCGCCCAGCCAGGTGGAACCGAGCCGGGCCCGTCCGGACCGGCGAGCCGGATCACGGCATGGAAGTGGACCAGGCCCCGCCGCTGGTACTCGGCGACCTTCGCGTACGAGAGCCGGGCAACCTCCCCGAACTCCGTACGCGACAGCCCGGCCCGCCGTGCGACCTCCCGCCGGAGCTCCAGCCCGAATCGGTGCCAGAGCCGACCGGCGAACGCGTGCCAGAGGACGGCCCCCGCGTAGTCGTAGCAGCGCGGGCAGAGCGGTTCACCGAGACGAGGGTCATCCGCCGGGTGCCGCTCCCGGCAGCCGGGCGGAGTCCCGTGCGGGCAGCACTCCCCCGCTCGGCGAGGCCGACAGGTCCGCACGCGCCCATCCCGCTCACGGCGCGTGTGGACCGGGCCGAAGCCGGGAGCGGTGAGCGTGGCAAACACGCGCGGATGCACACTCACCGACCCCGGGACGTTCTTGCCGCCGACGAGTCCGGCCCGGACGAGGTGGTACGTGTCCGCCCGGTACAGGCCCGAGCACGCCGGGCAGACAGTTGCCCGTCGGTTGCCGCACGCGGTGAGCAGGCGACCGCCGTAGGCGCCCGAACCGTAGGAGAGCAGGGCCGCACCGGTCGTCGTGTCGTAGACGGTTGCCGCGCCGACCAGATGGATGGGGTTGGTGCAGCCACCGAGGCGGACGATGTTCCGGCGCCAGGCAGTGAAGTCCGGCTCCGCCGCCCTGGCGACCAGCGCGGCAGCACCCGCCGCAAGCGCAGTGGTCATCGGCGACCACCCCCGCGCCCGAACGCCTGCCCCATCACGGCCGAGATCCCTTCCGGGCGGGTCTTGGCGCTGAAGCGGAGCGTCGGGTCCGTGAGCCAGAGGGCGGCCGCGTGTGCGGGGCACAGCCGCTGCTCGGCTCCGTCGAGCCCGACGAGGACGATCTGTTCCCGTCCGTCGCAGGTCGAGACCTGCGCGTCACGCTGCCTGAGCTCGCAGTCGGGCAGCGGGGATTTGCGCGAATGATGCGCGGTGGACAAAGTGTGAGTACTCCTTTCACTGCTCACGTGGCGGATGGGGTGGGTTCCTGACGGGGTCGGGTTTGGCGACTTCGCGCCCCGTCGGGAGCCCGTTGTACGGGCAGTCACTGCTGCTCCTCGGGCGGCACCCCGGCGACGCCCAACGAGATCGGTCCGAAGTCACGGCGTGCGTCGAAGTAGCCGAGACCGATGTCCTCCGTCGGCACGCCGAGCGGGGCCGCGACGGACTCCACACCAGCTCGGCGAGCGGCAGAGTCAGCGGCGTCGACCAGGACGATGACGGACGCGTGACGCGGTACGACGACTGCCGGGTTGGCGGTCAGGAAGTCGACCAGCTCCCGTAGACCGGCCAGGAAGGCGGCGCGGTCACCGGAGCGGATGACGTAGTCGGACACAGGAAGTTCCCTTCTCTGGTGAGTGGGCGTGTTCAGAAGCGGAGATGGTCGAGGAAGCCGTTCACGCCGTCGAGGAGCGTCTGAACGAGCGGCGCGGCCAAGGTCCGGGAGAGCAGGAAGCCGAAGGCTCCGCAGATCAGCGCGTCGACCCACCGCAGGTAGCGGATGCGCAGGAGGAACCAGATCAGCAGCCCGAGCAGCAGAACGGCGGACATGGACACCAGCACGGCAGGCCCCTTTCACGGCGCTTCGACGTGCAGTTCGGAGAGGACCGGAGCCAGGTGCGCGTACTCGGCGGCGACGGCTTCTGCCTCCGACTCTGTGATCAGGTGGGACCTGGCCCGTTCCCAGCCGTCACCGGAGGCGAGCACAGCCGTACCGGCCTGTTCCGGGGTGATGCCCTGTGCCGCCTTCAGGGCATCGGGGTTGAGATCTCCGAGCGCCATTTCCGCCGTGCCGGGGTCGGCCACCCGGTGGCACACCCGGCCGCCGAGCTGTGCCCGCAGGGCGGTGACGCCGGGCCCCAGGTCGGAGCCGACGCGTTGACCGGCGACGACGAGGAAGACCCCGAGGGCCGCGCCCAGTTGGGCCAGCCGGATCAGCGCCGTACCGGCAGCCTGCGCTTCGTCCTTCTCGTTCCGGCTCGCGACGAGGAACAGTTCCGCGATCTCGTCGACGATCACGACGACGGGGACCGGGCGTTCCTTGTCCGGCAGACCCCAGATGTTTCGGACCCGAGCCGTCCGGCAGAGGGTCATGCGGTCGAGGGTCAGGTCCATGAGGGCTGCCAGCACCCGGACGGCTTGCTCCCGGTTGGTCGCGAGGGCAGACAACCGCGGTTCGTAGAGAGACAGTTCCATGCCGCCCTTGCAGTCGATGCCGACCAGGGCGACGGGTTGCGGAGCCAGGCCCGCAACGAGTGCATTGATGAGCGTCGACTTGCCGGAGCGCGTGGCCCCCACGATGAGCCAGTGTGGCACGCGCCGCAGGTCAAGCACCCAAGCGGCCCCGGTTTCCAGCACGCCCACGGTCACTCGGAGCAGATGACCCTGCCCTCGCTGCTTCGGCACGCGAGGAGCGGCCAACGGATCGGCCGCCGACGCGACGACCCGTACAACTCCCGGCTTCCAGGAGGTCACCCGCACTGCATGCACCTGCCAGCTCTCCGCCATAGCCGGCGCGGCCTTGACGAAGTCCTCCGGCACCTGGCCCGGCAACAGCCGAACCAGTAGGACGAAGCCACCGAAGGTTGGGCGGATCAGGCCGCGTCGCGGTACGCGCGGCTGTGGCGGAGGCGCCCCGTTACCGACGAGCCCGGACACCACCGTCAGCGCCGGCCGACGGCTCACGGCGAGCCTGCATCCGGCCATCAGAGGCCGCCAGGTCCGTACGACCCGGAAAGCCACGGCCGGGAAGCCGAGTAACAGCCACCAGGCCTGGTAGAGCCCTGCTGCCGTGAAGAAAAGGGCGACCGGGGTGACACTCATGTCCGCCGTTGCGTAGGAGCGACCGCGAAAGGTTGCGCAGGCCGGTGGCTCGCGCGGCACGGATGCGGTCCTCGGCCCTCGCGCGCTGGCGATGGCGCAGTTCGAGTGCGGCGATCGGGATGTTCTTGGTGTTGGTGGCGAAACAGGTCAGGCGCATGCCGTCGGCGTCGGTGAAGCGCAACTGCGCGCCGGGATGCGGCCGTTCCTTTCGCACGATCAGCCGCATCCCCTTGGGCCAGCCTTTGAGGCAGTCGCCGTCGAGTTCGGCCACCCAGGCGCCGTCGCGGATCTCGCCGTCCGGCTCGATAGCTGGCGTCCAGGCCGAAGCCGGAACCTTCAAAACTGCCTGGTGGACGGCATCAGTGATGGTCATGCCGACGGAGTAGGACAGCCACCGGCCGCGGGCGGACAGCCAGTCGACGAACTCGTGGGTGCCCCCGCCCGAGTCGGTACGGATCAGCGTCTGCCGTCCCCGTCGGTACTTCTTCGGCAGCTGCGCCAGCGCGAGCCGGGCGGCTTCGATGTGGTCCGCAGCGGTGTTGCTGCCCGCGTTCCCGGGCCGCAGCAGCCCGGCGACCGGCTCCCCGGACCCACCCCGACCGTGGTCGACGAACCCCATCAGCGGATGGTGCCCGAAGGTCTTCTTCCAGGTCGCGGCCGCATCCTGCTTCTCGGAAAGCGCGATCACCAGCACTCCGTCCAGGTCCACGACCACCTGCCCGGCCGCGTCCGGCGCAGCCTCCCCGGCCAACCTCCATACACATGCACGGACATGAGTGCGTTTCTGATCACCCACCGGACGCCCCGCCACGTGAAAGCGCGAGGTTAACGGCCCCGACCCTCAGCGGTAGCGGAGGACGTGGAGAGAGCGCACCCCCGCATTGTCCGGTGTGGCAGGGGCGTCACGGGCGGCGTCGATCAGCACGAGGCCCTTGGGAGTGTGGGCGGCGACGACGAGCAGGCCGACGGACTCGCGGCCGCGGCGGTCCTCGCGACGGATCCAGACCACCGCGCGAACTCCCTCCGGGGAGGTGGCGAGTTCGGCCAAGACGGTTGCCCATTCCGTGTGATCCGTCACGGAGATCACAGGTCCCAGTCGGCCCATCGTCTGCGGCATCCATCTCGCCGGCCCCGGCTTCGGCGGCAGATCGAGGCCCTCTGCGCCCGGCTCCGTACCGCCGTCCCAGCGCGCGAGCCAGCCCCATGGATCGGAGTTGGGCAACCCGAACGGCTCGCCCTCGTCCTTGGGTACGACCAGGGCGGCGTCCAGCATGGCGTCGGCTGGACGTCCGTCGGCGAGGAACGCCTTGCTGTTGCAGGCGAACAGCCACCCGCGGGCAAGTTCATCAGCGGGTGAGGGATCGACCAGGGCGACCTCACCACCGTACGTGTCCAAAAGCCATTCCTTCGCCTTGCCGATCGCTGACGCGAGGTCAGAGGCCTGCCGACGCCAAGCAGGTGCTTCCGGCTCGGTTTCATTGCCGTCGCCACCCGCGAAGCGAGCCAGGGTCAGCCGACGGATCCCGGTGGACTCAAGACGCGCCAGCCGACCCGCCTGGGGATCGAGAAGCACCACTTGGCCACCGTTGTTGTGTGCGTAGACCAGGTGTCCTGTCGCCTCGACACCGTGGGCTTCACGGCGGATCCAGACCGCGCCGCGGGTGCCCGGACCCTGCTCCTGCACCGCGGCGATCACCTCGTCCCAGCCCGCACAGGCCGACACCTCGGCATCGGGGAAGTGCCAGTGGATCATACGGTCCCACCAGCCCGGTGCCTCGTGGAAGGGCCGCCATGGCAACGGCGTGGCTCTGGCGCCGTTCAAGGCGGCGTCTGCGGCCAGCAGACAGCCTCGTGCGTTGGTGCGCAGCGCCTGCTCGGCGGGGTCGCGCGGCCGGGGAGCACGGTCGAAGGCCTCCAGGTCCTCCCAGGGATCGTCGGTGGCGGGGTGGAACGGGAGGCTGCCGCTCTTGGGGACCGCGAGCAGCGAGGTCAACATGGGGGTGGCCGGGTAGCCGGGCACCGGCCGTGCACGACAACCGAAGACCCATGATTGAGGCCGTTCAACGACCGGGCCGGTACCGGACAGCTCCACCATTCCGCGGTAGATCTGCCGCAGCCAGTCTTCAGCCTGCGATGCCGGATCACTCATGGGTTCAGAACGGCTTCCTGGGCTGCTGCCCCGTGGCGAGCCACGTCCTCAACTGCTCAGTGGTGTAGGCGGAGGGAGGGAACCCGACGAACGACCCGTCCTTGAAGACGGCGACGACCCGCACCATCGGCGCCTGGGTGAGGTCCCCGGTGTCGATGTGCTCCTGACTGTCGAAACGCACGGCCCACGCCGCATCGTGCTCGACCGACAGTTCCGGCTGCATCACGATGGTCGGCGGACCGTCTCCGTAGATTGCCCGCAGATGGGCACGTGCCACCTCGACGGCTTCGTCAATCGTCATTGTCAGGACCCGATCGCTCTTTCCACAGGACTCAACGCTTGAAGGAATCTACTTGTAGGGCAGATAACGCACTTCGGTGACGTTCTTCTCGAGGTTGCCGAGCATCCCGGTCTGCCCGTCCAAGAAAACGACTCCATTACGGTCGCGGATCACGTTGAAGACGTGCGCGGTTCCGTCTGGTCTGGATATGTAGACGACGCCGCGGGAGCCGAGCCCCCGTTTGTCCATGTCCTCGATGATGGAATCGTAGCTTGTGTTGTGCTGCCATTCGGCGTCCGGGTTGCCGAGTTTCTCCTTGCTCGGCCAGGCCGGCTGGTGCAGCGGTTCCGCGACAGAATCGTGGCCGTCCAGACGCCCGTCGATCGCCTCCACGTTCTTCGAGCAGTTCTGGTTGTATCCGGGCACATTGTCCCAGTAGCGGTTGCCATTGACGTCTTTGAGCCAAGGATACTGATCGTCCAGGAACCTGCGCTGTGTTTCCAGGTCCGTGACGTCGTGATGAATGGCCTTCGCGGAGACATGGTCCGTCGGCTGGGCCAGGTGCCCCCAGTCGTGAGCCGCCTCCTTGTCTGCCGTGGTGGGCTCGATAGTCCAGCCGTCGGGCAGCGCGTTACCGCTTTTCGCCGCCCCTTGCTCGGCCAGGTTCATCGCTTCGTCCCTGGCGGCGTTCTCGGCCACGCCGACGGCCTCGCGTTCGGCCACCGAGGCCCCGGCACTGCCCCCGTCGGTCAGCACACCGGCGGCGACGTTGGTGACCAACTTGCCGAACGCCTCCCCCGGGTCGGAGCCCCATCCCGAGCCGACCAGCGCCGAGAGCAGCTCGGTGGGGTGGTTGGAGGCGTGCAGCATTCCGGCCGCCGTGGTGCTGACCCGGTCCAGCCACATCGCCGGGTGGGTGAGGTTGTACGGGTCCATGGGGTTCAGACCCCGGGCGAACTTCACCAGGTCCGCGGCACCCTTGACGACACCGCCGGCGACGTGGTCCAGGGTGAGCGAGTATCCGGCAGCCAGGTCCTCACCGTCCGCCAGCAGGCGGGAGGCGAAGCTCGGCTCTTTCGGAGCCGTGTTCGTCGCCGCCTCGACCGCCTGGGCAGCGGCTCGCGCCGCGGAGTCACGCTGCGCGCGGGCCTGGTGCAGATCCGTCTGCGCCAGGGCCATCTCCGCCGCATAGGAGTCGCCGTCGAACTTCCCCGGCCTGGTGGGGGCCGCCCCCGGGTCACGCCCGGCGGACACCGCCTGGTTGTACCTGTCAGCCTGCGCGTTGTACGCGGCGACCTGCGCGTTGTACGCCGCCTGAGCCCGCTGGTAGGCGTCGCTGGCCTTCGTGTACTGGTCGAGGCACTGCTTGGCCTGGCCCTGCGCCCACTCCACCACGTGTGCGTACGTCTCCAGCGCATCGGCAGCCTTCTGGCAGGCGTCGGCGGCGGTCAACCACTGCTTGGCGTGCGGAGTGAACTTCGCTCGGAACGCCTCTGCCGCGTCGCCCTGCCAGTGGTCGTGGTCCAGCCGCTGCAGCCCCGACCCGGTCGACTCGAACGCGCCATGAAAGTTACGCAGATGACCGGCGGCTTCGCGGATCCTCGCCGGGTTGCCGTGGAGCAGTTCCCTGGGGTCGTCGGTGTCGCCCAGCTCCTTCTCCGGGACCGCCACACCGAGGCTGTCGGCCGCCCTGTCACCCCAGCCGTCGACCGACTTGGCCGCCCCCTGCAGGCCCACCATGTCCAGTCCGGCCCCGGCCACGTGCGCCGCGCCGTCGACCGTCTCGCCGACCACCTTCTTGCCCGTGTCCCAGGCCTCACCCAGCCAGTCCCCGACACCCATCCCAGTCCCTACTACTGGCTCTTGCGCTCAGGGCCGAACATCTCGTCCTGCGCCCGGTCATACTCCGCGCCATATCCGGCAGCATCCGCCACCTGTTTCCGCCAGCCCATCGGACCGTCCATCACGTCCCGGCCCTCGGCCTTCCACGCCTGCGCCGAGTGCTGGGCCGCCTCCTCTATCGACTTCTCCGACCAGTCAGCGTGCCGGAAGTCGTTGAACGAGTTGTCCGACAGCGTCTTGCCCCAGGACTGGGCCTCCACCTGCTCCTGTGTGAGATCCGGATTGCCCATGCCCGCGTTGACCACGTCCTTGAGCATCTTCTCCACGTACTGCTCCTGGTCGTGGTACAGCCCGGCCGACAGCCCCAGCCGCAGCGCGATCTCGTTACCGTCGTGGACGAGCGTGCGCACGCCCCACGACCACCGCTCGCAGAACGCGTCAAAGGCACTTCGGAGCCCGGCGTCGCCCAGCTCCATGCCCGTCAACTCGATGTTCGAGAAGCCCCGGCCGATCTCGCCGCTCTCGTCGATCCCGAGCGACTTCAGCTCGTCGATCGCCTCGTTGATGCCCTTCGCCGCCATCCTCAGCGCGTCCGGATCGACCTGGTAGCCCTCGCTCACGCCGCCACCGCCGCCGTCGGCGATACGATCCCCGCCACCGGCGGCAGCAACCCCGGCCACGGCCCGGCCACGTCCACCGCGATCCCGGCCGGGACGCCGATCGCGGGCACCGCCACATCCAGCAACCGCGCCCCGTACACCCTCATGTACCGCACTTCCGCGCCTGGTCCGACGCCCCGCGCGGCCAGGAACCGCCCCAGCGACTCCTCACCGGTGAAGGCATACACCCACCTCACGCCCCCGGAATCCGCCGACCACACCGCCTCACCGATCAGCGGAACAAGCAGCAGCGCCCGCCGGAACTCCCCAACCAGCGCTGCTCCGTCCAACCGTCCCTCATACGATTCGGCCAGCCGTTCCACCAACCCCCGCCTCGTATCGCGCATCCACCCAGTATCAGGCATCCATCCGCCACCACGGACCGTCAATCTCTGGGCCTGCTTGGCTAGTTGCCCCGGTTTTCCACTGCCGCCTCGGGGCGTGACCGCTGGCCGCTTCACCTTACCCTTGCTGTGGAGACCCTCGTAGGAGCAGGCCCGAAGCTGCCCGGCGGCAGCGAGTGGCCCGCCTTGACGGCAACCCTCGATGCCGGTCGTCATGGGTGGTGGCGCCTTCTAGCGTCGGAACGCGTGCTCCCACCCAGCGGTGGCACTGCAGGTCGACGCCAACATGGGCGGCTCCCCCGGCTACCGGCCACTGGCCGCCGGACCGGTGCCGCACGAGGGCGATGTTCGACCCGTGGAACGTACCCTGCTGGACCCGGGGCAAGCCCGCCAGCGACGACTGGGCCGACGCTGAGCGCCGTGGGCACGACGGAGGTCGCAAATCCGGCCGCACGGGCCAAGCACGATGTCGACGTGCTCGCGCTGCCGTCCGGCGAGCGCCCCGCAAAGCCGACGGGTGGCCGACGCCCTGATCCGCGAGGCCACGGCCACCGTCCAAGCTCCGCGGGCGAAGGACCCCGTGCGCCTTCAACACATGGCCCCGTCATGCGAGCCCGCGGATGGTGTCGTCCCAGTACAGCGCAGAGATGTCGGCCAAAAGGATATCCTGGCGACGCTCCGCAGCGTCGACGACGTCTTGATGGAAGCCACGAAGAGGGAACAGGGCGAAGACCGCGTGGCGTTTCAGTCGGGACTGGCAGAGACGACAAGAGGCGAGAGCCCGACCTACTGCTTCAGCGGGATGACCGTCTTGATGGTCAACGCAGCTCCAGAGCCGTGCGGCTTTGCCTGTCCCCATACTCCGAGTCCCCCGCCCAAGAGATCCCGCTGCGCAAGCAAAACTGCTGGTCAGGTCATCCTTATTCGCGTGACACCTTCGGGTCGCGATGCAAGGCCTGCTGCCTCTCAGGCATCTCCGCAGGTCAGAGACGCGTCGTCCACCTAGTAACCGTGCGCAGGTTCGTCCCCACCCGGAAACCCACAGGAGGGGAAGGCTGCCCACGCTCGTCTCGCCGGGCGCGCCACACGAGAGCCCTACGCCTTGGGCGGCACGCTGTCCCAGCCGACCTGCAGTTAGGGCGCCGCAGCCGGCCCCGGCACCCCGGCACCCCGGCACCCCGGCACCGAGCATGCCCAACAGCGCTCTGTGGGCGACGGGGGCGCCGCCGTGGTTGACACCCACTTCCGCGACATCGGTGCTCAGATTTCCGATCGGTGAGCCTCGTCGAGCCGGGGGCAGACCTGGCCAACCACGGCCCGCGTCCCAGGCGTTACCCAGGCGCCCGGGGCCCGGGGCCTGGGGCCTGGGGCCTGGGGCCTGGAGAACGGGGATCAGGTGCTGGCGACGGCTCGGCAGCCGGAGCAGATGGCAGACCTGGTCTCCCGCTATGGGGCACGGGTTCGTACCGCTCCCTTGGATGTGACCGATGCGGCCGCGGCGCGCGCGGCGGTGGACAGCGCGGTCACGGCGTTCGGGCGACTGGACGTGGTGGTGACCGCGGCCCTGGCGGCGGGCGAGGCTCGTGGACGGGATCGCCGCAGGACCTGCCCCCTGTGAAGTGCGTGATCTGCGGCAACCCAGGCGGCCGCCTCTGGGGCTCAGACGGTCCATCACCCGCGTGCGAAGCCTGCCATCTCAAGGTCGTGGAGGGGCAGCGGGCCGCCCTCGAAGCGATCCCGACTTGCGCGTACCGGCAGTACGACGTGTTCGGTCGCCTGCTGTACGTCGGCATCACAGCGAACATCTCCCGCCGGTGGAAGGAGCACCGCAAAAACCACCACGACTGGTGGTACCAGGTGACCGAGCGTCGCCTGGAATGGTTCCCCGCCCGGGACCCCGCATGGCTGGAAGAGCGGAAGGCAGTGCGCACCGAGCTGCCCCTGTACAACAACGAAGCCTGGGGCGGCTTCACTGATGGCCACCGGCGTCCTGAGCTACCACCGGGAGTCCCGCCATATCCGAATCTGCCGGCGGTCGAGGAGGAGCCGCTCGACGAAAAGGCGCTGCGAGCCTTCCTGCGGGCGGTGGCTGTCTGGCGGGCGCATCTGCGGGACGCGGCACTGAATCCGGAGGAGCTGGCCGTCCTTCTCGACGCCCGAGGAGCAGCCGGGGAGCAGGCATATATCAGGTAGCGAAGCTGGCCTCATGGGCTGTTTCGGCCAATTTCGCCGCCGCCCCGCTCCGGAACGCGTCCGGGCGGGGCCGTCGTCATTCGGTGGGCTTCTGGAACTGGTAGCGCCAGATATGGCCGTCGCGGCCGGCGCGTTGGTAGACCAGCTTGCGCAGTGGCTCGACTGGATTGTCGTCTCGTGTGGGATCGAACGGGCGCGGCGCGTCGAACGCGTGCAGGATCTTCGGCGGTTTGAGTGAGTCGCCGTCGGTGTGGGTGCGGTGACCGTCGTGGGGGCCGCCGACGAACTCGATCTCGACGCTCATGTGGTGGGCTCCTTCTTCGGCCGTCGCCGCGCCGCCTGGAACGGGATGACGTTGCTGCCCGCCTCGTACCTCATCTCGGCAGTCGCCATAGCGCCGTTCGGCCCAGGGCACACAGCCATCTGGGTCCTCCGGTCAACCCGCACGAACCTCTTGTGCTGCCGCAAGGACCCGTCCCTGTTCACCGACACCCCTTCTTTGCCGCACGTCGGGCAGGTGGTCCGCGGCCTTTCCCGGACTGCCTTCTCCGCGCTGGACGGTTGGGACAGATGCCAGGAGTTCCCGAGGTACTGCGTGATTCTCAGCGTGCCGGGCTTCTCTCCGGCTTCGACGTAGCGCAGCGCCTGATTGCAGAGGTCGCAGACGAGGCCTCGGACAGCCCAGCGGCCGAGCGCGTGATCGTGGTCGATGTTGAGGGAACGGGCGGTTCGGCGTCTGACCCGGCAGAGCATGCAGCGGTCGTCGGCGCGACGGAGAAGGTCGTCGTACTCGGCGCAGGTGAGGGCGTAGCCAGTGTGGTAGCAGCTCGCGTGATTGCGGGTCACCAGACGACGGTACCGGCTGTGCCCGGGCCGCCATGAGCGCTCGGGGCTACCGTGTGCGGGCCTTCGGCGTGCGCAGCGTTCGAACGCACCCTCACAACTCCATCACGCCACTTCCGTGCATGATGCACAGGTTGCATGATCTGCCGGTGAACAAAACCCTCACCACCGCAGCCGCCGCCCTTCTCCTCGCCACACTTGCCGCCTGCAGCAGCAACAGCGGCAGCAGCTCCTCGAACCAGCAGACCGGCGGGAAGGCCGGCGCCTCCGCCACCCCGGCCGTCAGCAAGCCGCTCGACGCCGGCAGCGCATTCACGCAGATCTCCGACAAGGTGTCCTCGGCGAAGCTGTCCGGCACCGTCACAGCGGCCAACGACCCGAACCATCTCCTCGGCCGGCCGGGCCAATACACCTCGAAGATCACGTTCACGGACACACGGATCAAAGCCAGCGACGTCGAGTACACGAAGCCGGGCGACGTCGACCGCGGTGGCGCCGTCGAGGTGTTCGCCGACCCGGCGGACGCGGCGACCCGGGCGAAGTACATCCAGGCCGTCACGAAGTCGATGCCCGCCCTCGCCGAGTACGACTACGTCCACGGGACTGTGCTCGTCCGCGTCTCCCACTACCTGACGCCGGACCAGGCCGCCGCGTACAAGACGGCAGCAGACGGGCTCGGCTGACGGGCGCGCATACTGGCGGCATGACCCTGTACGACCTGCCGCCCGCCCAGCGCCGCCTCCTCGACTTCATGGGGTCGCTGCCGCAGTGCCCGCACGGCTGCCGCTTCGGCTACGTGTACAACGCCCCCACGTTCCGCGTCCCGTCGGCCGACAACACGATCGACGGCCAGGTCGGCGAGACCATCGAACGGTACGAGCGGGAAGCGGCCGGACAGTTGCAGCGGCACCTCGCCGAATACCATCCGGCGGGGGGCGGCGGTGAAGAACGCGAGCCGACTCACCGCACCCTCCTGACCTCGCCGTAGCTTCCCTCCCTTGAGTGAGCACAGGCCGCGAACTCTGACGTGGAGCTCCCGAGGAGGGGACAGATGTACCGGGTGGCCGTGCACCGCCCGCGAGGAGTTGACCGGCGTCATGGCCGCCATGCTACGTAGACAGACAGTGGCAGCGCCGTGCGCTCCTGACCTTGCTCCTTTGCAAGCACCGCGTTGACTGTCACGATCAAGCCGTGG
>NZ_JCAJZO010000026.1:0-100959 GCF_059510295.1 Streptomyces sp. PTL18 | reverse complement strand
GGGGCGAACACAGCGGCGACAGACGGGTAGTCGGCAGCAGGTATGCCAGTCACGAGCAAGGGGCCCTTCCTCCTTCGGGGCGGAGCAGCGGGGGGGTCGCCACCCCGCCCCCCACACATGCAAACTAAGTTCCTAAAGCTCTCCATTCAATGAATGCGCCGGAATCCCAGACAGGACCCCACGGCCGTCTGTGCGCTACGCGCGCCGACGGTTGCTCGGCGGCGGTTCGATGCTCCGGCGCACGGCCAGACCTTCGGCGTGGCCCTGCCAGTGTGGGTCCGGCTCGACGTGGGGACGCTCCGCGAGTTGCCCATGGCACTCCCGGCAGGGGCACGCGGCCACGTACGCCACGTACCTCGTGTCGCGGAGCGCGCCCAGGGCGTCCCCGATCAGTACGAGGCACGCGTGCCGGTAGGCCATGCGGTTCGGGTCATGGTCCTCGATCAGCTCGGCCAGGCACTCAGACGCGTCGATCAGCTCCGAGTAGAAGCCCTGCGCGGGCTGCGGCATCCCGTGCAGCGCCTCGAAGGTGAGCGGTTCGCCGCCGGTGGAAGCGGCGGCCAGCAGGGCGCACACCACCTCGTAAAGGGGGCGCAGCGCGCGCAGGAACACCCTGTCGGCGTTGCGCTTCTCATAGGCGTACCGCCACGCCTTCAGGGCGGCCGTGCAGTCGGAGACGAGAGCAGTAGGCGTTGCGGCCGTGTCCGGCGTTCTCATGAGGAGTGTTCTCCTTGGGTACTTACGTACGGGGATTGGGGCCGGGACCTGGTGCTGCCGGACTTCGCAGCGTCGCCAGCAGCGCGTCAAGACCTGCCCCCATGCCCCGTAGGGGGCCTTGGCGTTGAAGTCGGCGGGCAGCCCCCAGGCGTCCTCAATCCCGGCGTCCAGGTCATCCACGGCGGGCGGTGCTTGCGTCGCGCCCCGGCAGGTGGCCGGGGCGCCGCCCGGTGCTGGCGGCAGTCAGTCAGTCGGCGGGATCGAAGCCTTCGGCCTCGTCGATGAGTCGGCCGCCCTGGTCGCGTACGGACTCGTCGTACGCGCGCTGGACGGCGACACTGTGGGAGTCGACATCGAACGCGCAGGCCCAGGCCATGCCGTCGTCGTTGTCCTGGTCGTTGACGAGTCCGTCGATGGTGTCCTGGTCGCCGTCTTCGACCTGGTGGGACTCCTCGATCACGAGGTTTCCGCCGTGGTCCCAACGGCCCAGTAGCAGCGTGGACATCAGGAGTGTTCCCTTCGGGGTGATGCGTCGCGCCCCGGGGCGGCTCGTACATCCAGGCCCCGGGGCGCGACCGCCTACAGGTGAAGCCAGAGGACGAACAGAGCGAGGGCCTCGCCCCACTCGCGCATCTCGTCGGGGGTGTTGGGAGCGCCCTCGGGGAGGCGGGAGGCGGGCACGAGGTGGTCCTCGCCGGTCTTCCGGTTCTCGACCACCAGGTCGCCGACGGAGCCGTTACCGTCGACGTACAGGCGCAGCGAGACGCGGTCATCGGTGGTGAAGATCAGGCCCCACGCGCCGAGGTAGCCCGACTCGGCATCCCAGCCGGCCCCCAGGGCGCGGGCCGTGGCTCGCGCGTAGTCCGACAGGGCGTAGCTGTACTCGGTGCCCGGCGCCGGGTCGTACGGAGCGGGAGTGGTAGCAGTGCTCACGGGTGTTCCTCTGGTGTGTGATCGGCCCGGCGTGCTCTCACCGGGTGGTACGACGGGCGGGCGGATCCTGTGATCCGGCCCGCCCGTCTGTCGGGTGGTCAGCGCTGGTTGAAGGGGCGCGCGTTGGGAATCACCGCGCTGTAGGTGCCGGGGCGGAGCGGCTCAGGGGGTTGTCACCACCCCGCCCCGACACATGCAAACTATTCAAGCGAGCGACATAATTCAATAGACTCTCACGCGCCTCCGAGCGGCCCGCCGCTTTCACCCAGCCACCCGGCACGGGCCAACGCAGGCAGGCGGGCAGCCCCAAGCCGCGCCCCGCCGCTCGTTGAAGGCAGTTCAGTCGGTGAGGTCGACGGAGAGGTCCGCGCCCATGTCGGCACGCAGCAGCCCGGCGAGCGTGCCGAGCGTGGCCGACAGCACCGCGTCGTCCAAGTCGACCACCTTGACGGGGTCTCGGTGCCCATCCACGTACAGCCCCACGTCGCGGGTGCTGTAGTCGGCGTGGCCCATCCCCAGGCGACCGAAGTCACCGGCGCTGAAAACGGCCTCCGCGTACGGGCGGCTGTCGGCCGCCAAGAGGAGACGGACCCGACGTGCGATCGTGCACCGCAGGGCAGCCTCCTCGGCATCAGCAATGGTCTCCCGCCACTCCGTCAGCATCGCGGGGCCTACCCCGTCCAGGAGTGCCCGCAGCGCGGCCTTGCGGGCCCGTGCGCGTGCTCCGTCGATGGCCACCTGTGCGCAGCACTCGACGCGCCAGCACACGCACCGCCCGCAGTCCTGACAGTCCTGAGCCCGGTCACAGCAACATCGACAGCCGAAAGCCCGACAGCCGGCCGCGTGCTCGGCCTCCAGAGCCTTGGGGATCGCGGCCAGCAAGCGGCGCAACCCGGCGACATCACGATCCTCTTTCTGGGGTCCGGCGGCTGGCAGGGCAGCGTGCGGGCTATCGGTGACGAGGGCCAGCGACGCCGCGATCAACTCTGCGTCCGAACGCGGGTCCTCCCGCCAGCGCAGGATCGAGCAGCCTGAGACCGATCCTTCGTCGATTTCGTGCAGTGTCGGCTCCTGTCCCCATGCTCGGTCCTGCCAGCCGTCCGGTGGCGGCGTGGCCCCGCCGCAGTCGTTGTCAGGCCAGGTGATGCGCACGGCGCGCTCGGCGATGTCAGCGGTGAATACCTTGGTCTGCTTGGTCATTGGTGTGCTCCGGGAGTGTTGTGAGTGCTGATGCTTGCTGCCCAGTTTGCGAGCACTGCGAAGTCGTCTTCGGTTAGGACCTTGCGCGGGTCTACGCGGTGCGGCAGGACCGGGCCCGGGTGGTGTTGATCCACGTATGCGCGGTCCACGTCGCTGATCTGGTCGTGCACCCACGCGAATGGCCGCCCGGCCGCGTACTCGACGATCGGCCGTCATCGTTCGCCATCCTCTCTGGGCATGCGCGCGTTGTTTCTCAGTGGTCCAGGTCGTCGGTGAGTTCCGCGCCCTCGTCGGGCGCGGCAATTCGGCGAGAGTGCGAGCAAGGCTGACGGCCGACGGCACCGCGTCTCTAGGTCGCGGTGCCGTCGGGGCGTGCTTAGCGCTCAGACACCGAAGCCGACTCCTCGGTGCTGGGGAGGGAGGCCCACACGTCGTCGGGGAGTGGCTGGTGAAGGCGCCAGGTGATCGCCATGGGCTTGCTGCCTGTGTGCTGTTCGTATGTCGCGGGACCGAGCAGTATCCACGGCTGTGCCTTACCGATGGGGGTGTCCTTGTTGACACGCACGAAGAGCAGAACGTGGGTGCCCTGCTGGGCGTGTTGCTGATATCGCTGACCCGTGGGTGAGCTGCTCGCGGTCGAGTTCTGTGACTCCCAGTGGAACCGCGTGCGGCTCAGGGCGTAGTCCTTGTACCGGACGGTTGGTGAGAAGTGGCGTTCGCTCTTGTTCAGGGTGATCAGCAGTGCGTCTGTCTTGTTCGCCGCGTCCCACAGGACGCCTTGGGCGAAGAAACCGGGGAGCTGTCCACCGAGGCGGGCCACGCCCAGGGCGGCGAGGATTTCAGAGCGGTTGTACGCGTGGTGGACGCTCATAGGGATGTGGGCGTGGGGTCCTGCCAGCCGCGCGGCAGGACGCAGCGACCTGCGTTGCATCAGATGGGTGAGGATCTGACGGATTTCGCTTCGCACGGCGGGCTGCTTGCGGAGGGCGTCGAGGCCTTCCTCGTAGGAGGTGAACCCTCCGGCCTTGTCCCAAAGGTTGAAGAAGAGCATCCGGGCGAGGGTCTTGTCCCGCTCCGGGAGGCTTTCGTAGGGGGTCGCATCGTCGGCCACGAGCCGCGTGTAGGTCTCCGCGCGTTCAGTGTCGTCGGCGTGGAGGAAGACGTGCATGCGCTTGAGCAGGTCCTGTTCCCCTGGCGCGGAGGGGTGGGTTGCAAGGTCTGCGCGCCTCAGGACGGCCGTCCATGAGGTGTTGCCCCGGTACAGATCGGTGATGTCGCGGCCGGTCCGTTGAAGGAAGTCGGAGAGCTGGGTGACGCCGTGGGCTTTAGCTTCCTGCGCAAGGTTGCTCACGGTCGGCCTTGTCTGGCTGGCGCCGGTGGGCTTGTCGAGTTCGGTGTGGGGCATGTATCTGTTTCCCTTTCGTATCGGAGTCTCCGTGCGGGTGCCACAGGGCCGGTGGCGCTTCCACCAGGCGCACCGGCCGACCGTGGGGCGTTCGGGTCCATTCGTGGCGTGATGCAGCGGGTCTGCTGCGGCGTTTCTGCAGCCCGCGATCACCTGCAAACTATGCCTCTCACAGCTCTCATTCAATGAAAGTCATAGATCCGGAAGGCCGTGCGCTGATCTTGGCTGGCGTAGGAAAAGGAAAGCCCCGACTGAACCCCACGCCGCTCTCCTCTTGCAGGTGCTGCTGCTGCCGCTGATGCACCCGGCGCGTGCGCACAGCAGCGGCGAGGGACCGTCGGTGTGATCCTCAGACTTGGCACCCGGCTTTGCGGGGGATCCCGCTGCCTCTTGCATGCATTGCACAGTGGCGGCGCGCCACGGAGGCGCCCGACGAGCTGCGCGGAAACCTCAAGCCGGTGATGCTTCCGGCCATTGCGGCCCTCAGCGCCTCCGAAGCGTGGCGCGGGCGGAGGGTCCACGAGCGGCCGTCGCGGGTGGCGAGTTCGGTGCTGCCCAGGGCCGCCGGGTTTCCCATCGACGGGGCCCGGGCTGTGACGCCCGGGCTCGTCGGCGGGGTCAGTGCCAGGTGATCAGCTCGCGGGGGGTTACGGCGAGTGGATGCCACGGGCTGGATACAGCTCCCTGCACGGCGCCCGCCTCCGAAGGGAGTGTCGCGCGGAGCGCGGTGCGCTCCTGAGGGGGCACATCGAGCTGGTACAGCGTCGCCTGGTAGTCGGCGACCGGCTCATACCAGTCCTCGCCCTGGACCGCGGCTGAGACGGCCGCGCCCACGAACTTGCTCACAGCGTCGGCGATCATCTGGGCGATGTTCCGGATTCCCTTCGCGCCGGCGCGGGTCGGGATGTAGGTCCACGGGTAATCCCGGGGGAAGCCTACGAGGACTCCAAGATCCGACAAGGTGATCTTTGTGGTGCCTTCTCCCTGGGGGACGTCCGCGGGACGGAAGCGGATTCCATACCAGGGTGCGGTGACGCACTGCCCGACGTCGTTGAGGGGGAAGCTGCCGCCACCCAAGGGCTTGCCCGTCTTGGGGTTCAGCTTCCGCTTGCCGCGCGTGTCGGCCCACCAGTCTTCGGGGAGGTTCAGCGCGGTGGCCACGGTGACGACCGGAAGCGCGGGGCGGCCCTGGTAGGGCTCGATGCGACGGTCGAGCTCTGGCGCCCAGTCGGGCAGCTCGCCGGTGCGCTTGAGTATGTGTGCCCACATCTCGCGGGCAGCTGCCTCGCCGTCCACGTGTTCGGCGTACCGGGGCTGCCCGTAACGGGTCGCCACCATCCAGGCGCGCTCCCGGTGGGTGGCCGCTCCGTACTCGGCCGCGTCCATGATCTGCCAGGAGCACCACGCCCAGCCGAAGCCCTCCACGCTGGTGATCTCGGACTGTATGGCCTCGGCCAGGGCCGGGGTCTGCCGGAGCAAGTTCGCTGACTGCTCCATGGTGATCGACACCAGGGGGGCGCCGATCTGCACCAGGCACATGGGCCAGATCAGCATCTCGGCCATCAGCGCCGTGCGCTCGTCGGACACCACCGAGGCGGCCCACTCACGGAACTGGGCGGGGGTCATGCAGGGGGGAAGGAGACCACCACCGCACTGTTCTCCCCACCCGTCAGCGTCTGGGTGGTCCTCCATGCCGTCGAGCACGTCGCCGAAGTAGCCGTGCGGGCCGCCGTAGAGGGAACACAGGTCGTCGACCTCCAGGAAGCCGAACGCCTCGCTGGCCTGCCACATGATCGACTGCAGTTCCGAGATCTCATCGCTGTTCCACGCGGACCGCTTACCCGCGTCGGAGAGGGTCTGGCACGGCGGCGATCCGTGGAATCGGCGCGTGCAACGCAGGGCAGGATGGCGGGGGTCGAGCGTCCTGATGTCCGCCTCCACGACCCAGTGACCAGCTGCCCGGGCTGTGGCCGCCGCGTCCCGGTTGTTCTCGATGAGCGCCCAGTCGCCGCCATCGTCGACCAGGCCGCGCCCGGCGGACATGCCGCCGGGGCCGCCGAATGCCTCGACTCCGCGCTCCGGCTCGCCCTCCTGCCAATCACGCGCCCAGTGCGGGGGGTACGGCGCGGCGAAGGCCGTGCAGTCCTTGCAGTCCGCGCACGTCGCACCGGCTCCGCAGACGGTGCAGTCGGCACAGGTCCACCCGTCCCACTCGAACACGGCCGGCCGGAAGCCGTTGGCGTACGGACGCCCCTCCTCATCCGTGACTTCCGCGGTAGGTGTCGCGGTCATCGCGCTCATCTGAGCCCCTCCCCTGTCGGTTTCTTCCGGCCGCCCTCCTGGCCACACCTGCAAACTATTTAATTAAAGGTTCCTATTCAATAAAACTAGGGGGCAAAGGCGCTCTGACCTGCGAATATGCCCCCGCGGCAGACGCCTTACTACGGCTTCCCGGGCAGCATCTCCGCCCTTCTTGGTGGCCGCTTTTCCTTTCCTTCGCGATGCCGGGCAGTGGTGCTCAGGGACGGCAGAGGATCGCGTGGGTTCCTATTCGCCTCCATACGACATGGCGGGCTCCGCGGAGGCGTTCGGGTCCGTATGCCCAGGTGGCGCGGCCATTCGGGCCCCATGTCAGCTCGAATACCCCACGCGCCACCTGTAGGCCCCGGATCCGCAGTCCTGGACGAAACAGGCCGGATTCAAGATCTGGGACGAATTCCTCGAGCACCACTCGCTGGAATCTCTGGCGCTGTGCTGGGGTGAGCCTGGCGAGATCAGACGCGAAGCGCTGCGACGTCTCGTAAGTCGGCATGGCTTTCTCCGTGAATAGTAGAATCGCCCCCGACTGCTGCCGGGGGCGATCTTGGCTGATGGGTGCAGGCGCCCGGCCTGATGGGGCAGTTGGCCCTGAGGCAGCCCGGGGCGGCCTCCTCAGCGGGAACCGGCGTGGGACAATTCAATGGATGGGCTGATCGGGGTCGCCTCGTGATCAATGCCAATCCACAAGGTCTCCGGGGGTTACGGCAAGAGGATGCCAAGGTCGGTCTTGTCCAGGCTCAGCCTTCAGGCACAGGGTGGTCTGTCGGGGACTGCGCACTGACGCGATGATCCGTTCGCGCCAGCGCATTGCCCAGCGGATGCAGTTGGAGCAAGACTTATGCTTGCCGACGCATTCGGGCAGCGGGCCGGTCTTGGTGGCCGCCCAGCGGGCGTCGGCGGACCAGGCGAGGGAGTCGGCCGAGGCGAGGAATTCTGCGCAGGTGGCGAGCGCGTCGCCTTTGAGCCCGTAGCCGTGCAGGCGAAGGCCCATATCGGCGAGCGTGGAGAGGATCGCGTATACGTCGCGGACGTTGGTGCGCCGGCAGACGGAGCCGACGCCAACCCATGGGAAGGCTTTCAGGTCGATGCCGCGCCGCTCGTATTCCTCAACGCAGCGGACGTAGTCGGGGACCTTCCAGCCCTGGACGGTGGGGTAGATAGCGAGGGAGTCATCGATCGACATGAGGTCGATGAAGTTGCCAACCGTGAGGTCGATGTGGCGTGCCACGGACAGGCCGGTCTTGGCGACCATGTCAGGCTCACACATCGTGTCCTGCGGCCCAGCCCAGCGCATACGGCCGATCTCGTCGCGGAACCGGTACAGGTCGCGGACGTACTGGAGGGGGCTGACGGTCCAGGCGCCGTTTCGGTCGATCTCGGTGAAGGCGCCGGAGTCGCACATCCAGCTCTCGGCAGCGCGAGGCAGTCGGGCCATGCCAACTAGGGTGTTCCGGGATACGCACATCGGGACGTTCCAGGTCGACAACCAGTTCGCGTGATGGCCGCCAAGCCAGAACATCGGCCCATCGGGCGGGCAGTCGCTCGGGGCGAAGCCAAGGCCGTACTCGCACCAGCACAGACACGGCGACATGGCGCACATGCCGCAGTCCTCGCACTGATCGTGTCGGCAGTGCCCGCAGGTGTAACGGTTGCAAGGGGCGCAGGTGCATGTTTCGGGCAGCGGCGTCCACTCGGGCAGAAGGCGCCACCTTGGGGTGGCCGGCACCTTGGTGAACTGGGCCGTGGTCATGACTTCGTCGCGAATCAACGTGATCTCCGTCGCTGGGGAAGGGCTGGGCTAGTGAGAGCGAGGGCGGGGCCTTGGCGCCCGCTGGCTGTGTTTCGCGTGGCGGGCACCGATGTCCGTGCCTGTGCAGTGGGCGTTTGATGCCAGCTGCCGCTGCCGTGCACCGGCAGGCCGATGCGTGTGCTGCTCAACCTCGGTGATGGGTCGGGGTAGTCGGGGCCCCGCAATGTGGGGCCCCGACTCAGGGGCTTCGTGTCAGCGCGCGGCGAGGGCGAGGGCGTCGAGGGCCTTGGCTTCGAGGGTGTGGGCTGCGTCAGCATCCTCGATGGTCTGGGCGACAGAGGTGAAGGCCTGCATGACTCCGCCGGCTGTGGTCTGGCCGCCCTTGATGAAGTGGCGCAGGATGGCGTCGGCGGTCTCGTCCGGAATGCTGAGCTGCTTGGTGACTTCCTTCACGGTCGCGCCCGGGTCGTTGATCTCGGTGGCGGCCCTCTCCGTGATGCGTTCGATGACCTTCTCGACGTAGTTGTGGGAGAGGAAGTGGGCGACGGCGTCGGCGGTCTTGGAGGTGATGAGTTCGAGTTCCTTGGTCTGGGTTGCCACGGACCAGTCGATCGTGCCCTCCTCCAGCCGGGCGCCGAGGTGGACCGCTTGCATGGTGTCCTGCTCGATCGTCATGCCGTTGCGGCAGACCCGAAACACCGCTCGCGGGATGATGCTGACGGCTCCGCAGCCGACCTCGGAGTTGGTGATGACCAGCCCGGCGTGAACTTCGGGGAGTTCGGCTCCAGTCTGGCCGGAGAACGGGGACCGGTAGTCCTTGAGCAGCTCGCGGGCGGCGACTGCGACCTGCGGCGCTTCGATGCGGACGTACATCCTGCGGTCGCTGAGGTCGCAGCTGGTGACCTCGCCCGGGTGCCCGGCCTGGTGGATGCCGTCCAACGCGGCTACGAGGACGTCGAGGTTGTCCATCACCTTGTACTTGTCACTCAGCAGGGCGCGTGCCACGCCGGTTCCCCTGCTGCGGTCCTGGAGGGTGCGAACCATGAACTTGCGGCTCGGCGCGCTCGCGAGCCAGCCGTTGATGTTCGCGTCGTACAGGCCTATCTGCTCACGCCGGGTCTTCTTGAGGTAGCCGACGGGGATGCCCAGCTTGGCACCAGCCTGCTCGTCGAGGACCTCCGTCGGCAGGAGCAGCGTCTCCGCGCGCCCCACGCCGTGCGCGGTGATCGCTGTCGGGTCGCCGGCGATTCGAAGCATCCCACCCTCCATTCGCAGGTCGGAGGCGGAGGTGACGATGTCCACCTTCGAGTCCCGCTGGGCACGCAGCAGGGACACCATGTCGTCAAGGGTTGCGTTCCGCGCTCCCGTGATGCCTTCCACCGTGGGTGCGACGCGCGCGATCGTCCCGGCCGCCGTGCCGCCCTGGGGCTCCGCAGCGAACAGCGTGTTGAGGTCGAAATCCATCTTCTGTTCCTCCGTCTCAGCGTGTCCGGACTTCCCGGCCACAGCTGCAAACTATTTAATGAAGCATTGTCATTCAATAGATGTTCGGACCGGTCAGCGCGGCACTGGATCGGGCGGAAACCCAGCCTCAGTTGGTGAGGAGCCCGCCCCCACTGGTCCAACGGTCTGGCCTCGGCAAGGCGGCCCGCGCGGCAACGCCGCCGGCCTCTTCTTGCCAGCTCCGCCGTACCCAGGTGAGCTACGGGGAGCCGCCCGAGGTACTGCGGCTCCCCCTTGCTGGTGCGGGCCGCCGCAGAAGCCCGCACCGCTAGACGTTCCCCGACTTAGGACTTGCCTGGCGGCTGCACGCGGTGCCTTCGGCACTTCGCGGCGTGGTCCTCGACCATCCCGACAAGGGGCGGAAGCGTGTCGCCGTGCTCGACGTCGCACAGTCGCTGGCCACAGCCAGTGTGAATCAGCTCGAAGTCGTGCTTGGCGGGGTCCTCAGAGATACGGATCGGGTAGTCGTCCCAAGAGACACCTTCAGCGGCGGGCGTACTGCCGCCTTCCTTCACCGCGGCGGCGGTGGCCCATACCTGTGCCGCGTCCCTGTCCTCCTCCCCGGTTGCTGCTTCACGCGGGGCGAAGGTCTCCAGCACTCGGCAGCCCTCGTCAGGGGCCTCCGTTGCCAGGCAATCGCAACCTGTCGCTGCATGGTGAAGCAAGTGGATGTAGCTCGTGCCGTGGAAGTGCCCTGCCTCGTTGAGCGTGGCCAGTTCGCGGCGTACGGCAGGCAGTAGGGCACGGGCGGCTTCAGGAGTATCGAGCATGTCGCTGAACGTCCAGCCGAAGGCGATGCCGTCGCGTTCGGCGTACAGCGCGTAGGACCCGGTAGAAGCGGGTGTGGATTGATCGGCGCCATGAGGGACCGAGATGTTTGCTGCCAAGGTCACGAGATGCTCCGTTGCAAGGAGAGTCGAGGCTTGTCGTCCTCACGACAATGACCCGCAAACTATGTAAACTGCGAACTCAATTCAATGCGTTCCTCGCCTTTGACGGATTGGAACTTCCGGAGGCGTGTCAAGAAGGGAATCCGGAACGTAGGCCGACTGAGGGGCAGGATCAGTACTCGGCGTATCTCGTCGCGTGAGCGCCCTGTGCGTGCCGGACCTTGCGGGTGGCCTGTTGGGAGCCGGGTGCGGACGCGCGAGTGGATCGCGCGTCTCTCACCGTGTCGAGCGGCGTGGCCTGGCCTGGGTGTCTTCCTTGGGGCGGTCTGCCTGCAGAGACGCCGCGGTCCTGAAAGGAGTGGACCACACTCCACTCATCGTGCTATTGCAGCGGCTTGATCGGGCTGTCCCAGGCCGGGTCGGCGAGCACGGCATGGCCGGCAGAGTCCCAGGCGGGATCTCCGGGCGTTTCCAGGCTGGAGTCGCTGGTCGGTAGCGCGCTGCTGACTGTGATGCCGACGGCCACGGAGAGGCTTAGTGCTGCCGCAACCGCCGCGGCTCGACTTCGGAACGTGCGAGCTCGGATGGGATGCTGCGCCAGGCGTCGGGTACGGCTGGTCCCAGCTGCTGTGGACAAGGGAGCCTCCATCAGTTGAACTTGGTCTAGGCACCTAGTCTGCACTCGCAGAACTGGACGCGCGAGGAGCGGCGGCCAGAATGGCTGTACCCGTCCCGTACGGCGCTGTTGAAGGGCGCAGGCGCCCCGCGCCGAGCGGGGCGAAGAGGACGCGGCAGAGGGCCTGCGAAATGGCGAGGGCCAGCAACCGCCCCTGCACCAAGTGCTCGAGGCACCGCGATCGATACTGTCGCGGCCTGGAAGGGGTTGCTGGCCCGTCGGTTCACCAGAGTAGCGCGCGCCAGCCGTGGTCCGCCACGGCCGGCGTGCCAGCTAGGGCTTGCGCGAGGCATTGCCCCGCCGGTGCCTCCAGGTTTTCGCGATGAAGACTGTGGCTGCGGCGTATCCGAGCAGGGAGTACCAGCCGTCCGGCGCGACTACCCGCCAATTCCAGCCGCTGCCGAGGTAGGTGGCGCCGAGCGCGATGGTCACGGCGAAGTAGAGCAGGCCGACCACCATCACGAGCTCGGCGAAGGTGATTCTCCGTCGCACCACTGTTCTCCCCTCTGCTCGGGGCCGGGCATCGTGTGCCAGCCGTGAAAGTCAATAGATCATACGGGACTTGGATCAGCCCGTGCTCTCTGGTATTGCGGTCAGGGCAGCGTGGTGGCGCAGCAGGCCCAGCCGGGCCATTCCTTCGGCGAGCGCGTGTCGGCTTTGAGCTGCACTTTCGGGCCGCTGGCGGCGCCATGAGGCGACGGCGTTGTCGGCGCACAGGAGGGTGAGGCAGGGGTTGTTCTCCTCGTTTCGGGTTTCCGCGAGCCAAAGCCACGTTTCAGCGGCAGCCTCGAAGTTCCCGGTGAGCCAGGCAAGGTGCGCCCAGTCCTCGGCGGCGTGGAGGGTGACCGGGTGTTCGGCGCCGTACTGCATGGTCAGGTCGATGACGAGACTCTGTGCGTGATCGGCCGCTGCCGTGTGTGCGCCGTTTGTGGCGAGTTGGCTGGTGACCATCAGACGCTCCTCAAGCTCGGGCGCGAGGCCGGCGGGGAGTGGACGAGCCGGTGGCGTCTGGTCCGGCGGGGTGATGGGGAGGTGCAGGGTCTCAGATGAGCCTTCCTGTTCGATGTGTGCTCGCAGGATCAGCTCGGGTCGGGCGCGGGACCTGAGGTGAGCGAGGGCGGTTTCGGTGGGGGTGCGCCCTGCAGGGATAGGGATGGCGCTGCCGTCAACCGTCACGGTGTTGGAACCGATGGCCAGGTGGGTGGAGATGCTGCGGGGCTTGCGTGTGCCGGGGGTTTGGGCGCTCATGGTGCTCCTCAGGGATGTGATCAGATGGTGATGCCGCGTTCGCGCATGTACTTCACGGGGTCGATGTCGCTGCCGTAGGCAGGTCCGGTCCGTGCCTCGAAGTGGAGGTGCGGTCCGGTGACGTTTCCCGTGGCGCCGCTGAGGCCAATGACCTGGCCTGCCTTGACGGCCTGGCCGTTCTTTAAGTCAACGCGTGACAGGTGGGCGTACTGGGTGTAACTGCCGTCGGACATCTTCAGGACGACGTTGTTGCCGTAGCGCCCGCCCCATCCAGCCTCGATGACGGTGGCGTTTCCGACGGCGTGGACTTCTGTGCCGGTGGCGACAGGGAAGTCCACTCCGGTGTGCCTGCCGGAGGACCACATCGATCCTCCCGCCTGGTAGTTGTGGGTGGCCTTGATGCCGACCGGGGACTGCCATGCGCCCGAGGCTTTCGCCGTATTGCCGTCGCCGCCGGCCTGCTCGCAGTCGATGACGTCCGCTCCCCATACCTGGGCGACGAGCTTGCCAGCGCTTGTCTCCCACTTTGCGTAGGCGTCGGGGAAGCCGGACCGTTGAACGCCTTGGGCTACGTGGGCCAGGTCTTTCGCGTCCCAGTTGGGGATCTTCACCAGTGCGTCGTAGAACTTGTTGGACGCGTGGATGGGGTCTGTTACCTGGGCGGCAGTACCCCACCCCTGACTGGGGCGTTGTTGGAAGAGTCCTTGGCTGTCACGGTCTCCGTTGTGGAGGTTGCGCAGGGTTGACTCCTGCATGGCGGTGGCGACGGCGATTACTGCGGCGCGAGGCTTGAGGTTCCGTGTCCGGGCGACGTTGGTGATGACGGCCGCGTTCTTGGTTTGCTCTTCGTTCCAGGACGGCTGCGTCTGGTCTCCGCGTGGGCTCAGCGGAACCTGAGGGCGTTGTGCAGTCTGTCCATCAGCAGTGGATGCCTTGACGACGCACTGGCTGGCGGCTGTCGCAGACATGTCACTGGTGTCTGAGCCGCTGGCACCAGCAAGCAGGAGCACGAGCGCGAGCACCGCGATGGCTGGACTGAGCAGGACGGCTATTCCGATCAGCGGTGCTTTCCGCATTTACCCTCCGAGCGTCCCGCTGGACGGGCCGCTCCAGGAGCGGGTTTCCCGTGGTGCGGGCAGCGACAGTGCATCGTGCCCGTCAGGCGGAAAGGGCTGCGATGCGTGCTGAATTGGCCTCTAACGTCGTGCGCCGTCAGCTAGTCACGGAGGTGTCCGAAGAATCCAAGGCGGGACTTTACTTCACGCCAATAGCGAATAGTCAAGCTCCTCCCGCGTGGCGGGAACTGGACCTCGACTATCCGTACTGCGCGAATTCTTTCCTGCTTTTCGGACCAAGTGGCAACAGTTCGGCGCTCTTGCGGTTGCAGGGCGCCGAGTCAGCAGGGAGGTAGGCATGGTCGGGGCCATACAGGACGCCACCACTTTGGCGGGCGGCGTAGGCGACCTCGTGAACGGACTGAGCCCCGACTGGGGACCGTTCAGCGCGGTCGGCTCAAAGGCACGGACGATCATCCAGGTTCTGATGGCGGCCGTGGTGCTGATCCTTTTCGGCATGGCGATCTGGGGCGCCTGGCAGATCCGTGTCGGGAATTCCCAGCAGAACACCATGGATGTCAAGCAGGGCAAGACCATGGTGATTAGCGCGTTGGCGGGCCTGTTCCTCGTCGCCTCCATGTCGACGCTCTTCGGAATCGTCTTCGGCATGGGGGTCTGATGCCCAAGAAGGCGAAGACCCCCGCGGCAGGAACTCGGATGCTGGTCTCCGAGTCCACGAGTGCCGACTCGGGGAGGCGCCGGCCTCAGCTGCGTCTGTTTATTGGCGTGTTCGCCGCTGCGGTCCTTTTCGTCGCTCTGCTGGTTTCGCTGACCGGGCAGGGTGGCGGCTCCTCCGGGGGCGACAAGCCCGGCACGGCGGCCGCGTCTCAGGCGCCTGGCAAGCCGGGTGGTAGCGGCGGCAAGACCAAACCCACGGCCAAGGCAGTCGGTGTGCCCGTGGGCTATCCCCAGTCAAAGGATGGTGCGGCGGCTGCGGCGGCGAATTTCGAGATCGCACGCTCGAGTCGGTCGTACATCACCAACAAGCCGTACCGGGACAAGCTGATCGGGCAGATCATGGCGCCCGCCTCGGTTGCGAGCCAGATCAGCCAGGACGATCATGCCACCGCGGAGCTCATCGCGGGCTTCGGCCTCCAGGATCCCAAGGCCTCCGGGCTACTGCTGCGATCGGCGTGTCTGGGAACCCGGGTGACGAGCTACTCGGATCAAGTGGCCTCGGTCGACGTGTGGATGACCTCCATAGCCGGGGTCCCGACGGACAAGGCCAAGCTGCCCGTCTCCGCCAGCTGGACCACCTACACCTACAACCTCCAGTGGCGTGATGGCGACTGGAAGGTCACATCCATCGCTTCCGTCGACGGCCCCACCCCGCTGCAGTCGGATGGCTCCTCGCCGTCCTCGATGCAGACCTTCCGCACCGCTGAGGAGGAGTTCGATGCGCCGCCGTATGTGGGCTAACGCTACGTGCCGCCTGTCAGCACTCCTCCTCAGCCTGGTGATCGCCGTGGTGGCCGGGTCGACCATGCTCGCGACCCCGGCCGCAGCGGCGCCAGCAGCAGTTCCTGCCAAGGCCCCCGCGCTCGGAGGCATCGATCTGCCGTGCGTGCTGCCAGCGGGCCTGTGCAAGGACATCAAGGACACCGGAAACAAGGTCATCGACAAGACGGTCGATGGTGCGAAGTGGGTGTGTGACAAGGCCAAAAAGGTCTGCGAGGTGGCCGGAGACGCCGTAGACGGTGCAGTCAGCAGCGTGAGCGACGCAGCCGGCGCCGTAAGCGACACGATCGACTTCGCCTCAGACCCGCTTGGCTACTTGGCCAAGAAGTCCACGCCAGCGATCGGCAAGTTGATCGAGGCCATAGCCACGGACGGGACGTGATCCCGTGCTGCAGATCGACTGGAGCAATCCAGGCTTCCTCAAGCTCTACAGCATGGTCTTCGCCCTGGCGACCATCTTCACCTGCATCGCCTGGCTGATCGCCATCGTGAAGCGCGTCGCCCGCGGCGTAAACCCAGGCACAGCCATTGGGGAGTCCATCGGGCACCTCTTGCTCTCGGTGATCGTCACTGCCTTCGCGCCCGCGATCATCGCGACCGTCGTCGACCTCGTCGACGAAATGGCCATCAGCATGTTCAGACCCTTCCTCGCCGACATGGCACTGACAGGAGCCTTCGTCGTAGTGCTGCTTGCAGCGCTCGCAGCTTCCGGGGTGGGGCTGCCCATCGCACTGGCGCTGATCTTCTTCTTCCTGACCGTCGGGGTCGGCCTGTTCCTCATGCTCGTCGCCCGAAACGCCTTGATCTTGACCGGCGTAGTCTTCGGCCCGGTTGTGTTTGCCGGGCTAGTGGACAGAGACCTGTGGGGTCACACCAAGAAGTACATCGGCATCATCACGGGCATCATCATGTCCAAGTGGATCATGATGGTGGTCCTGGCCATGATTCCGGCCCTCTTCGGCGGCATGTTCCGTCACCCCCCGTCCGGCTTCGGCAAGATCCTGAGCACTTTGCTGATCATCCTGGCGCTGTTCCTCATCGCCGGCTTCGCGCCCTGGCAGGTCTCCAAGTTCATCCCGATGTTCGGTGACGAGATCCAAAACCTCGCCCAGCACCGCGACATGGCGATGCAGAAGGGCAAGGAGGCCTGGTCCAAGGCACGGGGGAGCAACAGTGATGACGAGATGCAGGACAAGGGGACTTCCGGAGGCGCGGATGTCCCAGGCGTAGGCGGAGGCGGCAGCGAAGGCGAACTCGCCGGAGCAGGAGCAACAGCTGCAGCCGGCCCTGCTGGGCTTGGGGTGATGGGCGCTCAGAAGGCCGAGGAGCAGAAGGAAGAGGCCGAGCAGGAAGTCAAGGGCGCGGTCGACCAAGGCTTCGACACCGCCAACATGGGCAACGACGACGCAGGCGCCATGAGCTCGGGCGGTGGCTTGTCTGATGGCTCGGGCGGTGGCTCTGAGCCGGGTCCCGACCAGACTGGTGGAGCTGGGGGCATGGGCGGAACTCCCCAGCCCGGTGCCGGAGGCGGCGGAAGCGGTGGAGGTGGCGGCAGAGGCGGGTCGTCTTCGACACCGAGCGACGTGCCACAGGCTTCCACCCCGCAGACGAACGCTCTGTCCGGCGGTGAGGCGCCTCCTCCCCCGCCGACCAGTGAGTGGCCCGACAGCGACCCCTCATCCCCCGCCTGACTCAGGCTCATCTGAACTGGAGGTGAGCTTGCAGTGGCACGCTCATTCACGTTCCCGAGGCCCCGTCCGCGCGGATTCCTCGGTCGAAAGTTCGAGGCCGACGAACAGTTGGTCCTAGGCGCAGGAGCAGTCCTAACCGTCATCTCGCTGGCAGCCCTGCCCGGAATTCCCCTCAAGATCGCCGGATCGCTCGGGGTTGCCCTGTTCACCGCTTGGGCGGTGCTCATCCCCTTCCGCGGGCGTACTTACCTGCGATGGTTCGAAATCCAGCGCTCATACCGGCGGGGGCTGCGCAACGGCTCGCTGCTGTACCGGTCCACCGCGCCGCTCGCCGGGCGCTGGGGCGACGGGCGTCCGGCCGCCGTCACAGCGCCGGCGGGTGTCCCCCCGAGCATGGAGTGGTTCGAGGCACGGACCGGATTCGGGACCGTCGCTGTCTTGCTGCAACCCAGTGAGGCGATGTTCAGTGCCGTGGTCGAAGTCGAGGGGATGAAGCACTTCGGCGGCCTGGACGCCGAGGACAAGGAAAGCCTCATCAGCGCCTGGGAGTTCCTGCTGCGCAGTACCGCCGAGTCGGGGGGCCGCATCCAGCGCGTGCAGTGGCTTTCCAAGATCATCCCAACGGATCCCAATGCTCACATTCGCGACGCCGCCACACGCCGTGACCCCAATGCGGCCAGCTGGCTCGACGCCTCGTACGAGCAGCTACTGAAGCGGGTGGCTATCTCCGCAGAGGACCGCCGGCTCTTCCTCGCGCTCGGTATTCCCTACAGCCGTGACCTCGTCGAGGAGGCCAGCCGGTACAGCACGCTGGCCGAGGGTTACGGCATCGTCCTCGGCAAGGAGATCGAGACATTCATCCGCAACCTGGGCCGAGCCCAGTTGCGTTGGGTTCGCAGCCTCGACGAGGCGGCGCTGTCTTCTCTCTTCCACCACAGTTATGCGCCCGGGCACTGGCTGGACGACAACCGCGGCATGGACCGCTCCACGGCCTGGCCGGCCGAGGTCGACGCGCGGGACGAGACCCTCATCGCCGCCCGAGGCTTCGAGGCGGACGAGCCGTGGTACAGCGCGACGGCCTGGGTGAAGCAGTGGCCGACGATGCCGGTCGGGGTCAACTTCTTGGCACCGCTCCTGCTCTACGTCCAGGACATGATTTACACCGTCGGGGTCACGATGGAGCTCGTCCCCGGGGAACGGGCGCTGGCCGAGGCGCTCTCGGACGTGACCTCAGAGATCGGCCAGGCCGACGACACCCCAGGCAAGCTGCAGGACCCTCGCGAGCGGCGGGAGATTCGCGCTGCGGCGGGGACGGTCGAGGAGATTGCTGCCGGAGCCTCGGGCGTGCGGCTGACGGGCTGGGTCACGGTGACCAGCTCGGACAAGGAAGAGCTGATCCGGCAGAAGAACGACATCCGGGCCGCGGCTGCCAAGTGCCAGCTGACGCTGGAGTGGTGCGACAAGGAGCAGTGGCGCGCGTTCGCGAACACGCTGCCCCTGGTCGGCGGCATCCTTCCTGAAGGGCGGCGGTGACCCATGCTGCGCATGATCCTGCCTCAGACCGCCACCCGCCGGCGCGCGGTGCGCACCACGACGATGCAGGCCTGTGGCCTGTATCCCGCAGTGGGCGCGCCCAGCCTGGATCCGCGTGGCGTCATCATCGGCCGGGAGATCTACAGCGGGCGGGCCTGGATCTACGACCCGTTCGTGCTGTACGACCCAACAGCCCGGGAGCGTCTGGCCAGTGGGCATGTCCTGGTGCTCGGCAAGTCGGGGCACGGGAAGTCCGCGCTGGAGAAGACCTACGTGCTACGCCAGTTGCGATTCCGCAACCGGTCGTTCTGCATCCTCGACGCTCAAGGGGAAGACGGCCGGGGAGAGTGGGACCAGATCGCCCGCACCCTCGGCATCACCCCGATCCGTCTGGTCTACGGCGGATCCGGCCAGGGCGTACGGCTCAACCCTTTGGATCCCCGGATCCCAGCCCGTCACCAGTTCCGCGTGCTGTCGTCGATGGTCGAAATCCTGGCTGGCGCGCTGTCGTCAGAGACTGACTTCGCGCTGTCACAGGCCCACTCGGTGGCCCTGCGGGTCGCTGCTTCCGAGAAGCGGGTACCGGTGCTGTCCGACGTTCATAACGCGCTTACCCACCCCGTCGCAGCAAAGCTCGGCCAGCGCGAGATCAGCGCGGAAGACCTGGTGATATGGGGCCAGCCCGCCTCACTCGCCCTGGACAAGCTATGCGCCCCGAATCGGGAGCTGGCAGGTCTGTTCAACGGCCCTACCTCGGAGGGCATCGACCTCGACGCACGGCTGATCGTCTTTGACCTGGCGCAGCTGCCCCGCGAGGGTGTCGCGATGCCGCTCCTGATGGCCGTGATCGGACCGTGGCTTCGATTCGGCTGGCTGAAGGAGGACGACGACGTCAAGAGGACGTTGATCGTCGAGGAGGCCTGGCACATCCTGTCCCACCGCGCTGTAGCCCGGCTGTTCGAGGAGTTCATGAGGTACGGCCGCAGGTTGGGGCTGAGCTTCTGGTCGATTCTCCATCATCTGGGCGATCTGCTGATCGCCGATGCTCCCGAGGCCGCTGCCATCCTCAAACTCAGCGCGACGCGCGTCATTTATCACCTGGATCAGCACGAGGCCGAGATCACGGCCGACTACCTGCAGCTGCCCAAGTGGGCGGTGGCCGCCATCACGGACCCTGCCAACCTGTGCGCGCCTGGCCGAGCCGTGTGGCAGGTGGGCAAGCGGGTGTTGCTGGTCGAACATATCCGGTCGCAGACAGAGATCCAGCTGACGAACACCGACAGCAGAATGACGGAGAAGCGCACCGCGCCCTCTGAGGGCTTCACCGCTCCCATTGTGCCCCTGCGCAAGGGGGGTGGCGTGTGAACGGCAAGGTTGTCACCCCCCATAGCGGGATACGGCTTCACCTCTTCCGCGACGGGTGGTGGCTGTTCGGGATTGCCGCGGTGGTCGCCGGGTCCTTCCTCATGTGGGTGGCCGCGGCCGTCTCCGGCCTGCTCAACCACGGGCGGATCGCCACAGTGTCCTGGTCGGAGGCGGGGCAGGCGCTGGTGAAACTGCCAGCCGATCCCCTGGACCCGGGGAAAGCATTCCCGCCCGGGGCAGGGGTGGGCCATGCGCTCATCTTCTATCCGGTGCTCGTCGCCACCG
Organism: Streptomyces sp. PTL18; assembly: GCF_059510295.1. Lineage (NCBI taxonomy): Bacteria > Bacillati > Actinomycetota > Actinomycetes > Kitasatosporales > Streptomycetaceae > Streptomyces > Streptomyces sp. PTL18. The sequence continues at coordinate 80,871 of NZ_JCAJZO010000026.1, read as the reverse complement.
CAGTGTGTACCGCCGTAGTCGGGCGCAAGGCATGGCGACGGTGGTCCGCCTGGAACTCTGAGGGCACGGACGGCCTCGCCACCAAGCGCGAACTGGAAGCGGCTCTCGGCGAGGGCTACGCACTGTCCCGGCTTCCAGCCCTGCGCCCGAGTCTGGCCAAGCAGGCGAAGGCGGCCGGTGCCACGACCAAGGCGCAGTCCCTCCTGCCGGCCCGGCTTCGCAAGGACGATCAGAAGCTGTCCGTTGCCAAGCCCAGCGTCAAGACTGTCGCCGTCCACATCGGCGTGTCGGATCCCACGGGTGTCCCGCTGTGGGTGCCGATTGAGGAAACCCTTCTTCTGGTCGCGCCACCCCGAGAAGGCAAGACGAGTCAGATCATCATGCCAGGAATCCTTGATTTCGAAGGAACGGTTCTGGCGACCAGTTCGAAGGTTGACATCCTCTACGCCACCGCAAAACTGCGGGAGCGGCACGGTCCCGTGCAGGTTCTGGATCCGACCGCTCTGTCCGGGTGGCCACACCAGTTGCGGTGGTCGCTCGTGGACGGCTGCGAGGATTTCACAACGGCACGAAAGCGCGCCGAAACCCTCACCTCCACCACAAAGTCGGAAGAGGGCACGAAAAATGGCGGCTATTTCGCGATGAACGCGCAGATCTTGATTACCTGCTGGCTTCACGCGGCCGCCCTGGAAGGGCTTGGGGCGATGAATTTGCTGCGCTGGGCCACCGCGCCCAGCATCCGAGAGCCGGTGGACATCCTTGCCAGGCACGGCCGGTCAGATCTCGCGCGCGCGCTCGCCGCCCAGCACGCCGCGGCGCCTGAGGAGCGCAGCGCCTCGTGGCGTACTGCAGAGCAGAGCTTCACTGCGCTCTACGACCCCCTCGTGGCGCAGATCTTCGCCGCGGACCCGAAGGATCCGTCCCTGTTCAGTATCGAACACTGGCTGCGCACCGGCGGAACACTGTTCTTGATCGGCGAGGAGGACGAAGGGTCCAGCCTGGCCCCGATTATGGCGGCCTTCACCAGGTCCATTCTGGACACCGCGAAGAAGGTTGCCGCAAAGATGCCGAACGGTCGGCTCGACCCACCGCTTGGCTTCTTCGGTGACGAGTTGGCGAATGTCGCGCCGCTCCCTCAGATTCCGTCTCTCATGAGCGTCAGCGGATCGCAGAACATCTTCGTCGTCGCCGTGCTCCAGAATCTCGCCCAAGCTCAGGAAAGGTGGGGCGAGATCGGTGTCCGAAAAATGTTCGCCGCGGCCACAGTGAAGGTAATTCTCGGTGGTGTCAGCGATGAGCAAGAACTGAAGACGTACAGCGCATTGGCGGGAGAATTCGAAGAGGACACGGAGTCCATATCTGACAGCGGGGACAGCATGTCGGTCTCTGTGTCGACCCGGCGCCGGGCGGTGCTGGAGCCGGCTGACATCCGGATGATTCCCGAACGGCACGGCCTGGTGGTGCACCGCCGCACCAAGGTCACCAAGGTCAAGTTCGAGCGTATCCACGAGAGTTCTCGTGCTGCGCAGATCAAGGCCGCGACGGACGCCGCCCTGCGGGAGGCGCAGAACAGTGGCTGAGAACGAGGACTTCGGCCTGGAGGAGCCGGAAGAGGACCCGTTCCAGCCGCTGCTCGACGCGCTGGACGCCTTCAATGGCGAGCAGAAGATCATCACCAATCGGCTCACCGAGATCGAGCAGCAGCTCAGTGCCCTCCCCCAGCAGGCTTCCGCGGGCGCGGTGGGCAGTGGACCAGCGGGCGGCGCCCCTGCCGAGGGCGAGCGGGTGCCGGGAGCTGCCATCGACTGGCGCACTGTGCCGGAGGATCAGTACCAGGAGCTGTGGGACAAGTTCGTGGACTGGGTGCTGTGGCTGGCCGACGAGTTCGAGCTCTCGACCGATCAGCTTCCGCGCCAGTGCTGGTATCTGCACGGCGCGGCGCGACAGGAGCTCACCGCACTGTGGACAGGGTGGGAGTCCGCCTACAACCCGACGGGGCAGGATGCGGCCGCCGGGCCGTATCTGTGGCACGACGCTCTGGCACGGGTGCTGGAGCGCCTTCCTCGGATGTACCTGGGCGAGTGCGCGAACGGTTACCACCAGCCCCGCACCCGGGTGCCGTTCACAGGCAGCGTCGAGTACCGCGATGCAGTGCGGGGGCAGGTGAGCCCGCCGCAGGGAGCCTGAGCGTCGACACGTCATGCAGGTGGGCCTGCCGACCCCAGAACATCGGGGGTCGGCAGGCCCACCTGCATGACGCCGCCGGTCAGCGTGCTCTGGCTGCCATCGTCGGCGACTGGAGCTCGGCGTAGTAGTGCTGCGGTCGCGCAGGCTTGGGAGGCAGCGGAGCCGCACGGGCGGCCCGCTGGTCGGCTTCCAGTTGTCGAAGACGCATCTGCGTCTCGGTGACGACCTGGATGTGGCGCCGGGCCCGCTCCTGTCTCTGAGTTGCTTCGTCGCCGGCTTCTGCCTCCTGAGCCATGGGTGCGGTCCTTTCCCTTCGTTGGGTTTCTCGGTGAGTCCTCTGTTCAGTTACGGCCGGCACCTGCTGTCCGCGCAAGTGGCTGCTGAGCTTGCCGCGCGGCCTGGTCCTGCGGACGTATCGGTGTGACGGCAGGGCTCACTCCTTGCGCCGCTGGCTCCGGCGGCCGCTCCGTCTTGAGGGCCTTGACTCGCTCTCCACTGTCCTTGAGGAAGCCCGCCACCCGGGCCTGGTTGGAGGGGCGCACGCGCCGCTCCGGTTCGGGTGCGCTCGCTGGCTCCTCTGGACTGCTGGACGGTGCTGCGGGCCCGGATTCCGGCTGGGAGTCGGCGGGCGGCGGCACATTTGCGGGCGTGTCCTCTCCCGCCGCGGGACCCGCGCTCGCGGGTGGCTCGGCTGCGGGCCCATCCGGGGTCGGTGCCGCGCTGGCCTCAGCAGCGCCGACCTCAACGGGGCTGGCTTCGGCCGATGCGGACGGGTCCTGCTGCGCGGATTGCGCGTGCAAGCTGGCGCGGTAAGTCGCGAGTTCGGACTCGGCGCGCAGCAGGGCATGCTGCAGTTCGCCCGGGTCGGTGATGAGCATGGCACGGCGAGAGGGACCCTCGGGGCGCGAGGCGTCCGCCCCTGAGACGATGCCCAGTCGCTCCATGACTGTCAGCGCATGCTGGGCGCGTTCGAAGGCCTCCGGGCTGTCAGCGAGAACTAGCGGCGAAGGCTCCTGAGTGGCGAGGGCTCGCTGTGCGAACTCCTGGATGTCCGTCGCCGTCAGCCGCGCCGCGGCGGCCGGGTCGGGTGTGGTGCTTCCGCTGATGGTGAGGTGAATGCGCTCGGCCCATGCGTCGAGCAGCTGGCGCCGCGGGTTGCGTTCGGACAGGGTCTCCGCGAGCTCGAGGACGGCAGTGCGAATGCGGCTCCACTCTTCGATCCGCGCGGGGCCGTCCACGTCCTTGAGTAGGAAGCCGATCCGGTCGGAGGGATCGAGGGCTGCGTCGAGGCCGTTGCTTTCACCGCGCTGCGCGGTGTAATCCAGCTGGGCCAGTAGCGCCCGGGCGTGGATGCTGGCCCGGCGGGCGGGCGTCTCTGGGTCGTCCGGGTCGAGCGCTTCGAGTTCTTTCCATGCGGCGCGCGCCTGCTGAATGGCCGTCTCGTACACGCCATTGATCTTCTTGCCCGTGTAGAAGCCGGGCTCCCGCGTCTCTCCTTCGCTGATCCTGCCGCGGAGGAGGTCAACGGTCTCCCTGGCCCAGTGGTGGACCGCCTCCCAGAGCGCCGTGCTGAGGCGATGCCCCTTGCTCTCGGATTCCGCAGCCAGGTAGCGGGCGAGGGTTGCGATCACTTCGGCGCTTCGGATCTTCAGCGTCCGCCCGAGCCCATTGAGCTTTCGGTCGTCCTGGAAGCGTTCCAGTGCGACATCCAGGCGGGTCCAGCGGCGGGTGAGGTCGACAGCCGCTGCAGCGGCCGGTGAGCGGCGCATGCTAGGCAGGGAGTTGCGCAGCGCGTCCCAGGTGAGGGCTTCAGGCCAGCTGGGGAGGGGGATGCGGCGCTCGCTGGGCGGGGCAAGTGCCTCCAAGGCAGTGACGAGCTTGTCCATTTCGCGTGTCACGGCAAGGAAGCCGGCGAGACTCGTACCGGGCTCAAGGACTCCGGCGGCCTGGTCAGCAGTGTCACTCGCGACGCTCGCGAGTGCGCTCAGAGCCCGTCGCCGCGGGTGCGCCCAGATGCCTTCGTTGAACATCTCCTCCGCTATGGCGGTGCTGTTGATGGCGATGGCACGGGCTACTGCCGAGGTGAGCGCCGCCTGACGCCGTTGGCGTGTGTACTCGCTGATGTCGGTGTCCGTGCGGATTGCGGTCAGCGAGGCGTTGGCCGCCGCGACGAGACGCTGGATCTGCTGGTACCGCGGATCTTCCCGTAGCGGAGGGAACTTGATGATGGCCGCGTCGTCCATGGCGGCGAGCGTCTCCAGCTCCCGCGTCAGGGGGTGCAGGTCGAGCGGGACCGTGAGGGTGACTTGTTCCCCTGCCGCTGCCAGTGTGGCGTCAGCCTCCTGGGCGTCAGCGACCAACTGCTCTCGGAGAGGTGCCGGGGACGTGGCAGGCGCAGTCTCCTGGGCCGCGCTGACGCTCGGCTCCGTGCCGGCGGCTTCGGCAGCCTGGATGACGGGTTCAAGATCGGCGGCCAGTTGCTCCGCGGGCAGGTTCTGCGCTGGCTCGGCGGTGTCGGTCGCTGCCATGATCGGGAGTTCCTCCTGGGAGTGTGTCTCCTGCTGGGCGCGTTGGCGCTCCTCCATGACCTGGTGGATGGCTTCAGTTGCCCGCCGAAAGGCCGAGTCGGCGCTTTCGTGTTGGTTACGTTCGGCGAAGGCCGCGTAGGTGGTGTGCTCGGCTCCCATCCCCAGGGTGTCTTGCAGGTGCAGCGCTAGCTTGATCACGGTTGCCTCGGGCAGCCGGGCGGCGCCAAGCATCACGCCGATCGCCTGGGCGGCGTCGACTGGAGGCAGAAGGCTCTTCTCGTCCTCCATCTTCTTGAGCGTCTCGGTGGCCCTGAGTTCAACGACTCGTGCGAGGGCCTCATCCAGGGGAACTGGCGCTTCCGTGAGTGCCCGGTGCAGGGCCTCATCACCTTGGGTCAGGCGCAGCTCATCGGGGTCCTTGGCGCCGTCGATGAACACGGCATGGACAGGGCCGTCCCATTCGGCTGCCAGGGCCGCCTGCCGAAGCAGAGCGTCCTGGCCCCCGCGGTCGTTGTCGAGGACGAACACCAGAGGCTGCGGGCCGTCGTGGAGGGCCGCGAGTTCGGCGATGTGATTGGTGGTGAGCGCGGTACCGCAGGGGGCCACGGACACGCCGGGACTCTCGGGGTCCGGGTGCCCGACGGCGTCTAGTGAGGCGGTGTTCGCGTTGGCGTCGAACGGCCCCTCACTGAGGTAGATCGGGCCGCCGCGTGCGGCGGTGGCCTGCCAACCATCGGGCCCGTACAGCTGCTCGCCCTTCTTGAAGACGGGGGTGTTCTTGGAGCGGTACTTGCCGTAGTCCTCGACCGCCTTCGGGTCGAGGGCACGGCCGATGAAGGAGATGACACGGCCCTGCTGGTCGCGGATGGGGAGCACCACGCTGTCGATGAACTGGTCGACCTCCTTCCCCTTCTCTGTGATGTTCAGCAGGCCTGCGGCGACCAGCTCCTCCTTACTGAATCCCTGGTTGCGCAGTTCGTTGGTGATCGCGCGCCACTTTCGAGTACGTGGCCCAGCAGGCGCGTACCCCAGGCTCCAACGCCGGGCCTCTGCCGGCTCAGTGATGCCGCGCTTCTCCGCGAGGTGGGCTTGGGCAGTTGCCGCTTCAGGGGCTGCCAGTGCCTGCTCGAAGAGGGGAAGGGCGGCTTCGAGAGCAGCGTAGATCCGCTCCTCGGCGACCGGCTCCTGCTGCGGCTCGCTGGCAGTGGCGGCAGACGGTACGGCGGTGCGCCGGGACGGTGGGCCTACCTCCACCGAGGACGCCGCTCGGGTCACCTCGCGTGGAGCGGTGGAGGCTGGGGCGGCGGGGGCGGGCCCATTCACCGCCTCAGGGCCGCCATCCTGGGGCGCCTCAGGGCCGCCATCCCGGGGCGAGGGCGAGGCTTCTCCGCTGTGTGCAGGCGTCGCCTCGGCCGCCAAACCTGCGGGCGCGCCAGCGTCCGTCTGAGCAGTCGTTTCCGCATCAACGCGGTTGAGCTGGGTCTGCAGCCACACTCCCAGCTGCACAACCCCTAGGGGGCCATGAGTGTCAACTGGAACTTCGCTCAGGCCCTGTTCCTCGGCATGGGCGGCCATCTGCTCTAGAGCGGCTCGGTCGACCGCCTGGCTCGCGTCGTCGCTCAACCGCTGCGCGTCGGCTCTGGCGACCTGGTTGGGTCCAATGGGTGCCTGCGGGACGAGCTTCGGTCCGGACGGCGCTGTCTGGCCGCTGGCCTCCAGGCGTGCCGCGATGGCGGTCACCAGTCGGGGGTAGGGGGATTCTTCACGCGGCGGGCGCACGCCGGGGGTGAACGGTGTCATGTCGGTGGGTGTCACCGTCAGGACGGGTTCCGGGTCCTCTTCGAGGCTGAAGACGATCCCTGCGGGCGTTGCCTCCCAGTAGAGCGGCAACTGCCGCTTTCCGATGCGCCCGTACATCGTGCGCGTGGCGGGGGCGCCGCTATGGTGCAGGGCGTTGCGTACGTCTGCCGCGAGGCGGTCCGAGGCCTGGTTCTGGAAGGTGTACGTGTCGCCGTTCACTGTGAGCACGACCACCTGGCTGGCGGTGGGCTGGGGGGTGGCGGCTGTGCGGGGCTGCGCCGCCCTTGCGGGCTGGGCAGCCGGAGGGGGTGCAGCCATGGGCTTCTCCATCGGCTCGGTGGCGGGCTGGGTGGCTTCCGGCGCGGTTGTGGGCGGCTCCGGGTCTGCGGTGCCTGAGGTGGCGTCTTTCTGTTTGGGAGGGAGTTGAGGAACGGCTGGGGCGAGGGCGACTTGAGGCTGGGCAGCTGATGTGGCATCGGCTGGCTGCCGGAGTGCAGTGAGCACCTTGAGCAGCGCGTTGGGGTCCGGGAGCTGTGCGACCAGATCGTGTCGGCGGCTGCGCTGTTCTGGCGTGCCGGGCGCTGTCCGGGCGGTGTGGATTGTGAAGATGGTCGTGTAGTTGGCGACGGCGCTTCCCTCGGGGGTGATCGCGATCGACCCGTCCCAGCCGGCGATGTAGTCGAGGTGACTGCAGACCTGGTGGGGGTCCAGTCCGAGCATCTCGGCCTCGTCCGCAGCGCGGGAACGGTGCGCGGCAACGGTCGCGGCAAGCCGGCTGATGGTGGGGGGCGCCTGGGTGGTGTCCTGGAGCAGGGTCGTGAGCTCGGCGTGGAGCGCGCGTTGGACTTCGCCGACCAGGCGGTGCTCTTCGGTGTCGGTGATCTGGTCGAGGACCGATCGGGCGTTCTCTTCGAACTGAGCCAGTGGATAGGCCTCCTCCCAGGCGGCCTGGCCGATGACCTGATCTCCAGCGTCTGAGAGATAGGCGGCGGCCAGTGCCGAGAGGTCTCGGCGCGGGGTCCGCGTGTAGCGGCGCTGTGCGCTGCTGAGGGAGGGCCAAAAGCTGGCCTCGGCGGTGCTCGCAGGTGTGGCGTGAGGTGCCTGGAGGGCGGGCAAGTCCAGTGCTGCTCGGGCCTTGTTGTGCTTGTCCAGCCAACCCACGCGCTGGAGCATCCAGGCGAGGCGGTCGTGGGCGGAACGGTAGGCGGCGTGGACAGGTACGTTGAGTCGGCTTGTGTTCATCAGGCGGCCGTCGTGAATGCTGCCGTCCCAGCCGGCGGCGTCGGCCAGCACCTCAGTGACTGCGCCCGCGTCGATTCCACGTCGCTGTGCTTCGGCTTCGGCCTGCTCAACGACGTGGATGAATGCACTGTGGCTGCGCCGGTAGGCCTGTTCGGTGGGTAGGTCGCGCCCGTATCCGCGCGCATAGTGCAGGATGCCGGGTGCGATCATGGCCGTCTGGAACTGCTCTTGCGCTTCTTCGGCGCAGGCGACGAGTTCCTCACGGAGTGCCTGGCCAGCTTGGGAGGCCAGGGCGCGTACGGAGGAGTTGCGCGTTCGGCTGAGCGCATTGGCAAGTGCGGCGTCGAACTCTGCCAAGGGGTTGAGCTGTTGGAACAGGGCCCGGGCGTCGCTTCGGACCTTCGGGTCCGTGATCTTTCGGGTTGCCTCGGTCAGCGGATCGGTGTGGGGGTTGGTGCCCGGCTGCAGGTCTGTGCCGCGGCTGCGCCATGCCTGTAGCCGCCTTCCTCCCATGCGACCGATCTGCGGCCATTTGGAAATACGGAAGGGGGGCGGTATCTCCTCTTCGGCTGCTGAGGGGAGTGTCGGGGCAGCGCCGGAGTCGGTGGTGGGCGTCTGCCTGGCCGGTTCCGTCTGCGTGGAGGGTGTGGCTTGCTCGGTCCTGGTGTCCTCCGCAGGCTCAATGTCCTGGTCCACGGGTTGAGTGGGCGTTGCTGCCTGGGTGACGGTGATTTCGACCGGTGTGTTGCTGTGGTCTCCGGAGAGCCCGGCCCTATTCGGTTCCTCTACGGGTTCTTCCGCCGAGCGGCCCCCGTCGGCGTCCCAGGTATCGAGACCGCCGGGGTCCGAGACGACGTCGGCCAGTGCCGCAGGCCCTGAGGTGGTGGGTATTGCGGCGCTGCCTTCTGCGCCCTCGGCTGCGGCCATCCCGAAAAGCGCCTCTGTGTTCGTTTTTTGGCGTGTCGGTGTGTTCTGGCGGGGCCGCTGGGGCGGCCTTGCCGGGGCATCGTCGCTGGCGGCCGCGGGGTCAGTCGATCCTGCCTGCTCGGTTGAGGGGCGTGAGGGGGAGTGGTTGCCGCCGCGGACTGCTTCGGCCGGTTCGTCCGCGAGATCTTCTACGATGCTGCGTCGCCGCGTTGGGGTGGAGACCTCTTCGACGGCAAAGAGTGCGTCTTCGTCCGCTGACTCGGGCGCTGGCTGTTCGGCTCGGACCTGACTGGGTGCGGTCGTGGGCGTGGTTGGCGGGGTTGTCTGCTCTGATGCTGCGGCCTCGGTGGTTTCCCGCGCCTTGGCAGCAGCGCGCTCGGCGGCCCGCTGCTCCAGGCTGGCGACGTCCGCATCGAGGTGCTGGGCCTGGACATCAAGGGCGGTACACAGGTTGAGGATGTCTTCGCCTATGCCGGACTGTGTCCGTACAGACAGCGGCAGTCCGGCGTTGATCTCCTGGACCATAGGCAGCGCTGCGCGCAGTGCTGCAGCGCGTTCACGGCAGCCTGCGGTGCCGTTTCCCGCGGTTTGCAGCGGTGCGAGCGCCTGCTCGACCTCGCCCAACGCTGCGCTGAGTCCGGGCAGGATTTCCGAGCGCCGCTCGGCTTCCGCCTTGAGCCGGGTGAGCAAGGAGTTGGGGCCGGCTATGCGGTTCATGTCGAACTGCATCGCGCTGAGGGAGCTATGCGGCCCGAGCAGCCGTGCCAGGTCCTCGGGACGACGTCGTTCGCGGGGAACGACCTGTAGTTCCTCACTGGCTTCCGGAAGGTAGGGATACTCGTCCTCGCCGAAACGAAGGCCGATGTGCAGTGTCCGGTTGGTGACGTGGAAAATGTCCGTCACTGCGACGCCGGTGCGCCCGCGGGCCACAAGGTCACCGACGCGGACTTCGTCGGCCCGTCGTGGCTCGGGCCGAAGGTCGTCGCGGTACTTTCCGGGGTCGACAAGCACGCTGGACGGCAGTCGTGTAATGAGGACATGCGGTTCGTCCGTAGTCAGTACCTTCCCGGTCCCTGCGTCTGTGAGGGTGGCCTCGAGCAGTGCGACGGAGCCCCAGAGCTGCCCGTCGTAGGACGGATACACCAGACCCTGCACCCTGACTTCCTCAGGCTTCTTGTCCATGTCCCGGGTGCTGTCCGGCCACTCGAGACCGCCTCGGCCGACGGTGAAGGTCACGTGGTCGCCGGGCTGCATCTGCTTCGGCGTGATCTCGTGAGGCTCTGGCGTATCCGGACGCGATTCCGCCTCTTGCGCGTACTTATCGCGGGGTTCGGGCGCATCGTCGTCGAGCTGTACGAACTGGCCGAGCTCGTTCAGGTCGCTGAGGGTGAGCGTGATGCTGTCACTGGTCTGAACGAGGAGGCGGCCGTTGCTGTCGTACCGTCGCCGTCCAATGGTGCTGTGGTCCGTCCGGGAGAGGGGGCGTCCCCCTTCGTCCCACAGGCGGACCCCTTCGAGGCGGAGGTCTCCGCTGTCCGGAGACACCGAGGTGACGGTCGCCCAGCAAGTGATGACGTGTGAGGCTCCGAGCGCTTCGGAGAGGAGGACTCGGCCGTACAGCGTGCTGGCCGGCGTCTGCAGCTGGATGCGTTGCCCCGCCTCGAGTTCGAATGGCAGGACGCGGGTGCCGAGGGCCCGTCCCTCGTCGTCCACTGCGGACCGCTGCGGTTCGCCCGTGGCCAGGGGTACGCGCTCGTCGGGGCCTACGGTGCGTTGGCCGGCGGTGGTCAGCAGCGTGATCTGGTCGTCCGTGCGGCGGGTAATGGACAGCACCCGCTCCGGCAGCGTGGGGTCCGCCTCATGCCGCAGTTCCGTGCCGTTCTGGATCTCCCGGCCCCAGATGCGTCCGGTTCCGGCTCCGTCGTTGTCCGTTCGCTCGCGTTCAAGGTCGTAGCGCCGTTGGGCATTGCGGTGTTGGTCGCCGAACTGAGCGGCATGTTCGGCGTCGATGCGCAGGAAGGCGAGCTTCCAGCTCTCCCCGCGGTCACTCCCGCGATCGTCGGGGCGGACGTCGGGAGCTGCCCAGTTGAGTGGGTTGCCGTCGGCGTCGTGCAGGGTGGCGACGAGCGCGGCCCAGCCCTCGGCTGCTTTGCGGGTGGGGTGATTGGTGCGTGCCTGGTGGTTAGGGTCGGTGGCCGGGATGAGGCTGTTGCCGCTTCGGGCGGTCAGAACGAGCCACCCGAGAGGTGCCGAGATGAGCGCGAACTGTCCGTCCGCGGAGAGGTGGACGGTCTCGGGGTTCTGGGTGGCGATGTTCCGCAGCGCGTTTCGGTGGTCTTCGGGCAGCGCCGGGTCGGCGCCTTGAGCCCAGTAGGCCAGCAGATCGTCGCGGCGGCGGAAGGGGCCGGTGTGCGGGTGGGGGTCGGCGGGCCGCTGGGCCTCGAGGGCTGCATCGTCTGCGGCGGCTCGCTGGACCTGGAAGCGGAGGCCGGTCTGGTTGTAGATCTCGTCGTAGGCGTAGCCGGGGATGGTCTGGGTGTAGCGCAGCTCATCGCTGGTGGTGAACTGCGCCCAGTTGATGGGGTTGCCGTCGGCAGTGGTGGCTTGTTCAAGGAGGTCGGCAAATTCGGTCGCGTCGCGCTTGGTGTCCTCGCCGTCTGCGGAGGAGATGAGGGTCCCGCTGGCGGTGTGGACGGTGTACCACTTGCCCTTGCGGTACAGCGGCTTGTTCTTGGCTGTGGACTTGGCGACGAGGAATGAGCCGCGATCGGTGACGTGTGCGCGCGTCAGGTCGAGGTTGGCTAGGAATGGTGGCTGCAGGGAGGTGAGGTGGTCGATGGCCTCTTGGCGGGTTTCGGCACGCTGCTGGGGGGTCGGCTCGGCCGGTTCGGGGGGATGCGGTGGGGTCCGCTCCGCGGCCTGCGAGGTGGAGAAGCGAGGATTCGCGGGCTCTTGGGCCGGCAGCGCTGGCTCGGGGATGGTAGACGACGGACTGGTGGCCTGCTTCTCCGATGCCTGGGTGACTGCTGCGAGGGTAGCTGGAGCGTGCTCTGGGGCGTTCTTGAGGAGCCAGCGGGCGTGTGTGCCGTCGGGGTCGAGCCCCGGTGTGAGGGTGCGGATTACCGCGACGGCTGTGGGCCAGTTCCTGCCCTCGGCGTCACGGAACCGACGCAGGCGGTCCGTGAGCCCGGGCTGATCGAAATCGAGCGGCTTCCCCTCGTGGTCCCGCAGTGCCTCGAGCGCAGTGGCCAGAGTTTCTGCCTCGCGCAGGGTGGGGACGGGGAAGACTCCGGCAATGGTCTGGAGGCGATGGGGGGACTGCAGCACCCAGTTGGAGACGATGCGGGGCGCGCTGTCGCCGGAGTCCCAGAGCTTGGCCCGATTCAGCTTGAGGGAAGTCTCGAGGTCGGCGCGGGTCCGGGTCTTCGTGTCGCCACGATGCAGGGCAATCCGCTTGCCGGGTGAGAGGCGCACCGGGGCGAGGTCGATGGGCCTGCCCTTCTCGTCCCTTGCCTCCTTTCCAGCGGCTCGGCGGCAGTACTCGACGATCCGCTGCTCGGCTGTGGTTGCGGCGTTGGGCAGGGTGCGCAGGTAGGTGCGGAAGGCGACGCTGTTGGCGAAGCGCGGAGTGGTCGGCTTGGCCTGAGGGCTCTTGGCGGCGGGGTGGTGATCGCGGAAGTAGGCGGCCATGGCCCCGTGAGGGCTTTGGTAGGCGCGCTTTTCTGTGCTCCCGTCGCTGTGCTGGACTCGATACCCGCGCTTGCGTGTCCGCCGCGGATCGTCGAGTGGCGCTCCTGTGTCTTCCGGCATGCCGTCGGTGTCATGGGCAATATGCGCGACGGCGGTGTCGCTCTGGTCGAGGATCGCGATGCGACCGTGTATATCCCGGGCACCGAGGTGGAGGTGGTGCCGGGCGCGCTCCAGCGTCAGGGTCCCGACGGCGTGTAGGTCCTGGGAGAGTCCGCTGCGCGTGGCCCGCTCGGCGTCTAGCCGGGTGCGAAGTTCCTGAACGGTGATGAGGCGCCGTGTTACCGGCTCCTCGGGGTCGATCTCGGTCAGGGCATGTGGGTAGGCGGTCTCCAGCCAGGCCGAAAGCTGGTTGATCGCCTGCTGCAATTCGACGTCGGTGAGCGCCTCGGGCGGCCCGATGACCGGCGCTGGGGGTAGCGGGGTCTGGAGCTCGTCGTCGGTGGGCTCGCTCAGCTCCTCGATAGCGTCGGCGACGGTGGCCAGCGCAATTTGGTGGTCTTGGTGGTCCTTGCCGCGAACAGCCAGGACTTCGTGGAAGCCGTGCAGATCCTGGCCGGTGTGCACGGTGAACGCATTGACCGTAGTGATGGTCTTCCACTGGTTCCCTATCAGGACCTCGAAGAAGGGCTCAAAGGACGCCGGCGTCCAGGCCATGCTCCGCTGTGGGTAGGGAAGGGCACGCAGTACGTCTCGCTGAGTGGGGGTCAGGTCGGGCCAGTCCCGCGACTGGGCTGGACTTGCCGAGGTGCCGGCGGGGGTGATGACGGGGCTGCGCAGCAGGGTCTGTGTACGCCCGTTGCGTCGCTGTGCGGGTTCGGCGACGGTGCCGGTGATCGTGACTTCCTGGCCAGGTCGCAGGTCTGTGGGGGCGTAGGGGGTGGCATCGAGGCGCACGGCGAGGATGGTGTTGTCGTGCGCGCGGATAGTGATCCAGTGGTAGTCGCCCTGGGTCGAAGTCTTCTTGCGGTTGCTGACGACTTGCCCGCTTCGGGTGACGGACTCGCCCACAAGGAACTGCTCGTGGTCGTCGTCTGCCGGGGGCGTGGGCTCGGGCTTGCCCTCCTGCCGCTCGGGCTCTGGTGAGGTCTCCGTTGCCTGGTCTGCGGCAGCGACGGGCTCAGGGGCTGGCGGCTGCGTGTCGACGGGGTTGGGAGGCGCGGTGAAGGTGCGGCGGGCTTCGACCAGTGCCTTGTGGAAGCTCAGGCCGCTGGGGTTTCTGAAGCTGGTGAGTTGCGAAGTCAGAGTGGGGCTGTCCCAGTCGAGGGGGGCTCCGGTGTGGTCGACGAGTTCGCGTTCCAGGTGCTGGGCTAGAGCGTACGCCTGGTCGCGGTCGAGCATTGGTGGCAGGCCGAGGGCGAGCGCGGCGGACGCGGGGAGGATGTGCCAGGCGGGGTCGTAGCCGCGGTCGGGGCCGATGACCAGACCTGCAGCCGTGAGCTCAAAGGAGTCGTTGGGCGTGATCCAGCTAGGGGGCCAGGACTCGACGACGTCGCGGAGTGTGCGTCGGTGCCCAGCCCCTTCGCTCGCGGGGTACCACGACTTCTCTTGGAGCGCGGTCACGGTCTTGATCAGGTTTTGGTGCGCGGTGAGCCGTTGGTCGACGTCGGGCGAGGTCCAGTCGAAGGGTTGCTGGCCTACCGCCATGTCCTCCAGTGCCTGCGCCAGTTGCAGGGCGCGGTCCGCATGGCGCGTGCTGGCCGTGGTGACGGTGAGGCTGCTCCCGGTGTGCTTGATCACGAACGAGCCCCGGGAGTCCTGCCGGGCAACGACGAGATGCCCGCGTTGCGTGAGCTGGTCAGCGTCGCTCAGGTTGTCGGCTGCCCTGCGGGCGTTGTCTGCGTGGAGAGGGGCGCTGGCAGGGTCGGGGCTGTTCCTCCAGTGCGCGCGGACCTCGTCAATGCTGGTGAACCGTCGGTCGGTCGGCAGTTCCTTGGGCGTTCGCGAGGTGGTCTCCAGGCGTTCGCGCAGGATGTGGCATTGGTGTGCGACAGCACGCAGTGCCTCCTGATCGGCCGGATCCTCGTAGGAGTGTTCCAGTGCCGCTTCGACTCGGATCGCGTGGTCGGTGGCTTCCTGGAGGGTTTCATTGAGGAGCCGCAGTGGGCGCTGGTTTTCCAGGAGCCAGAAGACGTGATCGAGCTTCTTGTCGAGATTCTCGCAGGCGTAGCGCAGGTCGAAGCCGCGGTCCGCACCCGCGCTGGCGGTCTGCCGCCAGGTGTCGATGTTCTGCCGGAGCTCGTCCACGGACTGTTTGAAGGACTCGCTGTCGAGCGTCGGAAAATCTGTGAGCGTGTCGACGCTGTGCTGGATGGATCGGGCCAGGGCCTGCTCTTCGGCATCGGTGGGGGTCTTGAAGAGGCGGACGTCGTCGTGATCGACCGACACGCGCCATTCGTCGGGGGCCAGTTGGCGTACGGGCTTGCCGTAATAGTGCGCCTGGCGGGAGAAGTACAGGACGGCCTCGGGACCGGTCCAGATTTGGTTGCCGCGCTTGAGCTTGCGGTCAGGTAGCAGCTCTTCGGCAAGCACCCGGGGTTGAGGGGCATCGCTGGCGAGGAACGCGGCGTATGCGTTGGTGCCTTGGGTCTGCCGGCACTGATCGAGGTGCCGGCGGATCTCCGACACGACTTCCTCGCGCCGGGCGGTGACCTCCTGCGGGCGGGGATAGTTGTCGTGGTCGAGCGTTGTGAGGTGTTCGAGAAGGGTCTCGTAGATGTCCTCGTCAGTCAGGTGTCGGTCTGGCTGGCCGTTGCTCTCGTAGGTGTGCTGTTGTTTCTGCAGTGCCTGGACGATCGTCACTTTGGCCGCTTCGACGGCGACCTGCTCCTGCAGGTAGTGCACGCTGCGGGTGTGGAGGGAGTGCCCCTCCATGTACATGATCCAGTCGTGCAGCTTTTTGAGGAGCTGATCTTCGCTGGTGCGGTGTTCCTCGCGGGTAGCGAAGGGGCCTTCTTGTACGCGGTTTGCCTGCGCTCGGTAGTTCTCAATGTTGGGCCTGCCGTCCTCGATGTCGGAGGACACGTTCCGGCCGAGTGCCGTCAGGCCGCGGACCGCACTGAGAGCGGCGGTGCGTCGTGTCTCCCACTTCCGGGCGTGCGGCTCCCATCCGCGGCCGCCACTGCCACGAATCCTGCGGAAGCCGGCGGCACGCAGTACTTCCTCGGCTCGGGCGTCGCCGGGCGCGACACCGCGGACCAGGCTCTCCAGTGGATGCCCTCGGTGGACGACCTCGATCGTGACGGCGTTGAAAGCATCCTGATCGACGCTGTCGCTCTGGACGCTGGGCTCAACTTGCTGCGCTTCGTGTGCGAGCTCTGGCGGCTCGGCGGTCGTCTCCGCCGCCGTTGCTTGGCGCGGGGCTGCTGCCGGTGCAGGCTCGGGGCTCGTCGCTGAGTTCTGCTGGACTGTGCGCAATTCCACCTTGCGGCCGAGGGCGCGCAGCCCGGTGACCGCCTGCTCGGCACGTGTGCGTCGTGTGTCTGACTCGACACGGGCGTCAGTATCCCAATTGACGCCGCTGGAGCCAGTGATGGGCCGGAAGGACGCATCGCGTAGGACAGCTGCTGCCGCTCTGTCGTACGGAGCGAGGCCCTGTACACGTGATCGTGTTCCTGGCCTGTCGTCGTGGACAACGACGATGTTGGCCGCATTGGTAATGGTCTTATGGGCTTCGGGCCAGTTCTCTTCCTCCCGGGCCCACTGATCGCGCGGTGCTCGGGCCGCCCACTCCTCCACGGTGTCGAAGAGTTGCTCGTCACTCATCTCACGCAGAGGAGACGGTGCGGACCACTGCTGCCGAACCTCGGTGATCGCGCGGCCCACCTGGTCGCTGTGCTGGTGGAGGAGCAGGGAGCGAAGGTGACTGCTGGCAGAGAACAGCGGCTCGAGGCCCGGCGGCATGTAGACGTCGATGCTGCCCACCGTCTCGTCGACCAGGTCGTAGATGCTGCGCGTGGCACGCAGGAGCAACGCAAAGTCGGCTGTCTCAATCGCCTCATCGATCTCGGCGAGCAGTGCGGGCAGGGCGGTAGCCAGCGGCTGAAGGCGATCGTGCTGCGGGTAGGTGGTGTCGGTTGAGGCCATGAGGGATGCGGCCTGATGGACGACCTGGGCCATCAAGACGATGTCGGGTGTTGAGGGTTGCCGGGCCTTGTTGGCGTGCTCGATCTCGAAAACGGTGAGTGGGCGGTCCAGCATGGCGTCGAATGCGGCGTGATCTGCCGTGATCTGGACCGTGCGCTGGCCGAGGCGCCATATGACCGGGACAGCTTCTCCGTAGGGCCCCTTGCGGTCGGGGGTGTGGTTGCCCCATGTGCTCCCGGACAGGGCGGTGACGCCCTCCATGTGTGCTTGGAGTTGCCCCTCAGGGGTCGTGGTGAGCTCGCGGATGCGGCCCCGCAGTTGGTAGGCCTGCCCGTATTCCATGTCAGGGAGTTCGCGTTCGCGTCGGGTGTGCCGGACCCCTGCGTTCGCTTCAATTTGAATCCACTGGCCCGGCTGCAGAAGCGTGGACTCGACTCGTCGACCGATGGCGCGTCCTGCCGTGTCTACCGCTTCCGTCTGCTCCGCGACGGGAAGGGCCATGTTGCGCGGGACCGCCACCGTCTGGCCGCCGTCCAGCGTCAGCTCTACCTCACCGCGTGGCAGCAGCATGAGGGACGTGACGAGGACGTCACGGGACGGCTGTCCGTCGAGTGCTGGCAGGTGGACCCAGCTGTTACCGGGGATCTCGTCGGGCCACACGTGATCGTGCGGTGCCTTGCCGCGGGAAGCGCCTTGGTCCTCGTAGGGCTGGTAGGTCCGAACGGCAGCATAGAAGGGTTCGCGGCCGCGGCTGCGGTCGAACTCGACCCTCAGGCGTGCCAGGGCCAGCTCGAGCGGCTCCCCTCGGTCGCTGCGCCAGCCGTCGAAGGCCGGGCGGAAGTCGGTTGCGGCCCAAGGAAGCGGCGCAGCGTCCGCGCCAGTAACGTCGGCCAGGTGCTTGGCGAATGCCTCCGCCTCCGTCTTGCTGGCGAAGCTGAGGCTGTCCGCAGTGCTGTCGAACGGCATTCCTGTACCGGACGGTGCGAGACGCCAGTCGCGGGTGCTGCCGAAGCGGATCAGTCCCCCGGCCATGACCTCCATGGACGCGTCGGATGCCCGGTGGTTCCACGCCAGTTTTAGGGGGCCGTTGCTGGTGTGCTGAGCCCGCAGCCGGTAGTAGGCACGCAGTTCTTCCAGATCCTGCGGGGCCTGCTCAGGAAGCGCCGGCAAGGACTCCGTGCGCGAGGGTTGCTCGTGAGCCTGGGTATCGGGGGTCGCCCTGGGCTGGGGATCGGGCATGGGGACTGCGACCTCCTTCTCGCGCGTGGCGGCGTGCCGCCAGATGACGGGGGCCCGCATGGTGTGCTCGTCCAAGGCCGTGAAGTCGCCGGAGACGTCGTAGTTGTTGCGGTCGGCCAATGCCAGGGCTTGGGCAGTGCGCACGGCGGTGATGTGGTGCCCGGGCCGAAGAAGCGGGGCGGACTGACGGAAGTTACCCAGCCGCACGCCGTGGCAGTCACACGAGAGGTAGTGGCGGACGTGGCGGACTTCGTCGGCGGCAAGGTAGAGCCACTTGGTCTCGCCGTTGCAACCCGCACGGTGGTAGGGGGCGGCGGCGTCTTCGTCATCGGTCCTGTCCGCGTCGTCCCCCGGGTCCATGGGCTCGGCCGGCGCTTCCGGCGTGCCATCGGAGTCTGGAAGCTCGACTTGTCCGGGAACAGGGGTGACAGGCGGTAGGGCGGGGGCAGTGGTGCGTCGATCTATGCCGAACGCGGGGGGTTCCATCTGAAGCCAGTTCAGGCCTCCACCGCTTGTCAGTACAGGAGCTGGGGAGCTCTGTCCTTCTGGTGCCTCTGGCGCTGGGGAGGCGCTCTGCTCCGGCGCAGCGGCTGCCGCGGTCGGCGGGACTGCTGTCGGCTCGGGGGTGGAGCGGGTATCGGCAGGTGCGGGGGCGGTCAGGCTTTCGTGGGCGGCGGCAAGCACAGACCGAAGGGCGGACAGCCTGCTGCCGAAGTCATTGTCGGCCGCGGACAGGGAGCCGATCAGAGCGTCAGCCTTGTTCAGTGTGTCAGTGAGGGCGCTCGCCACGTTGTCTGAGTGCAGCGGCCTACTGACGGCGGCCCGAGCATGACGCTTGAGAGCCTCCAGGGCGGGGACATGGTTGACCGGCATGATGGGGGCACCGCCGACCGTGTCGACGGCCGTGCGGACCTGCCGGCGTAGCGCGGTGAGCGCCACTTCGTCGGGGGTGAAAGCCCATGCTCCCGTCGCCTCCCGGAGGATGCCGTACTGAATGTGGCCGTGGTGGATGGTCTCCTGTGTGGGTTGGCCGTCTCGTTCCCCGTGGAGGGTGACGGTGCCGGTGTCGGATCGCTCAAGGCGAGTGAAGATGAACGGTTTGCCGACGAGGTCCGCGTCCAGTGTGTGGCGCAGGGTGCCCGGAGTGCGGCGCAGTCCCGGCACGCGGATGAGGGCGCCGGGTTCCACGTCGCGCAGGAAGCTGGGTCGCCAGCCGTCCGGTGATGCTTCCTGCCGCGCTTCGAGATCGGTGAAGGCCCACTGGCGGACCTGGTTGGCATTGTCTGCCACCGGCGTGGTGTGTCCGTCAGCGGACAGGTAGACGAAGGCCTTGGGCTTCATGCGGATGATCGCACCGAGCAGTCGGCCGGCTTCGTCGTGAAGGAGTTCGCCGCCGCGCTGCTCCAGGGCATTCGGCATGTCGAGCAGGGTGGCAGCGGTCTGCCGTTCGGTCTCCTGGCGCTGCGCGGCAGCCCGGCGCCGGTCCACCACGGTGGTCAGCGTTTCACGTCGACGGCGGATCGCTGTCTCGTGCTCAGGGCTGCGCGCCGGCAGCTCGAGGTTTGCCAGTTCAGCGGCGATCTCAGTATCGGTGCGGTTCTGGACGGCCGCAAGGAGCGGCCGCGCGTATCCAGTCTCGACGACGGGATCTGTCCAGCGGGTGACGATGCCCGCGCGTCGCTGGGCGTATACGGAGGTGACCATGCGGCTCGTGCCGTCCGCCGTGGTCAGGTTGAGGCCGTCGACCGCGGTGACGCGACGCCAGTAGCTGTCGCCGCGCAGGCAGATCTCGTCACCGGGTTCGAAGTCGGCGACGGACCACCGGCCCTCGTCGATCCGGAGGTGGCTCTGTGCCTGCCACTCAAAGTCCTGTGCAGTGAGGTCCTGGCGATTCGGTGGCGGGTCCGCTTCACGGTCGCCGGTGTTGGCGTGGACTTCGACGATGCGGCCCTGGGCGGCCAGGGTCCGCACCAGGATGTTGACGGCCTGCTCGCGGGCGCCTAGGCCGCCCGCCCGGGGTTCCGTCGTGCCTGTTTTGCTCTTGTTGACGAATCCTGCTGTCGTCAGTGCGGCCTTGGCCTGCGGGTCAGAGGGGGTCAGGCCGTGGATGCGGGTGCTCTGCTGGTTGTGCTCTACCCATAGCGGTTCGCGGCCGCCGTTCTGGTTGGGCTGGGTCTGCAGGTCCTGCCAATGGCGGGCGACACGGCGTGCAGCGGCTTCAGGTGTCGGCCCAGTCAGGGTGGCGTTGCCCATGTGGATCGCCCAGGATCGGTCGCCCAGCCTCCCGGTCGCGATGACGGTGCTCTGGAAGCCGACCGTGAGTGTCTCGCGCCTCCAGGAGTAGTCTGCGCCTGGATCGTCATTGCTCGTTACATGGGTGGTCCACCAGAAGCCCGGCATCCCGTCGACTGCTTGGGCACCCTCGGGGGCCCCCTCCATCAGGTCAGCCGTAAGAGATTCGGATGGCTGGTCGGAAGCCTGCTGTTGACCAAGGGGGGCCGGCCGGGCGGGCGTTGTGGAATCAGAAGGAATGTGCCGTCCTCGGCTGGCCAGCAGTGCGGTCAGCCTTTCGGCAATGGTCTGGCGCTCCTCCTCGGTGCCTGGGAATTCCCAGTACAGGAATGGTCCCTTGTGCCCGCGGCCTCGCTTGCTGCTGGCTGGGCGGCCGTAGACCGGTCGGCCTTGGCCGGCGACCTCGATTGCGCTGCGTGCCTCGAGATCGTCTTGACTGGTCCCGTACAGGCGAGTGTGTTCCGAAGTGTGCTCGAATCGCAGGGTGTCAGTAGCGGGTGGCTGGGCTGGCCGGGTCAGGTGGTGGTGGACGGTGGCGATGTGACTGGCAGCCGCGATGTCGGACCATTTCTGGGTGAGTTGGTCGTCACCGAGGTAGCAGCGGAATCGAGTCTTGTCGCGGGACGTGGTGTATCGCTCGGCGTGCCCGATGGGCTGGCCTTCGTGGTACACGATGACCGTGTCGTCGCTGAGGTGCCAGAGGTAGCCGGGTAGGCCATCGATCGTGGAGGCGTCGGCAGGCTGTGCGGGCAGGTTCGGAGGCTGATTCCACCGCGGAAGGTCCACGGCACCGGCGCCGAGCTGGGCCGTGCTGGCTATTTGCTGTGGAGTGCGTGATGCGTCGGAGGTATGCGGGGGTCGGGCAGCCTCGTCGTCGTTGGCCTCTCGATCGGTGTCGGCCGGGACGGTGGGCGGGCCAGGCTGGGGACTGGCCGCTGAGTGTGTCTCAGGCAGGCGGGCGGGAGAGTCGGCGTGCTCGGACGGCTCGGCGCTCAGGCGGTCGGAGCCTTGGTGGGTGTGCGGGGTGCTGCTGGGAGACGTGCGGGCTGCGTTCGGCCCCGTCGGTGGCTGGGACGGTGCGGCGGCCGAGGGGAGCTGTTGCGGTGTGTTAGCGGCGGCGGCATTGTCGGCTCGAGGGGTATTGGGGGCAAGGCGGAGAGGGCTGCCTCGCTCGCCGGTCACCGTACGGTGGTAGCTGCCGATATGGCCTTCCAGTGCGTCCAGGCCGGTTGTGTCGACGTCTGCGGGCAGGCTGGCCCGCAAGTCGGTGCAGATCTGGGCGAGGCGCACCATCGGGTAGAAGTACTGCTGTCGGGCGAGGGGCAGCGTGAGATCTTCGGAAGCACTGAGGCTGTCGCCGGTCCAGGAGGCCAGGAAGTTTTCGGCCCGCAATCGCGCGGGGTGGGTGAATGGAAGGCGCTGCAGCAGACGGTTGAGGTCTTCGTGGGCGACGAGAGACGGAATCTGGGCGCGCAGGGTTGCTATGTCGGCGGCGGCGCCGGGCGCCTCGGCGAGTGTGGACTTGTGAAGCTCGCTGAGCAGTGTGTCAAGGGGCGGTGCGTCGCCGGCGGGGTCGCGGACGGTGGCTAGGGTCCGCAGAGCGTGGTGTCGGGCGTGCTGGGCGAGTTTGGCGGCTTCGTCCGCAAGTCCTACGTGGTGGATGGCGAGGCGCTCGGCCGCGTCATGCAGGTGCGACAGGGCGCCGATGAGCCCGGCAGGTCTGAGAAGAATGTCGCGGGAGTGGGCGTAGGCGGCGGTCACCTCGGTGAAGAGGTCCGCGTGCACGGCGTGGTCGAGCGCGCCGGGCTGCGTGGCTGCGTGTTGGAGGTGGTTCCAGCTTGCGTGCAACTGGGCTAGGTCGTTGCGCACTTCGCTTGTCAGCCGGTAGGGCGCGATGCCCTCGAGGGGAGTCTTCGTCAGGGTCGACGCGTCGGCCGGGAACGTGTTTTCGCTGGCTGCCAGTCGCTTCTGATGATGTACGGCCAGACCTTCGAGGATTTTGAGGTCTGTCCAGATCTGGCGGTTGGTCGGGCGCACGTTCGTGGACAGCGTGCCGTGCAGTCTCTGTGTGGCTCGAATTGCCGCGGACAAGGCTTGGGTGTCTTCAGGCCGCTTGCTTGAGGCATAAGGCGTGAAGGCGGACCACTTCTTCGAGAAGTCTCGGTAGTCCCATTCACGGCTCTTCGGGTCGCGTGCGCGCAGCACGCTACGGGCCGCACCCTGTAGGAACTCGGTCGCCGCTTGGTGTTGGGCATAGCTGCGGTACGGCTCGTTGGCGGCATTCAGGGTGTGGTGGATCCCGGCCCGTAGTGCAGCAACGGGGGCGGGTAGACCTTCACCGATCCGCGCCGCGAGGCGGATCGCCGGCACAAGCGGGCTGGGCATCTGGACCGAGCTGGCCAGCCATGTATCGAGGGTTTCGTCCCAGGTGTCGCTGTCGCGGGCGCTTCGCAGATTGGGCTCGGCCAGAGCAAGTTTCTGGATCGAGGCGAGCATCTCCCGTGAGGGGGCCGGCCCGGCCATTTCGTCGCGGACTGCTCGAATCAGGTGGGCGGTGTAGGTCTGCGTCACGCTCGCGAGGGCCGCGGCCGCGGTCCGGATGTCGTGGTGCGGCTGGCTCGCCTCGGCGGCGTAGTGGTGGGCGATCCGGTGCGCCGTGTGGGCCAGGGAAGCCAGCCGGTTGAAGTGTTCTGGCGTGGAGCGGGGCTGCGTAAGCGACCAGGTCGCCAAGTCGAGGTCAAGGCGCAGGTCGGCATCAGCGGTCGGATGTGCCAGAGCCTGACGGCAGGCGTGCAGGGCCGCCGAAAGGTCTTCCTCGGAGACGGCGGCCCGGTGGTCTGCGGCCTGTGAGGTGATGTTGGCCAGCTCGGTGTTCAGGTTGAGATCAGCCCCGTGGGAGGCCTCCAGCCGCTGAACGTGTCGGGTGAGGTGGAGGTGGAGGACGTCGAGGCCCTGCCGCAGTTCGCTGTGGCGGGGTTCGGGGCCTTCTTGGTTGTTCAGCCAGCGCCTCATGGCTGCGACCCGGTCGACCAGCTGGGTGTACTGAAGGTGGAGAGCGCCCCCGTCGGGGTCGGTGGCGTGCCAGGGTGCCGTACGGGCTGTCTTCCAGGCCTTCTTGAACTTGTTCCACGTGGTTGATCGTTCGCTGACGAAGCCCTTGGCCTGCTGATTCCACTGGTTGGCCAGGGCATCGAGATGAGCGCGAGCGTCAGCGAGGGCCTGGTGGCTGCTGTACGCGAGGTGATCTGGGGGTGAGGGAGGCAGAGGCTGATCGAGCAGGGTGAGGAGTTCCTGCTCTCCGAGTGCGATGAACTCCCGGCGGTAGCGGGGATGAGCGAGCCACTCGGTGCGGAGGTCCGGATGCATGTAGGGGTGGCCGAGGCGGGCTTGGCGGCCGAGCCAGGTGGCGAACGGGGCTGTTCCGCCCTGCACGACGTGACTGCGCACTTCTGCTTCGGCAGCAGCGAGTCGGACCAGGGACTGCATGTTGGCGGCCCGTGCGACGCTTTCTGCATTGCCGTGCCGCAACCACTTCCCGGGGTCGATCTCGGTGTCCTGGCTCGGCTCGGCATAGTCGGGACGGAAGACGTTCGGTTCGCGGTCGCCGTGCATTGCTCGTGCGAAGTGCACTTCCAGTGTGCCGTTTTCGGCCCACCTGGATCGGTTATCGAGCCCGTTCAGTCGTCCCTCGAAGCCTGACAGCAGGGCCTCATGCGCGAAGCGGAAGACCGAGGATGGGGCGAGGGTGCGGCCGGCCCCGCGTACTCCTTCGGCATGAAAGGCGCGTATGGCCTTCCGCTGTGCTCCGGCGGACGACGCGACGGTCGGGGTCGGGGGCTCGGTGGGGGCGTCCTGGGCCATGCCTGGGAAAGCAAGGGCTGGGTCCAGTGGTGCGGGGAGCTGCTCGACGAGATGCCGCTCAGGGAGGAAGAGTTCAGCGGGCCCTTCTGGGGTGTCGAGGTGGATGAGGGTGCCGCGCTGTTCGGCGCTGCCCTGGGCGCGCACGTGGTAGGCCGCCCTGCGCAGGATTCCCGTCGCTGTAAGCAGGTCTTCGCCGTCCGGGTTGACGCCGGTGGCTGCCACGACACTGCCGGCCTCTGCCTGCCAGGGGTAGAGGCGGACTCCGCCGAGCGGCCCCGTGGCAAGGGGTGAGGGAGGAATGTCCTTATCCGGGTCAAGGCGATGCTCGGCGATGGCTGAGTGATGGTGCGACGAACGGAGGCTTTGCAGCAGCTTCTCGCGCAGGATCCGGGCTCTTGCCGAGGCTTCGGCGAACGTGGCGCTGTTCGGGTGGTCCTCGCCGCGATCGTAGGCGGTGGCGAGCAGTTGCAGATCGCTGGCGATTCGGAGGAAATCCTCACGCACACTGCCGCTTTGGCATTGCCCGTCCTGGAGCAACTTCATTGCAGTGCGGGCCCGTTTGTAGATGGCTGCAGCTCGTGGTTCCCCTGCGGGACGGCCTGTGTCGACGCCGCCGGGGGGCTTGGGCCATGCCTCGTTGTAGTAGAAGGTCCGGGCCAGGTCCCGAGCGTGCGGGGGCACGTCGGGACGGACGCGATAGTTGGCAGGCAGGGGATGGCTTAGGAACACCTCGGCGGGGATCTCACCGCTGCGCTCGTCATCGGCCTTCCAGTTGTACAAGCGCACACTGATCGGGTGCACCAGCGTTGGCGTTTGATCGTCGCCGAGCGGCCATTCGCGGATGTTGTAGGCGCCTTCGCTCAGGCTGTGTGCGGTACCGCGGACGGTGATCAATTGGCCGTGCAGGTCCCCGTTTCCCGGGCCCATCGCATCGACCATTTCACGAGTGGCCCTTAGCCGGAGGGATACTTCTAGGCTGCGTCCTTGGTCCGAGTTGTAGACGGCTCGCCGGGTGGGTTCCAGCGCGTAACCGTCGGCCAGATCTTGTTGGCGAACGGCCATGTCGTGGGCGGTGCGTTCGGCACGCTTCTCGCTGGCAAGGCGGTGGAGTCCTTCGGTGTCGCATCGGGGATCCGCCGCAAGGGCTGTCTCGACGGCATCGTCCAGGGCGCGGTCATCGTGCGAGCGCCAGAAGCGGGACATGGGTCCTGCCAGAGGAGCGTCCCATGGGAAGGGATTCCCGGACCGGTCAGTGATTTGTTGGACGGCTTCGGCGGCGACGCTGGTGGCCTGAAGGCTTGAGAACCCGTCCGGGTGTTGACCTGGGATGGGGGTGCATGTGCCTGGGAAGTACAAGTGCCACTGCGTGCTTCGGGGGGCACGTGCGAGCAGCAGGCGCCCTTGTATGACCAGGTCGTCGGCGGCAACGAGTTCCTCGATGCTGCGCCGGCGTCGCTCGGTCATCTCCCCGTGGTCTTCGGGAGCTGCGAGTTCCGTGGTGTTGGACGTCAGGTGGGTGATCACGGCTTCGGTGTCGGGGAAGCGTGGCACCTGAGCGCCGGAGTGCACGGCGGCCTTGTAATGCGGCAGTTCCGAGAAGTAGGCGAGGGCTTCTGCCCCGTGGAGACGGTTGAGGACTATGGGGTACGGGTCCGACTTCGTGTGAAGGATGAGGGAGCCGTCGCTGTCTTCGATGACCAGGTCCCCAGCCGCGACCAGGCCTCGCAGCCGACGCGTGATCTGGTCTCCAGTGAGGATGTCGCCATGACTGAGCTGGTAGGCGGCCCATGGATCGAACCACAGGGATCGGGCTCGATCACCGGCCCTGGCGAATCGTCCTGTTTGCTTCTCCAGGTCTTGCTGCTGTACCGGGGAAAGTTCCCTAGCCTGGCGGCGCATTGGATCCCAGGCGTCGGGCTGGCGGCTGAGTACTTGGAGGTATCGGCTCAGATACTGGAACCCGGCCACCGCTTGATCGACGGTAGCCGTGTACTCGTCTGCCCACTGGCTTGCGGCCGTGAACTCCTGCAGGATCTGCGCTGCGTGCCGTGCGCTCTCACACTGCAGCAGCAGATCCTGCGGCCTTGCTGCGGCGCGCTTGGCTCGCAGCAACGCTTTGTCGGCGCTGTGTAGGCAGGTCCATTCCAGCGGGTGAGCATTGCGGAAGGCAGACTTCCATGCCCCTTCTTCTTTGGGCGTTGAGCTCTTGCGCCAGTCATCGCAGACGTTTGTACGGTCGATGACGCTGATCAGCACGTCCAGGGCACGTCCGCGTGTGTGCCGCACTCCCCAGTGCTCACGCATCCCAGGGCGGCGAAGGGTCCCAGTGTCAGCTGCGAGCGCCGCGTCCCAAATCCGTTGGAGCAGGTCAGTGAGGACGGAGCCGACGGTGCCAGAGTCCAGTGTGTGCAGGACGTGCTCCCGGATCGCCTGTCCACCCTCGTTGGCCGGGAGGTCCGCCCCGGCGACCAGCCAGTCGAAGATTCCTGTGCTGATCAGTGCCTGATGTGGAGCGCTTAGGTCTGAAGCAGCCATACCTTCTTGGACTGCCGCATGGAGAAACCTGTCGCCCTCTGCTTTGGCTACGGCTTTCTCATAGAGCTCAGCAACTGCGGCCTCGCGGGGATCTTGAACTGGACTTGCGGTCGCCTGTTGCACCGACAGGTGCGAGGTAATCTCGCCCAGCCTTGGCTCTTTGCCGGCACGGATCATGGCCTCATAGGCATGGACTCTGAAGGCTTGGCGGAAGGTCGCCTCCGTGCGGGGGCTGGCTGCAACGGCCGTACGAAGACCTTCGGATGCCTGCTCAAGTTGGTTGGAGAGCCAGTTGTTGATCGTTTCCTTGTCCCCGAAGCCGACAGAGTTGCCTTCCTGAAGCGCGAGGTTGAGCAGGTCTCTGACTTCGTCGGTGTGCGGCTCGATCTCGGCTGGGAACCGTTCGGCGAGGGGGCTGGCCACGATGGTGCGGGCACCAGTTATGCGGATGCCGCCGTCCGGCTCGTTGCGCACAACGACCCGCTTGGGACTGTTCTGGGCGGCGTGCTTCGCCATGGCGAGCAGATTGTTGAGGTCTGAGCCGAGCATGTCGGCCACTCCGCCGTTCGCCTTCGTGTGCTCGTACCAACGGTCCGCATCAAAGGGATAGGGCGACAGATTCTCGGCCATCTCGTGTTGGCGAGCCCAGATGTTTTGCTCGATGCTGGCCGGGCGCGGACCGGTGGAGGCCGCGAGCATCCAGCCGTAGTTAATGAGGATCCGTTCGGCCCGGCCGCGGTCGCGGCCATCGGTGGCATCGGCCAGTTGTTTGATCCGGAAGAATGCGCGGCGCAGTAGGTCGCTGGTGCCGCTCTGCTCGATGTCGTTGGTGGCGAGATGGTCGAGGGCCTGGTGCAGGGATCGGTATTCGGCGGTGTGCCTCAGCGTGCTGGTGGGTTCGATGTCCCATTGGCTGACGAGCTGGTGCAGGATGCGGCCTGCTTCGCGGGGCCGCATGCTTGCGCGAGCACGGTGGAAGGCCTGCTGGGTGATCAGCTCGACGGCCGCGGACATCGTGGTGGTGGACTCGTCTGTCCGCAGGTCGGCGAGGACGTCGAAGGCATCAGGGTGGACGGCGAGCCAGGTCGCTGCCTCGCGCTGGAAGTCCGTGTGGCTGGCGAGGTGGGCGGCCCGCCGCAGGTTGGCGTCGTCGGCCATCCGTTGCGCAACCTGGTGGGTGGACTGGCGAGCGACTTGGAGTTGCTCAATCTGACTCGGTGTGAGCTCGGTATTGAGCCGGGTCCAGGTGTGCGATGTAGGCGTCAGAGCGCGGACGCGGGGGTTGTCGGCATCGTGGCGCCGGGTGCGGCCGCCGGCCTCTTTGAGGGCAAGGAGGGCGTAGTGCAGTTCGGCGCCGGTCAGCGCCTGGGTGTCGGTGACTCCGGTCAGGACATAGCCGTGGTGAATCTTGTCGGTGTCACCGTCCCACGGGTTGCCGCGCATCGGCTCGGGCAGGCCGGCCAGGCGGCTGGGTCGGCTTCTATTCCAGGGCTCATGCAGGGTCGCGTCGCTCATCAGGCGGCCGAGGCGTTCCAGGTGCGTCTGTGCCTCGTCGAGGATGTGCCCGGCGAGTTCTGCGGTTTCCGGGGCCGAGTTTTCGACAGCGGCGCGGGCAAGGCGGGCGAGTTCCTGAAAGTGGGTCGCGCGGGCCGTGACCTGCTCGAGAGTCGGGCCGCTGTCACGGAGGTCGTATCGCTCGGTGACGAGCGTGGTGAGCGTGGTGGTCCAGGCATGCAGGGCCTGGTCCTCCGCGCTGCCGGTGCGCGTGGCTGCGAGCTTCCACTGGGCGTAGCGGATCAGGACCGCGTCTTCACCGAGGTAGGTATCAGCGAGGCTGTCGTACGGCAGTACGCGTGCGGGCACGTCCGGCTGCGGCGTGAGGGTGGTGCGGGTACCGCTGGATCCGGTGATGGTCCATCCGCCGTCGGCACCGCGCTCTGCGATGAGCAGGGCATCGCGCATCGCCGCAGCCTGGTGCGCCCACTGAGAGGAGTACTGGGCGAAGTTTTGGACGTCCCTGCTGACGGCGGCGCTGGCCTCCTGGTAGCCCCGATCCAGCTGGTCCGCGATCTCCCGGCCGGTGCTCTGGCCAATGTGCTGGCCGGCGCGCGTGAGCTTGTAGACGAGATTGGCGCCGAGTTCGGCCAAAGCGGGCGGCCGGGGCAGTTCGGGGACGATGATGTCCTCATCGCTGGGGATCCCGAGGTCGTCCTCGTCGGCGCCTTGGGCTGGCTCGCCGGGCCTTGGCCGCCCTCCCCCACCTGGGCGGGAACTTTCTCGGCCGCTGGAAGTCTCCTGCTCGTCATCGTCGGCTAGCAGGGAGTCGACCAGGTCCTGCATCTCCTGGTCGGTCGCTTCCTTGGTGTCTCGGGGGTCGTCGTCGCGGTCGGGGGTGTTCGCAGCGGCCTCAGCGGCGATTAGGTCGGCCAGGTGCGCCTGCTCGGCGCGGGCGGAGGTGAGCGCCTCCGCCTGGTCAAACGGGAGATCTATTAGTCGGTGGGCTCGCTCGACGCTCGTCTGACGTCCGGCCAGCTCGTCACGTGCGGCCTCCAGTGCGCCATCTAGCTTGCCCAGCATCTTGGTTAGCCGTGCGACCCAGTTTCCGGTCGGTGCAGCGTTTTCCTTCGTGCCGATGGTCACAAGGACCTCTTCGCCGGGGACGCCCTCCATGGTGAACACCGCGGTGCCGGCCTCGGGAAACAGGCTGACGTTAAGCGGCACCCCGTCGAGGGTGGCGACGTTGCGACGCTCCAGGCCGCCCACGTCGAGCAGGAGATCACGCAGCTGTGCCTCAGTAGCAGGTGCCTCGCTGTCCCTGAGACGCAGACCGCGCCGGGTGCTGTCCTCCCGACGGTTGAGCAGGTCACTCAGGTGGTCAACGCTGCGCTTGCCAGCATCGATGACATCGTCCGCGTTGGCGATGATG
Organism: Streptomyces sp. PTL18; assembly: GCF_059510295.1. Taxonomy (NCBI): domain Bacteria; kingdom Bacillati; phylum Actinomycetota; class Actinomycetes; order Kitasatosporales; family Streptomycetaceae; genus Streptomyces; species Streptomyces sp. PTL18. Next base: position 51,501 of record NZ_JCAJZO010000026.1, on the reverse strand, counting down.
CTGCGGTTGTGCTCGCGGGTGCGACGCCACCGGGACTCGGCCGCTTCTAGGCGGCGAACCTTTTTGTCGATCTTGTGCTTCTCGAGGAGCATCTCCTTGCCAGACCCGATGGCCTTCAGCTCGGCGATGTCGAAGGTGCTCTTGTTGAGATCGAGCTCCATCTCGTCGACCTGGGTCAGGTCGATGTGGCCCGTCTTGTACTGGGCGATCATGCGGGCCTTACGCTCGCAGTGCTGCAGGCGCAGAGCCATCGCCGACATGTGCTTGATGTATTGGTGGATCTGGATGACTCGGTGCTGGTTGCCGGGGCGCCAGATCCGCCACTGTTCTTGCTCGATCTCGTCTGGACGCCATCCGAAGGTGACCTGGTGCGCGGCGATGGCCCGGTCGGGTGCGTCAACCGCGACGCCGGCGGTTCCGCTGGAGCCGATCAGGACGCGGATCTCGCCGGTACGGAACTTCCTGAGGAGTTCTTCCTTCTTTGCCGCGCTGTCGCCAGCGTCCTGCATGTAGGCGATCTTCTCGGCCGGAATGCCTCCGGCGATGAGGCGATCGCGCATGTAATCGTAGGCGCTCCACTTGCCCTTGCGTCGGTTCTCGGCGTTGCTGACGCCGAGGCTGCAGAAGATGAACTGGCCGGCCCCGGGGTTGGGGTGGAGGGGTGAGTCCGGGTCACTGCTGTCGGTACGGTAGCGGCGGTCCTTGTAGGTGTGGTCGATGCGCAAGACGTTGTCGACGACGGCGTCCAGGACCGTGGGACCGTCGGCTTCCTCCCCGACCAGCTTGGGGTGGATGGCGTGCATCACCGCGTCGCTGATGATGCTCGGCATGATGTCGCCCTCGTCGGGCTCGCCTGCCTCGAAGCGCTCGATGCGACCAAGCCAGTTAGTGCTCATCCATTCGGATTCGCCCTCAGTGCGCGGGAGGACGTGGATCTGTGGCTTTCCACCTGCGATGGCGGGCCGGCCTTTGATCGTCACGTCGTGCTGGGTCCGCACGTCGGCCATGACGTGGTGCAGTCGGACGTATGTATTGAGGTTCGTCTCACGGAAGGCGCCCGGGCGTTCCTTGAACCGGATCTCGCCGTTGGGCGCGATCTCGGGCTCGAGGACCGTCTCAATGAACATGCCGTTGAAGCTGTCAAGGTCGTTGATGGCCACCTGCGGCAGCAGGTCGGGCCTGATGAGGTCGAACAGTCGGTAGAACTGCGACATCTTGTTCCGGGCGGGTGTTCCGGAGGCCCCGACGATCACGGCGTCCGGGAAGGCGCGCCGGATGATCCATGCCTTCATGTCGAGGTCGTAGGCGCGTGCGGCGGGCGCGAGAGCAAGATCCGGCAGGCGGGTGGGGTAGGCGATGCCGAGGAAGTTCTGCACTTCGTCAACAAAGAGCGCGTCTATGCCGATGCGTTCGAAGGGCAGGCCCACGTCCCGGTGGATGAGGGCGTTCTTGCGGAGCTGCTCCACGAGCTTGGTGAGCATGGTGCGCAGCCGCTTGACCGTGCGGGCGCTGGGGCGATCGTCGGTGATGTCGCCCATGCCAGCCAGGGCGAGGTCGTCCCCGAGGATCTCGGCGACGAGGGGGTCGCGCAGGTCGTTGAGGAGTTCCTGTTCGAGGATGTCGCGCTCGGGGCTGCGGCCACGACTTTGCAGTTCGACAAAGGCCCTCAGGCGCGCGGAGACCGCTTCCAGATAGAGCTGCTGGGACTCTGCGGAAAGCGGAATCCGCTCGAAGACGGTGTACGGGACGATGACCGCGTCGAAGCTGCCGTTGGCGATCTTTCCAATGAACGCCTGGCGGCGGGCCCGGGTCTCGGCGGCGCCACCTTGGCTGTTGAAGTCTTCCTGGGAGCAGACGAGGATCTTGGCGTCCTTGTACGCCCAGCGGGCTGCCCGTTCCCACTGTCCCAGGGCGTTGTTGGGTACGACGATCATGGGTTTGCGCGACAGACCGAGCTGCTTGCGCTTCATGACGGTCATGAGGATCGACAGCGTTTTTCCGAAGCCGCCGTCATGCTCCATCAGGAAGGATTCGACCAGGCCCCGGGCGACGGCGTCCTTCTGGTAGTCCCGGGGTGTGACGTCAGGGTTGAGACCGGGGAAGGTCAGGTGAGCACCGCTTGGCCGATAGGTGACGTGCGACCGGTAGTACCAGTTGTAAAGGCGAACCAGTTCCTCGGCGCGTGAGGGCTCTTCCCACATGTAGTCGGCGAAAAGCCTGTTGATCTCATCGGCGCGGGCCTGAACGTCCTCGGTCGCAGATGCGCTGGGGGTTTTGCCGTCGCCGGTCTTGGTGGGGGTTTCCTCTTCGTCCTTCGCGGGTGGTACGAGGAGACTCGCGCGACGCAGCATCCGTTCGACGATGGTGACGGCGTCCCACCTCGGCGTGCCGTAGGTCTCGCGGTTGGTGCTGAGCTTGCGGGCATCGGGGGATGCCTCGATGCGCCAGTCCCCGCCGATGGCCCGGCTGACGTAGATCTCCCGGTGGCCGATGAGGGTGCGCAGGAAGCCTTCGACCCATTCGGACCGCAGCATGGGGTCGCCGAGTTCGACGTCGATGTCGCCGGCTTCGGCATCGGAGGGGATGACTGCCTTGAGGGCCTCGATGTTCGCCCGGAAACGGTCGTCGCCTGCGTCCCGGTTGGCGCTCTCGGCGACATGGAGCTTGCCGCGGACGTGACCGGACAGGTAGCGGTCAGCCGGGATGACGTCGCCCGTCTTGGGGTCGTCGAAGACCAGTGTTCCGAGCTGGGTCCGGGCCTGGTCCGCGGGGATGTCAAGGAGTTCAGCGATGTAGGCGAGGTTGGCGGTGCCGCGCTGGTTCAGGCTGATGGCCAGTGCCTCGGCCGGTGTGCTCGCGCGGGTGGGTGTGTCGCTCGGCCGGTCCTCGTGCTCGAAGATGCTGCTCTTGCTGGCTGTGCCCGTCTTGCGGTCGTAGACCTCCAGTGCCATGACGGCCGGTCCGAGCGGGTCGAGCCGGAAGTGCCAGCGGGCGCTGCGAGGCCTCATAGCCCGGTTAAGCGGACCGTGGGAGGTGGCGTAGCGGTCGTAGACATCGTTGAGCTGCGCCCTGGCTGCTTCCACTACCTCCGGCGCAGCTTCGTCGGTGGCCTGGAGGTCGACGAGCGTGCGGTACTGGTCGCGCAGGGCGAGGAGGTCGTTGAGCTCTGCGCGCTCGGCCGGGTCGTGCTCGAAGGGCACCAGTTGTCCGCTGCGCAACGTCAGGACAGCGTCGTCCTCCTGGATGATGGAGCCTTCGTGGGCGCTGAGGTCGGTGCCAAACCGTTCGATGGCCTGCTGGATCCGCTCGGCTTCGGCATCGACGGTTGCCCGCTGGGCTGGGTCGGCGGGCTGGTAGGTCAGCTGGGATGCCTGAGCCTGTTCGATGATGCGCTGGGCAGCCTCAGTGACCTGGCGGGCCGTGTGGGCAAGGTCGATGGGGACGACGCTGAGTTCAGGGCCGTGCTGGCCCGAGACCATAGCGTGGGTGCCCAGGACTTGCTCGGGATGCCGGGCGAAGTAACCGCTGATCCTGGCACTTCCGCCCTCTAGGGGCACGATCTGTGTCGGGATGGGGTCCAAGCCGGCCGGTTCCTGGCCGGGTTCACGGACGCGGAGGAAGACGATGTCGCCAACGGCCCGGGTGCCTGCGCTGCCGGCGAAGGCCCCGGCGGGAAGCCGGATCGCGCCCAGGAAGTCGGCGTGCTGGGTCATCTCGCGGCGAGCTTCGTCCTTGAGGCTGTCGAGAGTCCACCGCGAGGTGATGACGGCGATGATGCCGCCGGGACGAACGTGGGCGAGCAGCCAGTTCAGGGCGTGGTTATGGATCGACAGGCCGAGGGGATTGTGGGCCGGGTCGGTCAGTGTGTAGTCGCCGAAGGGCAGGTTACCGAGCGCGCCGTCTGCGTAGTCGCGGGGCAGCCGGACGTCCACGAAGGATGAAGGGTGGACAGTGGCTTCCGGGTTCAGTCGCTGGGCGATGCGTGCGCTGGTGGGTTCGAGTTCGATGCCGACCATGCCGGGGGCCAGGAAGGTGCCGGTGCCACAGCCGAGTTCGAGGAGGCGGGCACCAGCTGGTACGCCGAGGGCCGTGGCCGCGTCGCGTATCGCGTCGGCGATCGCGGGATCGGTGAAGTGCGCGTTAGGGGTGGAGGCGGCCGCGGCGTCGTACTCGGCGGCGCTGAGGAGCTTGCGTAGTTCAGTACGCGTTGCTTGGTGCTCGGGCTTGGCGTCGTTGAAGACTTCCGAGACTCCGGTCGCGCCCCAGGAGGTGTATCCCTCCAGGATCTGCTGCTGTTCCTCAGTCAGGGGCTGATCGTCGGGGAGCTGAGAGAGGAGACGCAGTGCGTCCAGGTTGCGGGCGATGCGCAGATGCGCCGGGACCGGCTGCTGGAGGGTGCGGTGTGGGGTGCCATGGGGCTGGTTGTCGGGGGTGGAGTTGGTGGGCAACCCTGCGCTCCTTCCAGGGGTCGTCAGAGGGCGCGGCCGAGGGCGCGGAGTTCGTCCAGGGAGGACCCGAGCGCGGCAAGGAGTTCGGGCATGAGCTGGAGGGCCTGGAGCAGTTCGGCGTCGCTGGTCTCGCTGATGGTGCGGTCGCCGTCGAGCAGGGTGCGGATGGTTTCCTGCTGCTGCGCGAGGCGGGTGTCGAAGTCGCTCAGGCGTGCCTGGTGTGCGGCCGGTTCGGTGCGGGGCTGGGCGGTGTCCGTTTCGGGGGGCAGCTGGACCAGGGCCTGCATCACGGTGTGCTCGGCTTCCCGGCGCAGGAGTTGGAGCAGGCCGGCTCGCTTGGCATGGTCGGTGATGTCCGGGGTGAGGTGGATCTCGGTGAGCGCGTCCCAGGCGGCGATGACGCGCTCCTGCACGTCTTCGCCGATCTGCTGGTAGACGGTGTCGGGGTCGGTGAGGTTGGCGTGGGTGCGCGGGAGCCAGCGGCGCCAGTAAGCCTGGGCTTCGAGTGCGTAGTCGGTCACGGCTGTGGCTCCTCTGTGCTGCGTGGTGATGCGAGGGTGTCAGGGTTCACCTTCTGATTCCTGGGTGCTTCCCGTGGGGCGGGAGGGGCGCGGTTTTTTCTTCTGAGTGGGTCGCCAGACGGGAAGGGTGCCTGGCTGCGCGGATGTCGGGGCGGGTCATACGGGTTCGGCAGTGCGGGCCTGGTTCGTGTCCCGTGCGGGTGTGGGCGTGGCGGCCGCGAGCTTCGGCGTCGTCGCAGGGTGGCTGGCCTGGGCGGGGTGCTGGTGCCAGTAGCGGGCTAGGTGTCGGGCGCCGCACACGATGGCCAGGCCCATGGTGATGCCGCAGACGGCGAGTACGGCGGGTAGGACGTGGAGTGGGACGACGGCCACGATCAGGCCTGCCAGCGGGTAGGGAAGCAGGCCGATGACCCACAGCACGCTGACGGTGGCCCCGAGGGCGTGTCCTGGGATGACGAGCGTTCTCATGGTGCGCAAGACGACGTTGGCCGCGCACTCCCCCGCCACGATGGCGGTGGCAGCTACCGCGAAGGCGGCGAAGGTCCCAACGGTGCCGACTGTGACGGAGGCTGCGGCGAGGAGAATGCCACTGGGTATCAGGAGCGGTGTCATCCCCCAGCGGTCGATTCCTCGGCGGGTGATGGAGGTGGCCAGGAGGGTTACCACTGCTGCCGCGGTCCACATGGTTCCAAGGTCGGTGTCGGCCTTGTGGTACTGGTGAAGGGCGATTCCGGGTGCGGAGGCGAGCAGCAGGGCGACCAGGATCTGGACGGCGCCCATGACGACGGCGATCCAGGCGATGACGGGGGTGCGTAGCATGCGCCATCCCACGGCCATCGACTTCAGCGGGCTCTGCGGTGGGTGTTCATCGGTGGGCTGGGGACGTCCGACCGTGAGCAGGGGCGCTGCGCACATGGTGGCCAAGGAGAGGAGTGCGACTGCGACGAGAGCGGCCACCGGGTGCTGGGCGACGAGTGCGGCGGCGCAGAGGGGGCCTATGAGCAGGGCCGCCTGGTCGATCTGCATCTGGCGTGCCTGGATGCGGTGGACGTCGTGGCCGGACTGCACCTGGGTGCCGATGACCTCGCAGGAGAGGAAGGAGAACTCAGCAAGAACTCCCCCGACTGCTCCGAAGACGATCACGGTCCACCACTGCTGCGGGTGCAGCAGGAGGAGCCCTATGACCGCCACGGTGAGTAGGGCCCGAAGCAGTGAGGCGGTGAGGAGGATAGTGCGGCCTCCGATGCGGTCGACCAGAGCGCCGGCCACGGGGAGGATCGCGATGCGGGGTAGCCACTCGGCGATGAAGGCGATGCCGGAGTGGCTCACGCTGCCGGTAATGGCGAGGACAATCAGGGGCAGCGCGTATTGGGCGATGGCGGTGCCGAGCGCGTCCGTGGCGCGGAGCAGATTCGTGCGGTGGAGTTCACGCATGGTGTGACGCGTACGGCCCGGACGGGCGCACGCTCGTCCCTCCTGTGGACGGGGATGGCTACTGACGCCGGGATGGATGGTGTGGGAGGTGGCGTCAGCCGGTTCGACGCGTGCGGGCTTCTCGGGGCGCGTGATGTGCCGGGTCGGCTGCTGTGCTGGGCGAAGGCGGCCCGCCAGTGGCAGTCGGCTCCTTGGTTACGGCGACCCTCGTGGGCGTGGGTATGTCTCCGAATGCGGATGTGTAGAACCATCGGCCGGCGCTCATGTGGGTTTGCCTCCTGGGGTCATCGGCCCGCGGCGGGGCTGGGCGGACTCACCGTCTTCAGCGCGTGAGCCGCGGGCAACCGTGTGCGGGGCAATTCGTGCTGGCTTCCCGCCTGGCGAGCAGCGAGTTTCTCGGTGTCTCGCTGGGCGGGAGGGCGCGTCGGCGAGTATCGGCGGCGAGCCCGTCGCCTGAGGCGCGGTCCAGGATGTGACGTGATTGGGTGTGCTGGCGGACGGTGAGGGGCAATGATGCTCCCAGGGTGGGAAGAGCGTGGGGCTAATCCCGCCCACCGGGCCCAGCGCATGTGCGTTGGGGCGTGCGGCGCCTCTTCGCTTCCCTTCTGGCGGGAAGCTGGGGCGAGGTTGACCGCCAGGCGGTAACCTCCGCGGCGAATCTTCGAGCAGCGTCAAGTGCCGCTTGTTGCGCTGCGTATCCGCTCAGACTGTGCCTCCGTCATCTGACGTGCGGGAACGTTCAACGGACGGGATGGGCACGGTAGTTCTGCGGGCTGCTCGGCTACTGAACGTGTCCGGAAGTTGGACCTCCGGTGCCCATTTCTTCTAGATCCTCGGTCGAGATGCGACAACGATGGAGGGCATACAGCGAGCCGCTCGCATATGTCGGTGGCCGTTTTCTCGGGGAGGCTGACAGTGAAGGAAGCGGTCGATCGCGCGACAGGTGCCTCGGCGCACGCGAAGGTGTTCCGGGTCCTGACAGCTCTGGAGGAACTCGGGCCCGGGGCTCATGAGTTGCGCCGGATCACGTCCAAATCAGGCCTTCCCCGCTCTACTGTGCAGCGCATCCTCGCCTGCGGGGTTGAGGAGGGGCAGATCGAACTGCGCGGCCAGGGCCTGTACAGCATCACCCCGCACAGTGGCGCGCTTCGGGGCCTGCGGCTGCCGCAGGTTGCTTCGCAGGGTGCCGATCCTGACCTGACCCAGCTGCAGCGACAGACCGCTCAGGTCGTCCTGATGTTCGTGACTGTCCCACTGGCACGCCGCCTGTGGGTGGATACTGTGTACGGTCGGCGGTACGACTTCGTGGAGGCACTCACCTCCGAGGACAGCGCGGCGCTCGAGCTCTCCCCTCTGTCGGCCGACGCCGCCGGGCTCGTGATCAGCGCGCACAGCGAGGACGAGACCGTCAGCAGCCGCTTCCGGGAGATCCAGGAGCTGGGTACGTGCTTCACCCGGTCCCCGCTGCCGGGCTGGTCGATGATCGCCGCTCCGGTGTACGGGCGGGCTGGCCACGTCGAAGGGGCGCTGGCCCTGCTCGGCCAGCACCCCAGGATGTTTTCGGAGAAGACCCGCTTCTCCTATGAGGTCCTGCGTACAGCCGCTCGGGTCAGCCGGCGCTCGGAGAACGCGCTGCGGCCCGTTCGCTCGTCCTCACAGCTTGCTCCGGTCGCCTGAGCGGAGAACGGCCGGCGACTGTGATTCCGACCGGTCCGAGGCCCAAACGGACTGTCGGTCACCAGCCGTGGTGGGAGTGTTGGCGAGCCGCCGTGGATTCCTGGGACTCGGGATCGGGAGCACCTTCCCGTTCGATGACTGACATGGTCACAGCCCTGAAGCCATGGTCACGCGCATGGGAGGGGATGGCGGTGGTCAGCAGGGCGGACGCGTAGCCCTCCGCCCCCACGAGGATCTCCCGGACGACGCCGTCCTCGTCGTCTGGATACTCAGTCGGCTGCGCCAGCAGGTCAGGGACCTTGCGCAGATATGCCTCCTCGAGGTCTGGGTGGCGTGCGATCTCCTCGCGAATGCGTCGCAGCTGCGGATCGGTCTGAGTGTTCTGGAAGACCAAGGCGAACTGCGAGAGAGCCGGCAGCATCCATGAGTCTTGCCACTTACCCAGCATGTGCGGAGCATCCGGGTGGAACAGTGTCCATCGCAGGGTGTTCACCGTCGGGTGGTTGAGCGGGTGTGGTGAGACGGCCTCGAACAGCCGAAAGTACGCGTCGTTGGCGGCCACCACGTTCCACGCGCCATCGGTGAGGCAGGCCGGGTCGCTCTGCCGGTGGATATGAACGTTGGTCCAACGCTCAGTCAGTTCCAGAAGGCGGGCATTGCCCGAGAGGGCACCGGGCAGGGGTACCAGGTGACCGGTCAGTCGATAGAGCTGCCGACGGCCGACCTCGTCCAGGTGCAGAGCTCGAGCCAGGTCGTCCAAGCGTGTCCGCGGGATCGCCTGCCGCGCGCTCTCCCAGACCCTGTACTGGCGGTCGCTCATGCCCAGTTCCAGGGCAGTTTCCTCCTGCCCCATCCCTCGAGCGTCCCGCGCATTTACCAAGAACGCGGTGAGACCTGGAGCCAGCGGCAGATCACGGCGTTCCTCCCGTCGCTCGCCGGAGCTGCGAGGCGTGCACCGGTCGGCCGCGGGGCGCATCATCGGGACGCGCAACGCCGATGCGGTGCGCGGTGATTGGCTCTTAAAGAGGACCGAACTCCTAGCCATGCTTCCCCCTGTACTGGTGCCGCATTGCGGCGGCATCGCGGCCTGGGCGCACCATGTACGTCAAGCGCCGCTGTCGGCGTTCGCTCCATCCACGCGGGCAGTGCGAGGCCGAGATGCATCAGGACGCTCAGGGCGACCGTGCGGCTGTCGGAGATAGGTCCGTCTCCTGCGGCCGGCAATGGCTGGCTGGCCATGGAGGTTCGTTCTCCTGAGCGCGATGCCGTGGTGATCCTGGAACCGGCGCGCCTGGGCACTGGCCGGGCAGCCGCTCGGCAGCCGAAGCGCGGAAGGCCGCGCGGGCGGGCGTCCGCCCGGTTGACTGTCGCGGCACCCACACTCCAGCACTTCCCCGTGAAGGCGGAGACGGTCTGCCGAGGAGCCCGTTGGCTCAGTCGACTGCTCCAGCCGCTTCGGGAGCTCCCTGCCACCTGTATCGCGTCCTTCAGTCCTCTACTGCGTTGGAGATGGCGCCAGGCGAAGGCGCATCCCATCTAGTCCGTTGGATGAGCGACTTTGACCTTATGCGGACCCATCCCGATCTTGTCAAGTACATTGGATGATTGGGCGGCATTGATGATCCACTATCTAACCAAGTAGATTCGGGTGGGACACAACGGCTGCTGTCCCTGGCTAGGAGTAGTGATCCGACGAGATGGGTGAAGCGCCCACCAGCCGCGGGACGGTCGCCGACCGCCTGACGTGGCTAATCAAGAACCGGTACCCGAACGGCACCGGCCCCTCGACGTATGAGGAGATCGCGAACCGCAGCAGGGAGTTGCCCGCCCTCGGCAAGGAGGGAGGCGAGAAGGGCATCAGCCCCCAGACGGTGCTGAACATCGCTTCAGGCAAGGTAAAGAACCCGGGAGTCCAGACGCTGACGACTCTGGCCCGTGTCTTCCGCGTGAAGGTGAGCTACATCCTCGGCGAGACGGACGAGCCGACCGCGGAGGATGGGAGTGGTGGCGTGTCCCTCGAGCGCCTCGCCCAGCAGCTGGACTACCTCTTCAAGGTAGTGGTCCCCGACGGCCGAGACCCCTACACGGAGGCGGAAGTCGCGCGCGCCATCTCCGAACGGGGCTGCACCATCGCAGAGTCCGTCATCCGCGACCTGCGGACCGGCCAGGGCACGGCCGATCCCTCTCATGACCTGCTTGCCTGCCTCGCAGACTTTTTCATGGTCCCAGTCGCCTACTTCAAAGACCCGGCGACCAGCAAGAAGGTGTCCGAGGATCTGGAGCTGCTCAGTGCGCTCAAGAGCGTCGGAGCCCGCAAGGTCGCCATGCGCGCCATGGCTGACCTCGACGAAGAGGATTGTCAGGTTCTCGTGCCCATGATCAAGCACCTAGGTGAGGCCGGCCGACGGCAGCGGATGTGACAGATCCCGGAGGCTGGGCGGCCGCTGTGCCGCTCGGCGGTTTGCTGCCAACTCGGCTGATATAGGCTGCTAGTTCGCGCCTTCCGATGCACCAGGGCCACAGCCGGACGACGACGGGGACGCCAATGGAATACGTGCGCTGGCATTGGCCGGCGATGCACCCGGGGGAGGGAGCGGGGATGGACGACAGGACACTTCTGCGTCACTGCGCGGGGGTGGTCGAACAGGTCGAGATCCCCGCGCCGTACGACACGAATGCCCTTTGCGACGCCCTGGAACAGATCAGGCAACGGGAAATCTCGCTGGTGCCCATGGCCATGCCGACTCGGCCTGGCAGCCCCTGCGGGCTCTGGGTTGCCACAGACGATGTTGACTACATCCTGTACCAGAAGCACACCAGCAGAGCCCATCAAGCTCACATCGTCCGCCACGAGGGCGGCCACATGCTCCTCGGACACAATTCCGTCCCCGCTCAGGAGCACGAGGTCACCCAGCTCCTGATGCCCAACTTGGACCCGGCATTGGTCCAAACTGTACTCGGGCGCACGGTGTACACCTCGGTGGAAGAGCGCGGAGCGGAGATCGTGGCGTCGCTTCTGCCCATGCACGCGCGCAGGGCCGCGGCGCAGGCCACCCGCCGCCGCCCGCTTTCCGAGGGCGAGCAGAGGCTGGTGAACCATCTTGAACGATCACTTGAGCGCAACGCGGGGGGATTTTAGGTGCTCCACAATGTCGTCTATGGCATCTTGTCAGTCGTCACCTGGGGTGCCTTCTTCTACAAGGCCAAAGACCTCGTCAAGGACTGGCGGAATCCGGAGCTGCGGCTCCTGAGTTTGGCCATCGCATCCTTTGCCGCTCCCTTCGTTCTGGCCGCGCCCTGGCTCTATGTGCGGCTCGACGCTCTCTTCGGCTACCACAACCTGGTGACCCTGCCGGTCTACCTGTCCGTGGCGACCTGCCTCTCGTCCTTCCTGGCCCTGCTGGTGAGTTGGTCCTCCGCCCAGTCGAAGGTTCGGCTTCGGCACAGGCTCATCGTCGGGTATGCGGTCATTTCAGTCATCGCCATGGTCATCCTCTTCCTGATGGGCGATGTGAGCGATGCTGAGCACCCGGTCGACTTCGACGCCTACTACGCCCACACCCCATACATTTCAGAGTTCCTCCTCGTGTACGCGCTGCTGTTCGCGGTCAGCATGTCGGCGCTGATGCGCCTGTGCTGGCGGTACTCCAAGGCGGTGGACAAGCCCTGGCTCCGCCGGGGTCTTCGTGTGGTCGCGGTGGGAGCGGGCTTCGGCCTTGGCTATGCAGTACCGAAGATGGTCTCCCTGCGTTGGGAGACTCATCTCACGGACATCGTCAACAGCTACGTGGCGCCCATGTCGGCCAGCATCTCAGCAGGCTTGTTCGCCGTTGGGTTCACCATGCCGGCCTGGGGCGTAGGGCTTGACCGCGCACGCCAGTTCATCGCCGATGCCAGGGCTTACCGCACCCTCCACCCATTGTGGAACGCGGTTGCGCAAGCGTTTCCACAGATTGTACTGATCGAGCCGCCAGCCGCCCGCGAGGAACACTGGGGCGCCCGGAACTTGCACCGACTGTTCGGTCGTCTGGTCATCGAGGTCCGGGACGGACGCATGGCCCTGCGCTCACACCGCGATCCCGAAGTTCAGCACACCGGGCGAGACTTGAAGTTCCTGGTCAGCCGCCAGGTCACTGAGATCCGCGATGGGCAGCTCCTCCTCCTTCCCTATTACCAGCCGCAGATCGCTTCCGAGGCTCGAACCCGTGCGAAGGCGGCCGGGCTAAGCGTCACCGATGAAGAGGCCGTTGTTGAGGCCGCTCAGATCGCGGCCGCATTGCAGGCGCTTGTCTCCGGGCGCACGCTACCTGAGGCAGCAGTCGAAGCTCCTCACGATCCTGCTGACGGGGACATCGAGGAGGAGCAGGCGTGGCTCACTCGGGTCGCGCGGGCCTACCACTCCTCCCCCATCGTCAAGGACTATCAACCCGTCGCAGACGGACAGCCGACGGACTCTGTCACGGCATGAAGCTGTCCAACTTGTTCAGCGAAGCCCTTATGGCGGATCCCCATGAGGGCTTCAGACATCTGCGCGCCGCCGGAGCCGTCCATGAGAGTGTCACCCCGGACGGCGAGGCAGTATGGGTCATCACGCGCTACGCGGAAGCGCGGGAGGCGCTTGCCGACTCACGGCTGTCGCTGAATAAGGCCAACGCGCGTACACGAGGCGAGTACCAGTCATCCATGCCTCCTGAACTCGATGCTCATCTTCTCAACATGGACGCCCCTGATCACACGCGCCTTCGCCGCCTGGTCTCAAGGGCTTTCACGCCACGCCGAGTGGAAGCGCTTCGGCCCCACATCCAGAGGCACGTGGACGAGCTCCTCGATGCAGCCCAAGGGTCTGAGGTCGACCTGATAGCCGCACTGGCCGAACCGCTGCCGATGGGTGTGATTTGCGACCTACTTGGCATCCCCGCGGGTGACAGGAGCGACTTTCGCGCCTGGACCAGCTCGCTCATGTCCCCGCGTCCTGGTGCCGCGTCCGAGTCGCGGGCCGCCATGAAGAACATGTACCAGTTCCTCGCGAGCATCCTGGAGGACAAGAGGCGCCACCCGACAGATGACCTCCTGTCCGACCTGCTTGAGTCCCACGAGGAGCACGACCGGCTCACCGCAGCCGAACTGATCTCGCTCAGCTTCCTCCTGCTCTTCGCCGGCTATGACAACGCCGTACATCTGATCGGGAACGGCGTCCTCGGCCTGCTGCTGTATCCCGGCCTTTTGAAGAGTCTGGGTGACGGGCACCTTCCATCTCGCCTCGTCATCGAAGAGACGCTGCGCTGGAACCCGCCCTCCGCGCTTGGGGTGCGGCGTTTCGCTCTGCAGGACGTCACGATCGGCGGTACCGAAATCCCTACTGGAGGACGCGTCTGGATTGCGCTGATCTCCGCCAACCGTGACGAAGCACAATTCGAAGCTCCAGACGATTTCAACCCACATCGCAACCCTGGTCATCTCAGCTTCGGGCATGGTGCTCACTACTGCCTAGGGGCGTCCCTGGCGCGTCTTGAAGCGGAGATCGCCCTCACCACTCTCGTGCGCAGCCGACCCGACCTGACCCTGGCCGTGGAGCCGGACGAGCTCAGGTGGTGGCCGTCATTCCACAAGCGAGGACTGCAGGAACTACCTGCCCGCTGGTAGCTGCCCCTTCTACATTCGGCGCGTGCGCACCGCCCGACAGGTTCGCGGGCAGCTCCCTCGCAGAACGAGGCGGTCAGAGGTGCGGCACTGCGCGCACAGGCGACACACAGCGCCCCGTAACCCCTTGCAGCGCCCCGGCGTTCGCGAATTAGGCTGATAACCTCTCTCCGCCAGAACGAGGGGAAACGAGGATGCAGCCGACCGAACGGCCGGGCCATCGGCAGCGGTGGCCGCGCTGGATCCACACAGCCGGTGAACAGCTCGCCATACGTCACGAGTCCCAGGCTGCCGCAAGGCGGATCCGCACAGAGCTCGGCCGCTCGAGGGTCTGCACCATCGACGGCTTGGTGGAGCACGTGGCCGAGCGCCGCGGGAAGCCCATCGCCGTGGTGTGCATCGACATGCCGGACACCATCAGCGCCTTCTCCCTCGCCACCAGGGATCGGGACTACATCGCAGTCGATAAGCACGACGCTGAGCTCAGCCAGGTGAACTCGACAGTCCACGAACTAGGGCATTTCCTCTACGACGGCAGGAACGAGGGCGTGGTTCCGGCAGGTGGCGCCAGCCCCTTGTCGAGGGAGTTGGCAGTTCGCCTCACGCCGGCGCTCAACGTGGATGAGGTCACCGCCTTCTTCATGCGCTCTCACTACGAGTCCCCGGTGGAACGCGCGGTCGAGACGTTCGCCACTGTGGCGCTGGACCGCATGATCGCCCTCCGGACGCCCGACAAACATGGTTTCCGCCTGACCTTTACCCACCGGAGCACTGGTGTCTGAGAGCACCGCGACCGCGGTCTACCTGGCCATCGCGGCCCTTCTCCTGACGGCCGGGGCCTGGAAAGCATTCGTCCTTCAACGTCATCTTGCCCCCGAATTCGCCGCGCAGACCGTGGCCCACGTGTTGGGCGGCGTGGTCTACGTGGTGGCCTCTCCTTGGGGGTACAGGAGAGTGGGTTCGGCCCTCGGCCAGCCATGGTTCCCCACCCTCCTGGTCTACCTGGGCATTTTGTTGTGCTTTGGGACATGGCACATGCTGACGATTGCTTGGACCCCGCTGCATCCGGACCGGCCGGAGCAGACGCGGCGCTCGATCGCGGTTTGGTCGTTCGCCTATGCCCTGTCCATCGCGGTCATGATCGTCACGTTTCTTCAAGCTGATCTCACCGGGCCTGCCGACCCGCTGAAGTTCAACACCGATCAGGTGAAAGGCGATCCGTACGTCATCGTCTTCCTTGGTGTCTTCCTGTTCATGCTGGCTTGCGGAACGCTGACCGCCAGTCGCCGATCACGTCGTGCGCGGCCGGACGACGAGACGCTCATGCACGCGCTTCGGTGGTACTCGGCCAGCCATCTCGTGGTGTTCGGATACGTGGTTTGCTCGGCGCCTGCGGTTGCCGCCGCCGCGATGGGGCACCACCAGCTCGACGCCGTGGGCGTGCTGGGCTCGGCTTTCGGTAGCGTTGGGACCATCATGCTCTGCTGGGGCATGAGCGGTGCAGCGTTGAGCCAGTGGCTCGCTGAGCGCCGTGACCTCGCGGCACTGGAGCCCTTGTGGGATCTCGTCGTCACCGGCGTCGACGAGAAACTGTCTCTCGAGCTGAGACGGACAGAGCCGGAGGAAGGCGATCTCGAATCGGCAGACGAATCCAGGCGGTCCAGGCCGAGCCGCCTGATCGGGGTGCGCTGGACACTCACCCGAATGTTGATCGAGATTCTCGACGGGATCCGGCTGCTGGAGCGGCGGGGCTGGATCCGCGACCTGCCCGGGCAGGCGGTCGCAAGCCTCCACAAGGAGGCCCTGCAGACCGAAGCCCTGCGAAGCCAGCTGCGCCTGAGCAGGAAAGGCTTGTCCCAGCTTGAGCTCGAAGCAGCCGTCACGGCAGCAGTCCTGCGTGACGCGGTCCAGCGTCTCCAGGCCGCTGGACCTGATGGCACAGCACCAATTGTGGCTCCCGGACCTCAACGGTTCGCCCCGGGCAAGAAGACGCCTGCCCCCTTGGAGAGGCGGCGCCAGGTGCTCATTGCCCGAGCTCTCTACTCCCCTCTGGTGGATTCCTCGTTGCAGATAGTCGGCACTGTCCGCAGGGAAGAAGGAGCGCCCAAGACCTCCCCAACGGCGCGGTAGTCTCACGTCCGGCCGCTATTTTGCGGTGCAGATGTTCGAACGAGGTTGAGCCGTCACTGGCTCGGAGGGGGGCCCCGTGCAGCGGGCAGTGGTGCTGGGAGGGAGCTTCGCAGGCCTGATGGCGGCCCGCGTGCTGAGCGACGTCGCTGAAGACGTCGTTGTTGTGGAACCAGACCGGCTCGACGTCGAGCCCACCGGTCCGGGCGCACCGCACCGCCAGCAGTTGCACGCGCTTCTCGCAATGGGACATCTTCAGCTGGAGCGCTTTTTCCCGGGTGTCGTCAAGGAGATGACCGAAGGGGGTGCACTGGTCGGCAGTGGCAGTGCAGTGGAGTTCTACGTAGACGGCCGCTGCCGGCCTTCCCTCGACGTCGAGATGCTCGGCGCGAGCCGCCCGTTCATAGAGAGCGCGATACGGCGGCGTACTCAAGGCCTGGCCAACGTGCGCTTTATCGCGGGCCGCGGGCAAGGACTTGTCATGCAGGGTGATCGGGTGCGCGGCGTCCACTACATCCCGGCCGGGCAGGAGGCCGCGACGGCGCTTACCGCCGACCTTGTGGTCGACGCCATGGGCCGCTCCAGCCGTCTGAGCGCGTGGCTTGAGGAGGAGGGGTGGCCGGCGCCGCCGTTGGACCGGATGCGAGTCGATCTCGGCTACGCCACAGCCGTCTTCCGCCGCGGCGACGAACTTGACGGGACCGTGATCGCCCACTCAGCTCCCGGTCCGGACAGCGGCTACCAGCCCACACTCTGCGAGCCCGGTGCACTCGCGGCGGTCGAGGACAACCGGTGGACGGTCGTGCTGGCTGGCTACGCCGGCCACCGGCCCACTCGCGACCCGCATGAGTTCCTCCGCCGGATGCGACGGGGCGTCGATCCCCTGCGCAAGGTCGCCGACAGCTGCTCCCTGCTGTCCGACGTCGAAACCTTCCACTTCGTCGAGAGCCGACGCCGTCGGTTCAGCGCCACAAGTCGGTTCCCGGGCGGCCTGGTCGCGGTCGGCGATTCCGTGGCCTCTGTCAACCCGATCTACGGGCAAGGATTGACGCTCGCCACCCTGCAGGCTTCCGCCCTTGCCTCGTACCTCCACTCAGGAACCTCAGCGCACGCCCACGTTCCGGCCCGGGACTACTTCCGCCGCGCGGACGTGTTCGTGAACGCCGCCTGGAAGCTGTCCACGACCGCCGACCTGGCCCAGCCGCACGTGACCGGCCCCTACCCCCGCGGTTACCCCCTGCTCCGCTGGGCGGGCGACGCCATCACACGCGCATCCGTTCGGAGCCCCGAGATCAACGCTGCTTACATGGACGTCGTCCACATGTGCCAGCATCCCCGAGTCCTCACCAGCGCTCACATCCTGCTGAAGACGGCCCGTATCAACCTGAGCCGCTGACCGCCGCGCCGGCGCCACGACCGTCACTCGAAGGAGAGCCATGCCCCGCTGGTCCACCGCTCTGACGGAGGCTGGCATCACTGATGCGACGCTGCGGCGCGACTACGACGCCCAACGGAAGTTGGTGCGCCGGTTCGCGCCCCAGCAGTACTTCGCCGCCCGGCTTCTGCTCCCTGCGTGGCTTCACCCATCCGTTGTCGCGGTGGTCGCCTTCATGCATGAAACCGACGAGAGGATCGACGCGGGGGACCCGGGCGTTCGCAGGGAGGCGTTGAGTTCGTGGGAGCGCGAGGTGAGGGCGGCGCTCGACAGCAGCCCTGGTCCCGGGACCGCTGGCCAGTCCCTCCTCCGCGCCCTCGCCGACACGACACGCCGACACCCGCATGTGACCGCTCGCGTCCACGCATTCCTGCATGGGGCGCCCGTAGAGGCTGACTGGACCGGCTTTGACACGGAGGCCGACTACCAGGCCTACATCGACAACTACTCACTGCCTGCCCTGATGCTCACCGCATCGCTGATCGCCCCGGCGCCAGAGGCCGACGCGGAGGGTCCGTTCCACCAGGGATGCCGCGCGCTGATCGAGGCGTGGCAACGGGCAGACTTCCTAGCCGACCTATCCGAGGATGCCGAGCGGGGCCGCATCGGCATCGCCGACGAGGAACTCGTCCGGCACGGGCTGACCCTCGAGGGCCTACGCGCCAAGGCGGAGACCGCCATGCCCTCGCTGGGGCGCCTGGTCAGCGCACAGGCCGATCTCGCACAAGCCGCGCTCAGCACGAGCCAGGGACTGCCTAGCCTGGTTGCGGCGTCCTACCGACCGTTCCTCCGCGCCCTCATCTCCGTTCAGGACCTGCAACTCCAGGCCGTACGGCGGAAGGAGGGATCTCTCCTGCACGGCGGGGTACGACCGCCGATCGCGGCCACCCTTCGAGTCCTGGCGCGGCAGTACCTGGCAGCGAAGACCCAGCAGCGTCGATTGCGGTGACCAGCGCTCTCCGGTCCGGCACGGCACCGCGTATCCCGCGAACTCCTACAACGACGACGTCGTCACTCGTCCCGCTTGGTCAGGCCGACGACGCTCCTGAAGATGCCCATCACACTTCTGCGATGCGTGGGCGACAACGACCGTACCTTGTCGGTGAGTTCGCGTAGTTCAGGGTCATCATCCGCCGCAGCCGTCTCCGACGGCGTCTGCGAGGCACGGGCCATTTCGACCACCTGCTGGATCGCCGCCCGCAGCTCCTGGTCCAACTGGTCGCTGCCGTCCGCCAGGCTCCCGCGCAGCGCCACGTGCTCCACTCCCCCGCCCTTGAACTCCGCAAGGAAGCGAGCCTGTACCAAGACCGGCTCCAACGCGTCGAGGAGAGCCTTCTTCGGGCCGATGGTGAAGAAGCCCGGGGCCTTGAAGAACTCGGCCAGGTCTTTGCTGATTTCGAAGCCGGGGTTGCGTGTGCCGTTCAGAAGGTTCGTGATCGTCGACTTGGCCACACCCACAGCGTTGGCGACTTCCAGGAAGGTGTGCTTACGACCGTCCTCCTTGAGCCTGGTCTCCCTGAGGAATCGCAGCTGATCCTTGAAGGGCGGGTCTACCTCCTCAGGGCTGACGGGCTGTCCCGCAAAGAGCGCGCGGACGGTGGCCTCGGCGATGCCCGTCTTGTAGGTCAGCTGGCCGAAGTCGATCACTTCGATGGTGTGCCCCAGCTCTTCCAGCTCCGCCTTGACCTCCGACAGGGCCGCCGCCACGTCCTCCACCTGCGTGGTGTTGTCCATAAGCGGGCGGTCTCCTGCTTCGTCGTCAGTACCTTACGTGCACGGTGCACAGAAGGCTATCGCCCGATGATCGGCGCGGTACCCCACATCAAGTAGAGGTCACTTTTGTAGCCTACCCGACATCATGGCAGGCAACACGGGTGCCAATTGACACCCGTCCGCGTATGCAGCAGGATCGCCGTTCGACGACAGATCCGTTACTACAGGACGGTCTTCGACTGTCACCCACAGTTACCTTGTGTCTGCGGCGGGAGGACCGGCCAGCCCATGACCCGAAACGCCGACACCGGCGCCCGGCGAGCGAAGAGCCGCAACGCCGTCACCGGGCGGCATCAGCCCATGGGGGAAGAATGACCACTATTAGGGCTTTCACAAGCTGCCCGTCACCGAGTGCCGGATCAGTCCTTCGCGTTCCGGCCATGCGCTCCGGTGCGCAGGAGGCTTCCCTTGGTGGCAGGGACCCTCGGCCAGCAGACCAGGAACTGCCGGTGGCCCGGAGCCTTACCGCGTTCCTGGTGAACTCCCGCGAAGCGATCGATGCCAAGCAAGAAAGCCTCGCGGAAGACCTCGGCATGAGTGACCGGCAGTACCGGGACTGGGAACGCCAGCGCAAGCCCATCCCTCGCTCGCGACTGGATGATCTGGCCCAGGCACTGCGCTTGGACGACGCCGGCCGCCGCCAGCTCTACCGCCTCACGGGGCACCTTGCACCCTTGTCCGGTTCGTTCTCCGGCGACGAGAGACTCTTGGAACTTACGGAGCGCTGGGTGGATGTCCATATCCACCGCCAGAGCGCCCCAGCGTGCCTCACTGATGGCGCCTGGAACGTGGTCGCGGCGAACGACGCCTATCACCAGCTCTTCGATGCCGTCTCCCCGCATCCTCTCAACCACCCCGCCGTCAACACTCTTCGATGGACGCTGTTCCATCCGGACGCGCCCCACATGCTCGGCGCCTGGCGTGAGGCGTGGATGCTGCCGAACCTGTGCCAGTTCGCACTCGCCCTCCAGAACAACCAGTCGGATCCTCAACTCCGTGGGATCCGCGAGGAGATCGCAAGTCGGCCGCAACTGGAAAACGCCTACCTGCACACAGTGCCGGGCCTCCTGGCTCAGCCGAGTGAGTATCCCGACGACGAGGACGGCGTCGTCCGCGACATTCTTGCGGGCCCCGGGGGATTCACTCCCGTGCTGCTGACCACCGCCATCCCCTCGCACGCCCGGGACCACGGGTTCCGCGCAGTGACCCTGTCTCTGGAGGCTTCGGAGCAGACCGAACGCAGCCGTTAGGGCACCTCCATCCAGTCCAACGCGTCGGTCCACTGCGCCAACGAGAGCAGCCAGGCCGAGTGCCGCTCAGAGCATCATCTCCGGGAGAGGCGCTCCGCGATGCGTTATCCCTGCCCGAGTTGTGACAGCCGCCACAGGCCCCCGTCGGCATGAACCCTTCCGCACAGCCCGGATTATCGCGATGCGGGTGACTGAGCATGGCATGGACGCTTATGGTGGTGGCCCGTCAGGCCCTGGTGGGCGGCAGCACCCGAAAGGGACAACAGGGCATGCACAGTGGGACAATTGGTCAGACCCTGCGTAGCTACCGCACCCGGTCCGGCCAGTCCACCCGGGACGTGGCATACGCGGCGGGACTGACAACGCGCCAGTATGAAGCTCTTGAGACGGGTTCCGGCTGGCCCGGCGCGAGGGCTTTCACCGCGGCCATTGATGCCTTGCGCATCCCGGCCGAGGCTCGCAGCAGCTTGGACTTCTGCGGAAGGCCGCTCGACACGGCTCTGAAAGCCACACTGAGGGGTTTCACCATGCCAGCCATCATGGTGGACCACAGGTGGCGTGTCGTAGGAGCCAACACCAGCGCCGTCCAACTACTTCCCGAGCTGGGCCAGCCGGGCTGGAGCCTGCTGCGCTGGATACTGTGCTCCTCAGAGGCCCGCCGCCGGCTGGTCAACGCTGCCGATGTCACCAAGACCTTCGCGAAGGTGCTCTGCCAGGCCTACTCAGTGGCTCCGTTCGACGCCGATCTGCGGGCCCTGCTCAGGGATGTCCAAGGCAGCTCGCGCCCCCTGTACGAGGGGCTCGGAGGCAACTCGCGTACATCGCATCGGCCCGGCCTCCAGGACGTGGACGGCTTGGAGCTTGTCTGGCGCACCAAGGACGGTCCGTACCAGATGATCTCCCTGTTCACTTCCGTTCCGGCCCGGCGCCCGGACCTGCTTCAGATCGTTTTGCATATCGAGCCGCTGATCCTACCCGAGCAAGAGCAGGAGCCCGATCAGTGGTCGGACGCATTGCTCGCCGGCATCGCCTACTGCCGGTTATGCGGGCCAGCCATGACGTACGAGGAGGGCCGGGTATACCGGTGCTCGGCGGGCTGTTCCTTTCAGGCAGATGCGACGGTCTTGGAGGATCAGCTCGCGCAGGAGCTATTGCCCCGCATCTACACCGAGACGGCGCTGACCGGACTGGCCCAGCTGCAGGAGGTCCTGATCGCCGGTGGCGGTGAACCGGCCCTACCCGCACCGGTGTCCGTTCGGCACGCGCTGTACCAGTGGCGGTACGAGATGCCCCTTTCAGCGCGCCGGGGGCTCGTGGCCAGCTGGGTAGCCGGTGTCGCGGTCAGCCCGGCGGACGCCGGCCCGGCAGACCCAGGCCGGGCGGAGACCGGGTTCGATCTGGACATCTGCTGGCTTCCGGGGCTGTGAGCTGCAGCCTCATCGGCCCGGCATTGATGCGCGGCAGAGCGTTCTCCGCCCGACGCACTGCCGTCGTCTCGCGGGCCGACGCAGGCGGTGTGGCAAAGCCCGCCCGGCCAACCCCCGAAGAGATCACGCAAGCCGAGACTAGGACGGCCTCCGCCCCAGCCTGCCGGATCTGACCTGCCCATTGCGCGCCTTCCCCGCCGGGTGGGCAACAACATTTGGCGTACCACTGGGCGGTCGCAACGCTCTCGACCAGGCGGGCTGGGCGCCTGGCGGTAGGCCAGCACCGGCCAGTGGGGCAAGCGCAGCGGCCAGAGGTCGCCCCCTGAAAGAGTCCGCCCTATGCCCTCGGAGGGGCGCTGCCGCTGGCCGCGTGTGGCGGGACGAAGTCCCTGCACCGAAAAGGGCGATGCCGCCGCCTGCCCATGGACAGCGCTGCAGCCAAATTCATTGCGATCATCGCAAAGTTTTGCGATGATCGCAGAATGAACCGGATTGAAGAACTGGCTGCCCTCCGCCACCCCATGCCTGAACCAGGCACCGTCATTCCCGAGGACTGCTACGTCGACGCCTGCGAGCAGGTGGCAGAGCAGCGCAAGAACGACGCCCTCGGCCTGGAGGCCGCAGGTCAGGAGCTCGAGACGGACCCGCTGCTGCTGGCGCTCGACGACCTGAAGGCACAGAAGGAGGCCGTAGACGCCCGGATCCGGCAACTGCTGGCCTGGGGAAGGGAGTTCCACGGCAACCGCCCCTACGGCCTGGAGGAACTCGCCCGCCGCGCCGGGTACAGCGCGTCCGGCGTGCGCACCGCCTATGGACAGTCGGAGATCAGGCAGGTCGCCACGCAGATCGGACGGGAGCCGAACAGGCCCCGCCGCGAAACAGCCAGGGGCAGCCGGTGAACACGGCGGGCGACGCCGCGCCGCCCCCGCCGAAGTCTCTTGCCCTCTTGCCTCCTACCAGCGGACCGCCGCAGACCTCAGGCGGCAGATCCTGTCCAGGCATCTGCGGCCGGGCGAACGACTGCCCTCCGTGCGCAGCCTCCAGGAGCAGTACGCGATCGCCGGCGGCACCGCTCGGGCGGCGCTGCGCGTACTGCGCTCCGAAGGGCTGATCGACATCGTGCATGGCAGGGGCAGCTTCGTCGCGGATCCCCTTCCCCAAGAGGCCAAGCCGATTGGCGACGAAACGGCCGACGTCTGTCGTACCGAGGCTCTGGAGGACACATTGCGCGACGTCCTCAGCCACATCCGGCCGCAGGGGCATCCGAACTGGGAGCTCAACACCTGCCTGGTGACCAACGCCCAGCTGACCAAGTGGTGGGCAGCGCTGGGTGTCACCCCCCGATGGCAGACTCCCCACGAGCAAGCGCGCTGAACAGCACCGTGCCCCAGGAATGTTGAAGGAGGAATCGACCATGAGCAGTCCGGCCAAGCTGCGCGCACGCGCCGCCGATCTGGAAAGTCGGGTACCACCGCTTGTCGCCGGGCCACGTACCGACGACGAACGCATGTGGCTGGAGAAGGCCGCGGCCCTCGCGAGTTCTGCTGAGTAGACATCGGCAGCGACCACGCGCCTGCCCAACGCCATCGGCGCCTGGCGCAGGGACGTTCGCAGGGCTACGCCTTCACCGTGCTCAGCCGCCGTGCAGGGCACCTACGCCGGTCCGAGCTGCGGGCTCGGGCGCAGGCCTGGGCCCGAGTGGGGCTGTGGCCCCAGGAGATGGAGGCATGGATCGATGCCGTCGGCGTGGACGGTG
This sequence comes from Streptomyces sp. PTL18, assembly GCF_059510295.1. Lineage (NCBI taxonomy): Bacteria > Bacillati > Actinomycetota > Actinomycetes > Kitasatosporales > Streptomycetaceae > Streptomyces > Streptomyces sp. PTL18. The sequence goes on along the minus strand of NZ_JCAJZO010000026.1, from coordinate 28,013 downwards.
CCGCCATCGCCCGGGACTGCCGCACGGCGGGCATCGCCGTGTCCGCGATGAACGTCACCCTGGACGGCATGCGCGTCAAGCAGCGCCTGCGGGGCGGCGAGCCGGCCTTTTCGGTCCTGGCCCGGGCGGCGGCCTGCGGGCGCTCACTGTCCGACTGACCCGCAGCGGGTCGCGTAGGGGACGCCGGGAAGGGCGCTGAGGGGGTGGGGCGTATCGCTGGGGCGCAGCGGCGCGTGGAGGGCGAACCAGCGGCGCAGTCTCAGGGGTGGGTGCCGGTGCCCAGCGCGGATGAAGTTCCAGACTCGGGCGGTCCGGGACGTGGTGCGCTCGTCGGCGATGTCGGCCGTCCACATGGCTGCCACACTGGTGCGGCCGCAGGCCCTCACCGCGGCGGCATCACAAGAGAGTTCAGCCCACCAGTGCAGAGCAGCGGTGCCCATCCACGCCGTCAGGGCGGTCGCGGTGGAAGCCCAGGTGGGCAGGAGACCTGCAGCGAGGGTGACTGCCACGAGCGCGCAGGTTTCGATGACCCGTCGTGTGCGCGTGTCGCGGCGGCGGAGGTGCGCGAGCTCATGCTCAAGTACCGGCGGAAGGTGCTGGCTGTGCTGAGGATGGAACCAGTGGGCGCCCAGCCACAGGTGCCCGCGCCGGCCGTGGCCGGTCGCGCGGGCATCCTTGAAGCTGTGTCGCGCGCTGGGAATGGCGAGAGAGATCCGCTCTAGTCCGTGCTGAGCGGCGAAGGCGTGCACGTAGTGCTCGGTCTGGCGCATGCGCGCGGCCATCGCGAGGTAGAGCGCCGTGGGTTGGTCGGGCGCCTTCGTGGGGCGGACGAAGGAGTCCCAGGTCAGTGCCTGTGCAAAGTAGCCGGACGAGGTGGCGCGGTCGCTGGTGTGGTGGCCGTGCCAAGTCCAGAGCGCTCCGATGATGAGCGCGGTGTAGGCGGCAATGGGGTGGGGACCGTTGACCGCTGTGGTCAGGGCCTGGCATGTGAGCATGGCCGCTACGACGAGTGATGCACTCCGCCGCGCCAGTGCCTCCCCCATCCGCATTGGGCCAGATTAGTGGAGCCAAGGTCCTGACACCTGGCAGCGGGCTCAGTCCAAGCGGGAGAAGTCGAGGTCCACCAGGATGTCCTTCAGATCGACGTCCTCGTCGCGGCAGAAGCCCCGGAATTGGGCCCACATCTCATGTACTCCGTCCAGTGCCCCGGAGGTCAAGGACAGCTGGCCGCGCTCTTCGTCGAACTCTTCGTCGTGCAGGTAGAGCATCTCCGCCTTCTCCAACTCGCGTACGACGCTGACCAACGTCGTGCGATCCGTCGAGAAGCGCCGCAGCACGAGCTCGAAGTCTGGGGTCTCTTCGTTGACCACGAGTACCAGCACCTGGCGGGCCATTCGCGTAAGCCCTCCCACACGCCCGGCGAATCGGTTGACCAGTTCCAGCACCTCCTGTTCCTCGGACGGCTCCAGGGCAACGCCTTCCCAGGTGAAGTACCGACGCATTGTGGCGGCGGGTCGGACCCGAGTGGCGCTCACGGTGTCTCGGAACTCGGCCTCGATGTTGTCGATCGTGTAGCGGTACTTGGCTTCGTGCCTTCTTTTGACGGCACGCAGGTAGTCAACGGTGTAGTCGTGCCGGGTGGCGCTGCTGTCGATCAGGTCGTGGTGCACCCCGCACAGCAGCATCAGGTTGTCGAAGTCGCGTAGATGTTCGACGTCCTTGCCGTCCCACTCCTCGTGACGGGCGCTCCCGGGCTCGGCTCCGATGATGTGGGCGATCTTGCCCACCCAGGCCCCTTCCTCTGTGACGAGTCGCGTCGTGCAGAGTGGATCGCCCCAGGCGCACTCGTTGCCAGAGAGCACCCACAGCTGCCGCGCGACGCCCGACAAGGGCTCCTTCCGGTTTTTGCCGGAGCCTTCCACCTGCTGGGCCACAGTCAGCCTCCCCTCTGGAACCTTGGTGACAGCGCGCAGCGTAGTGCAGCTTGCGTGGCGGCGGTGGTCGGTGAGCGGTCAGCCACTAGCCGGCTGGTCGCGTCGGGCGGGCCCAGTGCTCGGTGGGACGCCGACGTGGAAGGCATCGGCACATGACTTGGACGCTTCCGGAACCCATGCTCGCCGCCCCCGTGGCCGAACCGGTACTGCCGCCGGGCTCGGCCGCAGAGCCGAAGTGGGACGGGTGGCGGGCCCTGCTGTCGGTGGACGCCGGGCGGATCGTGCTCCGCTCACGCAAGGGCACCGACCTGATCCCGGCCTTCCCTGATATCCGGTCCGCCAGCACACAGCTGCCGGACGCGACCGCCCTGGACGGGGAGCTGGTCGTATGGGAGTCCGGGCGCCTGGCGTTCGAGCGGCTGCAGGGCCGGTTGCACCGGCGCGGTGCGGGTGCGGCCCGGCTGGCTGAGCAGTGGCCGGCTCACTTCGTCGTGTTCGATCTGTTGCGGCTCAGGGGCACGGACACAACCCGGTGGCCGTACCGGCGGCGTAGAGCCGCGCTGGTGGACCTGTTCGCTGAGCGGCCGCTGACCGCGCCATGGACGCTCTGCCCGTCGACCACCAACCCCGACATCGTCCGCGAGTGGCTGACCTGGACTTCTACCGGCCTCGAAGGCGTCGTCTTCAAGGGCTTGGACAGCCCCTACGAGTCATCGGTGCGCGGCTGGCGGAAATACAAGGCGCGCCAGACCGAGGACGCGATTGTCGGGGCGGTCACCGGCTCCCCCGTCGCGCCGCGCACCCTCTTGTTGGGGCGCTACGACGCCAGCGGGGGGCTTCAGTACACCGGGCGGAGCACCACGCTCCCGCAGGCCGCGGGCCGGAGTGTGGGCGCCATGCTGGCTCCGGCCGAGGACGAGCATCCGTGGACTGGCTGGACGTTCTCCGCTGGATGGGGTTCCCGCGAGGCCCTGCACGTCACCCTCGTACGGCCCGAGCTGGTCGTGGAGGTCGGCGTCGATGTCGCCCGGGACAGCGCCGGACGCTGGCGGCACCCCGCACGATGGCACCGGCCCCGCCCCGACCTCACCCCCGCCGACGTCCCGCGCTTCACCGACACACGGTAGGGCGTAAGGGAAGCGGGGATACGGGAGTCCCTGCGGTAAGCAGCGCGCCGATCATGTTCAAGTGGCTGGACCGGCGAGCCACAGCATCGGGGAATGGCCTGTGCAGTGGGTCTTTGCGGGCGGCCACTGGTCCGTGGGATCGCCGCCGCCGAGCACCGCAGCGTCGAACGGTGTTGTGCGGTCGGAAGCCAGCCAGTCTGCCGCCGCCACCCAGAACGCATTCTTCTCAGCGACAAGTCGGGCGGCCTCATCGACGGGACTGCCCGCGGAGATGTCCGGGATGGTCTGCGTGCCGAGGAACCTGTCGACGCCCGCCTGGAGCGACAGCGCTGTTCGGCGGGCGGCTTCCGTGACAGTGTCACCCTCCAGATGCAGCGGCTGTACGGGAATGCGGTCGAGCGCGGCGGTCGGGGAGACGTCCGGGGCAATGCGCAGTTCAGCTCGTCGCTCTCGTTCGTCCCACTCCAGATGGAGGAAGGCACCCAGGGCTCCGCTCGGTGCCTCCGAGACGATGTAGAGGCCGTACAGGGGCCAGCGTTGGGGCAGATCAGCGGGCATCCGCTCGCTCGCCTTTCCCAGCTCGACGACCATGCTGTCGTGAATGTTGACCATGTGGCGTCCGGCGGCCCGCCATGCGCCGATCGCGGCCAGTAGGGCTGCGTCGCCGGCTACCAGGACAGCGCGTCCGGGGCCGGTCGCGCCGGGGGTGGTGGTGACGCGATGAGGGTAGTGGTCGGCGAGAACCTGCTGGACGTGGGCGACTGGCAACCAGCACCAGGACGGGATCGTGTCGGCAGCGCTTTCGCGATCATGGTCCAGACGATCAAAGACGCCGGGGAACTGTCGCTCGGCCTGCCGCTGCAGCTTTTCCAGGCGTGCCGCAGCGGCCCGGTACATTCTGGGCACCCACCGGAACTGCTCGGGCAGTTCGGCCTCTCGGCGCTTGGCGAAGTTCTTGGCGTAGGTGTCGCGGTCCATCACTGCCCTCGGAATCGTAGCGGCGTGAAGCCAGAGAGTGGCTGCACCCTGCCACTGTGCCGTAGGCCACCGACGCTGACCGTGGCTTCGGGACAGATCGCTTCCTTTGGGAAGGTCAAGTTGCGTACTCAGCGCGCAGATCGGCGATCAGCTGGGCTCGCTCCGGGGTGAGCGGCATACGCCGAGCGATGAAGCCGGCGTTGTTGTTCGCGGACCAGTTGTCGCCGTCCGCCCCGTTGCGACGGAGGAACCAGGCAGTGCCGGCGATCTCGTCGACGTGGAGTTCATCATCGGGCCAGTGCTTGTGCAGGGAGCGCAGGGCGCCGAAATCGACCTGGACCGTACCGGTGAGGTCGACCGTCTCGGGGATCTCGCCATCGTCAGATTGTTCGAACAGTCGCCGTCGCCGCTCGGCCAGGGAGGCACGGCGGTGCGCGGTGGCCTCCTGGGCCAGGATGTCGGCGGCTTCGTCGGCGGTGGCTGGCCGCACGAGGATGCGGAAATACCAGCCGTCCTCGCCGATCAGGTCGCCTGGCTGGTTGCCGTCCTCGTCGCGGCAGTACTCCGGGCGGCGTTCGCGGACCGTGGTGACGATCGCGGAGACCTCGCCGTCTCGCAGTCGCTGGAAGCCGGGTGCGTCGTCGGGGAAGGGATGGCCGTGGTCGTGGAGGGTGCTGCGCAGCACGGTGCCCGCGGGGGCCCAGCTTTCGGGGCGTCGTCGGTAGGGGCCTGGTTCACCGCGGGTGATCTCCCACAGCTCCTCCGTCGGCAGGCACTTGCCTTCGAGGTGGCGTACCTCCCAGCCCCCGTCTTGCCGGACCAGGAGGCCGGTGCCTGCCGCGACGAGGTGGCCGCACAGCATGCAGTCCTGCTCGCGCATGTTGGCCCGCGGCGGGGGCGCCGTGCGCTGGGCGGGCGGCGGGCAGTCCTGGGGATGGCGAGCCTTGAGCAGGGCCCTGGCCCCGTACGGTCCGGGCAGCGCCGGGGCGGCCTCGTAGAGGATGCCTTCGCCTTTCTCCAGCCAGCCGCCGCAGCGGCCGCAGGCCTGCGCGTAGTCGTTCTTGAGGGGCGGCGGGGGTGGGCACTGGCCCGGTTGGTGGCGGGCTTCGGTGTAGCCACGGTGGTTGCGCGCGAGGACACCGTCGCGGGCAGCGACCGGCTGGCGGCACAGCCCGCATGTGTCCGCGCGTTCGTTGACGCGCGGCGGGGCGGCGGTGAGCTGCCGTACGGGTCCGGGCCGCGGCGGGTGCTTGTCCACCAGGCGGCGCATCGTGCCTCGCACTGAGGCACCGAAGGCGTTGGCTGAGCCGAGCGTGGAATCGCGCTCCACCTTGGTGGTGCCGTCGGTCTTTACCCGCCACAGGCGCACCCGCTTCTTGTCTCCGCCCGGTAGCGGGTCGCACAGTACGATTACGGCGCCCGCCGGAAGGCCGTAGGAGGCGCCGGCCTCGAGCCAGTCCCCCAAGCAGCCGCGTGCACCATGTTGGGACTCGTCCAGTCCGCGCAGCAGCTTCCGCCACGGCTTGACCGCTCCCTCGTCAGCTGCGGGGATCGCGACGGCGAACTCCCTGTCTGGCATCCTTGCCACTCCCTCTTCAGGATCCGTCGCCGACAGGATGCCGGGCCGCACTGACAATTCCGCTGCTCGCGGCGGGACTTGTCAGTCGTCGCGGCCGGACGGTGGTCAGGGAGCACTGTCATGAGGCGTGACGGAAGACGGTGGCAGGGCCGATGACGCCGGAGCCGTACTTGTCGCGGACTCGGTCGACAGCGGCCTCGGTTATCAGGCGGGCCTCCCGCGAGGGGTCGAGGGAGATCTGCTGAGGAACGGTATCGGCGTCGAGGAGGTCCTCGCCTCTGAGTGCAAGGCCGGTCAGGCGTCCGCGTTGCAGTCCGGCGGCGTCCATCAGCTGGTAGGCGGCGGTGCGTAGGTCGTCATCGTGCGCGGAGGGCTCGGCCAGGCGACGGCTCTTCTCCCAGCGGGCGGTTCCGGCGAAGGTCAGGCTCAGAGTCAGCGCCTGCGGGGCTTGGCCGCGGCGGCGCAGCAGCCGTCCCAGACTGACGACGAGTTCGAGCAGTGCCGCGCGGGTTTGAGCGCCGTCCAGGGTGTGCCGGTCAAAGGTGTAGCGGACGGTCGCCGAGGCGGGCAGGTTGCGGGGGACCACGGGGCGGGGGTCGATGCCGCGGGCCCGTTCGGAGGCCAGGCGGCCGGCTCGGCCTCCCAGGAGGCGCTGGATGGTGGCCGTAGGTACGGCGGCGAGCAAGCGCACGGTGTGGATGCCGTAGTCGTGGAGTGCGTCTGCCTGGCGAGGCCCGATGCCGTGCAGGGCGTCGACGGGCAACTCGGCCAGCCAGTCGGCAGCCTCGTCGGGATCGATGACCAGCACTCCGCCGGGCGTGGGGACCTGGGCGGAGGCGGTTGTGGCTGTGCTGATCACCGGTCCGATTCCGATGCGCAGGTCGACGCCGTGCCGGGTCAGAGCGCGCACGCGCAGCATCTGGCCGAGTCGGCGCACATCCGCGCCAGCTCCGTGGTAGCGCAGGGCACCCTTCAGTTCGGCGAGGGCCGCGGTAGGCGGGAGTGCCTGCACGACCGGCGACAGATCGGCCATCTGCTCAAGGACGCGGCGATACAGCTCATCCGGCAGACGGTCCGGGCAGCGTACGTGCATCACGGTGGAGACCCGCCCTCCGGATGCTTTGTTCACGGTCGTCATGTCTCCGCCTCCTCTTCCACCAGGTTATCGAACTGAGGATCGAATAACCTTCCGGGGAAACCTACACTCGAACACGTGAACGATTCACCATCCCGTCTCGATCTCTTGCGCTTCGCCCGCCGTGTCGTGGTCCAGCAGACGGCGGCATCCCTCGCCCAGCTCGATCAGTGGATCGCGGAGGAGGAACGCCGGGAGACCGAACACCGCCAGGGTGAGCGGCGGCGCCCTGCGGATCCCGAGTGGCTGATCCAGTACGGCCTGAACAGGGCGAATGTGGACGCCCTCCACGTTGGCGACTGCTGGGCCGCCAAGAAGAGCGGTCGGTGCAAGCCGGTCACCCTCCAGCAGGCCATCGACGCGCTCGGCCGCCAGGTGGCGCCCTGCGTGCACTGCCGGCCGGAGGCAAAGCTGGGCCCTCACAGAGAGCGGCTGGGGCCGCGGCCGACGCCGACAGGTCTGAAGGGTGGCGCCCGCAAACCCAGCCGCGCGAGCCCCACCGGACCGGGCATGACACCCGGCACATCGGCTTAACCAGCTATGGCCCTTCGCCGCAGCCGTTGATGGCGGTCCCGCGCGACGTGCGATCGGAGCGCGGGACCGCCGAACCCGGTTGTCCTGTCAGAGCCGGGAAGTGAACCGTACGAAATGGCATCATTCTTCGCACGTACATCTGCGTGTGAGCGCGGCTTGTCCTCATTTCGTGGGCCGCCGTGGGATCGGCGGATCGTCCGGCACAGGTGCAGCAGCGCGAGGCCGGCGAGGTACTCCCAAGAGCGCGTTGGCGGCGCGAGCGCAGCGTGCCGCGGATCGCCCAGCCCGCGAAAAGGGCAACGGTGGGACGTGCCAGGGCCACTGGGCGTCTCCCGGCAGGCCGGCCTGCCGGTTGTGGCGGCGGCCCGTCCGTGGGCGCGGCTGCGGGCGTTCAAACGCCAGCTGGCCCGTGTGCGCGCCGTCTCGTCCGGGCCCGGGAACGCTTTCCCCGGCCCGGACGACCCCAGACTCAGGCGGGGGTGATGTTCTCCGCCTGCGGACCCTTCTGGCCCTGGGTGATGTCGAAGGTGACCGCCTGGCCTTCCTGCAGCTCGCGGAAGCCTGAGGCGTTGATGTTGGAGTAGTGCGCGAAGACGTCCGGTCCGCCGCCGTCCTGGGCGATGAAGCCGAAGCCCTTTTCGGCGTTGAACCACTTGACGGTTCCGCTGGCCATACTGGTGCCTCTCAGTCGCTGTCAGGAACCGCACCGCGCGGTCCCAGAGGTGATCGCCCTGGTCCGGCACTGCACAGCAAAGCGCCCGCGCTCGCGCGCGGGCAGTACGAACCACGACATCTGGCAGCGACGCTACACGGCGAGGACGACTCCCGCAGCTGCCTTGTCCGGTGTCATGGGGCAGGCGGACGGCTGGTCGTATCTCGCTCCTCCTGTCCTTCGGGAGACGACTCTGCCCTCGCGAGTGACCACGGCTGACGCGATGTGGCCGGCGTCCTGCGCTGGGGCTGACGGATACCGGATGATGTTGACCGGCAGATCCGGTCTTCGGTAGTAGCGGAAAGGGGCGGTTCATGGCGCAGGCCTATGTCGCGAGCGAGCGGGTGACGGGGCGAGTGTGGACCGTACGCCTGGATGCTGCGGGGCGCGGCGTGCCTGCGGTGAAGGTCACCTGCAGCCGGAGCGCCTGCCCATCACGGCGCTTGGACTCCGCCGCTCAGGGGCGGTCCTTCGCCACTGCTCATCTCAAGGCTCACCTGCGGGCAGCTGGGGGGCCGCGGCGTGATGCTTCGTGTGCCTGCCGCGCGGAAGGGTGTCAGGCACATTCCGAGAAGGCCGGGCAGGGACCCGCAGGCGGGGCCTTGCGGTGCGGAGGAGCCGTGGTGCTGGCTGTGGTCAGCGATCCGACCGGGCGCTGGTGGCGGGCGTGGGAATGCTGTTCACGCTGCGCGGCCGCGATGCCCGCCGCCCGCGTCGTGGCCACCGCCCCCGCCGCAGCGGCGCCCTCTGTCTCCGGCGCGGGCAAGGCTCCCGGGCGTGCTGCTGGGGACCGGGTGGGAGAGCCGGTCTTCTCCGCCACTGCGCCCGCTGCCCCGGAGAGGGAGGTAGGCGGCGGCCAGCGGCTGCCCGCGCCTCGATCGGCGACGGCCGCGCCGAGGTCACGCCGGGCCAAGCGGTGGGGGAAGATCGCGCAACGCGTCGTGCCGCACGATCTACAGCCGGTGGTACTGCGCGACGAGCTCATCGAGCTCGGGGATGCTTTTCGTGCCTACCAGGAGTCCAGCGAGCCGGATCTGGAGCTCTTGGCCAGCCTGCACGCCCGCAAAGCACGCGCCTTCGCCACCTGGGCGGAGGTGACGGACGACGGGAGCCTGCGTGCGGAGGCCCGGCGGGCCGAGCAGGCGGCGGCCAACGTCCGTCTTCAGTGGGAGCAGCGCACGGGCCAGGGCACCGAGGGGGTGGTCGCACGTGTGCTGACCGGGCCGAATCAGTGGGAGCACGCGCGTGGCGTCCTCGCCTACGTCCGTGATCACGCGCCAGTTCCGGGCCCGGAGGGGCGTCTGCTGATGCTGCTGCTGACGCTGCGCACCGCGTGCAGGGGCAGCGGCAACGTCACCGCCCTGGACGTGAACGGCTTGCCCCTGGGCGATGCCGAACAGCTCCTCCAGGCGATGGTCGACGCGGGCTGGCTGCGGCTGCCCGGTACAGTGGCCGATCTGCTGGCCTCCACCTCAGAGAATCCCACCCACATCATCGTGCCCTCGCTCCTCCCCCGTGACAGCGACCGCGGGCCGTTCATCTTCGGGAAGTCGATGCGGGCCAAACTGTCGGGGTGGGCGCAGAAGGCCGTGGGCGAGCGCAAGCTGCGTAAGAAGAAGACGCCGGCCGCGGTGCGGCTGCTCGCTCTTGCCTGTGCCGCGCACAGCAGCGCCGATGGGCGGCTGGGGCCGTTCGGCCGGGGCCTTGAAGTCGAGATGCTGGCTTCGCTGTGTGCCGTCGATTCCAGCGAACTCAGTAACTTGGTGGAGCAGTTGACGGCTGCCGAGTGGCTCACGGAGGTATCGGTGACCGGCACGCACGTCACGGGCCGGCTGTGCGAGCGGGTCCTCGAGCTCAGTTGCCCGGTACCGGCCGGATGAGTCGCCCGCTCCTCGTCGGCTGTGTCCTCCGGGAAGGTGTCTTCGTCGCCGCCATGCCGCCCGGACATGAACCCGGCCGCCTCCGGCGCCACGTGCTCGACGGCGCCGCCGTCGGAGGTCTTGTCCGCAACGATGACCAGCCCGGTCTCGGCGATGGTGGTCACCAGCCGTGACTGGTCCTCGCCGAGACGAGCGCAGGCCAGAGCGGTGCCGTATCCGCTGCCGCAGGTCACCAGCAGGCGAGAGGTGCCGGGCCTCCACGCGGTCCGGTACATCATCAGTCAGGGCGGGCAGCGTGGAGGACGAGGCGCGACGGCCCACTGGCACCCGGCGGAAGAGAACAGCTACCAGTACGGCCTCATCGATGCTCATCTCACCACCGCGGTGGATGACCTGCTGTCGATCACCCGGGCCGAGGCCGAATCTCATATGGGGATGGGCAAGCGCTACAGGCCGATCGCCGTGAAGCGTTCAGGGATGCCGACATCACGGTCGTCTCGCTGTGGGCTGACGTCGCCGGCCTGATCCAGGCCTTGCCCCGAACCGGGCGAGGGGGAACGGGATGGTCGATGCAACGGCTCCGGTGAACTCGAACTCGGCGCCGGTCGGGCGCCAGCTGTCGTCGTCATATACCGAAAGCAGGGCGCAGGCGTCGCGTTCGAGTGCGCCACTCGGACGGACCGGGCACAGCGCGCTGCGTGCCTGACATGGCGAGCGTCAGTCTGTTGCCCAGGCCCGATGCGGCTCGAACCAACCTCGATCCGGGTACCAGGCCAGGCATCGGTCGGATGCCTGTGCGCCTATCAGCCAGAGGTGCGTGAACTCCTCGGGGAGCTTCGGCGGGAGCGGCGGCAACGTGTCGGCATCGAAATGGAGGGCGTGGAAGGCTGCCCAGGGGCTGGTCATCGTCACTCCCACGACGGCGTGGCTCTCGTCGCCGCCGGCACCGGCAAGTTTCTCTTTGTTGCCCCGCATGTGGGCGGAGTCGGCGTTGAGGTGGTCGTCGAGCCAGTCGTGGAACGGCTCCCACGTCACGTCGGCCGGACCTCCGATCTCCCACAGGATGAACTGGACGCTTCCCACCTCGCCATCGTCGGCCGGGCGGGACGCAAGGCCGCGTATGCCCATGTCTCGCGCCTCGTCTGCCAACGGACCAGGGTGCACCGAGAGGTTGTCGGGGCGTGGGACGTACTCGTAGAGCTGGCCGGCCGCCTCGAAATGCGCCAGAAGGTCAGGCAGCCACTCGGTGTACCTCCTGCCCTCGTGTTTCAGGCGGAAGCTTCCGGTGACGTTGGCGGTCCAGTTCCGGGCGAGGATCGGCGCGGCCAGGTTCGGCCGTCGGCTGAGGATCCCGGCGACTTCGGCATGATGACGGTCCAGGGCCATCCAAACCTCGGCGTGCCCAGTCCGGCCGTCGTCGTAGTCGATCCTGATATCGGGCGTCTTCTGCTTCCTGTTGTCGTCTTGGAGGTACACGCGAGCGCCGGTGAAGCGCGCCAAGACTCGGCCTACCACCTGCTCGAAGTCCGGCGAGACGTGGTCTGTGAACGCCCTCTGCCGTTGCTGCGGGGTCCGCAGGTCGATCGGATAACCCCTCTGCCAGTCGTCGGTCATCCGGACAGTGTGTCTGCCACCGCGATGATCGCGCTGCGAATTGTCTGGCAGGATCTCGGCGTCACTAGGTACATCAGCCTGCAGACCTGGCTGAGTGTCATGGGCCTGCTGCCGGTCACTCGGCCACACCTCCACCGTCCGCTCGCGTGCTTACGGCGCGGACTGGTGGCCCATGGTGAGCCGGACCGGCAGTGGACTGGAGGTGAGGCGCGCAGTCCGGGCACTGACCTTGCGCCTCACCACCTGACGGCTGCTGACCAACTCCTGGTCGGGCCTGGAGTCGTCTGGCTCTCTAGAGCCTTTCTCAGTCGTGCTGATCTTTCTACCGTCCGCTTCCGGAACTTCCGGATGCTGGTGTAGGGGGAATTTCACTCATTCCGGCACATATCATGCTTGGTGCCCCAGCACGAGAGATGCAATGGACACCGAGTACCACATCATCAGTGGGCTAGACCTCTGGGCCCAGGTGGCTCTTGCGCGTCAGGACGACGCATCGCGGGTGCTTGATCTGCTTCTGACCTGCGAGGTCCCTCCCGCGAAGGGTTCGTGAGGGCCCGTCGGCTCGTGACGATGTGTCGACATTCATGCGGGAAAATTTCAAGTTGGTACACATCAACGCTCGACGACTATTTCCGCAGGTCAGACCCAGACTCGCCGCAACTTTGTCTCTGAGACAACAGGCCGACGACCTTCACCGGAAGTTGAACTTCCTGGTCAGGTCCCAATGACGTCAGGTACTGATCAGTTCTCAGGCTGTTACGAGGTATGACGGGCACAACCTCCGCACCGCCACAGGATCTAGTGTCAGGGGGTTGTATTCGATGTCCGTCGGCCAGCTGGCTTCCTCTCAACACAGCGCCGTCGAGCGGACTTACGGGGTCCTGCGTGCCCTGATCCGGCTCGGGCACGGCCCACATCAGCCACGGGACATCGTGGAGGTGTGTGGTCTGCCGCGCCGGCTGGTGTACCGACGCCTGCAGCAGCTCATTGAGGCTGGCCTCGTCCGCCGCTCCCCCGGTCTGTACGGCCATTACGAACTGGTGCCGCTCGCTCTACACATCCACCGTGGGCAGAGCCTGATCGCGCCAGTCTCAGGCACTGCCGAGGTGCAGAGCGTTCTGGAGTCTCTCCACACGGAGACCGGGGAAGTGGTCATGTTTCACGCGTTCTTGTCGCTGGGCGCGACCCGGGTCTGCACAGACCTGGTGGGCGAGTCACTGGCGCTTCGCCGCGCTGTCTTGCGCGATCCTGCCGGAGCTGCCGCGCTGCGAGAGGCGCCACTCCAGTCGGATGCGCCCGGCCGCGTCATCCTGGCTCATATGGCTGGGCCGGATGCCGACCAGCCCGAGTTCGAGATGATCCGGCAGGGCGGTGTTGCGCGGTCTGCCGCGCCGCTACCGGGCTGGAACTGGGTCTCTGCTGCGGTCCCTCCCCAGTCCGGGACGACCCCTGAGGCCGTGAGCCCCATCATCGGTGCGGTAAGCCTCTTGGTGCCCGCGAAGAGCCCTCGGAACGTGTCCTACGGGCGGCTTCTGCGAGAAGCCATCCACTCTCTCGGTCCCGTCTCGCCTCAGCGCCACCTGGAGCTGGTGTGCGCATGAGTCCGCCACTGATATCTGGTTTCCGCGATCTGGGCGGTCTCGCCGCACCGCATCACGATGCGGCCGATGAGGCTGAGCTCTTCGGGACCTGCCCGGTGACGCCCCTGGGGGCAAGCAACAAGCTGCCCCCGTCTGGTGCGGGGTTCACGGGATTCTTCCACGTGGCTGTTGGGAGGTGGCTGCACATGTAACCGCTGTGTGGCGGCGGGCGTTTGCGAGACGCTCCATCGCCAGCCTGCACCCTCACCTCGGTGTTGCGAGCACCTCGTGTGAGATCGCAGGCCCCGTGCCATCGCCCGGTTTGCCGACCGGGCGAGTCCTGACGTCCGGGTGCGAACCGGACCAACAGGCGAACCTCACCTCAAATGCAGTACGCGCCCGGCGGGGCTTTGTGCTGCCCTGATCCCGACTCGAATCAGGTGAACATCACTATGCAGCAGAGCGCTGCCCCTTGTCACCCTTTCCCTGCCCAACTTCATGAAATCCAGCAGGCAACTGGGACGCCAGGTGTCACAGTTCCCAACACCAGCTTTGATCACGGCATCGCTGAGCCTTCCCAATGGCTCGCGCAGAGTCCGTGTCGGGATGCCCGCTCCCCCTACTCATGGATGCAGGCCGTTCTGTGGGCCCGCAACGCGCGTCTCCACCCCCGCTTCAACGACATCACCGTGCAACTTGCCGCGGTGCTCGCTGAGCTGACTCCTTGCCGACCCGGTGTCGAGTACCTGATGCGTCGGCTAAACCGCTCACGTCGCTGCGTCCAGTACCACCTCAGCTGCCTTCGAGAGACAGGTCTGTTGGTCTATGTGGTCAAGGGGACCCGTCGACGAGGAATGTCTCCATTGGCGTCCGAGTTCCGCTGGTCCATCCCTCCTGTGTTCGATCGCGCAGTAGGTGTCATGACGATGGGCCTCGGGTTCGGGCGGCGTGTGACCGGCTGTTCGGAGCCTGGTCGAAAGCTCCTGGGCAAGCTGGGCACGAAGGCTAGGCGCTGGCTCCGGCGCCGCCGCAAGCCGTGCACCCCAATGGGAGGTACTACTGGTAGATCTTCTTCTGCGGGACTTACTAGTACCCCTCTGAAGGGAACCAGCCCCGCAGCACCACAAAACTCCTCGGTCTCCTCGGGCTCTCCCGTGCGCCGGCGCTTCCGGCTGGCAAGTCAACTCATCGAGCGCGTCCCTTGGCTGCACCGTGCCTCCCTTCCCCGCATCGCCTGGGTTGTCGGCGCGGTTGCAGATGCCGGCTGGACGGTCGACGAGGTCATGGCATGGCTCAATCTTCAGGCCCCGCCAGAGCGCGTGACGCGCCCCTCCGGCTTCCTCGCCCGTCGGCTGCAGAGCGCCACCATCATTTGGCCGACGGAGGCTGGTCGCCGAAGTGCCGTCGAGGCCGATCGCGACTCTGCAAGGTCCAGGCGCAGCCGTCGCGCCGACTACGGCTTCCTGAGCGACAGACAGCACCTGCCGAGCACCCTCGTGTCACTCGTTGCCGATGGCATTCGCCGCGGCCGCGCCAAGCTCGTCCTGCAGCAGACCGATCGCGGGCTGGACGTACTCGATCCTGAGGCCCCGCCGTCCCCGGACCTGAACCTTCCGGTACCCGAAGGTGACTGGGATGCCACCGCTCTTGCGTTCGAGGCGGCCCTGGCAACCACGGGTGGAGCCGGGGTTGTATGACTGGCACAGCAGCCTCGCCACTTAGCCTCGGGAAAGACGGAGCCTCGCAGTCCAGCACAGGCTTGGCAGAAGCAGCTGCCCCTGAACCGAGCAGCGCGTCCCCCAGCGGTCCTGACCTGGCCCGAATAGCGTTGCGCCAATGGGTTGTCGCCTCCCGGTCTGCTCCACCAGCCGCCACGCGCAGGCGACCTCCGCGTTCATCGCAAGCCGATAGCGGACGTGACCCAGTAGGCCTGGGCGCGGCCGTTGGTGCTCTGGCAACCAGCCACGGCTGGCTGGACGGCCTCGCTGGCGAGCGGGTCCGCGATCTCTGGGCAGAGCTCTTCCCCGCGCTCCAGGAGCATGCCGTTGCTGTCGGCTTCGACGCAGAAGAGCGCCATCTCGTACTGCGGCCCCTGACCCGGGCCGCCGCGGCACATATTCGGCTTCACGAGCGACAGTTGCTTGCGGTTCTGGCCGATGCCTCGGTTGATCAGGTGCGAGGACTGAAGGTGCTTTTGCCGGACATGCGGGCGGTACCCGGTGTGGAGACGCCCCTATCAGCGGAGGTTCCTGAGGCACTGCACTCCCCTGCGGCCGCGCCCGTGCAGCGGCCTGGTTCCGAGGAGTACCGCCGTACCCGGGAGGCACTGCGTGCCCTACGTCTGCCTCAGGTGCCCCAGGACAATGCGGAGGCTGATCCATTCGCTGCGACACGCAATACGCTCCGTGCGCCCGAGCCGGCGGAGCCCCCTCAGCCGAGCGCAGAGGTGCTGCGGCGGCGGCAGGCGGAACGGACACATCGACTCGCTTTGGCCCGTGCCCGGGCAGAGCGCCAAGAGAAGAACGGATCCACGTGATTCAGCTTTACGGGGCGCTACGTCGTCGGTATCCACCGACTACGCTTCGCACCGCCTTCAGCGCCACCGTCGCTTCGGGCGAATGCGCAGGCGCTCGGCCGTTCTCCTCGGCGACCCGGTCGATCTCCTCCACGGCGAACCGGAGATGAGTGATGATGCTGGCCTCGCAGGTTGGGCTCACAGGTTCTTCGAGTAGGTGCGCCAGGTCATCGAGCCACTCAACGGCCTCGTCGTCAGTGGTCAGTGCGGCCCGATGCAAGAGAAGCTCAGCGGAGGCTCGGCGGACCCGTTCGTAGTTCCGCTGGACCCAGTTGCTGCGGCTGTCCTCTTCGTCCGCCTCGCCTCTCGCGTGTGCCCTCAGGACATGTGGTGCTCGCAGGGCTGAGGGCCCAAGCTCCACGGCGACCTGCAGCCGTTGCTTGCGTTGGACCGTGCCGTTCTTCGTCGTGATGCCGAGTGGATCGCCCAACTGCCTCCACGTGGCACCGGCTTCGTTTCCGTCCTGAAGCGCAGCCAGTTCCTCACGATCGAGTAGGAGGCGAAGCTGTTGGATGAGGACCAGGCGGTCAATGGCCTCCGCACGCCTGGCAAGGCGCGGGAGGGCCCTCTTATGGTTGCGGGCGAAGATCACGACGGCTAGTTCGGCTCCTGGGGCCTCGGGGTCTGGGAACTCGTCCCGTCGGGGATTGTCAGCTGTCGCGTGCCGCTTCTCGAATCGTGCCATGATGCGCCTGGTGTCCGCGGGCGTGGGCCGAAGCGGCTTGGGGGGCCTCTTTTGCTCCATAAGGGTCCTTGAGAATGGGCAACACTCTGTTGCCGGGGCCTCTGGTTGGCCCGTCAATCTTCTCCCACTCCTCACTTCCCCACACGCTAAAGCGGCAGGTCAGTGGCGTCTTTCTTGGCCAGGCTCGTGTGGAGCTGGGGCATTCCTACGTCCCCCGCCTCCTGTTCTTCCACGAAGGCAGGCGCCCTCCTCGCCAGTGAAAGCAACCATGCTCGCGCCAGGCAAGAGAGGGCGAGCGTCGCAACTTGTCCACATGAAAGCAATCTCCATGAAAGGGTTCCTTGGCTGCCCTCACACGGTTGGCATGTGCTGTGACCGGAGTTTCGCTGACGAAACTCACCTTCGCCTGTACGGCGGGAGCCTTGTGCGCTGTCCAGTGTCAACCCCAGGCGGTAGGCGGTCTCTCGATGGTCTTCCTACCCGGCGCCGCGGATGCAGGCCAGCGAGCCGGGGCGGCAAGGGCGCGATCCAGTCCATGTCCACGGCCTGGTCCAGCCAGCGGCGAGCGATGTGGGCCAGGGGAGCGAGAACGAATGACAGCGATGGCCCTGGGCAGCTGAAGATCGACAATAGCCCCTGCAGCCAGACGTCCCGCGCAGCCTAGGTATCGAGTAGGCACATCACACATCCGGGGCCGCTGCCCCTGGTAGCCGACCAGCCGGCGGAGCATTGATTCAGGTCGGCGACCGGTAAGGGCAGTTTCGTCAACGAAACCTTGATGCGCCTCGGACGGTGTTGGCTGCCCCTCCCCCGGGTTCCCTGTGACCGCACACGTTGAGGCCCCGTGGTCGTACGTGCCCAGCCCGTTTCTGGTTTCGTCGGCGAAACCAACCGGTCGAGTCAGGAACCCCGCGCCCCAATCGTTCTGTCCCGTTGTCCCGTCTCAGCCAACCGAGCCGACTACGGATTCGTCTCATCGAACCCAGACGCCGCAGGCCGGAGGGCACGAGGCCCTGGCCCGCTCAAGGAGGGAGCGTCTCAACGAAGTTAGTCGCCCCTGGTCAGCAGCTCGGGATCGACTGGGTTCGTTGAGAACGGACACCCGTCTCAGAATCCTCGCATCAGAGTGGCTGACCGAAGGTAACAACCTTGTTGAGGCAGACGCTGTCTGAGCGAAGCAGAGATGCCAGGGTCTGCGCCGCAACCCGCCCTGGTTTCGTCAACGAAACCCGCAGTGCCAGGACACCGTCTGGCCTGGGCTATAAGCCCGTTATGTGAAGCTCTTGATGTTAAGCCGGGGCAGTTTGCCGCGGACGTCGTGATCAACACGCTATGGTGCTGCCGATCCGCATCACGTCGAGTTTGGAGTCTGGATGCCGCGCGACAGGAACAAGAGCAGGACCCCCGCAGCGCCCCCGCCCCCACCGCCGACAGCAGCTTCCGCGGGAGCACCGGGCGCGGGCAATCCCTCCATGGCTCCTCGCGGCCAGTTCAACCGACGGCAGGAAGGCCAGCGCTTCCTCACCCCTCTCCAGTCGATTGCCCCCAGCCCTCGCAACCTACGTGAGGAGTGGGAGTACCAGACTGAGGAATTTGAAGAGTTCTCGAACAACGTCGAGAACACCGAGCTGATTCAGGACCCTGCGGTCTGCTCAGTCGACGCCTTCGTCGCCAGGTACCCGGAGCACGCGAACGATTTCGGTCCGGCAGTGGAGTGGGTTCTGTTGGCTGGTGAGCGGCGCTACAGGGCGCTGCTTGGCAAGAAGGCCCTCACGGAGAGCGTGCCTGTCGTGCTGCGGGACAGACTCCTAGAGAAGGGTGATTTTGTCCTTCTCAGCGAGAACAACTTCCGGAAGGGTTGGGACCCGATTCAGGAGGCCATGCTTCTGGATCGGATCCGGCGGGAGGAAGGCCTTACCTACGACGAGATCTTGGAGAAGCTCGGCGGAGAGCAGAGTGCCATCAAGCGGCGTTCTGACATCTCCAAGCGCATGAAACTCCTTGAGCTGCAGGACGGCCCCCTGCGGCGCGCGATCCGGCAAGGCAAGATCGGCTTGGAGCCTGCATACACGTTGGTCAGCCGCTTGAAGCAGCCTGAGCTGATCGAGCAAGGCTGGGCGCTGATGCAAGAGGACGAGGTCACGGCGAAGGTCGCCTGCGACTCCCTGCTGGGTAAGGCCCGGACTCCCGCCCAGGGCGCGAGTGATACCGACTCCAGCACGGGGACCCCCGATCTGGCCCATGAGTTGCATGCAGGGGGCCCCGCTGCATCTGCCTCTGGTGACGGTGGTGTGATTCCGGAGAAGCCGGCCGACCATCAGGATGAGCCCGCATCGGGCGGTGCTGCACAACAGGAGGCAGGGAACCCCGAGATCCCGCCGACACCGCACGACTCCCTCGAACCCGCTGTTTCCGCACAGAGTTCCGCTGAGGAGACTGTCGGCGCCAGCGACGTCAAGGTGCCCGCTCAGCAGAGCTCTGACTCCGATTCCTCGCCCGCCCAGACGCCCTCCGCACCGGCGCAATCCGAGAGGTCCACGGAGGAAGCCGATTCGAGCGATGGGCCCGACGTCAACGCTCGGCTGGTGGCGTGCAAGAAGGTGTTGTCTTCTGCCACATGGACGATGCCGGATGCCGCCATGCGAAGGGTTGCTGTGCACGCGCTCGTAGAGGCGCCGCGGCAGGCATTTGACCTTGCTGTGCAAATCGCGGAGCGGGTCGGGCTGACGGACGGCAACCGATTCAGGTATGTTGCAGCTCTCGAAGCGGCAGACGACGGCGGCGTCTTTACCATGGCGTACGCGGTCGCGCTCGCAACCGACGAGCTGCACTTGCGCAGCGTCGGGGATCGTCTTGACGCCCGTGCCGCCGACTACCTGAAGCACCTTCACGACGGTGCTGGTTACGACATCACGGGATACCAGTCAGCCCTTGAGGCAATTTCGTCAACGAAACTTTGAGCTCTGGAGCCTCCGTGACTCAACCGTCCCGCCCATCGATCACCCTGCCCCTGCAGCTCCCACTCACTCGGCGTCTGTACCCGGAAGGTCCGCTCGTTGTGACCTATGCCAACGAGGGAGGTGGAACGAGGAAGACCACCGGCATCGTGAACACTGCGGTCAGCCTGGGCAACATGGGTCTCAAGGTGGGTATCGCTGACTGCGACCAGACGATGGCAGCCTCTACATACCTCGGATACGGCGTCACCAACAGGAAGTACTACCCCCAGCGCACTGAGCTGATCTATTCGCGCCTGGCCCAGATGCCCAATATCTATGGCGTCCTCACGGGTGAATGCGACCTCAAGGAAGCCATGGTTCCTGCGCACACCCGAGTCGTTCCCGTCACACGGGGCGAGGAGGGCGAGTTCTTGGATGACGAGCGCTGGGATACCGATAAGTGCTTCGAGGCCATCCCCAATGTCAGCTTGATCCTGGGATCTCGTGACATGGCGATCGCCTCTGAAGACATCCGCAATGCTGGCCGTCCTGGCTCGCGCTCGAAGGCGGGGCTCCACTGGCTGCGGAAGTCCATCGAAGCATTGCCCACGGGCACTCTCGATGTTCTCCTGATCGACAGTCGGGGAACCTTCGACACCCTCGAACTCACTGAGCTCGGCGCATCCGACTACGTCGTCGGCTGTGTCAAGCCGGACACCAAGGACGACGACACCCTGCACGGGCTGAAGGCGCTGATCAGTACGGCGCAGGAGCAGTTCGAGTTCTCAGGCGGGGCTGCCGACCTGCGCTACATCCTCTTCAACGGATACGTGAAGAACCGCGGCAAGTTCTACATGGAGATGTATGAGGAGCTCAAGGCCTTCTATGGCGACATGCTCCTGCCGTACGTCTCTGAGAACGTGCAAGTAGCGGAGAGCGTCAAGGAGCAGGAGCCCGTCCACTACTACATGCAGGGACAGGATCCGCTGATCATGGAGCAGTTCGACGCGATCGGCAGGGTCATCGCACGCGACCTGCGTCTTGCTGCATAGGGGTTTCGTCGACGAAACCCCTCGGGGCGCACTGGGCCTGCACCGATCCCACGTCGGGCAGGCCCTGTCCCGTCTCATCGAACCGTGTCGGCCGCGCTCTGTCTCAACGAATCCAGTCGCCACAGGTCCAGGCGCAAGGGCCCCTGGCCGGCGCAGGGAGCGGCTGTCTCAACGAAGTTAGTCGCCCCTGGTCAACAGGTCGGGGTCGACTGGGTTCGTTGAGACAGGACAGGCCCAGCGGGCTTTCCGGACATCCCTGGGACACCTGATGTCTGAACGTTCATTCACGGCGGACCTTAACTGTCCTGTGAGCTGGCCGACGTAGACAGTGCCCCATTACGCGCCCTGCCTGAAGCTCATTCACAAACGCACTATGTGCCCGCGCTTGCTCTGGCCGCGGCGGGAGATGGCGAGGCAGCTCTTAGCAGCCAAAGCAAGCCTCCTCAGAGTTCTAGGAAGCGAGGCTTGCAGTCCCTCGCAGCGAGGCAAGCCTCGGGCCCTGTCTCAGACCCCGGCTTGCTTCTGGCTCGGCCCGAGCCTCGGGCTCGGGCCCAGATCGCCCCAGTGCGGCGGGAACAAGCCCGTCCCCTCCCATTACGGCAGGCGCTTGCGCCGCTGCAGTACTCGATTCACAAAAGCACGAAGTG
This sequence comes from Streptomyces sp. PTL18, assembly GCF_059510295.1. Classification (NCBI taxonomy): domain Bacteria; kingdom Bacillati; phylum Actinomycetota; class Actinomycetes; order Kitasatosporales; family Streptomycetaceae; genus Streptomyces; species Streptomyces sp. PTL18. Next base: position 7,042 of record NZ_JCAJZO010000026.1, on the reverse strand, counting down.
CCCGCACTGGCTAGCAGGGGAGGTCAGCACCGGTGCCCAGCGTCTCACGCTCGTAGCGCGCGACCCACTCCTTGCGGTAGCGCCTCAGGCTCTCGGCGCTCATGGGGCGCCCTTTCTGCCCCGTGATGCCGTGCTCTTCGAAAAGGACCTTCGACAACTGGGGCATGCTGGGGTACTTGCCGGACTGGTCTGCGAGTCCGGCGAAGACGGCGTAGATCGCCTCGGCCCGACTAGCGCCCGTTCCGCCGATGATGCCGCTGCTTCGAGGCGCCTCCGGCTCAGGCATTGCCCTCGGCTCCTGTTCCGGCTCAGGCCTCGGTTCCGGCTCAGGCATTGCCCTCGGCTCCGACTCCGGCTCGAGCTCCGGCTTGGGCTCTGGCGTCGGCGTGAAGGAAAAGGCACCAGCCACGGGCGTGGTGGGCGGGGGATCCCCTGCCACCCTGGTAGCAGCGGACGACGTCTCGCCTAGCTTGGAAACCTGGACCTGGGGACCAAGGGCCGTGACGTGATCAGAGGGCGGTGATGGCTTCAGCGACGGAGTGTCTATCCGACGTCGAGGGCGGCCGGTGTTGTGCCGCATACGGACGGATTGCTCAGGCCCTGCCATCGCAGGCAATCGATCGATCACCGGGGGTCGGGCAGGGCGTTCCAGCGAGGTCGGGGGAGCAGTCTTGGGTTTCACTGATTCGCCTCGTTGTGAAAGTGGCACACCGAGGGCTGCTAGACGAAGGGGAAGTAGTTCCTCGATAGGCGCCTTGAAGCGCCACCAGAAGCCGTGCCGCCGCTTGACTTTGGCGATGTAGACGAGTCGGTCCTGCTCCTCCTTCAGAGCCGCCTGGTAAGAGCGGCGGTTCCACAGCTGCATGCCGCGCCAGAGCTTGAACGTGGGCACAGGGGAGAGAAGCCAGCGGGCCAGGCGGACGCCTTCGATGTGTCTTGCGTCGGTGATGTCGGCCAGTCTGCCGACGGCGTGGCGGGCTGCTTCCACCGACACCGTGAAAATCAGTGGGAGGACTGCATGCATGGCGGCCCCCAGGGGGTCCGGCCATAGGACTGCGGCGTTGAAGGCGATGGTTGCTCCGGTAAGCAGCCATGCGCTGTAGCGCAGCAGGGGGAATGGGCAGCGAAGCCAGGTTAGGAGGACGTCCAGGGCAAGGACGACGAGGATTCCGCAGTCGATGCCGATGGGGAACACACTCGAGAACGTGCCGAAGCCCTTGTCCTCTGCGAGTTGGTGAACTGCACTGTAGGAGCCGACGAATGCGATGCCGGCGACAAGCAGGGCACCCACGACCACGACTGCGATGAGCCAGCGTTGGAGGGGAGTGGGTGATATCTGCTTGTGCACAGGTAGGTGTCCCCTTGCGATGAGGTCGGCCCGGCCGAGACGCAGCTGAAGGGGTACTCCAATGCCGAGTTCTCGGGCCTCCGTGACGTACGGCAGCGGTGATCGTTGACCGAAGTCTAGGCTGGGCGTGAGCCGGACCGGGTAGTGCTGGCGGAGGGTCACCCACCGCGGGGGGACAGGTCCGTCGGGGCGGATGGTGTCGGCGCATGCGTGGCGTTTCGCGGGCCCCTTGAGGACATCTGTCTGACCTGCGGGTACGTTGTGAGACGGTCGCTAATCTGCTCATCTGCGGCGTGTCGAGTGGGGCGTGTTTGACCAAGGCGCTGGGACTGGAGTTAAGTGTGATCGCAGCTCCAGTGGTCGAGGCTCGTCCACTCGGAGCTGCGGCCCGCCGGTCTGCGGGCTGGCGAGGGGTTCCCCGAGGTCATTTGTGGGAGCCGGGTGGCTTTTCGAGTACCAGGGATAGTTGATGATCGATGTGGCAGCGCTGCGGCAGCCCCGGTCGCAGCACTGGGTTGCCGCGCAATCCGGCGTCAGTCGGCAGACTCTTCGGAATCTCTCTCGGATCGGCCTGTTGCCGCCGGCACGACAACTCACTGGCGCTGACGTGGTGGTGGCGCGATGCGCTCATGCTCTTGGCGCTACGCGCTCAACCAATCGCCGGGCTCAGGCTGGTGAGTGGACCGCGGCAGCACAGGAACGGGATCGAAAGTTGATCGAGACGGTGCGAGGCCTGCTGAACTCAGGCGCTTTCGATGCCCGGACCACGATCGTCGTACATTCCGACAAGTGCGAGGCCACCGCCGCTCTTGAGGCAGTCTCCGAGTGGATGCACACCGGTGAGGATGTCGAGCATCTGGTTCTGCTGCCGTTGGGGAAGTGGGCTTTGGCGGTTCCGGGTGCTGCGGACGAAGCAGCGAGCGAGGGGGTCCTCGTGGCATAAGAAAAGGCACCCCCATCTGCCGGAAACAGTGAGGGTGCCTACGCAGGCTGGGCCTCCGCATGGTGCCTTCGAGGTTACCAGCCAGATCACGGACTGACCGGTTCGCCAGGTCGATCTTCCGTCCTTCTCTCTTTCGTCGAACACTCAAGAGCTGGTGATCATGACGGCAACCCATCTCATCCAGTGGGAGTGCAGGCCGGCTGCGAGCCGCCTTCGGTTCCCGGGCACGGCAGGACCCTCACTTCGATGAGGGCTGCCCACTCCATCGACATCGCCCGCTGGTGCGCCCGCCAGGGTTGGCCTGTACATCCGCTGCAGCCCATGGGAAAGATCCCGATGCCAGGGTGCTCCCGCTGCCGTATCAGTCACCCCGACCACGTTCCTCACTCGGTGGAGGAGTGTGGCTGTCTCGGGCGGGGACTTTGGTGTCACGGCTTTCATGCGGCGACGCGAGAACCCTCGCTGATTGACCGGTGGTGGGGCGGAAATCCACATATGGGCGTTGGAATCTCCACTGGCCCTGCTGAGCTCCTAGTGGTTGACCTCGACTGCCACGCGGACACACCGCCTTCGGAGCTGTCAGCTCTGTTGCCTGCCTTCTCCGCACCGGAAGAAATGCTCAGGACTATCGGCAACGGGCTCGACGCCTTCCGCGTTCTGAGTCAGGTTCTCGACGGGGAGGACTTCACTGACGGGGAGCGCACGTTGGCTGTAGGCACGCCAAGCGGCGGGATGCATCTGTACTTTCGTACACCTCGGCAGACGACGTGGCGGTGCTCCACAGGAGGCAACCTCGGTGGGGTAGCGCTGGGATGGCAGCTGGACGTACGCGCTCACGGCGGCTACATCATCGCGCCGGGGACCCAGGTCACTGCCGGAACCTATAAGCCGGTGGGATCTTGCCGTCGGCCTGCTCGGCTGCCCGGCTGGCTAGCGGGCGCACTTGAGAAAACCGGGCATCTCCTCACAGCCAGGCCTCCGGCGCCAAGACGCTCTCAGGTTCCCAACCGGGCGCGGATGGCCACGACCTCGCCTGCGACAACTTCCGCATGGGCGGCGAAGGTTACAGCGACGGCCTTGGGCGACGTGGCAGACTGCGCATCACTCAGTGAGGGCAGTGGCTGGAACACCAAGGTGAACCGGGCCGCTTATACCCTCGGCGGGCTGGTGGCTGCGGGGTTCATTGCCAGCCAGACCGAGGCTGAGACCGCCCTCTTGCAGGCCGCTCTCCACGCCCGTCCAGAGCGCGAGCGGCAGGCACGCAGCATCATCCAATCCGGACTGGTCGCGGGACAGCGCCAGCCCCTCACTCCGAAAGACCGCTGATGAGCACCACGAGCAGTTCTGTGCCGACGAGTCGGGCTCCGGAGTCCTACAGCGCCACCGCTTCGGCCCAGGCGCTCATCGGGGCCGGAGAGCCCGCCGAGTCCGCGCCCCCCGAAGTTCTCCTCCCGTCCTCGCTGACGGATTGGGGCATGGCTCACTTGTTCCTCAAGGTGTTCGGTGACGAGTACCGCTACGTTCCCGAACACGGCTGGTACAAGTGGGCCGGTCACCGCTGGCAACTCGATGCAAAGTCAAAGGCCATCCAGAACTCGGTGTTCCAGTTGGCTGAGCGGATGCCCTATCCCGACCCCCGACAGAACTCCTCGATCCGATTCCCCGACAGAGAGCTCCACAAGCACAAGAAGAAGTCTCTGAGCATCTCCGGCGTGCGAGCACTCATTCAAACCGCAGAGAGTCTGCCCGACCTGCAGCTCGAGTCGGATGAACTCGACGCCGATCCCTACGCACTGTGCACGCCGGCAGGCATTGTCAACCTCCGCACGGGCGGCCTCCTCGAACCGAGCCGGGATCAGGCCCACACACGCTCCGCCACGGTGGGACCTCGGCGGATGCCAACTCCGATCTGGGACAAATTCCTCATCGATACGTTCGGCGACGATACAGAAGGCCGCGAGATGATCGCGTACCTGCAGCGGCTGTGCGGCTACAGCATCTCCGGCGATGTTGACGCGCAGATCATGCCGTTCCTGTTCGGTGAGGGGCAGAACGGCAAGTCCGTGCTGGTTGCGGTCCTACTTGCTCTGCTGGGCGACTACGCAGATACGGCTCCGCCGAACTTCTTGATGGCACCCCTCTATCCCGACCACCCTACGGAGATGGCGGACCTGCAGGGGCGCCGGCTGGTCTTCTGCAGCGAGATCGACCCAGGCGCCAAGTTCGACGAGGCGAAGCTGAAGCTCCTCACAGGTGGGGATCAGATCAAGGCCCGGAGAATGCGGCAGAACTTCTTCACCTTCAGCCCGACCCACAAGCTCTGGCTCATCGGAAATCACCGGCCGACGGTGGAAACCGGCGGTTTCTCCTTCTGGCGCAGGATGAGGATCATCCTGTTCGCACGGACCGTCCGGGATGAGGACGTGGTGGAGAACCTCGCGGCCAAGATGGTTTCCAAGGAGGGACCGGGCATTCTCCAGTGGCTCGTCGACGGGGCCGTGGCCTACTTCGACAGCGATGACCGCAAGCTGGCCGGACCGGACTCCGTGCGGCTGGCAACGCAGGACTACGAGGAGAGCGAGGACAGCGTCGGCCAGTTTGTCCGCGAGTGCTGTGTAGTGGGCCCTCACGCCACCTATCGGGCCGAGCAGGCTCAGCTCCGACGGGCATACGAGGCTTGGTGTGCCACCGCCGGCATGCGCCCCGTCCCTGTCCGGGAGTTCGGCAACGCCATCAGGCGTCAGGCCAAGATGAAGAGCGCGAAGGACATGGTCAAGAGCAACGGTCGGCGGCACTACGTGGGTATTGGTCTCATTGAGGAGTCCCAAGAGCAGTCCGAGACGGCAGGGGCACAGTGATGAGCCAGGGACAGAAGTCCTGCTTCGGGTCACAAGCTAAAAACTCCTGGTCAGAAGCGCTCGGGCCACCAGGTCAGGGACACACAGGGACACGCTTCCGCTATATGTCTCCGTTCTGGAGTGTCTTCCTGTTCTCCCGACAAGCTAGAGAATCTGTCCCTAAGAGTCCCTGTGAGTCCCTCAATGCCTGCTGATATGCCGTCCGACCTGGTGTTTTCTGAGCAGGGACAGAGTTTTGCGTCCAGGGGCACACCATGTGCCTCCACTCTGCCTGTTCCCAAGCCCCGTCATCACGCCGTGACCGAGGAAGGGGTCTCGTCGATGTCCGAAGCCTTGGCACAGAAGATCACCGACGAGGTGGAGATCGTTTGGGTTGAGGGGGAGGAGGCGCTGGAGCGCTACGACTACGTGCGTCAGGACCTGGTCAAGACGCCGACGAGGCGTGGGGTGCCGCGTATCACCTGGGACGCCCGGATCGTCGGTTACGCCAACCTCAAGACGGACGCCGAGCCCCCGGCTGTCCTTGGTTCTGGTCGCTGGGAACGGCGGGTGTTCTACGTAAAGCCTCAGGACCGCAGTGAGGGAGAGGCTGATGGTGAGCGGGTGAGGTACCAGGGGTCGACGCCGACGGAAGCTGTCGACCCACGCACGGTGAAGCCGAGGGTGGTGGGGACCCTGACGGACCGAGCCCGAGGCAGGTCTGTGTCGCCGGAACACGCGTCTGCGCCGGCCGAGAGGGCACCAGCCCAGTCAGCGGAGGAGAACGGCATGCTCTTCTGAGCTGGCTGCCCGCGCTCAAGGGTCTTCCGTGCCGGATGCCGGAAACTCTGTCCCTCTCTGTCCCTGAAGGCAGCAGAAGGCCAGAGGAATCAGGCCCCTGACCGGCGCTTTTTGAGAAGCCGGTGGGCAGGGACTCTGTCCCTGCCCACCGCAATGACGCTCCCTGAAGTGCCCTTACAGAGGTTGGCTCAGCTGCTGCCTCAAGGCTGCGCGATCACCGTTGGCAAGGCTGGTCTTACAAGGTCCGCACCACAGCGACGACCTTTCCCAGGATCGTTACCTGGTCCGCCCGGATAGGAGCGAAGGCGTCGTTTTCCGGCATCAGCCAGGCGCTCTCACCGTCCAGCTTGAGGCGCTTCACGGTGGCCTCGCTGTCGAGCATCGCGGCGACGATTTCGCCGTTCTCTGCAGTCGGCTGGGCCCGGATGACGACCTGGTCCCCACTGGTGATGTGTGCACCGATCATCGAGTCGCCGGTGACCGTGAGGGCGAAAAGGTCGCCGCGTCCGACGAGTTGGCGAGGAAGCGGCAGTCGGGCATCCACGTGCTGCTCTGCGGTGATCGGCGTGCCGGCGGCGATGCGGCCTATGAGAGGGACCTCAGTGATGGCCGCGGCGCGTTCGGCCTCTGCTGCCCGGGCGGCGAGTTGGACGTCGCTGGGGTCGGGCTCGGATGCGTGAACTGGGACGTAGCAGCGGGGCCGGTGCGGGTCGCGGCGCAGCAGGCCCTTCTTCTCCAGGGTCATGAGTTGGTGAGCCACTGATGAGGTGCTTGCGAGGCCGGTGGCCTGGCCGATCTCCCGCATCGATGGTGGGTAGCCGCGTTGCTGGACCGAATCGGTGATGCAGGCAATGACGTCCCGCTGGCGTTCCGTGAGACCGTCTGTTCCTGTGCGGATCCCTGGCGGCCGCCCGAAGTTCTTGTGGTTGGTGATGGCCCCCATGCGGCCCCCTCCGTTCAGGTCCTTGGGGCAACGGTAACGCGCATGGAGACCATCTCGCACTGGCATTCGATCAATGAGTTTTGGCTGTTCTCTGAGGTCAGGACGCCAGAGGCGGCGGCTCACCGACGGCATCGGGGATGGTAAGGACGAACCAGACGCCAAGATGGGGG
>NZ_JCAJZO010000025.1:0-101992 GCF_059510295.1 Streptomyces sp. PTL18 | reverse complement strand
ACAGTGCCACGGCCCTGGCCGCTTTGCGGGCCTCGGATGGGCATGAATCCTCCAGATGGGGTCAGAGGGCTTGGGAGCGTGACCGGCCCTCTACTGAATGGCTCGGGGCACAAGGTCCGTGCTGATCGGCTGAGCGGTCACTACGCTGTTCGCCGCGCACAGATCAGGGCTGAAGCCCGCGCCAACGTCAGCTGGAGCTACGCGCCCAGGTATGGGTCTGGCCCGGGTCGCTTGGGTGTCCCGGCCGCGTACTGCCGCAGGCTCTCCCCGGCGCGCTCGAGCAGGGGGGCTGCGGATGAGCCGTCGAGGGTGCACAGCATGAGATCAACCTGGTCGTCCTCGCGGAGGACCGCGGTGATTTGCCGGGGCCAGTGGAAGCGGTCCCTGGACTGCATGACCGTCACCTGGTGCGCACCGTCTGCAGTGCGCGGCGCGCTGACGTAGTTGAAGGAGATCGCCGCATCGGGGTTCCACTGCCGCCAGGACAATGCGGCTGCGCGGATGTCGGGGAACGGCGCAGCCTCGCTGGCGTACACCCGCTGTTGGAGTTGGGCGGGGTCGTCGCCGGGGTGCAGCGGTACTGGGGTGAAGTACCAGAACATGCCCCAGGCGTCGTTGGCGTGCGCGATCGCGTTGTCTCGCCCGTTGGCAACGAGGTAGAGCGTCACGTTCTCGCCTGCTGTGACGGCTAGCCCGGTCAGCGCGGCCAGACAGGCCCGGAGGTTGGTGCCCTGCGCCGCAGCACGGGCGCGGCACGCGCGTACGGTTTGCGCGGGGATCGTTGTGTGGTGCTCATTGGGCTGCTTCGGAGTCCAGGTGAGCTGCGGCAATGGGTGCGCTGCGGCACCGGCGGCTGCTTCGCTCCCCAGGTGCCGTAGGACCGGGGCGGCAGGCGGGCCGGGTGGGAGAGGGCTGCCTGCCGCGAGTAGCGTGAGCTGGTGGAGGAAGTGCCGATTGCTGTGGCCGTCCACGAGTGCGTGATGGGTCTCCATCCCCAGGAACAGGCCGTGGCTGCCGGTGAAGGCCATCAGGGTGGCGAGTGGGCCTCCATAGCGGGCTTGTCGAACATCCAGGTGGTCGGGCCCAGTCATCCAGGAGCAGGCCGCGTCCCCGTCTCCGGGTTCGGCCCGCAGGTGTGGCCCGGCACTCGGTAGCCATCGCTGGGTGAGAGCGCCAGTGCTGGAGTCGGTGTGGAACCGGCGGTGGAGGATGTCCAGCCCTCCTAGCCACTCTTCGAGCCGCTGGAGGAATCTGGCTTGCTCACCTGCGGGTATGTCGAGGTGAAGGAGCTGACGGGGCAGGTAGATCCCTGTCTGCGGGCCGAGGGCGGCGAACTGGAGCATCAGCTGCTGCATGGCGCCGGCCGGGGCCTGCAGCGCGCGACGAGGTCGCCCGGTCGAGCGTGTGTGCTTCGGGGCGGTGGCTTGGGCGACCCTCTCCTGTTTCGGTTGGAAGGCCGTTTTGATGGATTCGAGGATGCTCGTGGCTTCCTGGGGGGAGGTGCTGCCGCCGTGTCGCAGGGTTGCGGTCGTGGCCCCCGCACCAGCACGGAAGGTCAGCGCGAGGGGGTACGGGGTGAGCAGCGCCGGGTTGGTGGGGGCAAGCGCCTGGATTCGGTGGTCCAGTGCGTCCGGTGCTGCGCCGGCGTCCTGGATGTCGACGGCTATGTGGCCGACCGCCGATCCGAAGTCGGCCCGGCCGCTCCAGCGTAGGGCGCCGTAGCCTGCGCCCTGATCCGGGACGTCGGCAAGCTCCAGCACCAAGTGCTCAATCGCCTCGGCCGTGGGCAGGTTGGGCGCGAGGACGGGATGATGGAGTCCGAACCAGCCGACAGCGTCGCTCAGATCCAGCTCGGGATGGCTGCGCCCGTTGCGTTCCAGGTCGATGACGGTGGGCTGTCCGCCGTTGTGGTGCCCCAGCGCCTTCCCGGTCGCGGCGAGGAGGTACACGGCCGGGCTGCTTTGCCAGCGCCGGGTGAGTTCGCTCAGGGGCGGCAATGTGATGCTGGTCTGCCGCAGCCGGGAAACGAGCGGGGTTTGGGGCGCGGTGATCCCCCCTGCCAGTGCCGCGTGCCATAGCCCAGTCTCGGCGTCGAAGTGACCGGCTGCGGTCTGCTGCTCGGTCAGCTCGGCGAGTTGCTGGTATGCGTGGTCCTCGGAAAGGCTGGCACCGTCCAGGGTGAGAGCCAGCCGTCGGCCGATCACGGCCCAGGACCAGGGGTCGACGGCAAGGTGGTGCCCCAAGAGGACGAGGCGTCCCGATCCGTCGTCCCGATGGACTGCGACCGCGGCGAGCATGCGTCCGGTGACCGGGTCCACAGCGCGCTGAGCCCTGGCCAGCGTCTGTCGCAGGTCCCGATCTGAGGCGCTCTCGGCCACGGCGGCGACGAGCGGCTGGTACGGGGAGGCCACGCTTAGGGTTTGCTCGCACCAGTCGGTGTGGCAGCGCAGCGCCGGAGTGCTCTCGACGAGGTGTTCCAATGCGGAGGCGAGCTGCGCCGCCGGGGGCATACGGTCAAAGGCGATGCTGTGGCGCAGGGTCCACCGCCTCCAGGCGGGGATCTTCAGCTGGTGCATCCACCGGCCGGTAGGGGTGAGCGGAAACCGCGGGCTCGTGTGCCGGGCAGTGCTCTGGGCGCGGGCGCGGGCGAGGTGGTGCTCGAGGTCGCGGTAGTAGGGGGCGTTGTACACGTCGGCGGGGGTGAGCTGGAGTCCGGCCTGACGCAGTCGGGTCACCAGGTGCAGGACGGTGAGGGAATCTCCCCCGTCGTGGAAGAAGTGGTTGTCCGGTGTTGGCGTGGTCCCCAGCAGTTCACGCCAGAGTTGTCCGATCACCGTGTCGTCGGCGCCGAGCCGGGCGGATGCGGGTGCTGGTGGTGTGGCGAGTCCAACGAGCGCGTCGTCGTCGGGCTTTCCGGTGGGGCGGGTGGGGAGCCGGACGACCCAGTGGACATGGTGAGGCCAGTGGGTCGGCGGCAGCACCTGCCGAAGCTGAGCCGTCAGTTGCTGGACGTCGGGGCAGCCCTCCACGAAGAGCAGCAGCCGTACTACGTCGTCGTGGCGGTGCGTCAGGGCACGTGCGGCTGTGCATAGGCCGGTGCGGGTGGCGTGGTTCTCAAGGGCATCCAGTTCCACTCGGTGGCCGCGGATCTTGACCTGGCGGTCGGTGCGGCCGAGGTGGACCAGTCCGGCGGCGGTGTGCAGGGCTCGGTCGCCGGTGAAGTACCAGCGGCCTGCGGTGTCCGGCAGTGGGTGAAAGGCATCGGCGGTCAGGTCGCGCTGGTCCAGGTAGCCCTCGGCGAGGCCGATGCCGGTCAGCGCCAACTCGCCGGGGGTTCCGGGAGGGGCAGTGGCTGCCCGGTCGATGACAATTCGGGCAGCCAGACCGCGGATGGGCCAGCCGATGGGCACTGGGTCGCCTACTCCGCGGGTGACCTCATGGACGGTCGCGGTAACGGTCGCTTCGGTGGGCCCGTAGATGTTGAATGTGCGGGCGGGGGCTAACCGGTCGAGGTCGGTGCTGCGGCAGCCGTCCCCGGCGGAGGCGATCATCCTCAGATCGGGCAGGTGCACCTCGGCATCGAGGCTTCGGAGTAGGCCGGCCGGGAGAAACACGTGGGTGATGCGGTGGTGCCGCAACTGTTCGGTCAGCGGCATGGTTCCGATGGGGTCGCCCTGGATCAGGGTCGCTCCCAGGACCAGCGCCGTGGTCACGTGGCAGATCCAGGGGTCGACGGTCGGTGGGGCGACCAGCAGCACGCGGCTGGTGGTGTCGATGCCGAACCGGTCCTGTTCTCCGTGGATGAGGTTGGTGAGCGCAGCCAGTCCGACGGCGACGCCCTTCGGTTTGCCGGTGGACCCGGAGGTGTGGATCACGTAGGCGGGCGGGTCTGGCAAGCCGTCCTGATCCGCACTGGGAGGAAGCAATGCGGGGTGGACGCCGTCGAGGTCCAGACGCAGCGCGGCGGGACGGTCGGGTGGTGTGTCGCCGTCGTAGGGGATGTAGGTGCAGCGCAGTTGCAGGCAGGCCAGCCAGGCCGCGGCTCGGTCGGCGAGACGGAGGCCGCCGACGAGTACCTCGCTTCCCTTCCTCGCGCCCGCTTGCTGCAGCGTCTCAGCGGTGGTGGTGGACAGCCTGAGCAGTTGCGGGCCGGTGCAGGCGGTGTCCGTGTCCAGGATGACGGTCCGGTCGGTCCGGCTCAGTTGCCGGACCGCGGCTTCGTGTAGCGGCGGACCGGTGTGGCCGGGTGCCGGGGTGGCCAGGGCCTGGACGCTGGAGCGGTCTGTCGGGCTGAGCAGTTGGTCGGAGCAGAGCACGGTGTCTGGCTCTTCAACGAGCGTGTGGAGGAACTGACGGAAGGTGCTGGCCCACCGGTCGAGGCCAGCGGCGAGCGGGTCGGCGGCGCGGCCGATCAGCTCGACGGTTGTGGATCCGTCGTCCAGCGTGCGCACGACGGTGCTGAGCGCCGCGCCTTGGGGCGTGCTCTCGGCCGTGATCGGGGAGAGGGTGACGCCGGGCAGGGATGGGTCACCGGGTGGGGCGACCGCCTGCATCACGAACGCGGTGGCGCCGGGGACTGCCAGAGTGGGGGCTCCGGCGGCGTGCAACTGGTCGGGGGTCACCATGACGTGGTCGCGTGCCTCCAGGATCGCGCGATGCGTCACCCGGATGTATTCCTGCAGTCGGGAGCTCCAGGGCATGGTCAGCCGGAGCGGGAGCACGTGAGCGAACTGGCCGACGGTGTCGAGGTGCTCGTCGGTGCGCGTGTCGACGGCCACGTGGATACTCAGGTCGCCGGTTCCCTGGAGGCGGGCCGTGGTGTGGGCATTGGCCGCCAGCAGGACAGCGGGCACCGTCGCGCGCGATGCCCGTGCGGCGCGGGCGAGGGCGGCTGTCTGAGGGGGTGCCAGATGCAGACGGAGCCGGGGCACGGTCTGCACTGGCTCCGGATCGGCCAAGAGTCTGGTCTGCGGAGCAGCGGTGAAATCTGCATAGCGGTTGCGCCAGTAGATGCCGACCGCTTCGTCGGGAGCCTGGGCTGCGAGGGCTCGGGCGAAGGAACCTGGTCGGCTGTGGCTGTCGCCCCGATAGATCGCGGCCACGGTGTTGAACAGCAGCTTCATGGAGCGGCCGTCCGCGAAGGCATGGTCGATGATCTCGGTGACCACCCAGGTGTGTTCGGCGACGCGGTGCACAGTGATGTGGCCGATCAGGCCGTGAGCAAGGTCATAGCGGCGGCCGAGTTCTTGGTGGAAGTCGTCGAGGATGGCCTTCATCGTCGGCTCGACGGGTCGTCCGCTCCGCCGCTGGTCGACGAGCCGTACATCGATGCGGGCTTGGGCGCCCGTCCGCCAGGTGTCTCGATCGGACAGGTGCAGTCGCAACGCGTCGTGTTCTTGGACGGCGGCGCGGTAGGCCTCAGCAAGCCGGTCCTGGTCGAGGGGCCCGTCCAGACGGAAGATCCGACCCGAGTTCGGCGTCGGATGGCCGAGTCGCCGGGCCGCGAGCAGGAACATCTGTGCCGGGTGCACCACGAGCTCAGACACCGGATTCCTTCCGGCCCGCGATCAACACGGACAGTTGCGTAACAGTGGGGTGGTCGTAGAGGTCGACGGCCCCCAGGCGCAAGCCGTGACGGCGCTGGATCGCGCCGGAGAGTCTGACCACGCCGAGGCTGGTCAGGCCCTGTTCGAACAGGTTGGCCTCCGCGTCGATGGGCTGGTCGGTGATGGCCGCGCAGGCGTCCAGCAGCCACGCGAGGTCGTCTGCGGACGGGTCCTGCCGCATGTCGGTCCGGTCCATGAGCGTGCTCTCATCCCTTCGCGATCAGGCGGTTCAGGTGGTCAGTGGTGCGTTCCAGCAGGTCACTGACCTGTTTTTGGGTGAGGGTGGCGGGTGTCCAGGACGCCCGCAGGCGTCCTGGGCCGGTGGCCGAGGCGGACAGTTGCAGGCTCAGCGGGTGTTTCGGTCCTGCGTTCGGTGCGGCGAAGCTGCTCCAGGTCACCGCGCCCAGCCGCCGGGCAGTGGCTGGCTGCTCGATGGCCAGCGAGATCTGCGGCCGTCCGACGGAGCGGCTGAGCAGCCCCGGTCGCGCATGGGCGTGATCGGAGGCGAAGTCGAGTGCCTGTTGACAGTGCTGAATGAGGCGGTCGCCGGTGGGTTCGACACGAATGGGCAGGAGGGCGGAGGCGACGAAGCAGCCGACGATGCTGGCCTCTGCGGCTGTCCGTCGCAGGCTCATCGGCACGTGCAGCACGATGCGTCCGTGCCCGGTTTGCTCGGCCACGGCCTGGGCGACGGCTGCGACGTATGCCGCGGCTGGGCCGACGCTCAGACGCGCAGACACCTCGGCGGTGTCCACGGGGCCGAGAGCTCGAGTCTGTTGGCCGTAGGCGTCTGGGGCCGGTGGCCGGTCGAGGTACTCGGGGTAGGGGCGGGTTTCGTGTGCTTTGCAGCGCTGCGCGACGGCTTCGGCGGCCGTGCGCGCGCTGGTGGCCGCCGCGGGACTGGTGCTGGCCTCGGCCCACCTGCTGTAGCGCAGGTCGGGGCTGGTGGGTGTCGAGCTTGGCTGGGTACTGGCGCGACGCACGATCTCGCTCCACAGCAGTTGGAGTGTGTGCTCGTCGGTGTACAGGTGGTGCGTCGTCAGTGCGCAGACGGTGCTGGGGCCGGAGGGGGTGTCAGGGAGGTGGAAAAGGGCGAAGCGGATGCGGGGGCCGCTGCCCCAGAGGTCGTAGGCGGCGGCCCGATGGGTGGCCATCCAGGCTTCGACCGTCGTGATGGAGTCGGCAGGATCGAGAGAGCGCAGGTCGGTCTCTTCGACGGGTACCAGGGCCGGGCCCAGCCCGGCGCTGGCGCTGATGCGGTAGCGGTCGTCGAGGTTGAGGATCCAGTGCAGGGCGTCGTGCCGGGCTGCGGTATCAGTCGCGGCTTGCCGCAGCGCCTTCGCTGGGACACCGTCGACGATGATCGCGTTGACCATGGTGTAGGCGGCGGGGTCCGGATGGTTGATGCCGGCTTCGAGGATGGCTTCCTGCGGAGCTGACAGTGTGCGTGGCTGTGTCACCTGGATCCTCGATCCTGCGCTGGTAGGCCGGTTAATGGCGCCGGCAGTTGCCGGGGCCCGCGAGCAGCACCCCCAGGGCTGCCGACGGGATCACTGCTTGTTGGCCCAGTAGCCGGTCATCAGGGTCTTGCGCAGGACACCGTCCTGGCTGCCGGCGACACCGTGGAGCGAGACGGGCGAGTTGGGCATGATGAACGCCCGGTTCGGGGCGAACTGCACCTGGTGGGCCGTGCGGTGCGCGGCGTTGGGGCTGAAGTTCAGGAAGTCGTGTTCCCCGGCGCGGCACTCGTACAGTGCGGTCCCGTAGCGGTTGACGCTGGTCTCGTCGGTGTCGCCCTCGAGTTGGAGGTAGACCACGATCGTCAGCAGCTTCGGGGCGGCGTCCAGGTGCGCGCCGAGAGCTTCGGTGGCGCCGGTGTCCTGGTTGGCGTACAGCTTGAAGTTGGGCTGGTCCCGGTCTTGGAGCGACTCCAGGCCCAGGTGGTCCTCCAGGGGGCCTGCGAATCGCTCGAAGAGCGACCGGACGAATTCGGGGTGGCGGAGCGCCAGGCGAGTCCGGTTCCACGTCTCGGTGGCCATCGGCGCGTCGCTGCCCGCGAAGTTCTCGATGATGCGCTCTTTGCGGTTGCCGAGGTAGGCCTTGGGCTGGCCTTCCACGAACCGGGCGACCGGGTCGAAGCCGGACTGCGAGGGCCAGTTCGCCAGGACGCTGCGGTAGAGGTCCTCGGGCAGGAAGTCGTCGACGGTGGCGAACGGGAACGGGGCGTCGTGCAAGTCCATGCGGTTCAGGGCGGGGAGGAGTTCGGCGGCGCTGGTGGGGATGTCGGCGCCGATGACCCGCTGGTAGCCGTCGAGGTAGCGGGCCAGGCGCGGGTGGGCAGTGGTGGTCTGCTCGGTGGTGGTCACGGTTTCCCTTTCGTCAGTGCTGGACCGGCGTGGTCGGCTCGGTGTGGTTATCGATGAGGGCCGCGAGGGTTCGCAGGGTGGGTGCCTGGTAGAGGTCGCGGGGGTGGATCTGCGCGGCGAAGGTCTCCCTGATGGCTGCGACCAGGAGTGCCGCGAGTAGGGAGCTTCCGCCGATGTTGAAGAAGTGGCTGTCGCTCTTGATGTCGTCGGTGCCCAGCAGTTCGGTCCACACCTCCGCCAGGCGCTGCTCGGTTGGGGTGAGGTCGTCCGATGCCATCTGGCTGGCGGGCTGTCGGTTGTCGTGGAGCGCGGAGCTCGGAAGTTGGCTGAGGGGGGCGTCCGGTTCGCTGAGTGCCGCAGTGAGGACGGCCTGGAAGCGGTCGAGTAGATGGTGTGCGGTGGTGGCGGTGAGCTGATCGGCTCGGTAGGTGGCCCGGCACGCGATCATCTGGTTGCTGGGCCACAGGTGCAGCTCGAACGGGTACCTGGTGTCGGCGCGGTCGATGGGCCAGGGCGCCGCGCTGAGGGCGTGGAGGCTGAGGTCGGCGGCGGGGAGATTGTCGTAGGCGAAGGAGAGTTGGGTCAGCGGGCCGATGCGGCCGGCGTGGTCGGCTGCGAGTTGCGCGGCGATCTCGGCGATGGGTGCGTCTGCGTGGTCGAGCGCGTCGATGACCTCTTCGCGGACTTGCCCGATCAGGGCGGCGAAGGTAGTGGTGGGCTCAATGCGGCTGCGGATCGGCAGGACGTTGACGAAGAATCCGATGAGGTTCTCGAAGTCGGCTGTGGGACGGTCGCCTTGCGGCGTGTTGACGATCAGGTCCTGACGGTCCAGCGTGGTGCCCATGGCAGCGGCGAAGGCCGCGTGCAGCACGATGAACTCGGTGGAGCCGGTGCGTTGGGCGAGTTCAAGCAGCTGACTGCGGGACACACCGACGGACGGGATTTGGATCTCTCGGGCGCTGCCCGGCAGATTGTCGGTCTCCTCGGCCGCCAGTAACGGGGGCTGGTCTGCGACACCGCGCAGCTGTTCGCGCCAGTACGCCAGATCCGTGGCGATGCGCGGCCGGTTTCGGGTCTCGGTGACGTAGTCGCCGAAGTCCACGGAAAGTTTCGGGATGTCCGCGGTGGCGCCGGTGATGTGGGCGGTGTAGAGGGCGGACAGTTCCCTGGCGAAGACTGACTTCGACCAGCCGTCGCACACCAGGTGGCTCATCAGCCAGAACAGCACGTGCTCGTCATTGCTCAGGCGCAGCAGCATGACTTTGAATCCGGGCTCGCCGGCGACGTCGAAGGGGCGCGCGGCCTCGGCTTCGATGATGCTGCGGGCCGCCGCCTGCCTCTCGGCGGCCGGGACAGGCTGCAGGTCGACCACGGGCAGCGGCACCGGGCTCGCCGGGTGGACGAGTTGTGCGGGCAGCCGGTCCGGTTCGAGCGATGACGGCTCGGTGGCGGGAAAGGTGGTGCGCAGCACGTCGTGCCGCTCGGCGATGCAGTCCAGGGCCCGCTGGAGAGCGGGGACGTCGAGGGCTCCCGTCAGCTGGACGGCGGTCGGCACGTTGAGGGCGACCGGTCCGCTCACGGCGGTCTGCAGCAGCATGCCTTGCTGGCCGGCAGTGAGCGGGCGGCTCCTGGCCTGCGGCGGGTTGGTGGCTGAGGCCGTCATGGGGCGGTGTCCTCCTGGGAACGGGTGAGCGCGGCGCAGAACGCGTCGAGGACGGGGTGGTCGAACAGGGCGCGCACGCCCAGCTGTGGATGCCCGCTGCGGCGCAGCCGGCTGACGACACGGGCCGCGGACAGAGAGGTGCCGCCGCTGAGGAAGAAGTGCTGCCCCGGGGCAACTGGGCGGCCGAGGATCTCGGACCACAGGGCTGCGACCGCCTGGACCTGCGGGTCGTCGGCGTTGTGGTGGCCGGCTGCGCTCTGTGCGGCCGCAGGAGAGGCGGCGAGCAGACGCGCCACCGCCCGGCGGTCGGGTTTTCCGCTGGGGGTGCGCGGCATCCGAGCCAGTCCGGTGACGGAGGCTGGGCGATGGGAGTGCGGCAGGCGGCTGTCGACCCAGGTGACCAGGTCGCGTTCGTCGAGGAGGACGGTCTCACAGGCCGTGCCCGAGGTGGCAGCTGGTGAGGCGGGGCTTTTGGTGTAGCCGGGGCGGCGAGCGTACAGGTAGTGCAGGCCGGCGCCCTGTGACATGGGGTCGGCTTCGGTGACCGTATGGAAGCCGCGGGTGTGGAGCTGGTGTACAAGGTCGGCGAGCCGCCCGTCGATGTCGTGGACCTCGGCGACGATCTGGTGGATGCGCGGCCAGTGGCGCTCGTCGATGCCATCGAGGACGTCGGCCTCGGCCTTCTGCACGTCGATCTTCAGCAGGTCAACCTCGTTCACCCCGGCGGTATCGAGCACCTCGGACAGACGCAGGACCCGGCAGGGGAACAGGTGACCACGCAGCTTCCCCTCGATGATGTCGGCGGCTTGCTCGCGCCAGGCCTCGGCGTCGTCCACCGCTCCCGTCTCGATTTCGCGGCGGGCGATGGCATGCAAGGTGGCTGCTTCGGCAGCGGGGTCGGGGTGGAGGGTGGACAGCCCAGTCGCCCCGGGGTACCAGGTGATCTCGGCGGTTCCGCTGCGGCTGCCGAGGGCAGCTTCGATGAGTTGCACGGTGGCGGCCGCGTTCAGCTGCAGGTTCGCGGCGCACAACTGGTAGGTGGGCGGGCACGGTTCGAAGGCGAGGACCCGGGCGGCGCGCTGGGCCACGGACAGGGAAAACAGCCCGATGTTCGCTCCGGCATCGACGATCGTGGCGTCGCTCGGTACGACGATGCCGTGCCGCTCGTACACGCGGTGCTGGTAGATCTCCTCATGCATGTGAGTGGTTTCGGGCGGGTTGGCCTCGAGGATGTGCACTTGTGCTTCAAGGTGGCGCAGCGGGTGGGCGCTGTTGTCGATCAGGTGTCCGGGGCGCAGCTGGACGGCGGCGTGGATGCGCGGGTCCTGGTTGGGAGCGGTGAGCGGGACTGCGACGGCCTCCAGGACGGCCGGGTGGGTACGCAGAGCTGTTTCGACCGCGTTCAGGTCGACTAGTTTTCCGGCCATCTTGACCTGTCGGTCGGCGCGGCCGGTCAGCACGATGCGGCCGGCCTCGTCGACGTGGGCGAGGTCGCCGGTGAGATGCCAGCGGCGGCCCTCCCGGGTCACGAACCGGGTGTCCTGTTCGTCCTGCTGATGGCGGTAGCCGCGGGCCAGGCCGGGGCCGGACACGGCCAGCACCTCGCTTCGTCTGTCACAGGGCTCCTTCTGCTGCGGGTGGAGCGCGACGTGGGTGCCGGGCAGCGGGTTGCCGATCGGGAGGTAGCCGTCTTCCGGCAGGTCCGACGCGGTCACTGGATGCGCGGCGACGATGCCGGCGGTCTCGGTCAGCCCGTACATCGCGAAGAACCGCGACTCGGGCAGCAGCGTGGTCCAGCGCCGGGCGAGGGCGGCGGGGATGGGTTCACTGGCGGCCATGATCCGGCGCAGGCCGGTGGCTGCGAGCGCGTCCGGTGCCTGGGTATCGGCCAGCAGGGCCAGAAGGGAGGGGACGGTGTCGAGGCTGGTGATGTGCTCGGTGGCGATGAGCGCGAGCAGGGCGTCGGGATCCTGTCGCTGCGTCTCGTCGGCGACGACGACGCTCGCGCCATGGAGCAGGGGCAGGAAGAGTTGCCGGACCGAAGAGGAGAAGCTGAGGGGAGCCAGGAGCAGGCAGTGGTCCTCGGAGGTGATCTCGGTGAGCTGGTTCAGGGCCGCGAGGTTGTGCAGGACCGCTTGGTGCGGAACCTCCACCAGTTTCGAGGCCGCGGCCGTGCCGGAGGTCGGCATGACGTAGGCGAGGCCGCCGGTGACCGGGGCCTCGTCGGGCGCGAACGGGACGAGGGCGGCGTCGCGGAGGAGGAAGTGCGGCTTGGCCCGGCCGGTGATCTGCTCCGGGTCGTGCGCGGGGTCGAGCGGAAGGTAGGCACACCCGCAGGCCATGACCGCCAGGAGATCCAGGAGCGCGGGCACGGACCGTGAGACATCCACCCCGACCAGTGCACCCGGGGTCAAGCCCTGCCGGCGGAGGGCCTCGGCGTACTCACGGATGTGATCGGTCATCTGGCCGTAGGTCAGTCGGTCGCCGGGCAGCCGCAGCGCGGAGGCCTCGGGCTGAGCGCGGGCGACGGTCTGCAGCGCGGCGATCAGGTCGGCGGGGGCGCGGTCAGGCATGGAACGTCACCGCCTTGACATCGGCGGCGGCGACCGGCCCGCCCATCGCGACCAGGATGGTGCGCTCGCCCTGGAAGGCGCGGCGGCCGTGGGCGGTCAGCATGTTGTCCAGCAGCAGGACATCGCCGAGTTGCCAGTCGAACTGGTGGGCCTCCTCACGCAGGACGGTACGGGTCAAGGTGAGCAGCTCGGTGGGGATCTCCGCGCCGAGACCGGTGCGCGCGTGCATCGGCATCTGCTCGCCGAACAGGTCCCGCCACAGCTCCTCGCGGTCGGGACCGCCCTGGGAGGCGTGCCATAGGTGCATCTGGTTGAACCACACCGGCTCGCCAGTGACCGGGTGGTGGATGGCGGTCGGAAGGCTCTGGGCGGTGCGCAGCGTGTCGCCTGGCAGCCATGCGTGGTCGATGCCGTGCTCGGCGCAGTAGCGGCTGACCTCGTTCTTGTCGTCGGTGCCGAACGACTGCCGCCAGCTGATGCCCGGCCCCTCTGCGCCCATCTGGTGGCGGATGTAGGTGACCTGGTCGGGTATCTCGCTCGCGGCGGCGGTGACGCGGGCGAAGACGGTGCGGCCGTCGACGAGCGGAGTCTGTCCGCCCCGGCCGAGGGCTGGCGGCTGCGCGCAGTAGAACGCGATCCGGGCTGGCCACAACGGGCTGTAGGCGAGCTCGTGGTGCGGCGGAATGTCCTGGGTGCTGTCCCATTCGGTGCTGGTGTAGACGCCGTCGGTGACGGGTGTGCGCGGGGAAGCGCCGTGGACGTAAGGCAGGAGGTCGCCGAGGAAGGGGTGGACGGCGTGCCTGAACTCCTGTGGGCCACTCACGGTGAACCCGCGCAGGAGGACCGCGCCGGTGGCGGCGAGCGCCTGCTCTACCTGGTCCGCGTGCTGGCCGGTCCAGGTGGCGAGCGGGACGGAGGTCGGTGCGGTGAGGGTGCGCGGGATAGTCATGCAAGGCTCCCCGGGGGTGAGGTGAGCGCGAGCGCTGTGTCCTGGAGCATCTGTGCGCCCAAGACCAGGTCATCGGGGCTGGTGTCCTCGTGCGGGACATGGCTGACGCCACCGATACTGGGCACGAAGATCATTGCGGCGGGGGTGATGGCCGCCATCATCTGAGCGTCGTGCCCTGCTCCGCTGGTGAGGGGCAGTGTCGGCACCGCGCGCCGGGCGGCCGCCGCGGCGATCGACCGGCGCAGGGCCGCGTCGGTGAGTACCGGCTTGGAGGATGCGGCTCGGGTACACGAGGCCTTCACCGTGCGGCGCTGCGCGATGCTCTCGATTCGGCGCACGGCCTCGCCAGCCGCCTGGTGCAGCCGCGCTTCATCGGCATCGCGCACATCGACGGTCAGGTGCACGAGGCCAGCGATGGTGTTCGGCGAGTTGGGCGCGGCCTCGAGTCGGCCGATGGTGGCCACCTGGCACCAGTCGGCGGCGGGCAGATCTTCGACAGCGAGGACGATCTCCGCAGCGGCGGCTAGCGCATCGGAGCGGCCGGGCATCGGGGTGGTGCCGGCGTGGGCGGCCGCGCCTGTGAGCTCGACTTCCAGTTGGACGCGTCCCACGATGGCGTCGACGATGCCGATGGGGATGCGCTCGCGTTCCAGGACCGGGCCCTGTTCGATGTGCAGTTCGAGGTAGGCCAGGAGCTGATGCGGGTCCAGGCGGGCCTGGTCGATGGCGTCGAGGTTGCCGCCGGCCTGGGTGAGCGCGTCCCGCAGGAGGGTGCCGTCATAGGCGGTGGGCGCTGCCGTGGGTGTGGCCATCTGTCCGCTGGCGGCCAGCGATCCCCAGAACGGCTGTGGGTGCAGCGCCCCTTCCTCGTTGGCGAAGGCGATCGCGGTGACCGGGTGCGCGAGGAGGTTGAGGGAGGTGAGGTTCTCGACGGCTTCCAGGGCGGAGACCACCCCGTAGACCCCGTCCAGCGGACCGGCGTCGACGACGGTGTCCAGGTGTGAGCCCAAAACCAGCGTGGTCGTGCCGGGGTGCGGGCGCGGCCCGAGCCACAAATTCCCGGCGGCATCCACGGCGGTGGGGAGACCGGAGTTCTCGGCTTCGCGGACCATGTAGCGGCGTGCTTCGAGGTCCGCAGGGCTGAAGCCGGGGCGGGTCACTCCGCCGCTCTCGGACCGGCCGATCTGGGCGAGCTCGGTGAGGCGGCGCAGGAGCCGGTCTCGGTTTACGGACTGGGCGGGCATCAGTTCACCTCTCCTTCCGGTGTTGTCGGCGCGGCCGGTTGGTGGAGCTGGTGGGCCTCGGCTGTGTGAACGCACAGCTCCCCCAGACTCGGAGACCGGTCGACGGCATTCAGAGCGACCCGGGTGGGCAGCGAGAGGGTGCGGGCGAGCACGAGGGCAGCACCGGTCGTCCAGGACAGCGTGTTGGGCAACTCACTCGTGGCGTCGGCGGCCGGCTTCAGGCCCAGGGCATCGATCACCTTCTGGCCGATGTCGTTGTCCACGGCGACAGGTCCGGTGCCGTGGTGCCGGGCGTTTCCGGGCGCCGGCAGCGCAGAGCGGTCGACCTTGCCGTTGGCGTTGAGTGGGACGGCAGGGATGGCGATCAGGTGGGTGGGGACCAGGTGGTCGGGCAGCCGCGTGGCCAGGTGCTGCCGCAGCTGGCCGCTGTCGATCGGCGTGGTGGCGACGTAGTAGCCGGCCAGGGCCAGGAGTTCGCGGCGGCTGCCGACTGCCGTGACGACGGCCTCGGTGACCTGCGGGTGGCTGGTCAGCGCGGCCTCGACCTCGGCGGGTTCGACGCGGTATCCGCGGATTTTGACCTGCTGGTCCCGGCGCCCCAGGAACTCGATGCTCCCGCCGGGCTGCCAGCGGCCGATGTCGCCGGTGCGGTACATCCGGGCAGCCGGGTCGGCAGCGAAGGGGTCGGCCAGGAATCTCTCAGCGGTCAGCTCTGGCCGGCCGCGGTAGCCGCGGACCACGCAGGCGCCGCCGATGTACAGCTCGCCTGGGACACCGACGGGAACCGGCTGCTGCTCCTCGTCGAGGACGTACATGGTGGTGTTAGCGATCGGGCGGCCGATGGGGACGAGCTCCACGCCGAGATCGACGGTGTCGTCGATCGTGTGGACGCTGTTGCCGACGGATGCTTCGGTGGGCCCATATTCGTTCAGGATCCGTGCGTGCCGGGTCGGTTCCCGGTCGCGCCAGTGCGCCAGGGTGCGGGTCGTGAACGCGTCCGCGCCCACCGCCAGCATGCCGGTCAGTACCTTGGCCTGGTCCGCGGTGAGGAGCTCGGCCAGCGCGTCGAGCTGTCCGGGGGTCAGTTTCAAGAATGCGAACGGAGCATTTTCCGCCAGCGTCTCGGTGATCTGGAAGAGGTCGGCTCTCTCCGGGATTATCAGAACGCGCTGCCCGGCGAGCAGTGGCGCATAGAGGTTCGGCACGACCATGTCGTAGGCGACGCTGGAGAACACCGCGCCGCCGCCGGTGCGCTCGCCGATGTACTGCTCGATGCACCAGTGCAGGTAGTTCACCAGGCCGCGGTGTGGCACCTCGACGCCCTTGGGCAGACCGGTGGACCCGGAGGTGTAGATGACGTAGGCCAGGTCGTCACCGGTGACGTCCGGAAACTCCGTCGGGGCGTCGGGATCAGTGTGGCCACTGGCCAGGTCCCGGATTTCCAAGGCCGTCCACGGGCCTTCTGGGGTGCTGGCGGCGTAGGTGGCGTCGCTGAGCACCAGGGTGACCTTCGCGTCATGCAGCATGTGCACAGTCCGGCTCTCCGGCGCGAGCGGGTCCAGCGGGAGGTAGGCGGCTCCGGCCTTCATGACCGCGACGAAGGCCACCAGCAGGTCCGCGTTCCGGCGCGCCCGGACTGCGACGATCGCCCCGGGGCCGATGCCGAGCCGGGCGAGCCGGGCCGCGACTCGGGCAGCGCGTTCGTCCAGGTCACGGAACGTCAGCTGCTGGTCGGGGTCCTGGACGGCGATGTGGCTGGGCGTGCGGCGTGACTGGTCCTGCAAAAGCCGGTGCAGCGGAGTGTGCAGGTCCCAGCCACGCTGCGGCCCCTGCCAGGCAGCCATCGTCAGGTTCTCGTGCGGCCGCGTCAGGCCCCGCGGCTCAGCAGGGTGGGGCGGCCGTGCCAGGGCGGTTTGGTGGACCTCGTCCAGTGCCCGCATCTGCGCCGGCTTCAAGCGCGTAGAGACCAACTGCAGGTGGGTGGTTCCGGTGCTGGGGCGGTGGATCAGGTGCAGCAGCACCGTTGCGTCCGCCGGGTGGGTGGTGGCCGGTCCGAGCGTCGTTCCTCCCAGCGGGATGAGCTCGCTGGTTTCGGGATCGGCCAGGTCGGCTGCGGGCCCGTGTGCGTCGACGAGGACCTGGGTGTCCAGGACGTCCCCCACGCCGAGCCTCCGAGCGATCTCGTAGAGGGTGGCCGAGGACTCCGCAGCCAGCAGGGCGCGGCCAGCACCGGCCTGATCGTCGTCGAGGCGGCCGGTGCTCTCGGTCGGCGGCACAGGGGTGCTGGTCACGATCAGGCGGTGGCGGCTGCTCAGTTGGATGGCGATGTTCGGGGCCGGGCGGCCGATGGCCATACGCACCGACGCGAGATGCGCATTGATCAAGGACGCCAGCGAGTGGCCGGTGCCGACCGGCACTCGAACCTGGACCGGGCCGCCCGGCGAGGGTGCGGCGGTGTCGCAGGCTGAGTCCGCTGGCTCGGTGATCCAGAACGGGGGTTGCTGCGCTCCTTCCTGCACCTCTGCTACTGCCACAGGGGGAACGGCGGACGGCAGGGTCAGATCGGCTGCGTTCCGGTGGGAGACGGCGGCGGTGTGCTGGTGGTAGCGGTGCAGGACTGTGGCCAGCGCCTGAGTTTGCTGCTCCAGGGTCAGGGCGGCCGGGTTGTGGACCAGCAGGAGGGCGGCGGCACCGGCACTGGTGATCAGCCCGAGGCGTACGGCCGGCGACAGTGTCTCGGGGTCGGGATCCAGCTGGGTGACCTCGCTCCCCCAGGCCGTGGCCAGCGCGCCGACGGTCTTCGTCAGGGACTCCGCGGGTGCATCGCCGAGGTCGTGAAAGGTAAGGGGCGGCGGCTCGTCCAGGAACCGCCACACAGGCGTGGTCTCGCACAGGGTCAGCGCCTTGCGCAGCCCGGGCAGATCCGTGGCAGCGGCACGGTAGGCAGATTCGAGGCGTCCGGGGTCGGGGACGAAGGCAAGCTGGAGGTGGACGACGGCGGCCCCGGCGCGGACACCTACGCGTAGCAGCGTCAGCTCGTCCGCATCCAGGGTCCCGGCCGGGGCCGATGACGTTGCGGAGGTGGTCATGGTGCTCTCTTTCGGCAGGGTGTGAAGGCCGGTCAGCTGAGCAGGGTGACGGGCAGGTGGTCGTAGCCCCAGGTGCGCAGAGAACGGGACCGTCGCCCGGGTCCGGCCGGGGCGAGCTGGGTCACGCGCTGCGCCATCGCGTCAAGCAGGCAGGTGAGGGTCAGCCGGGCAAGCCAGGCCCCGAGGCAGTGGTGTGATCCCATCCCGAACGACAGGTGGTGGTTGGGCTGGCGTCCGATGTCGGCCTGGTCAGGGGCGGGAAAGACGCTGGGGTCGCGGTTGGCGATCGGGTGCCAGGCCGTGATGCGCTCCCCGGCTCGGATCGTGGTGCCGCCGATGGTGAGGTCCTCGGTTGCTGTCCGCATCACGTTCAGGCTGGGCGCGCTGAGGCGCAGGATCTCCTCCACCGCGCCCGGTATCAGTTGCCGGTCGGTGCGCAGTCGCTGCCACTGCTCGGGCGCCGCGATGAAGGTACTGGCCGCGCCCACCAAGGCCTGCCGTGTCGTCTCGTGGCCGCCTGCGAGCAGCAGATGCGCGTTGTAGAGGATCTGGTCCAGGCCGAGATCCTCCTGCTTGTCGGCGCGAAGCCGGGCAAGTACTCCCTCGCCCGCGCCGGGACCGTGCAGGAGCTGCTTGAAGTAGAGGAACAGCTCAGTGTTGGCTTCGGCCACGTCCTGCTGGCTGGGTTCGGGCGCGGGAAGCGGGCCGGAGCTGGAGCCGAAGGCCGTGGCGGTCCACTGGGAGACCTGCTCGCGGTCGGCGGCGGGGATCCCGAGGATCAGACCGGTCAGGGTCAGGGTCATCCGTGTGGCCACAGCCGTAGCGAAATCGACCTTCCCGACCTGGAGTACCTCGTCGACCACCCTGCGCGCCGTCTCGGCCAGCGGCTCCTCGACGAAGGAGAGGGCCTGGGGTGTCATGGTCCGGCTGAGCGCGGCCTTCATCCGGCTGTGTGTGCGGCGGTCGGACTGCACGAGCATCCGGCCGCGGGCCGGCTGGTCAGCCTCCTGTAGCTGTCCGACGTGGATGCCGTACTGACTGGAGAGCTGGCGCCGACTCCGGTACAGCTCGACGACGTCGACATACCGTGTCAGCGCCCAGAACCCGGTACCAGCCCCGGAGTTCCAGTAGACCGGGCATCTGCGCTGCAATTCCCGCAGTTCCTCCAGACCTCCGGTGGTGGCGAACATGTCCGGGTCGGCGAGGTCGATACCGGGCACGTCAGCCCCCGTGGTGGGGGTCGTACTGCGCCATCGGCAGCTCCGGGGCCGTGTAGGCGGGGATGGCGTCCCAGTCCAGCAGCGCCCGTCGGCGCAGGTCGAGCGCCATCGCGACCGCCCGGTCCGAATGCCAGCCGAGGTGCTCGGCGGCCTCCCGAAGCGGGTGCTCGCCCGTGGCCAGGTCGAGTAGGAGCGCCTCGTCCGGGTCGAGACCGGTGGTGCTGGTTCCCGGTGTACGGACTGGTCGCAGATCGAGGCGATCGGGGGCGGGGATCTCGGTCGTGCCGATGAACAGCCGGTCGAGCTGGCTGCCGAACAGGCAGTCGATCGCCTCCGCAGGGTCCTCGATGATGGGCTTCCCCCTGACGTTGAAGCTGGTGTTCAGCACCATCGGGATACCGGTGAGCCGCTCGAACTCCGTGATGAGCGCCCGGAAACCGCCGGGCAAGTCAGCGGCCACGGTCTGCAGGCGGCAGGTGCCGTCGACGTGGGTGATCTCCCGCACCTGGGGCGCCTTGTCAGGTCGAACGGGGCAGACGAGGAGCATGAACGGGCTGTCGTGGCAGGGCAGGTCGAACCACTGCGTCGTCTGCTCCTGGAGGACCGAGGCAGCGAACGGCCGGAAGCCCTCGCGGAACTTGACGCGGGCGTTCAGACGATCTTTCATCCCGGCGATCCCTGGGTGGCACAGGATCGAGCGGGCTCCCAGGGCGCGCGGGCCAAGTTCGGCGCGGTCCTGGAACCAGCCGACAATCTCTCCGCGCGCGACAGCGGCGGCCGCTGCTTCCGCAGCGCTGCGCTCGTCGGCGTGTGTCAACGGATCCAACCCGGTCTTCTGCGCGAGGGCCTGAATGGTGTCCTGCTGGCCGGTGACCTGAGACGGTCCGAGGTAGACGTGGGTCATACGTGAGGCGAGTGCGGGGGCGGCGCGGCCGAGCAGGACACGGTCGGCGTACAGGGCAGCGCCGACGGCGTTGCCATCGTCAGTCGCAGCGGGGAAGACGAACAGATCCTCAGGCTGCAGTTCCGCGGCGATGCGGGTGTTCAGGGCACTGTTGAGGAAGCAGCCGCCGGCCAGCACGAGGCGGCGGGTGCCAGCTTCCTGCATCGTCCGGGCGGCCAGCGCCAGGCAGGCGGCCTCGAACTCCTGCTGGAGCTGAGCTGCCAGGTCGAAGTGCTGGTGGTCGAACCCGCCCTCGTTGTGTGAGGGGCGCAGCAGGTAGCCGTCGGTGGTGCGGGTGGCGAAGCCGAGGTCGGCGAGGTGGTTGGCGGCGCCGTCAAATCGGATTCGGTCTCCGTCGGTGCGGATGAAGAGCGGCTCTTTCGACAAGGGTTTGCCGTAGCTGGCCAGTCCCATCGTCTTGCCAGCGTCGTCGTAGGTGGACCCAGGTTCGGCGAAGCCGAGAGCGAGCGTGACAGCCCGGTATACCTCTCCGATGCCGGACAGATCGGTCGGGATCCACAGGTCGCTGTCCCGGCGGCGTCCGGCGATCCTGCTGGAGGGGCGCACCGTTCGCCACAGCAGCTGGGGATCCCCGGTCGGCTGGAAGAGGAACGCGCTCTCCTGCTCGCGGGCTTCCTGGCCGATACGTGAACCGTAGGCGTCGATGACGAGCGCGGCGGCCGGACGGTCTGCGGTGCTGCAGTAGAACGCGGCGCTGGCATGGGCGAGGTGGTGCCCGGGGTGGGGGAGGGCGAGCGCAGATGCCGGGTCGGTGAGCAGACCGAGGCTTTCCAGCAGCCGGTTTTCCTCGTCCTGGCTGCGGGTCTCGGTGGAGGTCGCGATCCAGTGATCGACGTCCCGTCGGCCGAGTTCCTGGTCAGCGAGGACAGCGTCGATGAGGCGGGCCATAGCGGCGGGGTAGGCGTGGTGGGCGACGACGCCGCGCTTCACACCGGTGATGCGCTCCAGGGCTAAGGCCCCGCGAACTTGGCCGTCCACGATGAGCGCCGCAGCGCTGTCGTGGCTCATGTTCAAGCCGACGATGACGGTCATGAGGCTCCTCTTGGACAGGCGGAGAGCAGCAGGAGGCCACCGGTGCAAGTGGGACCTGAGTGACCGTCAACCCGACTGCTGCGTAAGCCCTTTGAGGGTGATGGGCGTGTCTGCGTAGCCGCTAGAGCTGGATGCTGTGCAACCTGTGCAACCCGCTGAGGCCCCTCCCCGGCGGTGCCTCGGGCCGGGACGATCGAGCCACTT
Organism: Streptomyces sp. PTL18; assembly: GCF_059510295.1. Taxonomy (NCBI): domain Bacteria; kingdom Bacillati; phylum Actinomycetota; class Actinomycetes; order Kitasatosporales; family Streptomycetaceae; genus Streptomyces; species Streptomyces sp. PTL18. Next base: position 81,082 of record NZ_JCAJZO010000025.1, on the reverse strand, counting down.
CCTGGAAGCGACCCGGAACAATTCGCTACGCGGTGTACATTCTTCGTCACCCTCTGATGCACCATCGTGTTGAAGGGCTGCCCCATGGCTCGATCGAAAGAGCTCTCACCCAATCACCGGCTCGGACAGCTGATAGCCGAGACCGGATGGGACCACGTCGGCGTTCTCGCCGACCGCGTGAACCGGCTACTCCACCAGGCCGGCAGCCGCCGCGTGATCCACCGCACTACCCCGTACAAGTGGCTGCGTGGGCACGTCCCGAGCGGCCCCGTGCCGGCTCTCGTCGTCCGAGCGTTATCGACTGCGTTGGGTAGGGATCTCACATTCGATGACGTCTGGATCCACCGCGGCCCGACTACCGTCACCGAAGTGATCCGCGCACACGAAGGCCTCGATCAGCCCTGGGACATCACCGGCCTGCACAAGCTGCTGAAGGAACTGGACACGGTGCCCGCCCGCCGTGTAGTGCTGGCCGCCACGGGAACCGTCCTGACAACGCTGGCCTGGCAATCTCTCGCCGCCCCGAGCCCCCGTCTCATCGCCCCACGCAAGCCGACTACCGCTGTCCCGCCATCCGCACTGCGGATCGTGGACAGCCTGGTCGCCTCCGCACAGGCTGCTGACGACAGAGAAGGAAGCTCGGCCAGGCAGACCATCAGCATGTCCGTCCCGATCATCGTGAAGCTGCTCCAAGAAGGCGACTACTCCCCCGAAGCCGGCGCCCACCTGGCCAGATCTCTTGCCCAGGTCTGCCAGACCCTGGCCTCCATGCATCATGACGAACTCGCTGCTGGCATTTCCCAGCGCCTCTACCTCATGGCCTTGCGAGCCAGCCATGCCTCAGGCGATCACGCCCTCGTCGCAAGCATTCTCGCTCGCATGTCAGGGCAAGCGGCTGACTACGGACAGGCCGCCGACGCCGTCCAACTCGCCGCGACCGCCACCGAGGCGGCCGCGCACGCCGCGCCGAGCGTGAGAGCCCTCGTGGCCGCCCGCAAGGGAATCGCCCACGCAAACGCCCGCGAACTGGACGCCTTCGAGGCATCGATTGACGACAGCAACCGCTTCTTCGAACAAGCGGCCCTTCAAGTTGAAGTCCCTTCATGGGCCGGCTACGCCGATCGGACCGAACTCGACGCCATCGCTGGACGTGGTCTGGTCATACTGGCCGTCAAACGCACCGCTGACCCGCTGATCGTGTTGCCTCGAGCCTCCGAGCTCTTACGGGCCCGGGCGCAGACACCGCTGGGTGGCGACCATCAACGCTCCGCCTTGCAACACGGAGCCCTCTACAGCCTGGCCCAGGCCAAGCTCGGCAACCTCGACGCCGCCGTCGATGCAGCCGAGACGGCCCTCACCCGGCTGCCGGCCGTTACATCCACCCGAAGCGTGATGTTGCTACGCGATCTTTCCTTCGTCCTTGACCGGCACAGCGCAGCATACCCACAGGCCCGCAAGATCGTTCACGACATTCACGGCCACTGCCAGCGCCTTCGTCTGCGCTAATGCCACCCAAGGATAGTAACGCGTCACGCGTCACTACGTCAGAACCTGTGGGGCTGGAGCCGCACCAATTTACGCATCGTGTCTCTGCTGGCACAGGCCCATCACCTGGAGGAGTACACATGATCATCGGCTGGACTACGGTCTCGTCGACCGTTCAGTACGAGGGGTGCCGGGTGGTGGTGCGCCGAGATTCGGTCCGGCGCACAGACCAGAGTCTGGGGACCTACGAGTACACCGAGTCGGTCGACGGTGTGCGCGTCGTAGCTCTCGACGACCGAGGCCGGATCGCTCTGGTGGAAGAGAACGTCTACGTGTGCGGTGAGCGGCTTCTGATGTGTCCTGGTGGCGGATGCGAGCCCGGCGAGGATCCGCGGGCCGCTGCACGCCGAGAACTGGCCGAGGAGGCGGGCATCCATGCCGCCGAGGTCGAACTGCTGACGGTCATGTGGCGGATGCCCGCTGGTGCGCGCACGCGCGAGCACCTCTTCCTTGCGCGGGACTTGAGCATCGGAGAGCACCATCGAGACGCGAGTGAGGCTGACATGGAGCTGCGCTGGGTCGCGTTGGAGGATGCGGCGGCGATGTGCAGCGGCGGTCGGATCACTGAAGCCGGCACCCTCGCGGCGGTCTTGCTGACCGCGCGGCGCACCGCTGCTAGCCCAAGGCGACTGAGCCGCGGGTGAGAGACGCCCACCTGGAAAACTCATCGTCCTGAGCATCGGCGTTTCGGCCAACCCGCCACCGGGCGTGTGCTCTTGCACGGCAAGGATCGGTGCAGCACACACCTTCGAAAATCCGCTCAACCCCCGGGTGCGCAACCCGTCCGAAAGCGCAGGTGTTCGAAATCGGTGCGGCGTCGTTAAACACGGCGACACCACCATTACGCCCACGAGGGGGAACGCATTGACGCCCATCGAACGAGATGGCGGCGGAGCTGGGAACCTGCCGAAGGCCGTGGCCAACTCTTCCACGATCCGCAAGACCGTGGAGACGTACCTCGGTCGCTATCCCGATGAGAGTGACGCCCTGGTCGGGCTACTCACCGCTTTGGACCGACCCGTCGACGTGACCGCACGCACGACGCTGCCCGGGCACATCACCTGCAGTGCCGTCGTGATCGACCGCCAGGGCCGAGTCTTGCACGTCCGGCGCCGGGCCACCGGCAGCGTCATGCAGGCCCCGGGCGGCCACGTCGACCCCCGGGATCGCACGCTGCTCGCCGCGGCGCTGCGCGAGGTGGCGGAGGAAGCCGGGATCGCGCCGGGCGCCCTGTGCCTGACCCCGCAGCTGTTCGGGTCTCCGATCGACATCGACGTTCACGACATCGACGCCAACCCGGCGAAAGGGGAACCGGCCCACCACCACTACGACTTCCGCTACGTCTTCTACCTCGCCGGCGAGGAGCCGCCCGCGATCGCGCTGCAGGACGAGGGGGTGTCCGGCGCACGGTGGCTCCCCCAGCCGGAGGTCACCTCCCCAACACTGCGCGCGAAGCTCCTCGCGGCACGGCTGGACGGCCGCCCCGAGCCGGTGAACGCTTCCGCGCTCATCCACGACGGGCACGGCCGTTACCTGCTCCATCTGCGCGACCACAAGCCCGGCGTCATCTGGCAGTCGGGAGCGTTCGCCCTTCTCGGCGGCGGCCGCTCGCCCGACGACCAGAGCCTGGAGGGCACCCTGCTGCGGGAGCTGTCCGAGGAAGTGCCCGACCTCCGCATCGAGGACTTGAAGCCCTACGCGGTGGAGGCCGCCACCAGCATCGACGGCCTTAGCGTCCCCGTCCAGGTCTTCGCCGCCCGGTGGCGCGGCAACGCTGACCGCCTCGCGTTGCACGAGGGCGTGCTGCTGCGCTGGTTCGCCCCCGATGACCTGGACCGGCTGCGCCTCAGCCCCGCCACCCGGGACCTGATTCGTCGGCACGCGGCCGAGAACCCTCATGACCACAAGCAGGCCGCGGCTCCCGCCGTGTGGGACGGGGGCAGCCGGACGGTGCTGAACGGCATCGGAGTCCACCTCCACCTCGAAGACGCCGAGGGCCGGGTGCTTCTCGGGCTGCGTCACCCCGACTCGAAGTACGCGGGCAATACCTGGCACTACCTCGCTGGTCGGTGCGAACAGGAGTCCGCCCTCGCCTGCCTCGTCCGCGAGGCGAGGGAGGAGGCCGGTCTTATCATCGACCCCGTGGATGTGGAGCTCGCGCACGTCGTCCACGTTGTCGACACCCCAGGCGCGCTGCCGTTGATGCAGCTGGTCTTCAAGGCCCGCCGGTGGGAGGGGGCACCGAAGGTCCTTGAGCCCGACAAGTGCCTGACCTGGCAGTGGTGGCCACGGCATGAGCTGCCTGACCAGATCGTCCCCTACACCCGAACGGCCATCGCCGCGATCTCCGAAGGCCGCCCCTACTCCCAACTGGGCTGGTGAGCAGGGTGAGCACCACGATCACAGGAGACCGCAGCCTGTGGACTTACGAAGCGGACTCGACCGGGGTCCTTCGGGGGCAGATCCAGACCTACCACGGAGAGGAGCGTCGCACGGGCCCTCACGGCACGTACGCCGGCCTAGGCCGCTCCTACGAGGACGATCTCTCCGACTCGGCGTTCAGCGACGTGACTGAGTGCCGCTTCCTCGTCGCCCGTGCCTGGCTCCCTGAGGACGTCGTCGGCTACCTGCGCACCACGAGCTTCGCCCACCCCGCCCTCTTCGCCGACCAGCACCAGGAGTTGGAGGCCGAGGCGCTCGGCCTCCTCCGGCGCCATGCGTACCGCGGCGTCCTGAAGGAGGACGCAGAGTTCACCGTGCTGCTCGGCCGCCGCCCCGGAGGTGCCGCGTGAACGGTGACAACCAGCGGCACACCGAGCCGCTCGACGTCCACCTGATCGCCGTTCGCGACGGCGCGGCCGGGCAACCCGAGGTGCTGCTGTCCCGGCGGGCCGGCGACGTGTACGCGGCGGGATGCTGGCATCTGGTCAGCGGGCACCTGGACGGCCCGTGGGAAGACGTGGTCACGGCCCTGGTGCGCGAGTCCCGGGAAGAGGCTGGCATCGTCGTCGACCCGACCGACGTCCACGCGGCCGTCACCGTGCACCACCGCTCCCCCGCCGGCGGCGCCCGGCTTGGGGTGTTCTTCGAGGTGAAGCGCTGGGAGGGCATCCCGCAGGTCATGGAACATCGGGTCTGCGACGCCATGGAGTGGTTCCCGTTCGACAACCTGCCGGAGCCGATGGTCGCGTACTGCCGGGCCGGACTGGACGCCTATCGGGCCGGCGCGCGGATGGCCGTGCACTTCCAGGAGCCCGGCGACCAGATCGCGTACGCCCCGGGCACCGACCGTACGGTCCTGGTCCCAGACTCCGGCGGCCGAGGCGACGTCCCTGAACGGGTGCGCGCCTTCGTAGAGCAGGCGGTGGGCCGGATCACCGCCTGGACGGACGTCTCTTGGGCGCGTGAGGAGAGCCGCGTGTGGCGGGCAGGCGGCGCCAAGGGCGGCACTTGGTACGTGAAGATCCACCAGAACGACCGCTTCCATCAGCGCGAAGTCGGCGCGCTCCGCGGCTGGGTGCCCTCCCTCGGCGCGGCCGCGCCCCGGCTGGTGGCCGCCAATTCGCAACTGCGGGCCGTAGTCCTCACCGAGGTAGGAGGCCGGTCCCTGCACGGCGCTCTCCACCCGCCCGAGCAGCAACGGCACATCTTCTACAGCATCGGGCAACTTGCAGCCGCCATCCACACCAGCGCCCCACCGCGCCGGGCCGCCGGCACCCTTCCGCTGGGGAAGCTGGAGCGGCACCTGGACGGCGCCCGGCCCCACCTCGGGCCTGGGGATGAGGACTTCATCCGCGCCACTGCCGAGAAGGCCGCTTGCCTGCCCGCTTTGGATGCGGTCCCAACACATGGAGATCTCCAGCTGCGCAACCTGAGATGGGACGAAGCCGCCGATGCCCTCTATGTGATCGATTTCGAGCGGTCGGAGGAAGGCCCGGCGATCAGGGACTTCGTGCGGCTGTCTGATGCCTGGCACGGCCGCCCCGACCTTCTGCAGGCCGTGATGGACGGCTACGGCCGTCCCTTCACCCCGGAGGAGGAGGCCCAGCTCGCGGCCCTGTCTGTCTTGGATTCCGTCTCCGGCATCTCCTACGGCACAGCCCACGGCGATCCCGAACTCGTGGAGCGCGGCCAGCGCACCCTGGCCCTGCTCCGCGCTGCACAACGCCCCTGACTACCACCACACGTACGTACGAGGAGCAGCACGTTGACATACACCGTCCGCGACGAGTGGGAGAAGCACTACAGCGACGGCAAGAGCTTCCGGCAGCTCGGTGAGCGCGAGCGGGAACTCCTCGCCGAGCACGCCCCCGTCCCCGACGGCGGCGGGGCGCTCGACGTGGGCTGCAGCACCGCAGATCTCGGACAAGGAAACCCCATGCCCAGTTCACCCCACCTCTCCGGCCAGACCGCTCCTTCCTCCTCCCCCAGCAGCCCGCTGGGGAACACGAACCCGGCCGTCGATGTCCCAGGTACAGCCGTCGCGCTCAGGACCGGACGCTGCCAGTGCGAGCACATCGTGTACCAAGTGCTAGGGGCCCCAGACGATCCGCACTTGTGTTCCTGCCGACACGAGACACGGATCTCCGGCGGCCCGGGGGTCCTATGGGTCGGCTTCCGCAAGGACGGGCTGACATGGATCGGGTCCGGCGGCGAGCCAATCTGGTACGCAACCTGGCCGACCCTGCGCCGAGGCTTCTGTCCGCGCTGCGGAACACACCTCGTGTCGATCGCCGACGACTCGAACATGATCATGGTCACCGGATTCAGCCTCGATGACCGCGGTGGCACCGATCCTGTCGGCCACTCCTTCCGCGACGAGGCGGTGCCGTGGATGACCATCACCCTCGCTTCCGACCCACTCGCTCCGGAGCCCGCGGCGCCCTGACGCTCTCGTACGCCGCCCCCTGAATCGCGCTTCCCGACAGAACGTGCGGCTTCGGCCTCACTGCGCGCGTGTCAGGGGTGCGGCGGTGGGGTTCTGCTCGGCCCCCCCGAGCGGCCTCCAACGCCCCCACCTCAGCCGGGCTTCCTTTGCGCGCAAGGTCGTCCAACACGCTCGGTCGGACCGCTGGCCCTGCGCCCTCGGGAGGCAAGAACGAGCAGGCGAAGGCGGTCCGCTTCTCGACCCTCACCGCGATCTGCCGCGAACTGAACTGCCAACCCGGCGACCTGCTCAGCATCCGCCAAGATGGCCCCCTTCCCAGAGGACCTGGCCAGCGGTATCACGACCAGTCGTGCACGTCGCCAGCAGAACCACGCAAGCCATCTGGCCTCGTTGCCAGACGATCACGAGGCTCGGCTACCGCGCACGACCGCACGAGACTCCGGCCACCACACTCGAACCACCCGATGACCAGCAACTTCAGGATGAAACTGGCTCAGTGGTGCGGGGAAGTCGGTATTGCTGTAGGGACGATGTCCTGCCAACGCCCTGGTCGAACGGCCCAGTTCACTGCCGACGCGCCTGCGAGTACGAATGTTGGGACGATAAACGAGAGCAAATCAGCCATCTGGGTGTGTATCTCCTGCTTGGGCCGGCGCGGATTGCTCACACGCGTGCGTACTGGCCGTGCGACTGTGCGGTCTGGGGCTGCTGCGGTTGGCGAGGCGTGTGGCCGGGAGTCGGGTTGTAGCGGAGCGCCGACTGAGCCGCTTGTGTGTACTGCTGTGCTGCAATGCCAAGCATGGCGTCAGTCGACATGTGGGGGGTGTGGGCCGCCTTCGTGACCACGGTGTTGGCCTGCTCGGTCGACCGCCGCAATGTGACCGTGACCAGCTGCTGCGCCATCACCCGGGGATCCTGCGGACCTCCGTCCGCCGGTTGAGTAATTGGGGCTGCGTCGGGGTATGCGGCGGAGGCGATCTGGACCATCACGTCGCCGTTCAAGGCTTGCGCGTTGCTGCTCGTCAGATGCGCCTCCTGGACCAGCAAGAGTGGGTGCCAGGGCGTGGGGTGACGCTGCATGGCCTCGAACAGAGCTCGGTGCTCCGGCACGGTGAAGTCCTCACCACGCAGGGCCTGGTACTGCTCGGTTCGCATGAAGTCCGGATTCTGGAGTGCCGCTTCTATGACCACGCGCTCGCGTGCAGGGGTGGCGTAAGCGGTCTCCGGCCGGGTCCGAACGCGCGTCGTTTGCGCCGAGGTCGGTGCGGCAGCGTTGTTGACGCGCTCTCGCAACCGCTGAATTGCGGTCACGGAGCGGGCGAGTGCGGCGAGGAGCCCTTGGGCTACGGGGCCCGCCGAGCGGATCTCGGCGCTGGTTTGCTCACCTAGCTGGGCAACGTAGTTACGGATGTGGGGGTCAAGTACGAGTTCCCGGGCATGCCGACCGATCTGGTCGGGAGGGAGGTGTGCCAAGGAGGCGTTCTGGTCCTGCATGAGGAGAAGCTCGGCACGCTGCCGGAAGGTGGGATCGTTCAGGGCTTCGGCTGCGGCGGGGTCAGTGGGTGCTCGCTGCGCGAGAATGGCCTGCATGTTGTCGACCGTCATGCGGGTCAGGGTGATGACCCTTGCGTCGCCAACGAGGTATGGATCGTGTGCGGCTTCGGAGTGGATGACGGCATTGGGTCCGGTGACGAGGGCCTGCCAGGCCACGTTGAGGAACTCGTCGTCGAAGTCCTCGCCCTGAAGCCAGTACGGGGAGGCTGTCGGGTCCTGAGGCTGGTAGCGGAAGGCCTCGGCGTTGCGCGGGTCATGGAGTACGGCGCCCACGATGGACAGGGCACCCCATGCCTGGATGTCGGCTTGGACGTGTCCCGGGGAGGGCGGAGCCTGGGTCAGCGGCTCCTGGCGGGGGCTCGCGTTCCAGACCTCGACAGCATGCTCGAAGGCGGTGGCGGGGTGACCGTGCTGGGGAGCTTGGAGGTGGTTGATGTACTCCCACAGCCCGCCTCGTCCCTCCCAGGCGTTCCGGTCTGCGACCAGCCTCTGGGCGGCTTGGTCGCCTTGCGCTGCCCGCGCCTGGTACAGGTTCCAGAGTCCGTGGTAGAGCTCTATTGCCGGGGGCTTGGCGAAATAGCCGTTGGGAGATTGCAGCTGTGCATTGCGGAGGACCTCGTACATGTCTCCGAGCAGGGGGGCGCGGAAATCTGCTGGCTGTAGCCAGGGTTCTCCCGGGGCTGCCGGGTTGGTCAATCCCCATTGCACGAAGCTGGGGTCTTGCAGCAGCGCGTTGATCACCAGTGCTTCGTGCCGGGAGACGTCTGGCGCGTTCATCGCGACTCTCCGGCGGCTTGGTCCACGGTGGCGTGCGGGGCTGGGTCGGGTCCGCTGTGGATCGGCGGCACCACGGTGGCGTGCGCAGCCCGCCAGCGGTCGGCCTGGGAGTCGACGAGTGCGCTGCCAGCCTCATCCAGGGCGTACCACTGCCCGTCGTCTGTCCGCCACCAGCGATCCGCATACCGGATGGGGGCGCCGGTGAAGTCAGCCAGAACGCTCGCCTTACCCTTGTCGATCAGTTCCTGCATGGCCACATCGGGGATGGGGGCGGCCACGATGCGCTGCAGGGCGGCGGCTTGGAGACGCTGTGCTGGTGTTGGCGGATTCGCAGTGTGGTCGGACACCATGCCCCCTGGTGATCGCGGAGTTGCCAGGAGCCACGCTGGGCGAGTCGGAAGCACAGGGACAAGGGCTATCCGGATCGAGGGTCTGCGCTTCCCGTGAGGCGGGCTGGGTCTTGCTCCACGTCCCGTGGAGCGGGCACCCCAGCGACTCCGAGGAGCACCGGTATGGCCACCGGTCTCGCCCACCGTCCATGTGATCGGTTTAGGAAGTGCTTCCCACGTGGCGGGCGGCTTCTCCCGATGACGTTGCGCGGGGCGGGAGCAACGGACCTTTTGTCCAGACAGGGGGAGACAACCCGGCGCGAGGTTCTCAGTCTGGGTGGAGACGTGCCGTGTGATCGGTGCGCGCCGTGCGATGTCCCGAGGAGTGCCGACCTGATGAGCCAGCCCGATGCCGCCCCCGTCCCCCCGTCGCCGGACTACGCGGTGCTGGGGCTCTCCTCCTCTGATGAGGTGAAGGCGCAGTGGGTGACCCCGGATGCCGCAGATGCCCTCAAACAGGTGCTGACCTGTGAGCGCACCGGTCTTCGAGGGCTCGTGCTGGAGTTGGACGAGGATGGAGCCGTACCTCTCGAGGCCCGCGAGGTCGCGGCACGAGCGTTGGCGGACTGGCCGAGTGGCTGCACCCCTCATGGTGCAACGTGTACGCGGGATCCTCATGCGGAGGCTGGGCGATGGCTTGCAGGCATCTTGAGTACAACAGCAACGCCAGCCCTGGAAGCAGCAGCTGCGGCGTCGGATACGGCTGCGGCCAAGTGGGCCGCCTACTTCCCGGATCTGCCGTCCGCTGAGACAAGGACTCTCGCAGGGCTCATCGATGAGGCGGCCTGGGAGAAATTCTGCACCACAGGGACTGAGCTCATCGATCTCCTGCGGCACATGGACACCTTCGGCTCGGATTCCAGTACGAGTCCGACGGACGGAGTGCGCCCCCTCTCGTACTACGTACACGGGTTTCAGCGTCTCCGCGCAGCCTGCGACGCGGTTCCTGAACTGAGGCAGGCTGCAGAGTTCTTCCTGTTGCAAGCAGTGCTCAGCAGTCAGGAAGCGGCGGAAGTCGCCGGCTTCGTCGGGGCCGCGAGCGAGGACATGTATGCCTGGGCTCAAGACCGGTTCGGTGACGATGCAGAGGTCGTGGCAGCGGCACAAGCACGGGCAGCTCTGTGGCGAGCCGGTCGACAGTTGAGCGCGGCCGACCAGCGCCGGGCGGCCAAGTGGCAGGCCCAGCACCCGAGCGCGCGGCGAAAGCGGGACCTGCACGACATCTGGTCTGCGCAGCGCGGCCCCGAGTGCTCTGTCGGCAGCGAGCGCCACGCAGCAGGACAGGCAGAGCGAGAGAGTGCGGAGGGGCAGCGCCAGGCCAGATATGCGTTGTGGGCGTACCTTGCTGAGCACGAGGCGGAACTGACTGCCCCCGATCCTGGGCGGCGGGGGCCGGGCAGAGACCGGTGGCTCCGACACCGCGGGGAGGCAGAACAGCTGGCTCTTGCGGCCTACCTGTCCGTGGAGCATGCAGCCGCTGATCTCGAGCTCGTCCTGACCCGGGTGGGCGCGGCTCTGGAGTCAGGCGAGGAAGAGTTCGCTGAATTCGCCAGCGAATGGAGGGCCCTTCAGCAGGCGTCGGGGGCCCTGCGCGGTCTGCTCCCGGGAGACCCGTCTGAGTTGGCTCGTCCGAGCCTTGGCTGGGGGAAGTGGCAGCGGTCAACTCCGAGGCTGTATCGCCTCACCTCGGATCGCGGCGAGCCGGAGGACGGCGTGACCAGTGAGGCCTTGGCCGCCGCTCTTTGGTGGCTTCGCAGGGATCGGCCAGGAAATCGGGTCACGTTGTCGTGCTCGGACGCCCTCGGTCAGTGGCAGACGCTTGCCTTTCGCCTGCTGCTGCGGCGCATTCCCTACGCGGCGCTGAGCACCCAGGAGCGTGCCGAGTTGGATGCCGCACTCGCTGTCTGGCTCCTGGAAGAAGGACAGAGCTCCGGGAACAAGACCGACTGGCATCACATGGGCCGGCGATGGGCCGAGGTGCTGTCCGATGCCCCGCCGCGTACGTCCGTCCTCACCCGGGTTCGGGCCCTTGGCCACGGCAAGGCGGGGGAGGTGGCCGCCCTCCAACAAGGCGCATCACTGCCAGACGATGGTGTAGGAGACCTGTCCCATCCCGGCGAAAGCGCGTCTGCAGACGGCAGGACGACCACCTTCCTTGATCAGCCTTCCGGGGACTCCCAGCCAGTCCTGCTGGAGTCCACGCATGCCGGCGATGCGTGCTATCTCCACGCCGCACTACGCAATAGTGGCCGCACCATCGTCGCCGCGATCCGGCCCTCCGGCGATGGCGTGATACTCGCGGACAGCAATATCGTGGACACCTCCCGACTCTTCGCTGCAGTGGTGGAACAGGTTTCGGGAAGTCCCGAAGCTCAGCGAACCCAGGTGGAGCGGCAGGTCGTGGCTGATGAGACCGCAGCGTTTGCGTTGAGGGCGGGGCAGGCGGAGCAGGCCCCGTGGGTGTCCTACCTTCGCGACGTCGAGGAGGAATACCTAAGCGGCCAGGCCACCCTGGCTCAGTACACCGAGGCGGCCGAGCAGGCGTGGCACCAGCTCGTTCAGTTGATTTCAAGGGGGCAGCCGGCTGACGGGCGGGGTGCGCCCGACCGCTGGTACGAGGTGGGCTCGTCCGCAGATCCCTCCGGCCCAGGAGAGGTTCACCTCGACCTGGCGGGCGCACTGTGTGCTTGGGCCCAGCGGGACCGCCCTGATGAGCGCTTCGACATTGCGACGGGCGAGATTGCCGTTCCTGGTCGCCGGGTCCTGCACCTGCCCGATGTCCCGGTGGCTGATCTCCTGGGTCCTGACCAGGAGGTCACCGATGCCGGTGCCTCTCGGGTGGTGGCGGCGTTGGCGTTCTGGGTTCATCAGCAGGCGCGGTCGACTGCGCTCGGGGCGCTGGACGGGAAGGACTCGATCGCCTGGATGCGGGCTGGATGGGCGTGGGGACTCGTGTTCGGCGCACCGATGCCCGAAAGAGTGGCTGATGAGCTCAACAGCCTCGGGCTCCCAGGCGAGACGGTGCAAGCGGCGGCGCGGACGGTTGCCGCAGCTGTCGCGCGGCTCGAACTCGAGCCCTCGGCGGCGGATAGCCGCAGCGGCTGGCTTCTCCTGACGGCCGCTGCGGCAACGTGGGATGAAGCGGTAGGCCCGTCCCGTGCCTACCTGGACAGACTGCTGTCGACGGACCTGATCTCTTCGAAGGCCAGTGACTCTGACCGGAGCGACCCCTTCCTGACCGCCGCACGGCGTATTGGATTCATCGCGCAGAACGCAGGGGCTCCGGCGCTTGGCGCCGCATATCGAGCAGCTGCCCGATTCGGGGAACGAGCCAATGACCTGACGGAACTGCCTGCGATGCCGTCCCGGACGCTGGCGCGGGCTATCGAAGTGCAGAGGCGAACGCCCCGCGAAGCCGACCGTGCTTTCCAGGCTGCCGAGGCGCTCTCCCAGGCCGCGGCACTGCTGACGCTGTACGTCGATGGGGGATACCCCGAGCAGGCTGTAGCCGATCTGCGGCAGTCTGTCCGTGAAGCCCGGGGGTATCTCTCGGCTCTGTGTCGACAGCAGGCAGCCGGCCTGGTTGGCGACCGTGATCCACTCGGGTCCGTTGCTACTGGGGCGTCGCCGGTCCTCGGGGAGGACGGGAACTCTGCTGGAGCGTCGTCGGCTACCGGGTCACAGGCGGGATAGCAACAGCGCAGCAAGAAGGGCACCAGAGTCGGACGATGAGGTCGGGAAGCCGGCGAGCGTTGCCCGAGGCGGCGTCTTCGGCCACTTCGATGTGCAAAGACTCCTGGCACTCGGCGCACCGAACCCAGTTCGGGTCCTTCTGCAGCGCTTTCGCCACTCGTGCACCCAGCTCAGCCCCAGTCCCCCCGCCCATGCTCCGACACTACGTGCTGCCCATGACGGTGGCCTTTTTCTTTTCCCGCAGACTCCGGGGCTCCCGTCGCTGCAGCCGGGTTCGCTCGTTGAAGCGGTGGCCGATGCCTCAGGGCGCACCTGATCGACCCGACCGCGCCTGGGAATCGCGCACGTAATGCTGACCGGCGGATCCACTGGCGCTTCAGGGGCGGAGCACCCGCCCGCCAGTCCGCCAATGCGCCTCACTCCCCCGCCGCGTCATCGACTTGCGACTTGAATGCCAACTCGAACTCTGTAAGGATTTCTGTAAGGCAAAATGTAAGCTATCGTTACAGAGGCTGGGAGGTGCGCGTGGACACGCAGCGCATGGGAGTGGACGCGGTGCGAGCCTCGTTCAAGGCCGTGGTGGACCGTGCAATCGACGGAACCCCCACAGTCATCGGTGACGCCGCCGTCCTGTCTCCCCTCACTGGGCTCGGGCCCGACCTCGAGCACGCTCTCCCGGCCCTCCCCCGGACTCCCATCACCCAGGCACGGGCAGTGTTCGGCGATCTCGTCCGTCAGGCAAGCGCCGGTACACCGCAGGTGCTCACACGGCACGGCACCCCCGTGGCCATCCTCATCGCACACGCGGCCGTCAACCCGATCTCCCCGTCGGAGCTGGTCTCGATCAGCGATGCCCTCAATTCGAGCGGCCCTCTGCCGGTTTCGTTCGGCCTGCCCTCCTTGGACTCAGCCACCGAAGGCCTCCTCGGGGCTCAGCTGATCGTGGTCGCTGCGGCTCCTCACGTCGGCGGCACGCTGCTCCCCATGGCGGCGGCCCGAACCACCGCCAAATCCCCTGGGCTCGCTGTTCTGTATGCCGCGTCGGGACTGACCCGGGCGGAGATCACCCCTCGCCTCATCGCGGGCGAGGCTGGCGTCCCCTACCAGCGCTTGCGGGCTGGGCACCTGTCCTCACCGCAACAGGCGCTCGTACAGGACGCGAAGGTCAGGCTCGCAGCCGCGCGGCTGTCGATCTTGGACCGCCCCGGCTTGTCCGCCGAGGACATCCGCCTTGCGGCTGCCTCACTTGAGGGCATCGCCCTAGTAATCGTCGACCGGCTACAGCACGCGGCGAAGGACGGCATCCCCCTGTCCGGAGCCCGCTTGGAAAGCGAGGCGCACATCCTGGCACGTCTCGCGACCGACCTGCAGGTGCCCGTGATCGCGGCACTGGACACCGATGACAGTGCCGTCATCCGCGCCCTTGATCCCGCACTGGCACTGATCGTCAGCCGCGGCGACCAGACGGCACGAGTTGACGTGGTGGAGCGCGACCTTGGGCAGCTCGGTACAGTCACTCTGACCCCGGATCTCGGCAACGCGCGCTTCCTCGACCCTGCCGCCGAGAACGGCCACGCCCCCAGTGAACCGTCCGCTGCACCCTCTACACCCCCAGCACCCGCGACTGCGGAGCCGGCGACACAACAGCCAGCGCCGACGCCAAGCCCCCGTGCCTCCCGCACCCCCGAACCGGCCACCCAGTCCGCGACATCCGGATACCCAGGCGACTCAGCGCTCGTCGAACTTCTGGCCAAGGCCCGAGAGCACTGCAAGCCGGAAGATGTCGACCTTCTCAAGGCCTTCGCCCTGCGAACCGAGGAGCGGTTCGCCGAGGCCGGCGGAGACCTGGAGGCGTTGCCCAAGGTACTGGCGGACCACGCCATTGAAGACGTCGTCGACCTGTTCAACCTCTCCCGCGTCAGCGCGCGCTATGAGCACACGGCGATGCCACCAACTCCGCCCTTCTTGAAGGCCAAGGGCCCGAAGGAGCCAGACGAGACCTGGGAGGGCCGTCACAAGTGGGTCAACGCGCAGGTCCTCGACGGGGTTCGGTCCGGAGCGCTCGCCGGCCTGCCCGTCACCGTTCTGGACATGAATGCGGCCTACCTCAACGCGTTCAACACATGGCTCCCCACTGGCAAGTTGGAGCATGACCGGGACGGCGGATTCCAGAAGCGCAGGGCTGGCATCTACCTGGCTGAGCAGCCGGAGTGGCACCACCCGCACCTCCCGAACCCCCTCGGGCATCGAGAAGATCCGGGGCCACTGCTCCTGAACACCGCCACTGTGAAGCTGCTCATCAACTGCCATGAGAAGAAGCTCTGCGACGCGCCGCGGATCTCCGAGTCGTGGACCTCTGGAGCAACGGAGTACCTGCTGGCCAAACTGCGCCGATCCCTCGACGCTCTGCGCCTCGCCGCCTACGAACTGGAGCAGCCGCTCATCACGGGCTACCTCAAGGACATGTACGCCAAGTTCGCCTCGACCATGGGCAACTCGCGCTACAACCGTGAGCTGTACCGTCCGGACTGGATGCACACTGTTCGATCCCAGGCATTCGCTGCGCTCTGGCTGCGTGGATACAAGCTCCACGAGGGCGGTCTCACGCTGGTGCAGATGATGGGCACCGATGAGATCCACGTCGCCGGAAACCGCGACTGGCGCGAGATCATCCCCCATGGCCGCAGGCTCAGCGAGATGAAGGACAAGCCCGACGAGAGCTACGTCTTCGACGCCGAAAAGGCCCTGTACCTCAGCTAGGGAGCTGACCTATGGCAGACACTGGATGGCAGCGCTTCGGGCTTTACGGGGCTGACGGCATGCCGCAAAACGTACACGGAGGCCTCGCTCTCGCCCGCTCCTTGGAGGAGCTGGTCCAGCGGTTTCTGCGGGACGGAGGTATCAAATCCCCCGTCACCTCGACGCGGGGGCTCAACGGCCGTCTCAAGTACCTGGCAACGCATGAGGGCGGCGTGGCGGCGCTGCGTCAGGCAGGTGTGACGGTCACAGACGGCACCATTCGCCGCTGGTTCAGTCGAACTCAGAGACCCGGCCTGTCCAACCGAGAGCTCGTGGACACCGCTTACTGGACTCTGCGCGCCCACAACATGCTGCGGAACCTGGGCTGGTTGAAGAGGCACTTGGACAACAAGGGGCGTGGAATCACCCTCGAGATCTACCCCGTCGATCAGACCACCGTGCGGGGCAAGTACCGACGTGACCTCAATGTCCGTACCAAGAAGGCACGCCGAGAGTGGCCGGCCTTCATCGACGCTTTCCAGCACGGCAACGAGACCAAGCTCAAGGGACGTTGGGAGGCTTTCATCCGCGATATTGACTCCGACTGGTCGGCATACACCTATGTATCCCACGTCGGTCTCATCGGTGCCTGATCTGCGGATTTCCGACGACGTACTGCCGCCGCACCGAAGGTCCGGAAACTGCTTGCCCCGCCCAGCGACTGGGCCGTCGCGGACCGGACGACGGCAGGTTCTCGACTTCCACCCGCATGACGGCGCCGTACTCGCTACCGTTAGGGGGCTGGTGCGGCGCGTCCCCCCGTCGCGCCGCACCAGCCTCCTCACTGACTCAAGGCTGCCGTGACAGGTTTTGCCTCCGATTCCTGCGACTCACAACGCACCGGTGGACCGTGCGAGTGGTGCCAGTTTGCCCCCGCAGTACCAACGGCTGGGATCACGGCGTCCGTTATTCCTTCTCGCTGGCCGTGTCTTCGGTACCTGCGCTGGCCGACGCGACGGGACCGTAGTAGACGCTTCGCCCCTGAGTCGTGCGCTCCAGCTTGCCCTTCGCGACGAGCGCTTCGAGCGCCTCGCGGGTGGCCGCGGGGCTTGAGGTGAACTCGGGGTGGCGCTGGGTGAGTTCCTTCGTGACCTCTGCGCTTGAGCGCGGTTGGCCGACCTCTGCGAAGTAGTCCAAGATCAGCTGTCGTCGGGTCGTCCCCGGCTCGGCCTGCTGCGCAGTGGATTCCTCGGCAGCCGTCTTCTTGGCCCTGGGCTTCTTCTCGGTGGTCTTCTTCGCGGCCGGCGCCTTCTTGGCCGTGGTCTTCTTCGCGGTGCTCTTCCCGGCCGGCGCCTTCTTGGCCGTGGTCTTCTTCGCTGTGGTCTTCTTCGCTGCGGCCGTCCGGGCAGGCGCCTGGAGTGCGCCTTGCTCGCTCGCAGCCGCGGCGGACGCATCGCCGGTCTCACCAGCCGTCGCTGTCCGGGGCCCTCGTTCTTCTGCGTCCTGCGCGCCTTCTTCCTGCGGAACCTTGACGCCAAGCTGGGAGGACGAGCCGTCCTCGTCAATCACCGCCTTCATCTTCCTCAGCAGTTCGAGCTCGCGTTCCACCAGCGCCAGGCGCTTAACCAGCTCCGCGTGCTCCTTCTCCCGAGCCGCCAGGTCCTCTTCGACCTTGGACGTGTACTGGGTGTAGAGGTTGGCGCTCTCCGCAGGATCAGACACTTGCTGTCTCCGTTCGTCCGAGTGGTGTTGATCCGGGATGCTACTCACCGCAGTCACCCGCGCACCGCATAGTGCGACAATCCAACACGCACGAGGACCAGGAAGTCTGCGCGCTGACATGGCATTTGAAGCTAAGGGCCGACGTTCTAGCGAACGATGCTGGTGTACTCCCCCAGCACCTCGAGGCTCATCACCCCGTGGAGATCCGGAACGGCGAAGCACCATAGTCCCGCCAGCTCAGTCGCACCATGTCGGCTTCTCACTGAGGACACCCTGGACCCTCTGGGTGCCGTCGTCACCCCCTATGACCTCTCCCCTGCTTCGCCTTGTCACGGAAGCCACGCACGCCGTTGTCGGCGTCTGATAGCAGGATCTGGTGTGATTCAGTCGGTACGCTGCACGGCAGTAGATCAGGAAAAACGGGAGACCACGAAAATGAATCGCACTGAGCTGGTGGCCGCGCTGGCCGAGCGCGCCAAGGTGACCCGTAAGGACACCGACGCTGTTCTGACCGCGCTCGCCGAGACGGTCGGCGATGTCGTCGCCGCGGGGGACGAGAAGGTCACCATCCCCGGCTTCCTCTCCTTCGAGCGTACCCATCGGGCCGCCCGCACCGCCCGCAATCCGCAGACGGGTGAGCCGATCAATATCCCGGCCGGCTACAGCGTGAAGGTCTCCGCGGGCTCAAAGCTCAAGGATGCGGCCAAGGGGAAGTAAGCCAAGCCCGTTCGGCGCCGAGACTCGCTCGGTAGGTCCCGGCCTGTCAGCCGGGGCCGCCTACCTCTGTGTCCTCTGCGCCAGCCGCTCTTCATAGGGATCGAGATCCGTTCCGCGTTGCTGGAGGGACGAAGCGCGGGCTCGAAGTCACCGTGGTTCTGCGGAAGTTCCAAAGTAGACGGCCGGGTCCGCTTTCTTGAGCGCCATCTGTGCGGCATGGCGGGCGTCAGCGGGCACATCCCCCAGCTCGCGAACGAGCCTCGCATAGATGGGTGCGTCGAGTGCGTCGGTATCGCCGTGGTTTGCGGCGGCGGCCGGCTCCATCTTGTCGTCCGTCCTTCCCCATGGGGTCTGGAGGAGGCGAGTTTACGCGTTCACTGTGGCCTCAGATCGGCAGGGGCGGCTTGGATGACTGGGGACTTCCTCCTGGCCCTTCTCTTTAGGGACGGGGCTTGCATACAAGAGATCCGGTCAAATGTCTGGACGCAGGGCGGTATGGGTCTTGGCGACCCACGCTGTGGAGCCGGCCGGGAGACCGGATGCTGAACGGCTACGCAGGCGGAGATGGACCCAGTCATCGGTCTCGCTGAGTTGGGTTCCGCTGTCGAGATAGTGCAGGTGCCCGACCGCGGGGCACATCGTTCCGGGGCCGGAGCGGACGGTGACGTAGTCACGGATGATGTACCGGGTCTCAGTCGTGCGTGGAGCCGAATCGCGGCTCAATGCGGCGGATACGGAGGCCGTAGTCGCTGTGCGTACGAGGCGAAGATGGGACACGAGCAGCCTCCAGGGTGCCGTTACCGATAGCCGAGCTGGCGAAACGAAGGGGGTGCCCAGGCTCGCGTGCTGCGCGCGTCGTCGTCACCGGTGTGCCCGCGTGACGGGCCGCGTGCTCGTCGTATCCCGCTCAGAGGCGTGTCCAGGGAAGCGGCGAGCCCGCAGCGTCGGAAGCCGTCGAGTGTCGAGTCGGTGACTTGAGCTGGAGGTCGCAGAGTTCGTATCGATGTCGGGGATGCGTAACGTCGGTGGCCAAAACCCTGCGTGCATAACGACGTTGGCGATGGTGGGGCATGGGGACGCCGGGGCTGCTGTTAGTCTCCAGGGCGCTGGAGATCACAGAGACGTGCGGATCGACAGGGGGCGCAGATGGTATGGCGTAGGCATCGTGCGGCGGGGGCTGCCATCGGAGCGGTGCTGGCCGCATGCTTGCTGTCCGGATGCAGTGATGCCGGGGAGTCGAGCGGGCAGCCGGGGCGGTCCAAGCAGCCCGCTTTGGCCAAGCTGTCTCTTCCGTCGGGCTACGACGCAAGCCGAGGGTGGGACGCGGTGCTTCCCTGGCTTCCGCAAAAGGTGGACTCGATTCCGGTCACTCCCGTCGGCTCTGATGGTGTGGGCCTCTTGCAGGCTGCCTCCGGCGGGTACTCGGTCAAGGTTCACGAGGCCTCCACCGGCGCCATCCGCTGGGTGGGCAAGCCCTGGACTCCTCCCGCCGAGGTTTCGGGAGCGGAAGGAGATGGCACCGATGCCGCAGAGATCCCGGATGTGACCACCGTGTCGGCTGGAGGCCGCGAGTATGTCGTCGCGTGGGCGCACGGCATGCGGGGCAAGGACCAGCTCCATAACGGCCGTGAGGTTGTCGATTTGGTGGTGTACCCGGCGGACAGCAAGGGCCAGGAGGTCGCGCCGGCACGCGAGATCTCCGTTCCGATCAGCGCCCGTCCCGGGCAGGTGCATGTGAGCGGAGCGGATGGGTCTCTCCTCGTCTCGTGGGGCGGCGACGGCCTCTACGGCACCTCGGCTGCCAAAGTAGACGTCTCCACGGGGACGATCACGTCCTTCGGGAAGGCCGACGCGCTGCTCCCGCAGTGCGCCGACACCACGGGTTGCTCCGGCAGCATGGTGTTGTCAGCTACCTCGAAGGGGCCGGTGGTCGCTATGGGTAGCGGCGGGTTTGGGGTTCCCGGTGGCTGGTTGAGCAGTGATGTGAAGCCGGCCGGAGTCACCGCTAAGTCGGGCTTCCTGGGGGCGTTGAACGGACGGGCTTACGGTGTGTCCGGTACCAACCTCCTTGCCTCATGGCGCACCGGCAAGTACGGGGACGCGGCCCCGGTTTGGGCGGTGCACGACACGGCCAGCGGACGGATTAGGGCGCAGATGGCATGTGCCGCGAAGGAGTCGTCAGGCTCCTCTGGGAGTTCCTACGCGGTGGTCTCCTCTCCCAACGGTCGCTATCTCGCGGCTGGCCCGGTTGCCTTCGACCTGGAAACGAAGAAGGGCGTATGCCTGCAGGGCGACGGGGACCGCAAGACGATCAACGTGGCTTCGATCAGCGATGCTGGCGTCGCCTATGGGGCCGTCGAAGCGGCGGATGCCTCGGATGCGTCCGGGCCCGTTGTCGCCGAGGTCGCTCTGAAGACCGGGGCTTCCTCGGTACTCAAGGCCGGTACCGAGGTTCCGATCGCCCACGTGGGAGACAACGGACTGATGGTCCGCCGAGATGCGGCGGACCAGGTGCAGGTCTGCCTGCGCCACATGCGCTAGTCCTCCTCGGACTCGACGACCATGTGGAGTCGTCGGAGTGGATCAAGGGGTCCCGGGCGGCGCACGCCCGGGGCCCACTGTGTTCACAGTGGCTGTCCGGCCCCCTGCACCCCCTCGCGGAGGGCTTTGCGCAGGTGGGATCCGTAGAGATGGCCGCGCCGGTCCAGAAGACTCGCGCAGTGCAGCAGCAACGTCCAGTGGCGGTCCAGGAGTTCCTGGGCCCAGGCGGCAGCCAGCTCGATCTCGTCTTGGCTGGCGGCCGTCGCCTGGACGGCTGCTCTGCTGTGGCGTGCCGCGAGCTGTGTGGCGAGGTCCCGTCGGGCGGTCCACAGCCCTTGCTCTCGCAGCCACCGTTCCTGTGCCATCGACCCAGCTTGGAGCAGGGCGAGGTAAGCATGCGGGGTTTGCCAGCGCACCTCGGTGAAGGCGTCGAAGCGGGTGCCGTCAGGAGCCGTTCCTGGCTCGAGGGCACATTCGATGACGCGTGCCTGTCCCGTGGCCACTGCCGTGAGTCCGTGGCCGATTTCGCGAATGGCGGTGTAACGGCGGAAGATCGAATCGGGGAGGTCGACAGCTTGGGCAAGAGTGGTCATCGCTGGCCTCGCCTACCGGAGGTAAGCCAGCGGGTCCAGGGGCGTCGTGTGGAATTCCGCGCCCGCTCGGCGCGGCGCTTGTGGCGGGCTGTGGCTGCCACGCGGGCCGCCACTCGTTCGCGCTGGGCACGGCGCAGTCGCTCGGCGTGGTCTGCCCGGATGAGCTCCTCGGGGAGGACATGCATGGACAAGGGTTCCTCGGATTCTTGATGCTGCCAGCGTCGGGGTCCAGTGGGCAATGCCAGTCTGTGAAAGGCGGCTTGGGGATGTGGCCGGTCGCTCTTGTGGCGGGACGGTCAGGCCGCACTGGCCCGTGTGGCGGGCAAATCTGCTGTTGCCGCTCCCGCTGTGCGGGCCCGCCGGCCTTCCGGGGCCATGTACCGGCGTGGCAAGACCTGCGAGAACGAAGGGGTGGTGCGCCCGGGGGACGGGCTGCTGCTGGCATCCGGTTGACCGTCAGGCCGGATCGGTGTTGGTGTCGGCCCGTGGTGCGGGAGGTGGGCACCGGCGGCCACTGGTGATCAGCACCCTGGGCAGAATCGACGCCCGATGCGCGGGCTGGGCGCGAAGCTGACCAGGAGACGTGATGCATCACCGAGCCGCTCTGGAGCGTGTCCTACGTGTCCAGGTCGCCATGGACGCTGTATACGTCCCCGGCACCGTCACCTTCGACCTGGTCTATCTGGACGCTCTGGTACGCCGGTTTGCCGTCGAGGATGGGCATCCGCCCCCGGAGCGAGAGAGCCACTCCCTTGCCGACTGGGAAGGGCAGCGCCTGGGGGCCCTCCCGGAGGAGGTGATATCGGGGCTGCGGCATTGGACCGATCACGTTCCGGGGAAGGCCACTGGCCGCGCCGTCGGCCCGACGCGAACTTTCGCAGCATCACGGAACGGGCCAAGAGGTTGCGCGTGGCCAGGAACAGAGATTCATCGGGCGGCAGCAATGAGCCTCTGCGCGCGGCTGAAGGACCAGGGGGCCTCGGCTGCCAGGGCTGGGCCTCGTAAGGTCAGCAGAAACCGTGCTTGGTCAACGGCACACCCGCCGTTGACGCGGAGGAAGGGAATCACCATGGCAGAGCATGACGCCGACATCGACATCGACTTCGACGGGGCCGCGGCCACACGGGGCGAGATCCTCCAGACTCTGCAGGGCGGGCTCGACGACGACATCTTCCAAGCCCTGCAGCAGCCGGGAACGCCCGACTGGCTGCTCGCCCAGCCCTTTCAGGTCGTGGAGCGCCTGGAGGACCTCCAGGGACAGGCAGATGGTGCCGGCCACGACCTGTCCGCTCGTTGGCGCACTTCCGCCCCCGGCAAGGACGGTGCGCAGGACGACGTGGTCGACCTTTACCGACAGGTGCTGATGCACGGTTCCACGGACGACCAACGATCCGTGCTCGAGGCCGGCCAACTCGTCGCTCTGTGGGGGGCAGTGCGCTCTGGCGTGCCAACAGCAATCGCGCACGTCTGGGAACAGCGCTTCCCTGAACTCGACCCGAGGCGGCGGTGAGGCAGTGTGATCTGGGACCTCGAGCGCGCGGCACGAGATGCCGACATCGCCCTGGCGGCGCTTGACCAAACCGGTGTCCCGTTTCAGGTAGGCGGTGACGTCGCTCTGGCCCGGCACCTGGCTCTCCAGCGCCAGGCCAGAGAGATATCGCTGACTACCCCAGTGCCTCACAACACGGACCGGTCCCGGGATGTAGTGCAAGGTGCCCTCGCGCATCTGGGGTACAGAGTCCATATCGAGCAACGCCTCGGGCAGCAGGGCCTTGCTCGGGCCATGACCTATCTCCCGCCCGAAGGAATACCGGATACCGCCGATGCAGCTGATGCGCTTGCGGTTCGCCTCACCATCTCAGTGATGCCGCAGTACAACGCTCCTGCCGAAATCGGCGGCCTACGGGTCAGCTCGATGACAACCTTGTCCATCCAGACGCTGCAGGCAGTCCAGTCCCGGCTCGACCCTAGGGACTTCATCGACCTCACCGCGCAGGAGCAGCACTGGGGACGGGAGGCCTTCGCCAGGCTGACCGAAAGGGTCTTGCAGCGAGCAGTTCAGGATCAGCCGCCAGGCATGGACCCCGTTGAACCCTATCTGCGAATGACCGGGTCCCTTTTGCAGATCCGGAACATCCCCAATATCCGGTTCTCCGGACTGGGAGTGCCCTTGGAACAAATAGAACAGGTCCGGTCGGCGACCATGGACATGGCAATGCGCGTATACGTCAGTCGACCTCGCCCCAAGCCACGCGATGTCGATGCGGCCCTCGAGCGCCTCAGGAACCTGTCTCCCGGACAGAAGGCCGAATTGCCGACTCGGATGGCCGAGCCGGAAGCGCGAGCGGCACTCGCCGGTCGGCGCCCTTCGGCGGTACCTCCGCCTCCCCCGCTCCCTCCGCCGACTCTGCGGCCGGAACGGCCGGCCGCGGCTGACAGTCAGCGTCTGCATCAACAGGGCGGACCGTCGCAGCACCCGCGCCAGACCCGATGACCATGGACGCCCTTGCCGCGGTCGGCCGCTCCCGACCGGCACATTCCCTTGTCTGCATGGTCGCCAGATACAGGGAGGCAAGACGGAGCGACTCGAACATATGATCTCGATGCCGAGCACCCTTCTGCTACCGCGGGGGCGGGGGTATCCGAGATGACCAGGCCGCAGGACACGAGAGCGTGAGGGGAATGCCCATGACTACCATTCCGGATCAGGGACTGCCACAGCGGGCTGCTGTGAGGCCGACGGGACGGTCTGTCCTCCCGCGCCCCCGCTATGAAGGCCTTTTCGTGGAACCGCTCTACACCGTCGAGGTCGGCTTCCTCGACGAGGCCGAGTGCGTGGCAGACCAGGCACCTGCCGTGGTGCGGTCACGGTCCCGTCAATAGCTGAGTCGGCGGGATCGCGAGGGGCTTGCTCGGAAGTCCGTTTTAGCAGGCTCGTGCCCGATGCCACCGGATCCACACGATCCCATGCAGGTTGCCCACCTCCACACACCCAGCGGGCAGTCGGTGGTCCGAGTCGCAAGATCGACGCCGGAAATCAGGGCCACTTCCACGGTGCTACTGCAGCATCCCGGTCCCGCGGCATCGCCTCCACAGCGGAACTATTCTGGTGATGTAGGGGCAAATGAACTGATCAAGTGGTTTCGAATGGGATGCCAGAATCGCGGCGACAAGAAGCTGGCCGAGGCATTGACGCAAGCGGCCCCGGACCCGCTCGGGGACCTGCTCAACAGCAAGTTCTACGAGGCCGTAGGGACGAGCGACCGCCAGATCATCCACCAAGTTGCAGAGGCATGGGCACGCACGGGCCCGAATCTCATCGTCGACATGCTCAGTGACAAGCTCCAGCAGGCCGCCCAGGAGGCGAGCGACGGCCAGACCGTCCATTTCATCGGCGACGTCGGCGAGGCCGCCTTGCGCATCGCGTTGGAAGTCGAGGGGCACGAGGTCCTCCAGACGGCAGACCGACATGCTCCCCGTCGCGACCGCCAGCACCTCCTTGATTTGGTCACCCGCCTGAACGCCGACTGGGTCCACGAGATCAAGACAGCGGGAGCCAAACGGAAGGGCTCGGTCTACGCCAGGAATCCCTCCGAAGGCGCCGTGAGTCTTACCAAGCCACAGTTGAGCAAGACGAAGAGCAGCGTCCGGCAGGGATCTGCGGAGTACGTCGCAGCCCGTCTGGGGGAGATCGTTGCCACGGCCGAAAGCCCCGCACCAGGAGCACAGCCACAGGTACTCGTCCACAAGATCGATCTGAGGGCGATGAAGCACCAGAGCTGGTCGGTGAACGCGGACGGCACCGTCGGTGAGCCGACTGGCCCTCCCAGAGACTGCCTCACCGAGGTCGCCGAGGCGATGCTCCTCCTGGCCGGAGACGACGAGATGGGCGCAGGGCCGTGACGTCCACCGCTCGAAAGCCACCGCAGCAGCGAGCGGGCCCCTGGAGCGGCATCGACGCCGCGGTCTCCCGCGGCGCGTTGCGTTCTTTCTCACCGGGTGTCCCGGATGCCGCCGAAGGCCTCTTCCCGCGCCTGCCGCGCGCGTGGATCAGCTGGGTCCGTCGATACGGCGCCCTCGCCGACCGCAACGGCCGCAGGAACCTGCTCGGCCTTCCCAGAGATGGTCCTCCTGACCTCAACGCAGTCGACACCACGCACGTGCTGCGGCTGCTGAACGGGCTCCCCGAAGATCTACTGGTGATCGAGTTGCTTCCTGACCGGCAGACCGCATGCGTCGTCGCCAGCGATGACCGCGCGCCGGTCGTCCTGCTGGACCTGGACGACCTCGACGCCGGCCCTGTCCCCTGGGCGCCGTCGCTGACGGACTTCGTGTACGAGTGGTACGGCGACCTCACCTCGATCGGCATAGTGCTGCGCCACCTGGATGATCAGGAGAAGGCCGTCCGGAAGGGCAGGCGGGCCAGGGACCAACTGGAGCGCCCCGGAGAGTGGACCGTCACCCGGCTGTGCAGCGAGGACGTCGTCCTGGCGGTGCTGCGCACCCGCCACAGCCGCGTGGACAACCGGCAGGACATCTCCGTGTTCGCCACAGCCGCGCTCACCTCCTTTGCCCCGGGCGCGACCGTCCGCGCGGCACTGTGCGCGGTGCTGTCCGACGCCTATCGCGCGGGCGGGCCTCTGGCGGCCGCCTTCGTCGCAAAGGGCGGCGGACAGGGAACGATCCCCGGTCCGTTGCGCAGATGGGCCGCCAAGCGTGGCGTGAGTCTCCCCCGGCGTGGCGGATGGGACGCCGCTACGGGAGAGCGCCTGTACGCCCTGGCAGCCGACCTCACCGCCGGCACCCGTGGCCTCCTGCCGCTGGACGGAGTGTCGACCGGTGCAGTCTGCTCTGCCGTTGCGTCTGGCATGTGGCCGCCCGTAGCCGTGGAAGCGCTGCTGCGCTGGAGCGCGCACCCGGAACGGATCCTGACCGGTGCGGTCGACGTCACGGACCGGCTGGTCTGGCTGGCCGATCAGCAGGTGTGCCGGTCGGCGCTGACGGTCGCTTCGATGGCGCGACGGATCGCTCGCGCTGGCCAGCGCTCCGCCAGTAACGATGACGACACCGCAACACCGGTCGAGGTCGCTTTCGGTTCCCCGCTTGCGGGCGTCGAGCCGTGCCTGTCGGCCGTGACGCTCACCGTGCCGGAAGGCCGCGAGGCCCGCCTCGGCTGGACCTCACTCAGCGGCGCGGAACCTGGGAACCGGAGCCTCACCGCGCACGTGCTGGCCGTAGAGAACGACCTCCTGCCCGGCCACCTGGTCGACCTTGCCAACAAGATCCCTGCCCGGCGCGTGATCGTGGTCCCGGCGGACGCCAACACAACCACCGACCCGGCCATAGTCACGGCCCTCGACCAAGCCCGGGCGGCCGGTCTGACGGTGGTGGCCTCGCCCGACTACACCACCACGCTGGACACGCTCGCTGACGCCGCGGTCCTCAGAGCACGGACGGCCCGGACATGATCGCCGTCCTGCACGCCGTAGCCGAGGGGCCGTGGCCTGGCGATCCGGCCCCCGACCGGGACGGATTCCGCGACGCGGTCGAGATCCTGCTCGCCATGCGCCGCCGCATCTCCGCCGAAACGGCCAGCGCCGACGACCTGCGCCGCTACCGGCAGGCCTCGGCAGCCGCCGAACGCATCACCCGTGAGCGCCGCCAGCGCCGCCTTGCCGTAGACGCCAATGCCCTGGCCACCGTCGTCGGGAGCGCGGGCACCGTCTACACGCCCGAACGAAGAGCTCCCCGAACAGCTTCGGGCCTGGATGCCCCGCCTGGAGAACAACCCCGTCGCGGCAGGCTTTCTGCAGGAGTCGGCCGAGAGGGGAGAAGGGCTGGTCATCTCTGTCCAGCCGATGGCGCCAGACGTCAGAGAAGTTCCCTTCACCGCGCCGCAGGCCTCCCGCGCCGCCCGCCACGGGGATGCGCAGCCCGAAGCCGCCGACGCCATCGAACTCTGGTATGAAGCGATTGACCCCATGTACGCCGACGACCCGAGACGAAAACGGCAGGCTGAGGCGCTGTGCCAGCAGATCATCAGCGCTCTGCGCCACGGGCAGCCCGTCCCGATCGGCATGGCAGCCCCGCACGACGTCATCACCGAGGTCCTGCGCGATCTGCAGGGCCCCGACTGTCCACCTGCCGCCGTCCGCCTGGTGCAGGTCGACGGCAGCGAGAGCGCACCCTTCCCGCTCGGTCTCCCACTGCGGCCTCCCCCCACCGGCGACCGCACCCTGCATCTCGGCCTGATGAGCGTGCGACACATGGACCTCGACGAGTACGTCAGCGGCTACTGGTTCCGCAACCGGCTGGTCTCGGTGGCCGACCGGACCTTCGCCGAGATCGAGAACTTCTGCTACCACGACACCCTGGAACGGCTCCCGGAGCTGGCGGAATGCGGGATCGACCGGCTGGACATCGTCAACACCGGCTTCGAGCCCGCCGTCATCGGCTTCTACCGAGCGGTCGCCGCACACGTCCAATCCCACCCCTTGTCGGTCACGCCGTACTACGCCCGCGGCACGGAGTGCGAATCCGGGACGACATGGCTGGAGGAACCGTGAGCATCGACTGGACCGTCACCTGCAAGGACTGCGGCAACCCCGTGCCCTACTCCGACGCCGCCCGCGCCGCGGCCCTCGAGCGCGGTCACTCACCTCCCGAGCGGTGCGCCGCCTGCCGGGCCGCCCACCGCCGAGACACCTCCCGCCTCGGCGCGGCCTACCTCGATCTCCAGCCCGGCCGCCCCGTTCCGCCCAGCGGGCTGAAGGCCGGCCGCCTGGGCCGCATCTCCCACCCCGAACGCCCCCACACGCCTCACACCACCGAGCCCCCTCCGATCAGCGAGGACGAGTTCGGCATCAAAGACGAGCACGTCCGCGGCTTGCTTGAGGGCCTGCGCACCCACCAGGTGGCGATCGTGCAGGCCGGCACCGGGTCGGGGAAGTCCACCTTCCTGCCCTGGCGTCTGCTCATGCCCCCCGATCCGTTCCCCCGCGACCACCTCACCCGCCACGGCCAGATCGTGGTCACCCAACCGCGGATCGACGCCTCCACCGGCATCCCCGAGTACGTCGCGAAGCGGCTTCACGGCTCGCGCGCCGGACCGGGCCTGGACATCGGCTACCGCAACAGCAAGGCGACCGACAAAACCGATGCCGCCAACAGGCTCGTCTACCTCACCGACGGCACGCTGGTGAACATGATCCGCCGCGGGGAGATGCACACCGTCTCCACCGTGGTGATCGACGAGGCTCACGAGCGAAGCCTCAACATCGACCTCATCCTGGCGCTGCTGCGGCGCGAGATGCGCAGCCTTCCCCACCTGCGCCTGCTGATCGTGTCGGCCACCTTGGACCGGCGGACCTTCACCGACTTCTTCGCCCCGGACTACGACGTCCTGTTCGTCGAGATGCCCAGCAAGACGCTGCACCCGGTGTACGAGCGCTGGCGGGCCGGGGACCCCATCCCGCAGAAGGCGTGGCCCGTGAGGATGCCCGACGAGGTCGCGCAGCACGCCGTGGAAGTGCTGCGGTGGATGGCGTGCGGCCACCGTCCCACCGACATTCCCGAAACGGTCCCGGCCTACGACGGTGACGTGCTGTGCTTCCTGCCTGGTAAACGACCGATCAGCAACGCCATCGCCGAGATGCAGCGACTGCTGGACGAGGATGACGAACTGGCGCCCCTGTCACCGCAGATCGAGATCCTTCCGCTGCACTCCGAACTGCCCAATAAGCAGCGGCGACGGCCCCTGGACCCGGCCACGCGTCCCCAGGGGGTTCACTGGCGGGTGGTCGTGGCGACCAACCTGGCCGAAACGTCCTTGACCATCGACGGCATCCAGCACGTCATCGACTCCGGACTGAACAACCTCACCACCTGGGACCCGGACACGGCCACCGCCACCATGCATCCGGCCCCGCACTCGCGAGCCGGGCTCCTGCAGCGCCGCGGCCGCGCCGGACGCAACGCCCCCGGCATATGGCACTGCCTGTTCACCCGCGAGCAGTTTGAGGCACTCGGCTACGAGACCAAGCCGGAGATCAGCAGATCCCCCCTCACCGCGGTAGTCCTCAACGCGGCCACCGCCGGCGTCTCTGACCCCTATTCCCTGCGGTGGCTGCCGCCCGGTCCCTCAGCGGCCGAACTCCTGCGGACCCGGGCCGACCTGCTCAAGCTGGGCGCGATCACCGACACAGGGGACCCCACCACCTTCGGCCGGGAGATCAACTCACTGCGAGGAGAGTTCTCCGACAACACGATCCTCGTCAATGCCGACACCGCTGGCTGCCTGGTGGAAGCAGCCACCGCCCTCGCTTTGAAGTCGCCCAAGCTCAGAGGCCGTTCCCTGCTCAGCTGGGACATCAGTTGGCCAGCTCCCGCAAAGATCCACGTCGACGACATCCACCAGGTACTCCTCGACAACTGCGCGGACGACATCGAAGTCGCCTGCCGCGTGGCCTCCCACTGGGAACAGCAACCGGCAGGCAGCCGGCGGGCATGGTGCGAACGGCACTACGTCGACCACGACTTCCTCACCACCCTGACCGAGGAGCGCACGGCCCTCCTTGCCGGAATGCAGTCGAAGACCCGTACTGAGCAGATCCGCCCGATCGACCTGGCCCTCCTGCCCCGGCTACGGGCCGTCATCGCCTGGTCCAGCCCCAACGCCGTGTACACAGCGAAACGCGACGACGGACAGCTGGTCCTGGAGCCGGTCAAGACGGTCCGCAGCGACGAGGAGCTGATCCAGGCGATGCACGAGGGGGCCCGCCCAGCCATCGACCCGCGCTCGCACACCTACCAGAGACCGTCCGACTACCTGGTGATGCTCGACCGCTCCCGCACCACCCGGTGGACTAGCCCACTGCGTGAGCCAGAGACCGTCCAGCAGGGATCCATCTGCGCCGCCGTTGACCCGGCCGTGCTGAAGCCCACCGGCAGCCTCCTCGGCGTCCTCATCGACGTACCGCTGGGACAGCGGCATCCGCAGCCGCTCCACCTGCCCGGTGACCGCTACCTCGCCGAGGTCTGTCACGGAGCCGTCCGGCTGCTCCGCAGCCTCGCCCCTCTGCCCGACGAAACAATCGAGCTCAGCCCCGACAGCGAAGAACAGACGCTCGCTGACGGCGAGGAAGGCTTCCTGGCCGCCGCGAGCGACGCCGACGACGTCATGGACCTCACCGCGTACCCCGACGATCCGACCTGCCTACCGTTCGCGCAGGTCGAGCACCCACCCGATCCAGCCGAGCTGCCGGCCGCCGAGCTGGCCGAGCCGTACGCAGGCGACGGAACCCTGCCCGTGCGGGTGACGGAGGTCCACGACGACGTCCTGCTCGTCGTGCCGGACCGCACGGAGGCCGAGCTCGAAGAACTCGAAGCCGCCCATCCAGTTGGCACGGACTTCACCGTCACCCTCGAGGCGACACGGACCTTCCCCCGCGACAGCCGACCGCTGCTGCAAGTCCGCGACCCGGTCACCGGCCAACGCCTCGTCCTCGACGGCGGACGCCTGGGCACCGGCCTGCGGTTCGCCCAGACACGTCAGCTTCAGCCGGGCACCCTCCTGCAGCTGACCGCGGAAGGCTACGACCACGACAGACTCATCCCGCACCTGGGACAGACCGCCGCGACGATCAGCGCCCTGATGCACCTGTCGATGCGCAGCGGGACAGCGCGAGGACGCGTCGGCGCCGACGCGGACCTGGTGGACGTCGACGAAGGCAGGCTGTGGGTGCAGATCGTCCCCGACGATTCCGCTCCGCAGCCGGCACCCCCGCTCATACTGTGGATCGACGCCGGGAGACTCCCCGACCTGCCCGACGAACTCGTCATCGGACGACGCGTCCGAGTCAGCCTCACCTGGAGGCGCCCCACCGCCTTCGCCGACGTCAAGAACATCCACAGCAGCCCCAGCGCCTTCCCTGCGGGCCCCTGGGAATGGCAGGGCAACCGGATCAACATCACCAGCCCTCCCACCGTCACGGACTGGCTCAAGATCCTCAGCTTCTGCCGCACCCTCCCCGACCCGGCAGACGCCGCGCGCCTGCGCACCGCCGTCGAGCGAGCAACGCTGCGCACCCTGACCCCCTGGGCCGAAGTGATCGATGAAGAAGCCGTCGAGCGCATGCGTGAGGAACGTCGGACTCAGGCGGTGGTCATCGAGAGCGACGACCGCGGCGTCACCGTCCGTCTCCCCTCCGGCAGCACCAAACGCGTCCCAGCCGGACAGCTGAGCTGGTCCGAACCACAGCTCCGCTACGAGATCGGCGCCGTCGTGCAGGCGTACGTCACCGAAGCGGACCCCGGCAACGGGGAAGTGTGCATCGAACTGCGGGATCCCGCCAAGGACCCGCTCCTCAGCGTGCGCGAGGGCCAACTCGTCAGATGTACCGTCACCTCTCGAGTCGGCAAGGAACAAAGGGACTTCCTGGTTGAAACCGTCGGTACGGGCCTCCGCGGCTACCTACGTGGAAGTAATGCACCCGGCGTTGAGGTGGGCGACACCGTGCGCGTGAGGATCACCGCCGTGAGAACGGAGAAACGCTCCCTAGAGGTGAGCTGCTGGCTGTTCGACGAGACGATCCAACTCCCGAAGCAGGCAGAGGAGCTCTGCTACAGCAACGGCCAGCGCGACTGGCGTCCCCTCGACCGGCTTGTGCCAGATGAAGTCCGCCTCAGCCTTCTTGATGACGGCAATCCCCGGGTCCGTCTCTCCTCCACGGATGAAGCCGCTGGGCGCCGTGCTGGTGAGATCCTGCGTGCCATCTTCGGCGGCGTCGTCGCGCGGGTCGCCGTCCCCCATACAGGCCCCCTCACCGAACATGGGGCAGCCCTGATGCGAGGCTTCGCGCCGCGGGCCGCCCTTGCGGTACGCCACCCACGACGAAACGGCAAAACGGTGCACGTCGTGATCGTCGCGGCGGACAGCGCCGCCACCGTTGAGGAGGTGGTGGCCGGGCTGCGCGCGGCGTACCCGAGGCAGTGGGTGTCCGAGCCATACCGCCGAAGGGCCGAGCAACGGCAAGCCGCCCAGGAGGCGGTGCGCCAGTCCAAGCCGGAAGTGCGATGGTCGGAAGAGTCCTTCTCAGAACCAGACGGACGGCGATGGTGGCGCACGGTCCTCACCGGCGAGTCCGCCTCGGTCGAGCGCGCCGGGGCTGTCATACGAGGGCACTTCGACCTGCCCGTCGACGGCAGTTGGCGTGACGATCCGCGGATTCGCGTCCTGGACGCACAACCACGCTGAGATACGGCAGGCGCACAGTACTGCGGCGCGCCGCGAAAGCCGACCAGCACCACGACAGCCGCACCACGAGGTTGCCGTCCTCGTGTGCGGCCGCCCTATCGGATGCTCAGCCGCCTTCCGATAGTCCCGGCTTGGTAAAGGCCGCCCACAGCGTCGGTCTGGAGCACACCGCGGCGCGTCTGGCTCAGCCCGACACCCCGGCTGGCGACCGCTGGACCGAGGTCAGGGACCAGTCTGCGGTCTCGCTAATCTCCTCGTTCGTAGGCCCCGGGAATGTCCCGCACACGCGACTTGAGCGCATCCGTACGTGGCTCGCCGTAGACGGCGCTCCCCTGTCCGGGGGCGTCAGGTGACCATCACCCCCGATGGGGCGGTCACGATCTCGTGTAAGGGCTGGTCGGCCACCATCAACCAAGCCACCGGGCAGGATGCTCAGCGCTTCCGTTGCCCGGCCCGCCCGGTGTACTCCGAACGACGCCCGCTGACCCTTCTGCAGGGAGCGAGACCCCAGCGGCCGGCCGTCCCTGGGGCAAAGGGTGAGGGTGGCGCAGTCCAGCGGCGCCAGCGCGTCATCGCCATCGTCTCGTAGTCGGCCTCCGGACACGCGGCTCCTGGTCCTTCAGTCGAAAGCGTGGACGATCTTCTCGAAGATGGCTCGCAGGCCGCTCCAGTCCCCGCTGCTGTCACGCCCGGAGCGAGCCGCCTTCACCTTCTTCTCGAACGCCTTCAGCACCAGGACCTTGTGCGCCTCCGACAGCACACCCTGGTGACGCTGCACGGCGGGCATGAAGGTTTTCAGGTGGACTGGCGCCAGAGTGCCGTCGATCGTCAGGACGTCTACGCCGAGGTACATCTCCAGGGAACCGGCAACGCCGTTCACGTCGGTCAGTGCCACGGTGGAGGAGGGCGGCTCGATGCTGGGGTAGCGGGTCAGCAAGGGCAGGTCCGGGTAATGCAGCACCCGGCATCCGGCTGGCAGCTTCTGTCTCTTGAGTTTGGCGAACGCCTCATACGCGCCAGCATCGTTGTCGGCAATGGCCACGAAGCGGTTGGCGACACCCGCCGCGATGAACGCATTCACCATGGTCGCGAGCTTGCCGACGCTGCCGCCGGCTTTCGTGCCTGTGTAGTCGATGAAGCGGACGAAGTCGGCGAGGTGCGGGTGGGTGACGTGCATCGCCTCGGTGAGCACCCTGGAGTCGGTGCTTCCTTCCGTGAGTACGATCAGTGGGGCGTTGTCGGCCAGGGCTGCGAGCTGCCGTTCACGTGTCGGACCCGCGATGGGCTGGGCCGTATCCAGGCTTACGCAGCACCCGGTCAGCTCGCTCAGGTCCAGCCCGACCCGCATGGGACCAGGGGCCTGATCGATGATCAGCCGCACGAGGCTGCGGTCCTCGACGAACCAGCGAAGCTCTTGGACGTCGCTGACGGTCTCGGCGAACTCGTCCTCATACTGGAAGTAATCCTGAAACGTGGCGAACGACTTCTGCGACCGGTGCGGTCGGATCGCCTCACCAATTGCTGCGAGCAGTTCGGAGGCCTCGCGCGGGGTCCGGGCGAGAGCCTGGTACACCTGCTCGCCCCGCGCTTCTCGTTCCCGAAGCCCGCTCTGGGCGTCGTAGACCTTCCGCCATTGAGCGATCCCCTCCGCGAGGTCGACGAGCGCACGGCGCGAGGTGAAGCCCTGTACGTTCAGGCGCTGTTGCAGAGCGTTGGCGGTGGTGTAGTACCCGAGCGTGATCCCCCGCTCGTCCCAGCCGTCGTCACGCGTGTCGTCGTCGGCGTCGGCGACGACCAGCTCTCGGTCGCTCTCGTTGAAGAGGGCTGCCAGTTCTTCGTTGTAGTGATCGCGGGTGTAGAGGAACTGGCATTCGCCAACGACCAGGTAGGAGTGATGCCCCATCCCCGCAGGATCCCATCACCCGAGGTGAGGCGCGGCCTGTTTTTCCGGTAGCAACGGGGCCCGTGCGGCGTGTACAGGGAGCCCGTTCAGGCCGAGCTCGCCCGCCGGCTCGCCGGGCATTTCACCAGGCTCCCCTGCAGACGCTCGATTGGGTCGGCATTATGAGCCCGTAGGCCAGAACCGACCGCCAGAAGGGCCCCCGTGCTTACCATCCCGAATGCCGCTGCCACCTTCATCGGGGTGATTGCCTATACCCTCGTGCTCGCCCCGCTCGCCGTAGCCGCCGTTCTCGCTCTCCTGAACGGCACCCTTCGGGGCGTCTTCGGGAAGTGGCGCTTCAGGATGAACGGCTGCCTGTTCGCTGCGTTCTCCCTCGGTTCCATTGCCGACCACGCTCTGGGTATGCCCAGCGCCGTTGTCTACGCGGAACTCACTCTCGCTCTGCTGTGCGCCCTTGCTCTCTGTATCGAGGCCGTGCGGCGCCGCGGAAGCCTCTGAAATCCAACGGGGCGGCTGTCGGTGATCCGTGCTCCTGCCGCTCGGTGGTGTGGTGTGCCGTAAACGGGGTCCCCCAACCGGGCTGGGCTGGTCACCGCGATGTGCGCCTTCTGCGTTCTTCCGGCGCTGGGCTGATGGTGATGGCGAGCTCGACCTGGTCGTGGTCTGCCAGCTGGCCGGTGTCGGCGAAGGGTTGGGGGTCGGTGTGCAGGACGGCGGTGACCAAGGGGGCGGGCCGGTCGTCGAGGGCCAGCGCGAGCGGCCGGGCAGTGGACTTGGCGATCCAGCCGAGGGGAAGCCCGTGGTGCTCGACCCGGATGGCGTTCGGGTCGGCCGGGTTGTTGGCGTCTCGTACCAGGTCGAGACGGGTTCCCGCCGGGAGTCTGGCGAGAAGCCAGACATTGTTGGCGTGCCGGACGCCGCGCAGGGGGGTGGTGAACGTTCCTCGGCCGCTGAGGATGGTCTTCTGGACGCTGCGGGGGCTGCGGCGCTCGGTGCTGCGGATCAGCAGGGCCGCGATGTTGGGGGTGGTGATGGCGGTGATCTCGTCGGTGGTCAGGTCGGCGAGCCAGCCGGTGAAGTCGGAGAAGGACGGCTCGGGGACGGGGCAGCGTGCGGCCAGGTCGGTCGCGGCGCTGCGCTGGTGGATGCCGAGGCTGGCGGCGTAGCAGGCGGGGGCGGTGTCGACGCCGTATTTGAGCATGGCGGGCAGGGCGGCGAGTGGGCCTTCGGGGGTGATGCCGTGGCGGGTCTCCAGGATCTGCAGGATCGAGGAGACGGCCCAGGCCAGGTCTTGGGTGATCACCTTGTCGATGTAGTCCGAGGTGACGGTGATGTCCTTGGCGGCGAGGAGCAGCTGGTAGTGGTGGTGGATCTCCTGGAGCGTCCAGCCGGCGATCCAGTCGCCGGCGAGAGGGACGACCGCCCCGATCGGCCGGTTCTTGTCAGTGGCGCTGCGGCGGAGTTCCTGGATGGTGGTGGCGGCGGTCAAGACGGTGTCGCGCAGGGCTGGCCATGTCGCGGGGCCGAGGAGGCCGGGGTGTTCGGTGAGGGTGTTCGCGACCTGTTCGGCGGCGGTGATCGCGTCGAGGCCGCCTTGCAGGCTCAGTCCCGTGCGCAGGATCGCCGCGCGAGCGGCCGGGTCGGGGAGCTGGCGGGCGAGTGCGGCGACGCGGCGGGCGGTGAAGCGGGCGAGCGGTTTGAGGGACCACTCCTGGGCGCCGATCTGGTGGCCGCCCAGGGTGTGTGCGAGCAGGTCGTGTGCCGCGTCTTCCAGCAGGTTCTGGTCGGGGGTGTCGACGACCTCTTCGGCGAGCATCGTCAGGAGTTGGAGCTCGAGTTCCTGCGCCCATTCGGTGAGTTCTTCCTGCTCTGGGTCGGGCAGGTCGATGTCCGCCAGGTTCTGTCCGGGGGTAGGGCGGGCGCCCAGTCTCGTGATGGCGAGGCGGTGGTAGAGCGCGCCGATGGTGGACAGGACTGGTTCGATGTTGTCCTTGTCGAGGTAGCGGAGCCGTAGCTTTCGGGCGTCCTGGGCGTCCTTCGCGATGAGGACGACGTGGCCTTCGGTCTCCTGGAAGGCGCGGCCGGCGCGGCCGGCGGCGTTCCAGAACTCGCGGACGCCGATCTGTTCCTGGTTGCGCCAGGTGCTGTGCACCAGGACGGTCTTGACCGGCAGGTTCATGCCTTGGGAGAGGGTGCTGGTGGCGCACAGTACGCGCAGTGCGCCGTCGCGGTAGGCGCGTTCCAGCAGGTGCCGGACGGGCTGCGGGACGGTGCCGTGGTGGTAGGCGATGCCCTGGGTCACCATCACGGTGAGCTCGTGCTCGGCGCCGAGGTGCTCGGCGATCCGTTCCGAGAGCGCCAGGCGTTGGTCCCGCTGGTTACGCCCGCCGAGCACCGGGGTGTCGGTCTTGTCCAGTGCCGTTTGCAGGGCGCGTGCGGCGGCCTGCGCGTAGGTGGGCTGGGTGGTGGAGATCAGGACCGGGCCGAGACGTTCGAAGTGCAGCGCCAGCGAGGCCGCGACGTCCTTGAGGTCGCGCGGGAACAGCCGGGTGCGGGTGAGGCGGCGGGTGAGGACCTTGGGGACGAAGAAGTCTCTGCCCTGGGCGGTGCCGTAGTAGATGCTGCCGGTCTGTCCGTCCTTTTCCTGTCCCTGCCAGGTGAACACTCCGGTGCGTAGCTGGGAGGGTGACCAGTCGATCTTGGCGTGGTTGGTGCCGTGGGCGGTGGGCTCCAGCCAGCGGGCGATGTCCTCGCCGTTGGGCAGGACCGCGGACAGCAGGACGATCCGCGCCTGCGGGGTCGTGCGGCGGATCCGGGTGAGGACCATCTCCAGACGCAGGCCGCGGGCGGAGTGGTCGATGGAGTGTCCTTCGTCGACGAGGACCAGGCGCAGCCGGCCGGCGAGTTCGGGAGTGTTGCGCAGGAGCAAGTCGAGTTTCTCGGTGGTGACGACGAGGACGTCCGTGTGGTCCAGGAGCTGGTTTTCGTAGCGGACGTGTTCGGCGCCGCCGAAGAGGGAGGAGACGCGCAGGCCGACGAGTTCGAGGCTGGCGGCGAGGTGTCGTTCGACCTGGGCGGCGAGCGCGCGGGTGGGCACCACGTAGACGGCCAGCGGCGGATCGAGGAAGCGCAGGATCAGGCCGAGGGGGTTGCCATCGGCCTCGCCGGTCTCGGCGAGGGCATGGAGGATGGCCCACTCGGCGATGTGGGTCTTGCCCGCGGAGGTGGGCATGGTGACGGTGAGGTTGTGGGCTCGGGCGTCGAGGAGTCCGGCGTCCAGGGCGGTGCGCTGGGAGGGCCAGACCTGGGTGAGCGGGCGGTCGGAGACGATCAGGGCCTTGAGGTAGCGCTCCCAGGTCCTCGACCAGGTGGCAGCGCGGCGCAGCAGGAGCCACGGGGATGTCGCGACGATGTCCTCGACGACGTGGGCGAGGGAGTCGACCAGGGTCCAGGTGTCCACGACGGAGGCCTGCAGGAGGATGGCCGAGGCCTGCTTCAGGTCGCTGATCGCGGCGCGTCCGGCCGTGCGGTCGCCGGTGCGCCACAGGGTGGCCAAGGAGCGGGCCGAGCGGCCGACGAGGCCGTAGGCGGCCAGCACAGCGAGGTCCGCCTGCTCGGCCTGGCCTGCGGCGAGCGCGACGGTGAGTGCGCGGCCGAGGCGTGGGAGTTCGCTTGCTGTGGCGGCGCCGAGCTGGGCGACGGTGTCGATGTCGCGTTGCAGAACTGCGCCGGCGGCCTCGGCGATCCGGTAGGGGGCGGCGGCGGTCAGCCCGTCGGAACCGGGGATGTCCCCGTAGGTGAACAGCTCCCCGACCTCTCTTTGGAAGGTGCGGGCGATGGCGGTGGCGTTGGCCTGGTAGCCGGCTAGGCTCCACATGGTCGCCGAGATCGCGAGCAGTTCGATCCGTGTCTCCGGCTCGTTCGCCTGCGCGGCGAGGTCGGCGTAGGCCTGGGCGATGTCCGGCAGCGGCCCCGGGTCCGTACGTCGCTCGCGGGGGGTGCGGGCCAGTTGCCCGAGCCGGGCGAGGGAGAGACCGCGACGCAGCGCGTCGGCATCGTAGGTGTAGGCGGCTGTGCCCTCGGTGCTGATCTGTTCGGCCAGGACGTGGGAACGCAGCTGGCCGCGCAGGGGGGCGGACGCCTCTCCGGTGGCCAGGGCCTGGTCGCCCAGGCGGCGCATGGTCCCGTCGTCGTCCCTCACTCTGTACCCGCCGTTCCGTTGTCCTTGCCGCTGCTCGTGGTGGTGCCGGGGGCTGTCTCTGCCGCGTCGTAGACGCGGCCGACGAACTCCTTGAGGTCGTCGATCTTGACGACGGTCAGCTCGGTGCGCTGGGTCACCATCGCGCCGAGGCCGGCCACGATGTCCTCTTTCCACGATCCCGCGTCGTGGACGAAGAGCATGTGCCGCTCCACCTGGCGGCGCCCTGGATCGCGCAGCAGCGCGCCGAGCCGGCGGGCGAGGAACACCTGCCCGCGGTCACTACAGCGCGCCATGAGGAAGTGGATGCTCTCGTCCAGCCTGTCCAGGACCTTCTCCAGGCTGCTGTACGCCTCCTCCCCGACCCGGTTGTCCCGGGAAGCGCGGGTCTTGACTTCCGGGACGGCAATCGCCGGAGGGTCCTGGCGGAAGCGGAACGCCAGCACGTCCGTGCCCTGCACGGCCTGTGCCGGGGTCTGCTTGTAGCGCAGCTTCAGGACCGGGACGCACCACCGGCGCACCTTGCGGTAGAGAGCGCCGGTGATGATCTCTCCGAAGTCCCCGTGCCGGATCTTGCGGTCCGTGGGGAACTTGTTCGTCCGCAGGTAGCCCGCGACGTCCGGGGCACCCAGGTCGTCGAAGACGTTGGCGAGCTCATTGGGAGCCAGGTAGTTGCGCATCACCTCGTGGCCCAGCCGTTCAACGAGCTCGTCGTCTTCGATCAGCCCCTCATCGGCGAGCAGCTGGTAATCCAACAGCCCGTCCGGCTGGTCCACGGCCTGCGGCCTGAGCCACTTGTCGAACACGCGCCCTTGCCCCTCCCCGGGCGCCACGCCTGGTCGGCAAGCGCGCCTGGGGCAAGGCTAGGCCAGTCATGCCATCGGTCTCCATCCCGGGACGCCGGGGGCCGATGGAGTGGCAGTTATCTCGGGTGATCCATGGGCTTCAGGCATGCTGGTCGGGCTAACTCATGCCTCCTCGCGAGTCTCTCTGGACGCGGCACGCAGTTCCAGGGCCCGTTTGTCGCGCTCAGCCCGTAGCCGCATGAGGCGGGCGTGCAGCTCCGGCCAGCCGTCAGGCGGCGACGGCTCGAGCACGCGCTCCCCGTCCCACACGGGCCCCGGTACATGCCATGTGTAGACCTGGTCCTCCAGCTCGCGCTCGTCCTCCTCAAGTATGCGGACCGTGTTGATCGCGTGGGTGCCCGGCGGGTTCGTGACGGTGGTGACGAGCTGGTGTTCGAAGAGGTGGGCAATGCGTCTGCTCCACCATGAGAGGGCACGCCGCGGGACGCGGTGCTGGTCGTCCCGGGAGAAGGCATGGGAGTCCATGGCCCCCCGCTGGCGGATCGTCTCGAGCATTTCCCGGTGTGCGTCGGTCAGCGGTGTGGGGCGCTTTGTCTTCGGTTTCGCCTTCCGCTCAGGTTGGGGCAACTCGGGCAGATCGGCCTCCTGGCCCAGGCGGTCCTGCATGCCGACGCGGCAGGCGGTGCGCAGCCTTCGCCTCCACAACCGCTCCCGGTCGGGGGCGTCTGCGAGTTCGAGGAGCCCCGGGCAGATGTCGCAGAGCCTCAGCAGGACGCTGGTGCGGTCCTGCACGTAGGGGTCAGGCCACCATGCGCGCGGTTCGGTGGCTGCACGCCCGCAGAACGCGCAGCCGGACTCGTGATGCGGTTCGGTAACCAGGCCGGTGACGATCGGCCAGGACACCCAGAAGGCGCCGCCGTCGAGGTACCGCGACGCATCCTCGAAGCCGACCAGGAGCAGGCAGGTGTCACACAGGTCGGCTGCCGGAGCGTCGGCGTCCTGATCCAGGAACGGTATGCGCGTGGAAGACGCGTCGTGGCGGCACCACGAACAGGCCGATGCATCCGGGCGGGGATCCGCCGGGGGCTCGCGGTAGCAGAGCTTCAAACTGTCGGGAAGGTCTGGAGGAAACGGCGAACTGGCGATGCGAGGCATGCCCACAACCTAGGCGCCGAGCGTCAGCCCGAACCGAGTCTTGTCCGTTCGGGTTGCGTCCTTCCCGCCAGGCGGTCACCTTTCCTTGTGGGCGGCCCGCAGAGCGGGCTCACTGATCGACAGGGGTGTCCCGGTTCCAGACGCAGCGGCAGCAGCGCGGCTGCTGCGCGGAGTCTGGCCCGTCCCACGACGACGGTGGCCGTGCTGGTCGCGGCGCCGAGCACGGTGCCGGCGGGCGCCGCACGCGGCTGTGATCTGGATGTGCCCGGCCCGTGGTGCACCAGCTACTCAGCCCTCGGTTCGAGCAGGTCGCTCAGCACAATCGTGACGTCCCGGTCGGGGAACCCGGCCGGCCACCACGTGCCGTACTTCTTGCGGTAGGGGTACCAAAGGTGGCCGCCGGTGCCCAGGCGCAGTTGGGCGTCGTGCCCGCTCACTGTGAGCCAGTTCCCTGTGATGCGTATCGCCAGGGCCTGTGATGCACTCCAGGCCTGCTTGATCTCCTCGCGCACAGCACGCAGGTAGGCCGGGTCCGGCTCCCATGCCGTGTCGAGGATCTCCATGGCCGCGGCCCCGCCGTACTGCCAGGCGCGGGCGGCCCGGGTGAGGGAGGCGGGGGTGCGGTGCGCGCTCCAGCACAGCCGGGTGAAGATCTCGGCGGGGGGTGTGGCGGCGGCGAGGCGTACGAGGTCGTCGTCGGTGCTGAGGGTGGTGGGGGTGAGGTCCTGCGGGTGTGCTGGGGAGGGTGCGAGGGCCTGGTTCAGCATCTGGCGGGCGCGGGTGGCGGTGTCGGCGGCCAGGAACCGCAGGGCGACCGGGTCGAGCCCGGGTGCGGGGGCGACCCCGGAGGTCAGTTCGGGTACCGGGCCGGGGTCATCGACGGGTGGTGGTGGCGCGGGCAACGGCGGGAGCCCGGCGCGGGCGGCCGCGAACACCTTCCGGGCGGGTACGCCCGGCGGTGCCGGAGCCGTGGTGTGGGCAGCATTGCGCCGGTGGAGGTCCGCCATGAGTTCGCTCTCGCCGCGTCCGCGCAGGAGGAGCAGAACGAAGGGGTCGCGGTCGAGGAGGCGGGCCACCTGGTAGTAGAGGGCGGCGGCGTGCTTGCACGGGTCGCCCCAGTCGGGGCACGAGCATCTGGGGGTCAGTTCGTGGGGCTGAGGCAGGAGGCGTACTCCGGCTTGGGCTGCGGTTTCGGCGAGGGTGCTGGGCATGTCGCGGTCGAGGAGGGCAGCGAGGTGGCCGGCCTGGGCGGCGGCCGTGTCGAGGAGGACGTCCCAGGCGCCCGGGGCGAGGGTGGGGATGTCCATGGAAGTGCGGTAGGGGCGGGGTTGGCTGCCTTGCACGTGGGCGGTGGCGCGGCCGGGGGTGACGGTGATGGGGCCGACGTTACCGGCGCGGGCGTAGGTCCGGCCGCGGGCGAGGCGCCCGGTCGCGGAGCGGGTCGGGCCTTCGAGAGCTTCGACCCAGGCGTTGCCCCACCAGCTTTCGGCGAAGGAGCGGCGGCCGCGGGCGGTGGGCAGAGGCGGAAAATCCCGTCGCCGGTCGTCGGGGGCTGTGGGGGTCATCGGCGTGCCTGCTTCAGTTGGACGAATTCGGCCAGTTCGGCGTCGCTCAGTTCCGTGAACGCGCTCTCCCCGCCGCCCAGTACCGCGTCCGCCAGGGCCCTCTTGGTTTCGAGGAGTTCGGCGATGCGGTCCTCAACGGTGCCTTCGGCGATCAGGCGGTGGACCTGGACGGGCTGGGTCTGGCCGATGCGGTAGGCACGGTCGGTGGCCTGTTCTTCGACGGCGGGGTTCCACCAGCGGTCGTAGTGGATGACGTGGCCGGCCCGGGTGAGGTTCAGGCCGGTACCGGCGGCCTTGACGGAGAGCAGGAACACCGGGACCTCACCGGCCTGGAAGGCGCGCACCATCTCCTCGCGGCGGGCCACGGGGGTGGCGCCGTTCAGGAACTGGGCCCGGATGCCGCGGCGGGACAGGTGGTCCAGGATGAGGTGGCCCATGGTCACGTACTGGCTGAAGACCAGGACGGAGCCTTCCTCGGCGAGGATGGTGTCCAGCAGTTCGTCGAGGAGTTCCAGCTTCCCGGACCGGCCGGCAATCTTCGCCCCGGAGGGCTCTTCCTTCCGGAACTGTGCGGGGTGGTTGGAGATCTGCTTCAGCGCGGCCAGGAGTTTGAGGACCAGGCCCCGGCGGGCGATGCCGTCGCTCTCGCGGATCGCGGCCATCGTCTCGCGGACCACCGCCTCGTACAGGGCCACCTGCTCCTTGGTGAGGGTGACCGGGTGGTCGGTCTCGGTCTTGGCCGGCAGTTCGGGCGCGATCCCCGGATCGGACTTCTTGCGGCGCAGCAGGAACGGGGCGACCAGCGCGGCCAGGCGGCCGGCCGCTTCGGGATCCTGGCCGCTCTCGGCGCCGCGGGCGTACTGGTCACGGAACACCTTCAAGGGGCCCAGCAGCCCGGGCGTGGTCCAGTCGAGCAAGGCCCACAGTTCGGAGAGGTTGTTCTCCACGGGAGTGCCGGTGAGCGCGACCCTGGCCCGGGTCCGCAGGGTGCGCAGGGCCTTCGCGGTCGCCGAGAACGGGTTCTTCACATGCTGCGCCTCGTCCGCCACGACCAGCCCCCAGAAGGGTTCTGCGAGTTCTGTCGCGCGCAGGCGCATGGTGGCGTACGTGGTCAGCACGAAGCCCTCGCCGACGTCGGCCAGGCTGCGCTTGGTGCCGTGGTAGCGGCGGACGGGGGTGCCGGGCGCGAACCGTTCGATCTCTCGGACCCAGTTGCCCATCAGCGAGGTCGGGCAGACCACCAGGGTCGGCCCGGCGGTCGCCGGGTCCTGCATGCGGTGCAGATGCAGGGCGATGAGGGTGATCGTCTTGCCGAGTCCCATGTCGTCGGCGAGGCAGCCCCCGAGGCCGAGCGAGGTCATCTGGTGCAGCCAGGTCAGGCCCCGCAGCTGGTAGTCGCGCAAGGTGGCGTCCAGAGCGGCGGGCTGCGGCACCGGCCTCCGGCGGGCAGCTGCCTCGGGGTCGGCGAGGCGCTCCTTCAGCTCCGCCAGCCAGCCTCCCGCGGTGACCTCCACCCGTTCGCCGCCGATGTCCGCGCTCCCGGCCAAGACGGTGCCCAGCGCCTGAACGGGGGTGAGGTCGCGGGCCTTGCGGTCCTGGGCGCGGGCCAGGACGGCGGGGTCGATGAGCACCCACTGGTCGCGCAGCCGTACCAGGGGCCGTTTGGCCTCGGCGAGGCGTTCCAGCTCGGCCGGGTCGAGTTCCCGGCCGCCGAGGGTGATCTGCCAGCGGAAGGAGAGCAGGGCGTCGGCCGACAGCAGGGACGGCAGGTCGGATGCCGTCTTTTCGGCCGGTTCGACGACGGCGCGGGCCAGCAACTGACGGGCCAGTTCCTTGGGCCAGTGGACCTGAACGCCCGCTGCCGCCAGAGCGGCGGCGCCGTCGCCGAGAAGGTCGGACACCTCCGCATCAGACAGGGAGAGTTCGGCAGGTACACGCATCTCAAGGAGACGCGCCAGCGGCGGCCAGGCGTGGGCGGCCCGCCCCAGGGCCAGGAGCGCCTCCGCGCGGTCCGAGGGACTGAACAGCGCGGCCGCGTCCAACTGGCCGGCCCAGACTACGCGGGCGTCGGCGACCACGGCCTCGGCAAGGTGGTGCAGCTGGACGACCGCCCGCACCTCGTCCTGCGCGCCGTCGT
Source organism: Streptomyces sp. PTL18 (assembly GCF_059510295.1). Lineage (NCBI taxonomy): Bacteria > Bacillati > Actinomycetota > Actinomycetes > Kitasatosporales > Streptomycetaceae > Streptomyces > Streptomyces sp. PTL18. Next base: position 36,906 of record NZ_JCAJZO010000025.1, on the reverse strand, counting down.
CCCCACCATCCCAGGGGCAGCTCCCCTCGCCCGGGCCGGGCAGTTCGATCCGCAGGGAGACCGCGGTCCCCGCGTCGATGCCTGCCGCGACACCAGCCGCCCACTCACGCTGGTGCGGCACCTTCTGCGGGGCGGCCACGGTCCAGGCCTCACCTCCCGCGGCCAGCGCGCCCGCCGGAGTGCGGGCCAGGACATCGGCCACCGCGTCCAGAAAACCCCGCAGCAGCGGCTCGGCCGCCGGAAGCTCCAACGCCGGTGCGCCCTGGGCGGGCACCGCCCGGGCCTCGGGTGGCATCGCGGCCGCCAACTCCTTGACCCGCTGCATGTCATCTGCGTCGTAGGGGCCGATCCGCCACGCGTCGAACCCTGCGGGGCTCACACCGGGCAGCAGCCGGCCCCGGGCCAACAACTGCAGAGTAAGCACGGTGGCCGCGCCCCAGAACGCGGCAGCCGGATCCGCGCCCGGCATCCGGCGCGCCTGGGTGAGAACCACCAGCGCCTCGGCCACCGGCATCACGGTGGCGGGAACCTCCCGCCGGCGTACCGAGGTGCCGTGGGGGCGCACCACGCTCAGAGAATCCCCAGCCCCTGGCGGAGCCGCTGCGTCCCCGCACCAGAACGCCACACGCCCTTCTCTCGGAGGATCCGACGGGATGAACACCGCGGCGCACTCGGCCAGTGAGGCCATCCGCGCCGCCGTCAGCGCGGCCGGACTACCGCCGGACATCGTCATGGCTGCCGGAACGGATCCCACGGACTGCCGCCTCCCCTGCTCCTTCACCGCGGGCCACAAGGGCCGCGCCCCGCGCTCACCGAGCGTAGCGGTGGAAAACACGGAGCGGCCCGGAATGCAACTACCCCCACCCCATCGAGCGGCGTGCCCTCCGTAAACCCCGTCACGTTCTGCTGCGGCAGCGTGCCGGTACCGGCCCGAGTGTCAGTGTCGTAGGCCAGGATCCTCCCATGGCCAGCCTGGACGAACTGCCCCCGTACAGACGCGCACAGCTGCTGTGGCGCTGGGCCCCTCAGGGGGTCGCGTTCGTTGAAGACCTGGTCCGCGATGCCGAGAAGCGGCCCTGTCGTCTGCCGTCTCCCCCGCTGGGGCCGCCTGGCCGGACCCTCGCGGTATCCGGTGATGACGGCCGGTTCCATCTCGAACGGGCGGGTCGGATGCTGTGCGGGGACGCGGAGGCCGCCGGCGCTTGGATCCATCGTCAGCACTGCGGGTGGATTGAGCGGGAGCACGGGCCGCAGGAATGGAGGGGCGGCCGCCTGGACGAGGCAGCTGCCGGCACGGTGGTCTGGGGCTCCCGCGTCGTCGAGTGGTCGGTTCGGGCGACCGGCCCGGGCGTGGATCCGGGCACTGTCGACCGGCCGGACCGCTGCCAGGGCGGCTCGTATGAGCTGAGGCACCTGTGGCCGCCGCGTCCGGCCCGTACGGCGTCCATCCGGCGCCTGCGTGCCGCGCTGGTCGGCGCGCTCGGCGCCGACTGTCACCTGTGCGGCCTGTACCCCGGGGCGATGGTTGACCACGACCACCAGACGGGGCGGGTGCGGGGGCTTCTATGCGCGTTCTGCAACCGGGTCCTGGAGGAATGCCCGCACCTCACCGGGTGTCCGAGGGCCGACTATCTGCTCGTGCCTCCGGCGGCTGGGCTGAACCTCATCTACCCGGCCAGCCAACAGTGGCGGCCCAAGGAGGCTACCCGCCAGCGGGTCATCGGGCAGCTCGGGTTCGATCCCTTCGAGGGATTGCACTCGCCGTTGTAGGCACCGGGACAGTGGATTCGTGGCAACGCGACCATCCGCTTCAGGGGAGCGCGGGTCGGAAGGCGTAGGTGCCTAGCGCACGGCAGGCAGGCCACGCCTTGCCCTGTCATGGAGAATGGCAGAAGTCACCCTCTCCTGGCGTCCGCTCGGTCAGCAGCGGCCTCCGGGCGATGCACGAACGGTGGCCGCTGCCCGGTCGGTTCGTCTGCGTGCAGTTCTGCCGATGCTCCAGTCATACAGGCCACCGTTAGGGCAGCGGCCACGTGCCGACGTCTCCGAGAGGTCCGTGACCGATCGGAAGCGCGCACAGGCGTCCGTAAGCGAGTCCCCAAGTAGGGCCTCGCGCCTGGGTCGCCCCTGCTCTCCGCTGTCAGGCAGGGCGGCGCAGCGGCAGGGTGAACAGGGCTGCCGGAATGTCGGAGACGCCCTGGGTCTCGAGTGCTTGGCCCAGGGTGTAGTCGGCCACGTCTTCACCCGCCTCGATGAGAGCGGTGAGGGCAGTGAACCAGGAGGTGCCGAGCAGCCTGGATGTACCCCGGGTCTGATCGGGAGGCTCGGGCATCGGAGATAGCTTGATTGTTTTGCGGTGGCCCTCCCACAGGCTCGGCTCCTCGTATTGGGTCAGGAAGGCGCTGTAGGCCTCCTGCTCCTGGCGCTCGTTCCAGGTGGACTCCGCCGCACGGTAGGCGGCTCGGGCGGCGGCCCGGATCTCCTCGCGGCGCCGCGCCACGGCCTGGTAGCGCGCGTGGGCGGCTTCGGCTCGCCGGACGAGGTCTGCGTCCAGCCTCAGGACGTCGACCACCTGACCCCATGAAGCCTCCCAGGGGGGTCGGCCTCCCAACCGATCCCAGTTGCGCTGGCCGAACGAGGCGCGCCGTCCCGCGACTGCCTTCTTGCGACGGTCCCGGTGCCAAAAGAAGCCGTACCCCTCAAGCGTGACCGTTTCTGCCTTGCCGGTAGCCGGATGATCCTCGTCCGCCTCGCCCCAGGAGTTGACCGTCCATGCGATCACGGCGTGCTTGTCCTGCAGCGTCACAGCAGCGACGTCCCGGTCGGGGAACTCCGTGCGGGCGAGCCGGATGACCTCATCAGCGAGGACCTCCTGCTCCGGACCGGCCAGGTGCTCGGCAAGGGTGGCGCCACGGTCCCAGCTCTCCCAATCGGATGTGCTGCGATGGGCTGTCCATCGGTTCGGCCGCGCCCCAGGCAGCACCCACTCCCGGCTGCCGCGCGGCTGTCCACGCAGGTTGAAGCTGTGCTCGGCGACGAACGGACCGTTCTCATGCGGCGTGAGCACAACCAGGTGACCGGCATGAGTCTGAGCGATCAGCAGTGCATCCGGGTGTTCGGCCGCCAGCGCTTCCACGACCTCTTTGGTGGCGCGGTTGTGTTCGGTGCGCTGCCGGCGCCGGAACTCGGCCAGGACATCCCGGGCGGCTTTGGCGTCAGCCTCTGCTCCGCGGCCGGTCAGCGGACGGTGAAACCGGTTGGCGAACTTCCACCAGTCAACCAGGCCGACGACGGCCTCTTCGGCTTCCGCCAAGCTGACGCCGGATTGCTGCATCAGCATGCCGATCACCATCTGCCGGAAGGGGGCCTCGGCGGACCTCTCCTGTTCCTTGGCCGTGACTGCGGTGTTGATCACCGGCACCATGTCCAGGTAGTGCTCCCGGTCGACCCGGTTACGCAGGAAGGTGCGCAGCAGGTCAGGATCGGCAGCGTCGTAGGCAAGGAGGAAGGGGTCCTCGGCGCGCACGGTGCAGGAGGCGCGAACCCTCGCGGGACGGAGCCCTCTGTCGGTCCATATCTCGTCCGTGCGCTCGTAGCGGATCACCAGCCCTCCGTCCGGACGGCGCTGCTCGATCGTGTAGATCGTGCCGGGGCTGGGGGCGTCGGCCGTCGCGGGGTGGAGACGGGAATGGCCGCGCTGGTAGTCGTCGCGGCCGTACGCCAGTTGACGGAAGGCTTCGCTCCTGCTGGCCACGATGACCCGCATGCCCGGCCGCAATTGGGCATTGACCCGCTTCTGCCAATCGACGAACCGCTCGCCTCCGTCGCCGAGCGCATAGGAGTCCTCTGCGTCCGGAATGAGGACCACCCGGCCCGCGTCGATGGCGTCCTGGTCGAGCAGGTTCAGACCCTGCTCAGGATGCGGGTGCAGGATCGTTGTGCGGTCGGCGAGCCCCTGTAGTAGCAACCCCACCTTCATATACTGACGACGGGTTGCGTCGGCCTTCTCCTCAGCCTTCTTCCACTGAAGGCTGCCCGGCTCAAGCGGGCGCCCCCAGTGGTCGCGGAAGAGGTTGGCGAACTCGTCCGCAGCTGGGAACAGCCGTCGTTCGAGCCTGAGTTCGTTGAAGACCGCAAAGAGACGTTCGCCGTTGCGGACCAGGAAGAACGTCGCGGTGTTCGCTTCCTTCATCGCGGCGTTGAACCAAGGGTCCCCCGCATAACGGCGCTCGGTGCGGCTCGGCACCAGCGCCACGATGCCCTTGGGCTCTGGCAGGACCTGGTCCAGGTTCGTGTCGTCGGCCAGAAGCCAGGCGAAGAAGTCATCCAGGCCTTCGACGTCCAAGCCGCCACTCTCGGCGGCCACCATGCACTCCTGATCCGCGCTGAGGACCATCTGCCGCAACACCACGGGCGTGTTCGCCGCAGCCGGCTCGCCTTCCCGAAGCGTCTCGATGCCCTCCTCGATGCCGAGGTAGAGGGTGATCGCCGAGATGCCTTCCTCCATGCGCGCGGCCTGGGCCCGCAGGGGTTCCAGTGCCCGGTAGGCCGCCTGCATCTGGGCTTCCATCAACTCCCGAAGCCGTGCCTTGCGCCTGCCGATGTCGCCTTGCAGGCGCTTCAGGCGGGCGAGCTGCCGGACCATGCTGGCCTTGGCCTCGATTGCCTGTTGGCCAGCAGCCGGAACAAGCGCGGCACCTGGCTCGGGCTCGGGCTCCGTCGCCGCGGTCAATCGCTGCGCTTCGGCCGCTAACTCGCCCAGTTCCGCAGTGAGCTGGGCAATCTCAGCCGCTGGGTCCTGGGCAAGCCCGGCCTGGCGCGCAGCTGGCAGATTGTCGGTCACAGCGGTACTCCCAAGGTCAGAATGCAGCTGGCGGTGGGGTTGGGGCACTCTCAACAATATGTTGCCTATAAGCTACACGCGATGTAGCTTATAGGCAACAGGGCTCGGTTCGGATACGGTTCGCTCATGCCGAAAGCGCCTGAGGACACTGCCGATCCTGCTCTTCTGGCGCGTCGGCAGGCGTTCGGGCGGCGCCTGAAGGACCTACGCGTGCGCGCGCGGTTGTCTCAGGCGCAACTTGCGGAGGCGGCCGGCATGAACCGCGTCTTCTATGTAGGTGTTGAGGGTGGCCGACGCAACGTGTCGCTGGACAAAGTGTTCGCCTTGGCCGACGCGCTGGGGGTCGACGTGGGAGAGCTCTTCCACGACCTGAACAGTTCGACCACTGATCCACAGCCAGGAACCAGGTGACGAGACGTCCTACCGGGGCAATTCGGCTGTTCGTTGCGGGTAGGCTGCGGTCACCTATCACATGGCCGCTGCTCCCAGATCCCGAACAACTTCTTGAGTTTGAGCGGATCGGCAGTCCCGAACGCCTCGATCTCATCCTGCCGCAAGCCCTCCAGTGTCACCCCCTTGGAGGACTCCTTGGAGGAGCAGGTCGATACTGACGGCCGCCTCCAAGGACAGGCGACAGTCGCCTGGCTGACCAGCAAGGGCGGGGTGATGGAAGCCGACCCGCCGCGGTGGCGGTAGGCCAGCCACTCGGTGTCGGCCGTGACTGAAATTCCTTCAGATGGACGGTGTGACGCAAGAGCCTGCGGCGGATTGCTTCAGTGCCTCGGGCGATGCTCAAGTCAGTGGTCCGGAGGGTACGGATGTCGCTCCCCGGCGCTGCATAAACAGACTGCGTCGCCATCTCTGCTTTGTTACTGGCCCAGTGGCTGATCAGTCTCTGGTCCGACTTTGCGCCTCCCCGCACGGTCTGCCTGTCGCTCCAACGCCAGGCGTCGCAGCGCACGCTGTCTGGTCTGCTCTGTCGTCTCGTGCTGGAGCATCGGCCCGATGTCGGCCTCAGGCCCCTGTACTCGTCCTCGCGTTCGGGAGTCACGGGACTGGCGTTCGGTAATGGCAGCAAGCTCCATCGGAGCCTGTTGCAGTGGCGCCCGATGAGCGCGGGCCGCTTTGACGGCTTCAAGGTAGCCAGCTGGTGGTTCACGGCGAGACTCGCTTGGGACCGACGGTGCTGAGGGCGCCCGGTACTCCGGCACCCCATCGGCATCCTGGCCTGGGCGGGTTAAGGTCCGTCCGACCGTTCCAGGACGCAGGATTCGGATGGTCTTCACGGTGCCCGCTCGCACGGTCTCGTTGGCCTTGCTGATGAGCCGGTTGGCTTCGAACTTCAGGTGGGTGGCGTAGGCCGGAGATTCGGGCTGGAGATCGAGGCGCCCAGTTTCGCCGTCGAAACTCACAGCGGCGACGTGCTGAGCAAGGTCGCCCGCGATGGCGGGCCACTGGTCGAGTACGGAACCGCCGGCCGCAGGTGTCTCCCATGCGCGGTCGGCGATCAAGCCCACGATGGCCTGTCCGAGGCCTATGGGGTCGCGGCCGTCTCGCGGCACCAGACGCCCACGGCGCTTCGGCTTCCGTGCACTCTGCTCAGTTCCCCGACGCCGGGCGTTCTCCTGTGCTGCACGCAGGGCGACCCTGGCGAGATCGACTCCCGACAGCTCCAGTTCGGCGGCCGTCCGAGTGTTGCTGGTCATCGGGCACCTCCACGAAGGACGAGATGGCCCGCGGCCCGAAGTCGCAGGACATCGTCAACGAAGCGGCTGGTGAAAACTCGGCGCGTGGTGAGTTCTCCAGCGAAGTCGAGCCAGCGAAAGACGAGCCCGTGGTCCTTCGCGGCCGCTGCCCGCAGGTCCAGGACCTCCTGCTTCGAAAGCGACACAACGTCCGGCTCCTGACCTGCACTGATCTCTGTCAGAGCAGGCGCGGCCAAACCGGCCCGAACTCGGTCGGCAGCAGCGCTGACCTGCTTCGACAGGGCACGGCTGGACGGCGCCCTCCACGGACCCTCCCACTCCACCCGCCGCTCCCGCGCAGCCCGGCGGGAGTCGCGCCACTGCTCCACCGCGGCCCGCCGCTTGGCCTCGGTGTCGAGCGCTTCCAAGGCCGTAGCCAGCAGGGTCGCGAGCAGCCCAGAGGGACGCCGAACGTGATCGGCTGCGCCGCGGATGTGGAGCCAGGCCAGCACCTCGTCACACGACCACCCCGCGTCGGCGACATCACGGATGACCCAAGCGATCCTCGGCACCGAGGCACGCCGCAACCACGGCACCTGGCGAACCAGTTCCGCAGCCAACCGGTATCTACGACCGACGCGGTTCAGCCCACGAGGAGCAACCTTTCCTTCAACCGGGGCTGTCTCGCGCTTCCCGCCGACGAGGCCGTTCTCAGGGGGGAGAGAGGTAGTACCCGCAGATACAGAGCCTGAGGGACCACCCCCCATTGGGGTGCAACGATCAGTTCTTGAACTCCGCCTGGCGCCCCTCGACTTCGATGCTCCACGTCGCCTACGCAGGACTCTCCGGGCTGCTGCCCTAGCGAGCCGCGCGATCACTGGACGGCCCTCGTCCGCCATGCCAACGAGCCGACGTCCCGGCCCAACCCCAAGCGTCCGAATGCCCAACGCTTCGTCGAAGACCGGCGGGATAACGCGGACAAACTCCGAAGCCTGCTTCCCCTCGCCCGCGACGCGGCCGCCCTTGGACACGTAGGCCAGCAGTCCGGCCTCGCGCAGCATGGACAGCTGGTATTCGATCGTCCGCTCGGACAGCTCCAACTTCCGCGCGAGGTACGGAACCCCAGGGCGGCAGGGAGTGAGTCCGGCGAGCACCTGAGCTACCCGCACGGTCGTCGCACCGAACTCGCGCGGGCCATGCGAGCGCCGGGGTACGTACACCCCCGCTCCAGCCACCCAGTGGACGGCTTGAAGCCAGCTGTACCCGTCGCGCGTGACTCTGGAGCACGTGGTGGAGAGCCACTGATCCGTGTCGGGAACGTACAACTGGCTAGTCGCCGGGGTAGCTGGATTGGCAGCGTCCTGTGGGTCCTTACCGCGCTGTGGCGGCAGGGAAAAGAGGGAGCTCATCCGGCCCCCCACTCAGGAGCCGGGCTGCGCCGGCACGGTGGCGTGGCATGGCCAGATCCCGGTTCAGTCAGCCGCCCTCGCCCACAAGGGCTATAGATACAAAAATCGGGACTATGGGGACTATTGCAATTCGCAACTTGTGACACCCAGTCGCATGTTGGCGAGAAAGCAATCACATTCTCGGCGAACAGGGCATGCCTGGGCTGGTAACTGGCAGCACGATGCTGCACCATGGGTTGTGCCTCAGCTTCCGTTCTGCAGGCAACACGAAGCCCCGCTCGGGCTTCGGATCCTGTAGGGATCAACTCGCCCCGCGAGTCAGCACTCCTGCTGGCCTCGTGAGGCCTTCGCTCGGGTTCCAGCCGAGCGGTGACGTGATGGTCGGAGACGGTGCGCCAACACCGTCAATGACCGGGGGCGGCTCGAAGCCCGGCGAAGCCGGCGCCGCCCTGGTGGCTACCGCATCTCACTCCTCTCCCCTGGGAGAGGCATCTCTCCCGAGGACATCCCTGAGGACACTGTGGTCTGGGCCCAAGTGGGGCGGGGCCCAGGTCGGCCACGGAAGGCCGCCGCGCCGGTCCAGCCAGAAGGCCGTCGCGCGGAGTTTGTAGGGATCGGGCACTTCCGACGCAACCCTACTGGGGCGAAAGGCGGACGGAATGCTGAATTCAGCAGCGGATTATGGACGTTGAAACACGCGTCCGCAGCCCCCAAGCCAACCTTCCGGGGGCTGCGGGTGGCTGCACGAATAGTGGTGTGCCGAACCTGTACCCCAACCGATTCGGTCAGGTTCAGGTCAGGGTCAACGCCAGTGATCCCGCGGCTCCTCTGCACCGGAACTGGGGGGTGAAGGCTCTCGCGCGCGTCTGTGCTAGCCCGCATCGCCGAAACCGGGGGTTGCGTTCGAAGGACTGGACCCGAGTCTTGCCAGCACGCTGATGAGAGGCTCCCGGAGTGAGGGAGCCACCGCGATAGTCGCGGTGGATGCCAGGTTGTGGTCGCTGCCATCCAGGTCCATCACGACTGCGCCTGCCTCTCGGGCAATGACGACGCCAGCCGCCATGTCCCAAGGGTGGTTGCTGAGAGCAATACACGCGTCGAGGCGACCGGAGGCGGCCCAGCAGAGGTCGATCGCAGCAGACCCCAGCATCCGAATCCGCAGGACTTCTTGGGCGAGTAGCTGAGTGAGTGCGAAGCGCTGCCGGTTCTTCTTCTCCGCGTTGAGGCCCACTGCGTAGTCGCCAATGCCGACAATTGCCTGATCGAGGCGGCCTGATGTCCGGACATGGAGCTGCTGACCTTGAGATACCGCACCGAGTCCATGGGCCGCGGAGTAACGCTCGTCGAGGAAGGGCAGGTCGATTACACCCGCGACGGCATCTTTCCCCTGAACGAGCCCCAGCGATACCCCGCAGAGCTTGATGCCGTGTGTCAGGTTTGCGGTGCCGTCGACTGGGTCAAGGACCCATGTCAGCGGACGGCCTTGGGTGCCGGTGGCACCGCCCTCCTCACCGTAGAACCCGATCTCAGGTGTTTCCCTGTCGAGGAAGCTCCGAACGCTGTCTTCGACGGCAAGGTCGATGTTTGTGACCATGTCCCGGTCGCCTTTGGCGTCTACGGCCTTGATTGCCATGGCCTTGACGAGGCCGGCTGCCTCGTCAACGGCCGCCGCTGCAACGCTGAGCAGGTCACTGAGTTCAGTCATGCGCTATTCCAGTTCCTTTCCCAGAGCGCGTTGAAGACCTGCTCGAAGGTCCTGAAGAGGCCTCCTGTAGATGGACGCTTCCTGACGAGGAAGGTCGGGGAGTCGACGCCTCGGGTCTGGGACAAGTAGGGCTGCGCCACACAAAGCTGCCCATCGACTAGGAAGATGTTGAAGCGCAGCGGCTCGTCGTAAACGGAGTACCTCAGCCGAGGCGCGGCCTCGACCGAGAGCCTGTCGGCGACGCGCTTCATGATGCTGAGGTTGAGGGCCGTGAGCGCGGACAACTGTCCCACTGGGTAGCCCTCTTCTTGCTCCCGCTGCTTGATGAACTGACCGTACGGCTTGAGGAAGAGGCAGTGGAGCGTAGCCCCACCTTCGATGATCTCGAGGAGCCGGGTGTCGGCGTAGGTCTGGCACAGCATGTTGAGAGACAGACCGCAGGCGCGGATCTCGCGTGCATCATCGAAGAGGTCTGCAACGGAGACTTTCGCCTGGAACTCAGAACGGCTGGGGTAGACGCCCGTGACGTCCGCGAACTGGTTTCCGACGATCTCAGTGAGGGCGTCTCTCGGCTGCCCCTCTCCTACCCCGGTGCCGGCCTGGCGAACGATCAACTCGGCCGCGACCACGACATCGCCAGGCGGCGTCGCGTTCGTTTCCCAGGCTTTGATCGACTCTTCGCTAACGGGCCACCCCGTCATGGTCGAAAGCAGATCCGCGAATTCACCACGCGACAGCCCCTTGAGGCTGCGGGCGGTGGCCAGCTGGCTACGAGCTAGTTGCCCGAGGTCAGGCCGATAGTTCGCCCTGCTCCCCAGGTGTAGGACGGTTGCTTCCTGCCCCACTTGTCGCCTCCGTATGATCCCGTACTGCGGTCAGGCTCCGAAGGCGTGACTCGCCTCGGGTGCGTCCTGATCATCCTCGGTCTTCAGCGGGGCAGCGTCCCGCGGGTAAGGCTGACCAACTCTCGCGTAGAGATCGATGAGTTGGGCCTGAAGCACGGCGACGATGCCACGCAGCTTCCGAAGTTCCTCGTTGACCTTCTTGAGGATTTCGACGTCAGCGCTCTGCAGCGCGCGAATCTGAGCCTGAACTTCTTCGAGTCCCTGAGCCAGCTCTTGGACTGACTGATGCTCGAGCTGGAGGTCCGTGGGGCGTGCCCTCACATAGACGCCCTTGCCGGGGCGACCTTCGAGGAGTCCCTCAGCCTTGAGCTCATCGACTGCACGGCGAACCACTGTCTTCGAGACGCCGTGCTCCTCGATGAGCTTATCGGTGGAGGGAATCGGCATCCCCACCTTCAGCTTCTCGTCGGCAATGCCTCTGCGCAGGGCGTTCATGACCCTGCGGTACTCCGGCTGTCCGACCTCACCAGCCACTGAGGGGCCTCCCGTATATGCATGGTTGTACATGGCCCCCCTAGTGGAGCACAACACCGTAAGGGGAACCAGCAGAACCACCACGTCAGCAGCCATTTCTTGTCTCACCTCCTTGACAGACTATACATACATGGTCGTACCTTGTATGCATGGTTGCAGGCGGAGCTGATCGCTCAAGTCACTCGGCTTCCTCGCCGCCACGCACGACACCGGGCCCAGAAGGGCCCTCACCTCGGCGTAAACACCGCCGACAAGCGGCCGGCTAGGTCCGGTCCCGGATGGATCAAGGCCCCTCGTGAGGCCCGCTGCGGCGGGTGGATCGGGGAAGGCCGCGTAACTTCTCAACTCCACAGCGATCGCGCGGGACTGACGCGAGAGCAGATCGGCATCGGTAGGCGAACCAAGGCCTTTGGGCGGCGGGTCGAACCGCCGGAGCGGGTGCTCTCCCCCCTACGCAGTGGCATGTCGCTCGGCTTCGGCTGGGCGTGGGGGATGGACCGTCCACCTGGGCTGTGCGCCTTATGTTCGTTTTGGCGGCAGCTTGGATGGGTGGAGAAAGCCAGCAGGGGTCCCAATGCGTGTGGCGGGATGAGATAGACCGCCCCCGGACGGCGACCGGGTGACCAACGTCTGGCGGCATGCCGTACGTACCGGCTCTACGAGACCACCGGTGCGGCCGCCCGCTTCACCAGAGCGTGACGATGGTGCGCTGGCCAGGGCGAGAGCTGGCAGGCGGCATGGCTGCGGCTGTGCCGAGTTTCCCAACTTCGTTGCAGCCCTGTGGGTTGCCTGGGCGTCGCTGGCCTGCCTCGTGGATTGTGCGCGGGTGTAGCCGGCGGCGGCAGGGAGCGCGCGGTGCGTGTGGTCCAGAAGTTCTTCGGAAGCCGTGATGGCTTCTGGCTGTGCTGCGTGTGCGGTTGGCGTGAAGAGTCCGTCGGCCTCATACGCGTTCAGGTCCCTGGTTCGTCCGTATGAGGAGGTCCGTCATGAGCTGGCTTCACAACGCGGTGTGCCGCGAGGAGGACCCGGAACTGTTCTTCCCGATCGGGAACACAGGTCCGGCGCTGTTGCAGATCGAGGAAGCGAAGGCGGCCTGCCGTCGGTGCCCCGTGATCGAGCAGTGCCTGCAGTGGGCGCTGGACTCCGGTCAGGACTCCGGGGTCTGGGGCGGGCTGAGCGAGGACGAGCGGCGGGCGATGAAGCGGCGCGCCGCCCGCAACCGCGCCCGGAACGCGTCGGCCTGAGAAGGGAGCGGGCGATGAAGCGGGATCTGAGGTGGCGGCTGATCGGCCGTCGGCGCATGGTCGCTGTCCCGGCTGCCTCCGTGGCGGACGTGGACGAGGCGGGACCGGCGTATGAGCCGGATCTGCTGGGTCCGGTGAGGGCCATGGCCGTGGTTCTCAAGCATGAGGGGCTCGGTGATGACGAGCTGCGTCGGCTGGTGGCCGGGCGGCTGGAGATCAGTGAGGCCAGCGCAGTGGGAGTGCTGCGCAGTGCGCGGCGCCTGCTGGACGGGCTGCGTGAGCCGTGGTCGACCGCGTGTATGGGCGATGTCGCCCTGGCGGCTCCGACGGATGCGGCGATGCAGTTGCGGGCGATGCTCGATCACGGCCGTGAGGCGGTCGCGCGGGTGGGTGCCGGGGATGACCCGGACTATTTGCTCGGCCTGGCCTTGATGGTCGGCACCGAACTCCGGGCCGTGGTGGAGAAGGTCTGCCCGCAGGTGGACCCTCCGTCCCCCTTCGTGTTCGGCGGAGGGGTGGATATCGCGTCGCCCTTGGAGCCCGTGGGTCGATGACGGGGCGATTCCGCTTCGTGTTCCGGTCCGTTCCGTTTCGCTGTCTGGCGAGAGGGGGTGGGCCGCTTTTCGTGTGCGGTGCCGGCCGGGCGCCGCCGTTGAGTAAGGAGGCTTTTGGTGGCGCGTCCTGGAAGGTCGGGGCCGCCTGGTTCTGGTGCAGGGCCTGGTGCCCTGGGGCCGGGTGATCGGGGTGCTGTGACGCCTCGCCTGAGCGATCTGCCGGAGTGGGTGCGGTGGGCGCTGGTGTTCTTGGTGACCGGCCTGGTCTTCGTGATCGCGATCACGTTGGTCAGCAACATGTACTCGGTGGTCGCGTACGCGCGGGAAAACGGGATCACAAACTGGTCCTGGGTGCCTGCGGTCGCAGCCGAGACGTTGCTGGCGATGGCGACTGCGGCTTACCTGGTGGCGTTGTTCGGGCGGATCTCGAAGATCCCGATGTGGCTACGGCCGACGATCTGGGGCTTGTCGGGCCTGATCGTGGTGAACAACGTGGTACCTCCGCTGCTTGTCGGTGACTGGCCGCAGGTAGTGCTGCATGCGGTCGGGCCGATCTGTTACGTCGTAGGCGTGGAGATCTTGTCCTGGCTGATCGCGTCCTTCGCGCGAAAGCTGACGGGCGAGGAACTGGACCAGGTCCACTTCGTGCACTGGTTCGTGGATCCGGGCGAGGCCTGGTTCATCGTGACGCGGAAGCGGATGTACCCGTGGTCGAAGGCGATGTGCGTGGACCAGTACCGGCGTCTCCGCGGATCGACCGTGAAGCGGGTGCGGCGTGGGCTGGTGCCGCGCGTGTGGCGTTGGTTGTGGTCGGGCTCGGTTGTGGTCGAGGTCGACCATTCGGCGGGATCGACCGCTGCTTTGGTTGATGGTCGGTCGAGGATGTTGATCGACCAAAGGGGTTCGGTCGAGGTCGACCGTTCGGCGGGATCGACCGATGGCGATGTGGTCGAGGCGTCGACCAGTGCTGCGGTCGAGCCGTCGACCGCTCCCCCGGCGCCCTCGACCAAACCCGCATCGACCGAAACCGCATCGACCGAAGCCGGGTCGACCGGTGGGACCTCGACCGAGGTTCCGGTCGAGCCGTCGACCGCTGGTCCGGCCGGCGCAGGTGAAACGGTCAAGCGGTCGAGCAGCACGGTTGAGCAGCACGATCGTGTGGTCGAGTTGTCGGTCGAGCCGGTGCGCTCCGGCTCGACCGAGGTACCCGGTGAGGGCATCTCAGCTGCACGTTCTTCGGTCGGGCCGCGGGTGAGTGTGCGGCTGCCCACTGTTGCGGAGACTCGGGGGCATCCCGAGGTGTCCGATGGGGTCGACCGAAGTGGTTCGGTCGAGGTCGACCGTTCGGCGGGATCGACCGATGGCGATGTGGTCGAGGCGTCGACCAGTGCTGCGGTCGAGCCGTCGACCGCTCCCCCGGCGCCCTCGACCAAACCCGCATCGACCGAAGCCGGGTCGACCGGTGGGACCTCGACCGAGGTTCCGGTCGAGCCGTCGACCGCTGGTCCGGACGCCCTGAAGAAGACGGTCGAGCGGTCGAGCAGCGCGGTCAGCGCGGTCAGCGACGAGGAGCGGCGGGGTTCGGTCGACAAGACGGACCCGGCGCATTCGGTCGACACGGATGGCTCTCGCGGGACGGTCGTCCAGTTGGGGCGGCGCCCGCGCGTTCCGGACGAGGAAATGGTCGACCGCGCGGTGAAGTTCGCCCAGGGGCTCATTGACTCCGGGCGGCCTGCCGGTGAGGTCGGCCTCAACACGCTGCAGAAGGAGCTGGGCGGCAACAGCGACCGCTGGCGTACCCGGATCTACCCGGCGGTGCACGCTCGGGTCCCGGGGATCAAGCCTCCGCAGCAGCGCTCTACAGGCTAGGAACACCCTCTGGCCTGCGGTTTTGCTCGCGTTCGGCGGGTTTCACCGTGGTCCCGGGATGTTGACACCACCCCGGGACCACGGTGTCGGCGCCGTAGCGCCTTTGTCAGCTTGTCAGTCCTCGGCGCCGACTCCAACCAGGCGTCTGTTTAGTCCCTTTTTATCCCATTGCACTGGAGCCTTCGTGTCTTCTCCTCCGGCCCCCTGGAAGCGTCCGTCGAAGCGGTCGACGACCGCCCGGAAGAGGCGCAACCGAAGGGGCATTTCGTACCAGAATGCACGCGCCGAGAAACTCCAGAAGGCCCGCCCGCAGGGCCTCGATCGCGTCGCGGGCGTCCATTGGGACCTCGTACGCGCAGCACTCAAGGACCTACCTCCCCGGGCCCAGCCGATGGCCTGGAAGGAGCTCGGCAGCCTGCTGGAGCAGCTGGAGTCCCGGCTCCATTGGCCAGAATCGACCCCCAGCGAGGCCGCCCGGGACGCCCGCGACTCCAAGGTCGCCAAGGCAGAGAAGCGAGGGTTGGACCGCCGCGCCGCCGCGCTGTGGGACGCGGTCCGTGCCGCGGTGAAGAGCTGGCCGGAAGAGAAGCGCGACGACGTGTGGAAGAGGGCCGGCGACCTCCTCGAGGCCCACGAGTTCGAGCTGCGACGCCGCGGGCGTCATCGTGACGCAGCGTGAGATTCACAAGGCGAATTTCACAAGCGCCGTGAACTTCACGAGACCCCACGCGGAGGCGCGACGCGCGCGACGCGCGCGAGATAGCAGCCACGTTCCGTAATCGCAAGCCACCCCACCCACAGAGAGAGGAATGCCCCGATATGCAGACTTTGGCGAACGGTGGTGCCGCGGCCGCCTGCTTCGGCCTCATCGTCGCACTGCAGATGCTCGGCCGAGGCCAGAGGACCCGGAAACTCGCGCTACCCATCGGGCAGTGCGTGCTGATGTTTTTCGCCTCGCTGTTCACCGCAGGCACCGGCCTCGGAATGTTCGTCAACAGCATGATCACGTGGCTGAATGACAACCTGATCGCGAAGTTCGTCGGCTGGCTCGGAATCCCGCTGATGGTGATCGTCGCGCTGGGCCTGTTGGCCTTCTGCGTGGCTCAGGCAGCCGACGGCAATGCCAGTACGCAGGTCCTCGGCGCAATCAGCCTGCTGCCGTACACCGCGGTGTTCATCCCCGGCACGGTCGGAGCCTTCATCGCCGAGGCCTACTACAACGGCGGCACCGAGTTCGCCGGCCTGATCACGAGCTGGTTCTGACCGGCTGCAAGGGGCGCCCTCCAGGGCGCCTCATGAGGCATCAAGAGCCTCCGCAGCGCGTCGGACACCCACTGGGGCGTCCGAGGCGCTGCAGGCGCTCTGAGAGCCGCTGAGCACCTCGTAACTCCCCGTGTATCCCCGGGCTCTGGCACAGGCAGCGCGCCACGGCCCTTATCTCCATGACCCCTGGAAGGACCTCATGCTTGAGCTGCTCTTTTTGTGGTACTGCGCTTACGCCATCGTCGAGGGCACGCTGTCCATCGGCAGGAACATCGCAGGAAACCACCAGGCCCGGGTGAAGGCGGCCCGCAAACGCGCGGCTAAGCGCCGCAAGTCCAAGGGCAAGAAGGGCCCGGTGGGTGTGAGCGGCAAGCTCGGCGGCTACGCGGGCGCCCTGGGCACCACGACCGCCCTAGCTGCGTACGACGGAGCCATCGGCTTCGGCCGTGGGGCCCGCGAGGGCTACCGCGCTGCCCGCAGCAAGCGGGTCCGGCGGCAGGCGCGGCAGCGCATCGAGGCCCGGCGCGCTGAGCGTGCCGCCGCTGCGGCCGGAGCATCTGGGCCCGCCCCGGCTCCCGGCACCGGCGCTGCTACGCCGCCTCCGCCGGCCGTGCCCTCGGTGCCTCCCACTCCTCCGGCGACTCCGCCGAGTCCGTCGGGATCTGCGAGAGGCGTATCTGCTCCGGCGCCGGGCCCCGTAACGTCGCCCCCGCCGGCCCCGGCGTCAACGCCGCCCGCTCCTTCTTCAGCGCCTCCTGCCGCGTCGACGCCCCCTGCAGCTGCTCCTCCCACAGCGCCGACCCCGCCTCCGCCACCCCCCGGGGTACCGCCTGCCCCGGCGAGTGCGGCACCCCCGGCTGCGCCACCCGGTCCGGTTCCGGTTCCGCCGGTCGCGTCGACGGAGTCTTCGACGGCCCCAGAGGCGTCGGGGCCTGCGCGGGTCATCGCGGTCCCGCCGCAGGGCGGGGCCGCAGAGATCGGTACTGGCGGCTCCAGCCAGAGTGTGGAGGCAGGCGGCGCTGTGGAGGATGCCCCAACGCCTGGCGCAGGGGTGGGCCGCACCATCGTGATCGACACCCCGGAAGGACCTGTTGCCGTGCCCGAGTCACCGGTGCTGACGCACACCGTGAGTGATCTGCCTTCGCTGCTGATCTGGTTCGCCCTGACGTTCCAGGACGCGCAGATGGAGGCGCAGAACTCGGATGCGGAGGCGAGCTGGATCCGGGATCTCGAGGCGGCGTTGACCCGCTTCGAGCAGTCGCTGGCCGATGACAAGGTGCCGGCGTCTATCACCAGCACCATCGCGGACCTGCGCGCCAAGATGAAGCTCCTTGACCGCGCTCACACCCTGCAGGCCGAGATGGCGACGAACGCCGCCACGGTGTCGCGCGACAGCGCGTACCACGCCCGGGACACCTACCTGCAGATGTGGGAGGCAGTCGTGGTCGCCCGCGGCCTGGTCGCTGAGAACACTCACTTCAACTGATCGGAGATGAACCGGTGAGCCAGCCCGTCCTCGCCGCCTCGGGCGGCAACAATTACGAGCGCGCGCAGAAGATCCTCGCGGAGTTCGCGTTGCTCGTGGAGCAGTCGGCCTTGGTGTGCCAGCAGACTGCCGAGCGCCATTCTGCAAAGGCCGCGAAAGCAAACGAAGTCGTCGGCGGACTCCAGGACTTCGAGGTCCACACCTCGGTGCAGAACAACGTCGGCGCCATCTCGGAGTCCTACGGACAGCGGGCGAAGGCCGCGGCCGATCGCTCCACCCAGGCCAAGGCGATCGTCGATGAGACCGCGGCGCTCCAGCGGTACCACCGGATGCTGATGGGGCAGCTCAACACCGCCCGCCACAACGCAGGGGTGCCCATGCCCAGGCGAGCCTTCCTCGGTGGCGCGCCGTAGCAGGCCCGGCCATCGGGTGATCTGCGGGGTGTGGCGTGCTGATCCGGCACGCCACACCCCGCCCTTGTACGCCGCCCGGTGCATCCCGGCCGGCGTCCGGTGCTGTGCCGCACGCCGCAGCGTATTTCCTTCCGTTTCCAAGACTCTGGAGTATGTAATGTCCGCTGATCCGATCACCCCCGTGATCGTCGACGGCTTCAACGGTCTCGACGAGGGCACGCCCGCCGGCGACGCCGCCTGGACGGCGGCGCTGAGTCGTTGGCGTACGGCACACCCCGGCGAGGATGACAGCGGCGAGATCCTGCGGTTGGTCGCGCTGACCGACGTACTGGGCCGCTACAACCGACTGCGGCCGCGCTTGGCCGAGGAACAGCAGGCCCGGGCCGCGCGCGATCAGGCCCTGGTGGAAGTCGAAACGTGCTGGCAGGCGCTGCGTTCCGCACAGGCGTGGCTGGCCGCACACCACAACTACGTGGTCGCTGTCGATGCGGCGAAGACGGCCATCGGCGTGTGGCGGGAGCGAGCGCTGGCCGCCACGGAGATCCCGTTCATCTGGGACGCCCCGAGTCGCAAGGCCGCCTACGACCGCTTGATCGCGGACGGGCATCCCGAGGTCGAGCCGCTGGAGGCAGGCAATCCCGCAGCGGAGGCCGACCGGCTGTTGGCCGAGCTGGAGCAGGCGGAGGCCCGCCGTGCGGGCCTCGTGGCCAAGACGGTGGCGATAGCTGTACGCATCGGCGCCGTGTAGCGACAGATCTTCTGGGCGCGCCGCACTGCGTGCCCTTTCACCCCGAGCCTGCCCGGCTCCGTGCTGGGAGAAGGAGTTGAGCGTGACCGCCAAGGATCTGGAGTCGGAAACTGCCCGGCAGGCCCGCGACCTCTTGAATGCGGTGACCGCCGAGCTCGATGCGGCCAAGCTCAGCCGCAACCCAGGCGACGACAGCGCGCAGTACGAGTCGCGGGGTCTTCCGCTGCGGATGACTCTTCACTTCGCCCGCGACGACGAGACCCGCCATAAGGAGCTGAGTGCAACGACGCTGGGCGGTGCCCGGGACATCGTCAGCGCGGCCTGGAACCTCATACGCGCCGAGTCGCTGCAACTGCACCCCGGCGACCATCTCGCCCAGTACGAGTCCCTCGACCGGCCGCTGGTCGTGTCGGTCCACTACGACTTGGACGACCTGGACCGCACCGATCTCCTCGGCGTACCTCAGCAGGAAGCGGACGTTAGCAGCGACGCCGCGCTCCCCGAGAGCCCGACAAGCGACAGTCCGCCGGGCGACGAGCGGGAGCACACCGCCCGACAGCCTCTGTCGCGGCGAGTGCTGTCCAGCGTCCTGGGCCGCGCTGGGCGGTCAGCATGAATGCGCAAGGGACTGCCGCCACACCGCTGCGGTCGGCCGACGTCCCCGGGATGCTGGCCGCCGCCTACGACCTGGCCACCTACGGGTCGGGGCGGCTGGCACCGGCGCACCTGTCTCGCGCGGACGTGGCGATCGTGGCCGAGCACATCGGCGCCGCCGACTTCGAGCGGCTTCCTGATGGCGGCTTCCGCTTCCAGTGCCCAGCCTGCGACGTGTGGGACTTCGGTCCGACGATGCCGCTGGAACAAGCCGTGCGGGTGTGGCTGCATGGCGGTCGGCTGCCGCCCGCAGCGCTGCTTGCCGGGGCGTGCCTGACGTGTGAGCACGCCACACAGCCTCAGGGGCGGGAGCTGCCGGTAGAGGAATAGGCGCAGAGGGTCTGCGCGCGCCGCCCGGTTTCCGGCACGGGATTCCGTGCTTGCACATCGATTTCACCGGCACGCGGCGGGCCGGGCCGTTTGTGAAAGGACATGTACTTCATGGCAAGGTCGGATTCGATCACCACTGCTCAGGGCGTCGAGGCCCTGGCGGATGCGGAAGCCGCGATGGTGCTCGAACCCGAGCGCCCGCGTCGCCGCCGTTCACGCCCGGTGCGGCTGATGATGGCCACGGGCCGGACTGTGCGCTGGAGCTACCGCAACCGGCGCAGGCTCAGCCCGCCGGCTGCCGCGACTGCCCTGTACATCGCCGGTGCGGCCTTCCAGGACGCGCCCGAGGGATGGGGCGGCGCGTTGATGGCGAACGCGGCGATCGCTGCCGGTGTCTACGGACGCTGGCGTTGGCGGCGGCGCGCGAACTACCGCACCCGGTCCGCACAGTGGCTCGCACGGCACGGTGCCCTGCCGCAGCGGCGTGCCAACCCCATGACCCGCTGGGAGTTGGGGCGGCTGCTGGCCTCCACGGGTTCGGCGGCCGCGCTCCTCCAGACCGCAGCGTCAGCCGATGTGCCCGTCGGCTTCTATCTGGCGTGGCTGGCCACGACCGGGGTGCCCTGGTGGTGGCTGCGGAGGATCCGCGAGATGCCCGAAATAGAAGACGAACTCAGCAGAGAGGAAGTCTTCAACGAGCGGCTCGGTGGCACCGGTGGCCGCCTGTATGGGGCAACCTTGACTGCGGCGGAGGACCTGCCGGGCCTAGACGGAAAGGCATGGGGCGGCACGATTGTGCTCTCCCCAGGCCGTCAGCAGTACTCGGATGCCAAGACCGCCACCCCGATGATCGCCTCCGCCTACGGACTGCCGATCTCGTCGGTTGCGGTCACCCAGCACCCATCCGGCAGCGCCAACCTCGCCTCGCTGAAGGTATACGAGCGCAACCCGCTGGAGGACATGCCGCACTGGCCGGGCATCGGTTCCACTTTCGACCCAGTCAGCGGCATCGCGCACATCGGCCTGCACATCGACAACGCCCCGGCGCTGTACCGGTATCACCGGCCGGACTGGGGCACGGTCCATGACCTGATCACCGGGTCGACTGGTTCGGGTAAGAGCGAGCTGCTACGTCAGCTGTTCGCGATCGACCGGCACACTGGGATCTATGTCAGCTGGGGCGGCGATCCGCAGTACGGGGCGTCCTTCGAGTACTGGCAGGACCATCTGGACTGCTTCGCCTCCGGTGTAGACGAGTGCATGGGCCTTCTGGTCGCTGTGCGCGAGGAACTGCACCGGCGCGCCGAGAAGTCCAGCATCCAAACCTGGGAGGACGAGGACGGGGACGTCTACTACGGCATCGGAGACTTCACCCCGACCGTGGACAACCCTGGCTTGGTCGTGGCCATCGACGAGTGGCAGGAGGTGTGGCAGGAATATCCGGAGGCCCTCGACATTGCGGTCGACGCGGCCATCCTGGGCCGCAAGCTGGGGATCAAGCTGCGGCTGGCCTCCCATCTGGTGGGTCTGGAGGCTATCGGAACCGAGGCGCTGCGCCAGCCGCTGGTGTCCGGGAACGTGATCGCGCTGCGGAACACCTCGCGGATGACCCAGCACATGGTCAATCTTCCCGCCGACCCCTACGACCTCCCGGGCGCCTGGCCTGGCAGCCTGTTGCCGACTAGCGGTCTGGGGTATCTGTCTGGTGTCGAGGACCGGGGAGCAGTCTTCCGCTCCTGGCGTCCGCTGAACCGCAGGCAGGCCACTCGGCACGCCAAGACGGGCAACCCGCCGCAGTTCTCCCGCGAGGGGGCTGAGCGGATCGGCCCGTTCTACTTGGAGTGGCGCCAGCGCCTGGCGTCTCGGCGCAAGGGCATCATCCTCCCGGTGCCCGGCGTTACCGACCTGCGGGAAGCCCCCGCTGCCGAGTCCGAGGAGACCGCCGGTCAGGCCCCGGCGGTCTCCACCACGAAGGCAGGCAAGGGATCGCAGCGAGGTGTGGCGAAGGCCGCGATCCTCGCCTTCGTGCGCACCCAGCCCACCACCACGACTGCGCTGGTCGCCGCGGCCACCGGCTGTGCCAAGTCGACTATCTCCACCACGCTGCGCAGGCTCGCGGAGGAAGGGCTCGTCATCGACTACGGCCACGGCGAGTGGGGCTCGGTCGAGTTGCGCGAGCAGATGCTGACCGCCGTTGGTCAGTAGGCACCATCCAACCGCCGGTGAGGCGACCCAGCCACCTGGCCCGGGCCGCCTCTCCGGCGTTCTGGCACCCCCCGTGGTGCTGCCCCGAACAGGAGCTTTGGCACATGACCCTCGACCATGTTGGTCCCCAACTACCGGCCGACGCCGCCGACTCCATGCTCGCCCAGCTGGCGCAGGCGCGGCCGGCCGTCATGCTCGACCATCAGAACAGGTTCATACGGGTGCTGACGCCCGCAGAGGCGATCGAGATGTACGACGCCCAGTTGCTGGCCGCCGCACGACGTCTGGAATCCGGGCTCGACCCCGTCCCGCCCGCCTTCCAGATCCGCTACATCGACACACCACCAACCCCTGGGCACATGGCGCCGCAGCCCACTGCATCACAGCCCGTGCCAGCCTGGGTCAAGGGGACCTCGATGCTGCTGATCGCCACCGGAGTTTGCGGAGCAGGTGTGGGAGCTGGAATCGGCTGGGCCGCCCCTGGCCTAAAGTACCTGGACAACGTGTTCTACGCGCTCTCCGCCGCCCTCATCTCCGGCGCCGCGTTGCTGTCCACCATCCGAGCCAAGCTCTCCTCCGGCAGATCAGGTTCTGTGGTTCCGCCTGCTTCGACTGGGACCCACGGCCCCGGGTGCGGCGGCCCCAAGAATCACCTCGTGGTCCGTGACCGCGGCCGCATGAAGATCAAGGCCCGCAACATCACCGTGCAGTGAACAGCCTCGGCTGACTCGGCTTGCCTGCCCGGCCTGCGGACCGCGCCCCGACAGGACGGCGCCGTAGGCGGGACAGGCCAACCGATCGACACCTGGGGCACACCCGCGTGTGCGCCGAAGTGCTCTGCAACTTCCCGACCGGCGTGCCCATGGAGCAGATCCCCCCGTGGCCGACGCACGGCCGCGGGCCTGATCACACCGACCCCAACCTGGCAACGGCCACCGTCGACGCGCAGCGTGACATCGATCTACGTTAATCCGGACTTACCGAGGAGAACTGCATGAGCAGCGAGACCGTACCCGTGCCTCAGGTCCAGGCGGCCACCTACGAGGCTCCTCGCGTCATCAGCACGCCCGTGGCGAGGGTGATCCCGTCGGAGCCGGTCCACGGCTCCCACAAGCCGGGGGCCTACCAGCACGTCCTGCTGAACACCGCTACGGGCGAGCTGACCTTCCACGAGAGCACCCAGCACCGAGAGCCTTGGAATTCCTCCTGGAAGGCCATCAACGACGTCCCGCGTGAGACCTGGAAGCGCTGGCACCCGGGCAGGCTGTACCTCCCCGGGGCCGGAGCGGACCTGTGGGCCGAGCCGGTCCCCGAGCTGCTGTGCTGGACCGTCGACTCGGGATTCACCGGACACCCGTACCTCGACGTCGAGGCCGCCAACGCCCTGCTGGAGCTGGTGACGCCGTACGCCCAGGAGCTGCTCGACGGCTTCTTCGATGCAGGGGGCGATCTGGACTGGTCGGCCGCCTCCGCCCGCGCCGGCCGCCAGCTGTGCCGCCTGACCTCCCGACACCGCGAGCCCGCCCAGCCCCAGGTCGACTCCGACCTGGTCGACTTTGCCGACATCGTCCAGCGCTTCCCCCAGGTCTACCGCCCCGGGATGCTGAGCCTGTCCCTCGACAAGCTCGCGGAACGGACCGGCATCCACACGCGGTGCCTCGGTTCGGAGCACTGGCACCCGGAGATCAAGAAGGTCTTCGGCCGCCCGTACAGCGACGGCAGCGGCGTGGGCCTGCACGTGCTCGGTGTGCGTTCCTGGTACCGGACCGTACTGATGGACGGAGACCCCCGGCCGGCGCACGACTTCGGCGACTGGGACGCCGAGCACGGCCGTCTGACCGCCAGTGAGATCACCTCCCAGACCAGCGACGCCGCCCTGAACGCCTGGATCGAGCGCGAGGAGCTGCACGCCGCGCAGCAAGGGGTGCGCCTCTTTGGCACGAAGAACGCCGCCCACAGCCACCGGGCCCGGCTGCGCGAACAGGACTGGGACCGCCTCGCCGTGGTCGGCGCCGAGTGCGCCCGGCTGGAGAAGTACCTCACCGAACGCCGCCAGCTGGTCAACCGGGCGATCGACTGGGGCCACGGGGACTCCGACATCGCCGGACGGGCCCGCATCTCACACCAGGCCGTGCACAAGATGCGCGAGAAGACCGGGGCCGACGACCCCGCCCAGGCATGACCCTGAAACCCAACACCGCGGCGGCCTGAGCCATTCGAGCTGGCTCCGGCCGCCCCGCCTCTCCCGGAAGGACCCGATGAGCACCACCGACCCCTTCGCCCTGCTGCGCGCGACGGCCGCCGTCCAGCGCCTGGACGACAAGCTGACCGTCTACCCCGGCGACCGTCAGCGCGAACGCACGTACCTGATACACCGCGCCGCCCTCGCCGACCGCGCCGTGCCCGCCCTCGCTGAGGTCGAGGACCCAGCGATCAGCGAGCAGGACGCTGAGGCCACCGCCCGCCGTCTGCTGGAGCACGACCGCACCCACGGCACCGGCCGCGGTCCCGTGCCGGCCGCCGACACCCGATGGGACACCGACGCCCGCGGTTACGCCCGCCAGGAGCACGCCGCCGCCGTCCTCGACGAGCACGCCCAGGAGCAGGCTGGTGCCTGACCTGCAGTTGCACATGAGCCCCGAGGTCCGCGCCCTCCTCGGACCCGAGGGCCTTGCCCGCGCGGCCGAGGTCTCCCTAGCCACCGGCCAGTGCTTCGCCTGCATTCAGCCGCTGGACGGCACCGTGAACATGGTGGTGCGCACGGGAGGCACCTACACCCACGTCGTCTACCTCCACGAGCGGTGCGGCCCCTCCAAGGTCATCCAGATGGGCCCCGACTTCGCCCCAGCCGCCCCCGCCGACGGCTACGACATGACGATGACCGCCGCCGTCCTCAACCACGGCGGCGCCGACCTGCCGGTCCTGATCGCCGAGACCGTCGGCAAGGCGTACGTCGTTAACGACAGCCCCGCCAGGGAGCTGACCAACGTAGTCGCCAGCCACCTGCTGGGCTGCGGCTTCCAGCTCGTCACCCGACTGCGCCAAGCCCCGCCGCAGGTCGCCGAGTGGGTCGGCGTGCTGCTCCTCGGGCACGGCCCGGCCGGCGAGGACGGGCTACTGGTCCTCGACCCCCAAGGTGGGCAGTTCTACACCGGGGCCGTGAACCTCCCGGACGGCTGGCTCCCCCAGGCCGCCCGCTACGGCTGGGCCGTCCTCTACGTCGGCAACATCGGACTGCCCGACCCGCAGACCCGCGACGACGAGGCCACCACCAGGGCACTGCGCACCGCCGCCCAGGCCGGACAGCTGGTCGGCGCCCGCATCGCCATAGGTACGCCAGCCCCTGCCCAGACGTAGCCCTCCCGCGCGCCATCGCCAGCGCGCCGAGACCGATCAGGTCCCGGCGCGTTGTGCTGCAGGAGCACCGGGCTTCGGGACTTCGCGCGCCAGCCCCGCTTACCGCACCCGCCTCCGGGAGCAGCCGAATGCAGCGCCGATTCCGCTGACGTAGTCCTGGCCCGCGCTCTCGGGTCGCGCCGCTCAACGTGAGCGGCACAGTGGCGCGTTCGACCCCCTCCCGACATACAGAACACAGAACAGGACATCCTCTGTGAGCGTCACCGACTTCGGCCCCGAACTGGACTCCGACAACGCTGAGGCCAAGTGCTCCCGCTGCGGATGCACCGACAACTCGCCCTGCCCCGGCGGCTGCGTCTGGGTTGCCAACACCTTCATGCACGACCTGTGTAGCGCCTGCACCGCCGAGCCGGAGACCGCGGAGCTGCGCCGCCTGGCCCTGGAGCTGGGAAGCTCCGCCTTGCACCGCAAGAGCGAGGTGATTGCCGCCCGCAGCAGTGCGCCCAAGGCCGCCGAGGACCTGCTCGCCTACTCCTCCACGACATTCCTCAGTTGCGCCGTACTGCGACTGCTGGAGCTGGCACTGCGCCTCGACCCCAGCGGCGCCGAAGCCGTCGCGGCCGAGCTCCACGAGCTACGCGACGACGCCCCCGACGAGCTCGACTCCTTCCTCAAGGGCCACGCTGACGCCATGGGCATCGAACCGAGCGCCAACTAGCCCGACCCGCGCCAGACCCCGCCCGCCCATCCTCACAAGAAGGCCTGCTGCTTACATGAACACGACCGATCCCGCCCGCAGCGGCCGCGACGAGCTGCGTGCCCTGGGGGCTGCCACCGTCGGCAGCATCCTCGATGGAATCCCCGTCGTCAGCGCTGTCCTTGGCGGCGCCGCCACCTTCCGTGTGATCCACCGCCGTTGCAGCCGCTCCCCTCTCGCGCTCGCGGCCGGACTGGGCGCGGCCATCACCACCTACGGGGTGGTCGAGAACCTGGTCGACGCCCGCAGGAGCGAGCTCTACCGGGCCAGTCACACCAGTCCCGACCTTGCTGCGGCGCTTCCCAGCACGGACGCACAGATGCTGGGCCGCCTGCAGTCGGCTGCCGAGCATGCGGCCCGCCGGGACGCAGCTACGCACGCCGCCGGCCTCGACTCTGGCAAGCAGTTGCTCACGAACGAGCAGCTGTGGCAGGGGCATCCTGACGGGACCGCCACCGCCGAACTGCCTGGCGGCACGACTCTTGTCCACCGTGCGGTGCTGGTCTCCGAGCACAACTACGTACGCCACACCTACCTGTTGACCTGCCCGGGCACGAACGAGCCGGTCGAGGTGCACACCATGGCCGGGCTCGTGCACCTGATCGAGCAGGCCCACGCAAACGCAGCCAACGCGGACACCACCCCGGAGCCTGCCACCCTCGGGGCGCAGGGCAAGACCCGCGAAGACCTCGGAGTCGATTCCCCGCCGGGCGAGACCGAAGTGCCTGCCGACACGGTCGCCGCCCACGAGGAGGCCGCAGCGGCAAGGGAGCCGACCGACGAACCGCTCCCCGCACCCCAGAGCACCGCAGCACCCGCCGCCTGAGCCTCCAAGGAGAGAAGCTATGTCCAGCCCCGACGTCACCCCGGCAGCCGCCCTGGAACAGGCAGTCACCCCAGCGCGCCAGCTGGCAGCGCCCCGCGGCGCAGCTCCGATCGGTGGCCAGCCAACCACCAGCGTCTACGACGAGGCCGCTGCCGTCTTCGCCGACGCCTCGCGACCCCTCGATGACCTCGTCGCCGACCTCATCCGCCAGGGCCGCATCCCCGGCGTCCACGTTCCGACGTCGCTCCGACTTCAGCACCGCCAATACCCCACCCTCGACGCACTCACCGCCGCCATTGACAGGGGCGAGGCGTAGCAGCAGCCCTCTGGCGCGGCTGAGGCCGGTCCCCGCCCGGGGCCGGCCTCAGCCATATCTGTCCCACTGCCTGGGAAGTCCCAGCGCTCCCCCCCTCGTTTCGTCCGTCCATCCCTGGCCCGGGAGGCTTTGTGCTCGCCAAACTTCGCGCCCGTCTACGCTCCCGGAGGAACATCGCTGCCGAAGCGGGCGTCACCGACCAGACCGCACAGCGCACGCAACCAGCCCCGGCCTCGTCCGAAGATGACCGGGGCGCTCCGCCCTCCCGGCACGAGGACGGCACCGCTGCAGCGGCCAACACCCGCGCCCCGATGTCCTCCGCCTCGACTGCCGAGGACATCGAGATCGCAACCTGCGGCGCCTTGCGTGCCGCGCACCTGATCGCGCTGCGGCAGACCGCAGAACGGATCAGCGCGATCCTGGGCGAGGAACTAGCCATCGGCTGCCAGGACGCCCAGGACCTGATCGGCCGGGGACATCACGCCTACTCTCGCGCTCTGTCCGCGAACCTCCCGGCCGCCAGCGGGCCGGACCGGTATCTGCATGTGCTCCGCGCGGCAAGCCTCATCAGCCAGCGCCTCGTGGACGCCGAGGTACTGCGACTCCTTGACCAGGAGTTCCAGCATCTGCCCGGCTGGGACGCTGCCACAGTTCTCGCCGCCGGCCACGCCCTCCACCAATCCCTGATCCAGGCCAGCGACTGACCGCTGCAAGGAGAGGAAGACCGTGCCCGGCACTCATCGGAAACCGCCCTCCGCCCCCACACCATCCGAACACAGCCCCGCTTCGGGCACGTTCTGGCGCGCACGTCTCCATGCGATGCCCGCCGCACCGCCTGCAGAGCGAGTGACGACCCTGCTGCGCGTGCTTACCGCTCCGCCGCTCCGCGTACGCCCCTGACCACCGCCTACCAACCCGACCGAGACCGAAAGGCAGCTCCTCGCCATGCTCACCGGCTCGTCCCTCTTACCGCTCCTGGCCCTGCTTTTGGGCATAGCAGCCGCCTGGGCGCTGCACGCCCGGCACCTGCGCCGCGAGATCGACAAGGCGCACCTCGACGACCTCACCGGCCTGCCCCAGCGGCACGGTTTTGATCGGACCGCCCCGGGATACCTGGCCCAGTACACCAACGCGGTGTTCCTCTTCGTCGACCTCGACCGTCTCAAGACCATCAATGACACCCTCGGCCACCCCGCAGGCGATCGGGCAATCCTCGAAGCTGCCCAGCGGCTGCGCAGCTGGGCAGGGCCGAGCGGATACGTCGCCCGGCTCGGCGGTGATGAGTTCGCCGTGGCCGCCGCCCTCCCGGCAACCGAGCGCACGGCCCGCCTTGAGGAGCTGTCCGCTCTGCTGACGCGCCCCTTCACCTTCCGTGGCGCGTCCATCGACCTGATGGGCGCCACCATCGGCGCCGCCATCCCCGATCTCGTCGCCACCAAGGACTTCAGCACGCTCATGGTCGCCGCCGACGCGGCGATGTACCGAGGCAAGCGGGTGCGCCCCATCGTGTTCGCCGAGCCTGCGGACGCTGCCGGCCGTTGCACGGCGGTTCTGCAGTGACTACCGCCCACAGCCACCGACCCAGGCACGCACCCCACTTGATGCGCTGCGCACCCTGCCGCCGCGCCTGGCGAGGCGCCGAGGCCGATTGCCTCCATTGCGGGCGCCTGCCGACCAGTGACAGTGGCACCGCACCGCCGCCCCGCCAGCCCGTGCGCCTTCTGATCCTCCGCTGAGCACGAGCCCGAGTCCTCCGAGTGGGGGTCGTCCGCCTTCACTGGCGGCTGGGACCCCGCCGAGTCTCTTCCCTCTGCCCGCTGCCGCCCTTGCACCGAACCAACCGCCCCACGGCACACCACTGGAGCAGCCGCATGGACATCCACCACGCACCCGCTCTCGTTCGCGCTTCAGACAGCCGCCACCAGATCACTCGCCCGACGATGCCCGGGCTGACCCGTGACGAGCACGAGCGGCTGCTCAAGGACTCCGTCCCACGTGGCTTGAGCCATATAGGCACCCGGGACACCGCCGACCTCGCCCAGCGCATGCAGGATCTGCGCCGTGAACAGGACCGTCCAAGCCCCGAGTTCCGCAGCATGCCCCGTACGGACTCGCCCGCGGTCATCCAGGAGCGCATCACCGCTGCTCTCGATGAGATCTACCGGCGGCCGCATGTCCGCCAATCCCGTAGTCCGCGGCCAGGCGTCGAAGACTGAAGCCGCGTTATCCAGAAGGAAGTCAGCATGCCGATGTGGGTCGCCCTGTTCTACACCGACACCCCTCAGCCCCAGGTGCTCGCCTATCGCGTGCGCGCCGCGAACAAGAGTGAAGCCACCAGCAAGGCCCTTACGCTCGCCCAGTCGCGCCGCAGTCGCTGGCTGCGATGCGGCGTCCCGGTCCAGCTCGCCCCGCAGGTTCAGCGGCTGCACCGCTTCCGCGTGGGCGTCCCGCTCTTCGTGCGGTGACGTGCATGGCCAGCTCCGCTCTGGAGCCGCACCTCACCTGTCCCTCCGACCCCTCCGCCGCAAGTCACCCCAAGCGTCATCGGGCCAGTGAGGGGTTCACCACCATCCGTAAAGTCGACGCCGGACGGCGTACCGGCCTGATTCTGTCCTGAACGGGGACCCAGTGCTGTTATCGAAGACCAGGAGGGCGATCGCCTCCGTCGTGGGCGCCGCAGTGTTCTACGCCGACGTGGGGGCCGCAGGGGCGCTCGGGCTGTTGTACGGCATCGTCAGTGCGAGGGCGCTGGGGTTGCCGTGGGCCTTGACAGTGATGTCGGCAGCCGTGGTCGGGGGCGGGATGTGGTGCGTGTTGCGAGCCGTGCCGCCTTCCCTGCCGCTGAAAATGCGCCTGGAACGGTGGGAGATCCGGGGCGATGACTGGATCACGCGGCCTATCGCGGGCCGCCCGGTGGAGCCCGCGGCCGTCACTCGCCCCGCGCTCCTGCTGAAGTCGGCGACTGCGACTGTCGCATTGCGTCAGGTAGTGGCGTCACGGGCGACACCGCCTCGGGCACTCGAGCCGTGTGAACTGGCGCGGTGGGAGTGCTGGCGCTGCGGCGGGCCCGCTGTAAAGGGCACCCACGCGTGGGACGACCGCGGCCCGGGACAGCTGCTGAGCAATCACGCGCTCGAGTGCGCCGCTGGGCATCGCTGGACCAATAGCACGGACGGCGGGTGAGCCATGATGCGGTTGTTGCCAACCTGGATCACTGACGTGGCCGTGGACTTCGTAGGGCATTGGCGGATCAGCCGGGCCATTGATCGCGCGTTCGCGGCCGAGGACCCGCAGGCGCTCACGGTCTTCAGGACCGGTGCATTCGCCGCAACCTTCACGCGCCGTGGCCGCAAGGCCCGCGGTGAGGAACTTGCGGAGTACGCCCGGTTGGTGATGGCCACCGACCTGTCCTGCTATCGGTATCACCGCACGTTCGCCGGCATCGAATCGCAGGACTGAATCCGAGACCACCATTCACCGGCAGTGCCCGGCGGGAACGACTGCGGCTGGGCCCGAATGGGAGCCCCAGCCGGGAGGGGAACCACATGCTCACTAACCTGGGAACTCGCTGTCCGGAGTGCGAATTGTCCAGCTGTAACGCCTTGGCAGCCCCACGGCAGGTCACTCTGGCAGGGATGGTGGCCAATGAACCGGTCCTCGAGGGGATAGTCACGGCGTTCCTGCTTGCCCTCGGCTTTTCACCGCCGACCAGAAGAGGCTGCCCGAGATCAGGCTGCGTTGCCACAGCACGCGAGTAAGTCTCGACCGAGGCGTGCTCACCCCGCACAAGCTGCTGTACGTCACGGGCACGTTGGCCCCGCCCGCCTGGTACGCGGGGGGCAGCGTGGGTCGGCTGGCGACGCTGCCCACCAGGAGTTCGCCGGCGTATCGAGAGCACCGGCCCGCTCGTGATCGTGCACGGGCACCCGACCAGCCAGACAGGACACGCGTACGTCCATCACACGATCCTCGCCGCCTCAGGGGTTCTTCTCGCCACCGCCACCAGCACGCTCCTGCCGGCCGTGCTGGACCTCCTCACCCGGCCGGCCAGGAGCACTGACCACGCAGGCCGCAGTCTCCCTTGATTCCGGAAGGAGTTCAGCCGTGCTGCCCCGCGCCCAGATCACCGTTGTCCCCGCCCACTCTCATGACCGGCACGATCCCTTCATGGCTGCCCACGCTGCGTTTTACGGCCCCTTCTGCGCTGGCGTCCCCTCCCGCCCGGCAGCCGGCCACCGCATCCCATCGCAGACTGTCAACCCGCGCGTCTCCCTTCATGAGGTGCAGTGCATGGCCGGGGCCGCCCGAGGGCTCACTGACGAGCAGATCGCCGCCAACCTCCTGTGTGATCTCCCCACTGTCGAGACGGCCATGGTGCAGCTGGGTAACCTGGTCGACGCTCAGGGCCGGGCCGCCCGTGCGGCAATCGTCGACTACGGCTACCGCACCGGACTTCTTTCCGGCCTGGCACCCGAGCCTCGTGAGAGACCGGGCGCCTGGCTCACCCCGCGCAGGCTCGCAATCCTGGAACTCATCGCTCGGGGCCAGCCCGACCGGAAGATCGCCACGGCCGTCGGTTGTGCGCCCAGGGCCGTCACCACCGCAGTGCACCACATCCTGCGCAACCTACGAGCCGAGGACCGCGCACACGCTGTGGCTCTGGCCCACCAGCAGGGCCTTTTCACCCAGCCTCTGGTGCCGTTCCCAACCCACCGGCCGAGGCGGGCCTTCTCCACCCTGGAGGCTCAACTCGTCGAAGCGCTGGCAGCAGGACAGACCAAACTGCAGATCCGTACCAGTCGGGGGCTGTCCGCGAAGACCGTCACCCGCCTCCTGACCCGCGCCGCCGCCGCGGCGGGTGTCCGGCCCCGCCGCGGCTACGCCGCCCTCGTCGACTCCGCATATCGCGGCCGGTTGCTCGCCGCGCGGGCCGTCGACCGCGCCAGCGCCCCATGCCTGCCGGAGCGGCACCACCACGTTCTCATCGGCATCGCCCATGGGTGGAGCGACGAGGAGATTGCCCACAGGCTGGGCTTGTCGACCGCGACCGTGAAGACCGCGGCCCGGATCCTGTACGGCACGCTCGGCGCCGCCACCCGCGCCCAAGCTGTCGCTCGTGGCTGGGAGCTCCGCCTGCTGGGGGCCTCGCTTCCGGCCACCCACACAACTGCCCGGCCGGTAGCTCTGTCCCGGGCGGCCGCATGAAACCACGCCCATCCATCCTTGTCGCCCTTGAGCACTGGCGGCCAGTTGCCAAACGGCTCATCCGTCGCACGAAAGGAGCGGGCCACGCGGCCCCGCACAGCCCATGAACCGCGAAGTTTTGTCCCTGCAACTCGAGGACCATCTCTTCTCTGGGCGCGCCGCAGCGCCGAGTAGCTTCTACCTCACCCAGGTGGCGCCGCCCGGCGGGCAAGGACCCGCCGTGGATGCCGTCTACTTCACTGTCTCGCCCCGCAGCGACGCAGCCGCCACGATCGACATCTACCTCCTTGTTGCTGACCGTGCTGACTGGCTTGCTCTTCAGCGCGCACCCACCCCCGAGGACTGGGCGTCGTACGCCACCCGCTGCTGGATCGTCGCCGCCAGCCCGGACATCGTCGCGGTGGATGACCTCCCCAGCGGATGGGGTCTCCTGCTGGCCGACCCCCCCGGCTCCCAGGACCTCTTCACCGTGACGAAGCGTCCCCACACCCGCCGCGCAGTCATCGACGCTCCGTTGCTGCTGGCGCTACTCACCAACCAGCGCGACAGCTACGTCCAGCGGATCGCGGGCATCCGCAGCCAGCACAAACGCCACGCCGGGAGGCCCACGTCCGGCCTCGGCAACGAGCCAGCCACCACCACGGGATCGGCGCCGAGAGACACCGAGGGCGAGCCATTGAATGCGATCTCAGACCGCAATAGTTTGCCCTCCCATCGAGAAGGCAGACGCCTGCCGACCGGACTTCAGCCCCCCGGGCACGGGCAACCGCCTGCGGAGATTCCCCAAGACATGACCAGCGGGCCGCGAACCGCCCAGATCCTTCCTGCCTGACCACACCTTCGACGAACAGGGGAGCCGATGCTCGCCACTGCCGCTCCCTGGGGAGCGACTCTCTTGACGAGGCTTCAGGTCCTGACCACCCCTCCTCGCCGCCTAAGAACCGGATCTGGCCCATCCCCCGCGGCCCAAGCTCACG
Organism: Streptomyces sp. PTL18; assembly: GCF_059510295.1. NCBI lineage: Bacteria > Bacillati > Actinomycetota > Actinomycetes > Kitasatosporales > Streptomycetaceae > Streptomyces > Streptomyces sp. PTL18. The sequence continues at coordinate 3,681 of NZ_JCAJZO010000025.1, read as the reverse complement.
CATACATCCAGAAGCACCACCCGGCCACGCTCGGGCGGCTTGTGACTGCGGAAGACTGGTCGGTGGTGATGCCGTCCGCGCCCCCGGGCCAGCCGCGATCGTGTCCCTCGTTGTGGTGTACGGGATCAGTGGCCGGGAGTGCGCGGGCGTTTGCCCGGGGCGCACTTCCACGGGTGAGTACCGCTCCCTGAACAGGAGGCGGGCCACCGCGTAACTCTCCTTGGTGAACGCCCAGTTCAACCACGAGGAGTGCACGATGGCCCTGTCCCAGTCTGAACTGTTACGGCTCCTTGAGTCACTACGCTCGACCGACGGAATCGAGCTCATCCGCGCCATCGCCGAGCGGATGGTGCAGGAGCTGATCGAGGCCGAGGCGAGTGCCCATATCGGTGCGGAGTGGAACGAGCACACGCCGACGCGGACCACAGTCCGCAACGGGCACCGCGACAAGGTGCTGACCACGCTGGCCGGCGATCTGGACCTGGAGATCCCCAAGGTCCGCACCGGCAGCTTCTTCCCCAGCCTGCTGGAGCGTCGGCGCCGCATCGACCAGGCCCTCTACGCCGTCATCATGGAGGCATACGTGCACGGCGTGTCCACCCGCAGCGTCGACGACCTGGTCAAAGCCCTCGGCGGGGACAGCGGCATCTCTAAGTCCGAGGTCTCGCGGATCTGCGCGGCCCTGGACGAGCCATTGACCGCGTTCCGCACCCGCCCACTGGATCACGTCCGCTTCCCCTACGTCTACCTGGACGCGACCTACTGCAAAGCGCGGGTGAACCATCAGATCGTCTCCCGGGCCGTGGTGGTCGCCACCGGTATCACCGAGGACGGAGGCCGCGAGGTCCTGGGCTTGATGGTCGGCGACAGTGAGAGCGAGGCGTTCTGGAAGGAGTTCCTGCGCTCGCTGCGCGAACGCGGCCTGTCCGGGGTCCGGCTGGTCGTCACCGACCAGCACGCCGGGCTGGTCGCCGCGGTCCGCAAGGTGATGCTCGGCGCCGCCTGGCAGCGGTGCAGGGTTCACTTCCTGCGCAACGTTTTCAGCGTGATCGACCGGGATTCCGGTGAGATGGTCGCCGCGACGATCCGCACCATCTTCACCCAGCCCACCGCCGGCCTCGTACGCACCCAGCTGGACACCGTCGCGGACATGCTCGGCGTCCAGTTCCCCAAGGTCAAAGCGATGCTGCTGGAGGCGAAGGAAGATCTGACCGCGTTCGCGGACTTCCCGCCCAGGCACTGGAAGAAGATCCAGTCGACGAACCCGTTGGAGCGGGTAAACCGGGAGATCAAGCGCAGGATCGACGTCGTCCAGGTCTTTCCCAACGACGACGCGCTCATCCGGCTGGTCACCGCCGTGCTCTTCGAGATGCATGACGAATGGATCGCCTTCCCCCGCCGCTACCTCCCCGAAGGCAGCATGGGCGAGATCTACCGCGAACTCCCCGAAAGCGCCCCGGCGCTACCCAACACCCCGAATACGCCCGCCAGTTGATCCCCTACACCACGGCAAGGGACACGACCCCAGCCGCGGCTCGACGACGCCCTGCCTGAGCCGCCCGAAACCGGAAGCAAAGCTGTCCTCACGCTCGGCGTTCATACCTGGCTCCACTTCAGCGGTGAAGCCCAAGCGCCACAGGCGGCCGAGCTCCACCTCATCAGCCTGTGCGAGTGCGGACGGTTCCAGCAGCACCTGATCCCCAACGACTTGGTCCTCGCCCACCTCCTGAACACGGTCGATCAAGAGCAGGGCCTTCCCTGTCTGCCCACGGCGTGTCCGCGCGCCGCCACCGAGTACATGCTGAATCCGTGAGCTCTACACGCTCGCCTGACCCGCCAAAGGCCATGACCTACTACTTCGACGACCCCCTGGTCGATGTAACCGCCCACCAGCTCCAGACCGCGCCCGCTGGGCAGTCCACCAGCCTGCTTGGCTTCCCCACACAATTGGTGACGGCCACGTGCTCCTGCGGGCGCTGGCACAACAACGAACACTGGCAGCGCAGCGCCCACCTCGAGCCGTTTGACCAGCACATGCACGAGGTCCAAGAGCACGCCCACGCGACTGCTCGACTCGCCGAGCGGCTGACCCCCAGCCAACTCCAACTCCTGCTCCTGGTCCAGGCCGGGCGGGTCACGGCGACTGAAAGCGGTCATAGCGTCAGCAGCCTTGCTGAGCCGACAATCGCAACGGGCGGTGCCACGGCCGCACTGGAGCGCTTGGCCATCGACGGATGGATTGTCCTGCCAAGAGGCAAAAGCGCCGCGCTGACCCTGGAGGGACATACTGCCCTCCGCAGCCGAATGCCCTGATCGTAAAGACCACGCCTCAGGATGGTCGGCCCCGCTTGAACACATCGGCATGGCTCCTCCCTGCCCCGGGACAAACACTGCAGCACGAAGGACCCTCCATGTCTCACCGAGCCGGCACCTTCACCGCAATGGCTTCGCTCTCGCCGCTTGAGCCCGGCTGACGAAGCCACCACTCCAACCCAACAGCGACGCCCGAGGAGCGACCTGTGTACCAGAAACTCACTGCGGACACCGTCGGTGCTGCGCGCGAGATCATCCGCCAGGCGGCCAGCGAGATCGACGGCGCACTCCACGAACGGCAGCTTGTCAACGCCCGCGCCGACGAGGCTCTCCGCCGCCCGCTGCGCATGATGATCTATTTCGCCTTTAGCGACTTGGAGCGGGAAGGGCCCGTTTCGGCCCGCGAGCCCACGGAGGGCTACACCAGGTTCCAGGCAAACACCGTCCTGGAGGCTCAGAACATCCTGAGCACGGCCCGAAAAAAGGTCGAGGTCGAGGCCCTCCTGCGGCCCGTCCACCATCGGCACCGCAAGAATGAGGACGGCCGGCCGCTGCGCGTTACCGTCTTCTACAACCTGCCCGACCTGGACCGTCCCGACCCACTCGACGTCAATGAGTGTTTGTGGCTGCCGTACGACGGCATCCCGCCCGGGCTGCAGCTGCGCAACCTTCACCCCGAGCACAGGATGCGCCGACTGGCGCCCGGCCCCCGGGCCGGCGGCCCGCCTCAGCGCAGAAACCTGCTGCGGCTGCGGCGCCGTCGCTGAAGCTCACCGCGCTACCGGCCCCGCCACCACTTCTTGGTGAGCGGGGCCTCGGTCGTTCGAGCCACTCTTGGCCAGACCCGCTCGAGCATGCCCCCGCCCGCCGCAAATCCGAAACTACCCGCTCCCCCGTGGCCCCTGCCCAACGAACACCTTCTTCGGCAGTAAGGACAGCCCGTGCCCAGGTTCTCCCACCAGATCAGCAGCCCGGTTACGCAAGCGGCCCACCCCCAAAACCAGCTTCGATGGACGCGGCGAAGCTCAGTCTCCCGGCCTGCCGAAACCGCCCAGATCGGCGAATTGCGCTCCGCGGGGGCGGATCTGCTCAAGGCATGCCTCCCCGACCCCCGTGTCTACGATGCAGTGGAGAGCGACGCTAAGTTACTTATCACCGAAGTCGCCACCAATGCTCTCGTGCATGGCGAGGCAACCGTACTTACGCTCACCCTGGCCACCAGCGGACGAGCGATGCGATTCTCCATCACCGGCCAGACCAGCGCTCTGCCCCCCGGACAACGCCGACTCTGCCCTCAGCCCACCGCTGAGTCCGGGCGGGGGCTGTTCCTCGTCGACGCGCTGGCGACGGCGTGGGGAGCCGACCCCC
>NZ_JCAJZO010000024.1:0-108965 GCF_059510295.1 Streptomyces sp. PTL18 | reverse complement strand
GGTCCAGGTAGCGTTCGACGAAGCACTCGCCGCGGCCGAAGGCGGCCACCGCCTCCCGTACCGCCGAGTCGTACAGTTCGGGGACCTCCTCCAGGGTGCGGGCGACCTTCAGGCCGCGTCCGCCACCGCCGAAGGCGGCCTTGATGGCGATCGGCAGGCCGTGCTGCTCGGCGAAGGCGACGACCTCCTCCGCTCCGGAGACGGGGTCGGGGGTGCCGGCGACCAGGGGGGCGCCGGCGCGCTGGGCGATGTGCCGGGCGGCGACCTTGTCGCCCAGGTCGCGGATGGCCTGCGGCGGCGGGCCGATCCAGATCAGCCCGGCGTCCAGGACCGCCTGGGCGAAGTCGGCGTTCTCGGAGAGGAAGCCGTAGCCGGGGTGGACGGCGTCCGCGCCGGAGTCCTTGGCGGCCTGCAGGACCTTGTCGATGTCCAGGTAGCTGGTGGCCGGGGTGTCGCCGCCCAGGGCGAACGCCTCGTCCGCGACGCGGACGTGCAGGGCGTCCCGGTCCGGGTCGGCGTACACGGCCACGCTGGCGATCCCGGCGTCCCGGCAGGCCCGGGCGACGCGGACAGCGATTTCGCCACGGTTGGCGATCAACACCTTGCGCACGTTGGCTCCCTCTCCTTGAAACAAGCCGAGTTTAGGGACTGCCGACACGACGTTTCGACCCGTCCCCAGTGGTGAGCTTGCCCACACGGAGCGTGAAACCAGGCTCACTCCACCTGCGAAGTCCCTTGTCGTACCGCCGTACATGGGAATCCACCGGAAAACCCTAGCCCTCGGACGTGGCCAAGGTCTCTATGAAGTAGTCCCGCCGCCCGTCGTGTTTCTTTGTGGAGTCCCTACTAATGGCCCAACGAAACTTTGCTCCTGCCGTGCCTCTTGTCCGAAGGTTTACCCGTTAGTAGCGTTCCCGATGCTGAAGTAAGCCGTAGGGCACTCGAAGGTGGGTGGAGGCCGGTGGTCCGCAGACCGGTGGCATGGGTCGTGGCGCTCGTCCTCTTCGCGGAGGCGTTCGGTGTCGCGATGCTGAACTGGCTCCTCGGCGTGGTCGTCGACCGGCAGCACATGTCCATGGCCGGCGCCGATCCGCACATCATGTCCGTGTCCTCGAAGGCGTCCGGTGTCGTCTTCGGGCTCTACTTCGCGGTGTGCGGGCTGGCGGCCCTCCTGGTCGCCGTGCGGGACCGGGCGCCGTCCGGCGTCTGGCGCATCCTGCTGATCACCGCAGCCGTGGTGCACGGCCTGATCGGGACGTTCGTGGTCGGTCTGGTCGGCTGGGGTGCGTTCGCCTTCATGATGGCGGTGCTCGGGCTGATCGTGCTCACCCTGATGACGTACGACCGCCCGGAGGGCCCGGCGGCCGGTGCGCCGCCCGCCGACGGCGGCCCGGAGGACGGCGACAGGGCCGCGCGGCAGGCCCGTGATTCCGCCGAGCCCCCGGAGCGGACCGGCCCCCTGGAGGACGGCGGCCCGGCAGCGGTCACGCCCTGAACGTCCCTGGGCCAAGGCTTCTGGGGCGACGCTGCCGGGCCGACGTCCCCGGGCCGGACCCGCTCACCGCTCCCGCGGCGCCCACAACTCCGTGATGCCCACGCCCAGTTCGGCGAGCAGTCGGCGGATCAAGGGCAGCGAGATGCCGATGACGTTGCCGTGGTCGCCGTCGATGCCGTCGATGAAGGGCGCGGAGCGGCCGTCCAGCGTGAAGGCTCCGGCGACGTGGAGAGGTTCGCCGGAGGCCACGTAGGCGGCGATCTCCTCGTCCGTCGGCTCACCGAAGCGGACCACGGTGGACGCCGTGGCGGACGCGTACCGGCCGCTGACCGTGTCGTAGACGCAGTGACCGGTCTGCAGCGTGCCCGCCCTGCCGCGCATCGACTTCCAGCGGGCCGTCGCCTCCTCCGTGTCCGCGGGCTTGCCGAGGGCCTCGCCGTCCAGGTCGAGCACGGAGTCGCAGCCGATCACCAAAGCGCCCTTGACCTCGGGCTTCGCCGCCACCACGGAGGCCTTGGCCTCGGCGAGCGCGAGCGCGAGTTCGGCGGGGGTCGGGGCGGTGACAGCGTCCTCGTCGACCCCGCTGACGATGACCTCGGGGTCGAGTCCGGCCTGTCGGAGCAGTCCGAGCCGGGCGGGGGACCGGGAGGCGAGAACGAGACGGCGGCGCGGTTGATCGGTCATGCGCTCAGCGTATAGGCGGCCCTCACCTGATGCCGAGGACGATCATCGCCAGCAGCATGGCCAGCGCCATGAGGACCCCCAGCCGCCTCAACATCCGCTGCACCTCGCGGAGTTCCTCGGGCGGTTCGTTCTCGGGGTCGGACCACAGCATGCCCTCCATCGTCCGGCGGGCGGCCGCGGCGGCGCCTGAGTACCCGTACTCAACTTGCGGCGCCGGCCGCCGCGCCCGGCCGTCCCTCCGACCGCCGACGGCGGCACACGGCTCCGGCGGTCACCCGCACCCGGACGACGCGGGTACGCGGTGACGGCCGAAGCCGTCGCGAAGGTGCCGGACCTGCCCGGGCGCCGCCGGTCAGCCGGGCCAGTAGGTGCGGGCCCAGGCCGTGGGACCCGGCGGGGGCAGACGGTGGGCCGCGACACGGGCCGGGTCGGCCCAGGAGTCCTGCGGTGCCGCGCCGGACGGCGTGGCGGCCGCCGCCGCGGCGCGCGCGCGGACCACCGCCAGGGCGGCGGCCAGCTCCTCCGGGGTCGGATTGCCCCGTATGACCTTGATGTTCATGACGGCTCCCAAGAGGCCCGGGGGTTACAGAGGGATGTTGCCGTGCTTCTTCGGGGGAAGGGATTCCCGCTTGGTGCGCAGCTGACGCAGGCCTCGGACGATGTGGCGGCGGGTGTCCGACGGCCTGATCACCGCGTCGACGTAACCCCGCTCGGCCGCGACGTACGGGTTGAGGAGCGTGTCCTCGTACTCCTGGATCAGCCGGGCGCGGGCCGCCTCCGGCTCGTCGGCCTCGCCGATCGTGCGGCGGTGCAGGATGTTGACGGCGCCCTGCGCCCCCATGACGGCGATCTGGGCGGTCGGCCAGGCGAGGTTGAGGTCGGCGCCCAGGTGCTTGGAGCCCATGACGTCGTAGGCCCCGCCGAACGCCTTGCGGGTGATCACCGTGATCAGGGGCACGGTGGCCTCGGCGTAGGCGAAGATCAGCTTGGCGCCGCGGCGGATGATGCCCTCGTGCTCCTGGCCGACGCCGGGCAGGAAGCCGGGCACGTCGACGAAGGTGAGGACCGGGAGGTTGAAGGCGTCGCAGGTCCGCACGAAGCGGGCGGCCTTCTCGCTGGCGTCGATGTCCAGGCAGCCGGCGAACTGCATCGGCTGGTTGGCGACGATGCCCACCGGGCGGCCCTCGACCCGGCCGAAGCCGGTGAGGATGTTCGGCGCGAACAGCGGCTGGGTCTCGAAGAACTCGCCGTCGTCCAGGACGTGCTCGATGACCGTGTGCATGTCGTACGGCTGGTTGGCGCTGTCCGGCACCAGCGTGTCCAGCTCACGGTCCTCCTCGGTGACGGACAGGTCCGCCTCCTCCGGGAAGGCCGGGGGCTCGCTGAGGTTGTTCGACGGCAGGTACGACAGCAGCTGCTTGACGTACTCGATGGCGTCCTTCTCGTCCCCGGCCATGTGGTGCGCCACGCCGGAGGTGGAGTTGTGGGTGCGGGCGCCGCCCAGCTCCTCGAAGCCGACGTCCTCGCCGGTGACCGTCTTGATGACGTCCGGGCCGGTGATGAACATGTGCGAGGTCTGGTCGACCATGACCGTGAAGTCGGTGATGGCCGGGGAGTAGACGGCACCGCCCGCACACGGCCCCACGACGAGGGAGATCTGCGGGATGACGCCGGAGGCGTGGGTGTTGCGCCGGAAGATCTCCCCGTAGGCGCCCAGGGACGCGACGCCTTCCTGGATCCGGGCGCCACCGGAGTCGTTGATGCCGATGACCGGGCAGCCGGTCTTCAGGGCGAAGTCCATCACCTTGACGATCTTCTGGCCGTAGACCTCGCCCAGCGCCCCGCCGAAGACGGTGAAGTCCTGGGAGAAGACCGCCACCGGACGGCCGTCCACGGTCCCGTACCCGGTGACGACACCGTCTCCGTAGGGCCGGTTCCTCTCGAGACCGAAGTTGGTGGAGCGGTGCCGGGCGAACTCGTCCAGCTCGACGAACGAGTCCTCGTCGAGCAGCAGTTCGATGCGCTCACGCGCCGTCAGCTTGCCCTTCGCGTGCTGTTTCTCGACGGCGCGCTCCGAGCCGGCGTGCGTCGCCTCCTGCACGCGGCGCTCCAGGTCCGCGAGCTTTCCCGCAGTGGTGTGAATGTCGATCTCTTCCGGCTCGGACATCGGGATGCGGCTCCCTGCCTGCTCAAGTGGGGACGTGAGGGTGAGGTGCTACCTGTACGTGCTGTAAGTGCTCAGAAGAAGGAACGGTTACTCATCCGTAGCGTAGTGGCGTGCCTACCGATCGGCAGTGCGGCGTTTACCACACCTAGGGTGGCTTGCATGATGCCGCGAGATTCCTCTGACGCGAACGACAGGTCGAACGGTGCCGCGGGTGGTGGCAGCCGCTGGTCCGATCTCGACCGCCCGCCCCTGAACGCCGCCGCGCTGCGCCGGGCGCTGGTGCGCGAGGGCGGGCTGTGGACCGGGGTCGAGGTGGTGCAGCGCACCGGGTCCACCAACACCGACCTGGTCGCCCGCGCCGCTGCCGGTCAGGCCGCCGAGGGTGCCGTCCTGGTCGCCGAGGAGCAGGACGCGGGGCGCGGGCGGCTGGACCGGATCTGGTCGGCTCCGCCCCGCTCCGGTCTGTTCTTCTCGGTCCTGCTCAACCCGGCCGGGGTGCCCGTGGCCCGCTGGGGCTGGCTCCCGCTGCTGGCCGGGGTCGCGGTCGCGGCCGGCCTGGCACGGGCGGCCGGCGTCGACACGGCGCTCAAGTGGCCCAACGACGTGCTGGTCACCGTGGGCGGGGAGGAACGCAAGACCGGCGGGATCCTCGCGGAGCGGGCCGGGAACGAGGGGGTCGTGATCGGTATCGGCGTCAACGTCACCCTCCGCCAGGACGAGCTGCCGGTGCCCACGGCGGGGTCCCTGGCCCTGGCGGGAGCCCGTACCACCGACCGCGACCCGCTGCTGCGGGCGGTGCTGCGCTCCCTGGAGGTCTGGTACGGCCGCTGGCGCGCGGCGGACGGCGACCCGGCCGCGAGCGGCCTGCAGGAGACGTACGCGGCGGGCAGCGCGACCCTGGGCCGCCTGGTCCGGGCGGAACTCCCGGGCGACCGCTCGATCACGGGCGAGGCGGTGGCGATCGACGGTGACGGGCGGCTCGTACTGGCGACGGAGGAGGGGGTGCAGGAGCCGGTGGGCGCCGGAGACGTCGTGCACCTGCGGCCTGCGTGAGCACCGACCGGCCCGTCTGCGCTCTCCCGCTCGGAGGAACTCAGGGAACGACGACCCGGAAGCCGGGTGCGCACCCCCCGCCGGGGAGGTAACGGCCGCGGAGGAGTGAGCTACCGCACACCTGCCGTAGAGTTGACCGCGGTCGAACCTGACCGCGGCAGATCGGAAGGGCAGCACGCGTGACCGTCGACGACACGGGCTCGGGCACGGGCGTCCACCCCGCCCCCGACGGTGATCCGGGGCGCGACGCACACGCCGAGTCCGAGGAGAACCCCCTCGCGCTCCGCCTGGAGCAGCTCATTCTGGGGGCGGAGCGCCGCTACACCCCCTTCCAGGCGGCCCGCAGCGCGGGCGTCTCCATGGAACTGGCGTCCCGCTTCTGGCGGGCCATGGGCTTCGCCGACATAGGTCAGGCCAGAGCCCTGACCGAGGCGGACGTCCTCGCCCTGCGGCGCCTGGCCGGTCTCGTCGAGGCCGGACTGCTCAGCGAGGCCATGGCCGTCCAGGTGGCCCGCTCCACCGGGCAGACCACCGCACGCCTGGCCGAGTGGCAGATCGACTCCTTCCTGGAGGGCCTGACCGAGCCGCCCGAGCCCGGCATGACCCGCACCGAGGTGACGTACCCGCTGGTCGAGCTGCTCCTGCCGGAGCTGGAGGAGTTCCTCGTCTACGTCTGGCGGCGCCAGCTCGCCGCCGCCACCGGCCGGGTGGTGCAGGCCGCGGACGACGAGGAGATGGTCGACCGCCGTCTCGCCGTCGGCTTCGCGGACCTGGTCGGCTTCACCCGCCTGACGCGCCGTATGGAGGAGGAGGAGCTCGGCGAGCTCGTCGAGGCGTTCGAGACCACCGCGGCCGACCTGGTCGCCGCGCACGGCGGACGGCTGATCAAGACGCTCGGCGACGAGGTGCTGTACGCGGCGGACGACGCGGGCGTGGCCGCCGAGATCGCTCTGCGCCTCATCGAGACCATGGCGAACGACGAGACCATGCCGGAACTGCGCGTCGGCATCGCGTTCGGCACGGTGACCACCCGGATGGGCGATGTCTTCGGTACGACGGTCAACCTGGCGAGCCGGCTCACCTCGATAGCGCCCCGGGACGCGGTCCTCGTCGACCATGCCTTCGCGGAGGAGCTGATCCGCACGGCCGAGGCGCCCGCCTCCGAGGCGGCGGCCGCGGAGGCCGCGGCCGTCGCCGAGAAGGAGGGCAAGGAGCCGCCCACCCACCGCTTCGCGCTGCAGCCGATGTGGCAGCGTCCCGTGCGCGGCCTCGGCGTGATCGAGCCGTGGCTGCTGGCCCGGCGGAACGGCTCCTCCTAGTGCCGCATCAGGCAACCTTCGCCCCGTTGCCTGCCGCGGCACCAGCCGTCCGTCGCGCTCCCGGTTCAGCGTGCTCAGAGGCCGTGGACGCAGAGTCCCACGAGCGGCACGCACAGCCCCGCCGGGTTCGAGGAGGACGGTGGCGGCGGCGCCTGGGTGGTCGAGGCCGGGGGCGGGGCGGATGGCGGGGCGGTCGTCGTCGTGACCGGAGGCTCGGGTGTCCGTGACGCCGTCGGGGTCGAGAGTGCCTCCGGGATGCCGGTCGCGGGGTCGGTGACCCGTGGGACCGGTCGGGACGGAAGCCCGGACGGGCTCGCGTCGCCCGACGCGGAGGCCGCAATGCCCGCCCTTGCCGTGAGGGCCGTCGTCGAAGGCCCTGCCGCCCCCTTGGACGGCACGCCGCTGACCGTTGCCGCGGTGTCGCTGGCATCGACCCGGGGCTCGGCCTCCGCGGTGCCGCCTCCGCCCGTCACCGACTCGGGTGCCAGACGTACGAGGCTCAGGGCGCCTGCGGCGAGCGCCAACCCGCCGACGGCGAGCGCCAGGCGCCGGTGACGGGGCTTGCGGTGCCGGCCCGCCGGGCGGAACCAGAGGCCGGAGGCGTGGTGCACCGTCGCCGTGGTGTCGTCGGTGGCCGTGTCCGTCGTCATGCCCGTCCCTCCCGGTCGCCCGCACTCCCCCAAGTGCCGTAGCGGCGTAGCGGTGCGCAGATTATGTGGTGATGGGGGGCGGGCGATGCGCAGGTGACTCGAATTCACTCGAACGGGGACAGGGGGCGGTAAAGGGCGCGCACCCGCCGAAGGCGCACGGTGGCTTTCGCGGGGCCGCTTCGCCTGCGATGATCGGGACGACGTGTAGTTAACCCGCGTTAACCGGGAGGGTGTCATGGCGGAGCAGGGGGACGAGCGGCGGTTCGGCGAGTACGTCGTCGTACGGCGGCACGGGTACGTCGCGGAGCTGGCGCTGGACCGGCCCAAGGCCATGAACGCGGTGTCCACGGACATGGCCCGCTCGATCGCCGCCGCGTGCGCCCACCTCGCCGACGACCGCGACGCCCGGGTGACGGTGGTGACATCGACGCACGAGCGGGCCTTCTGTGTGGGCGCGGACCTGAAGGAGCGCAACTCCTTCACGGACGCCGACCTGATGCGCCAGCGCCCCGTCGCCCGCGCCGCCTACACCGGCGTCCTGGAGCTGCCGATGCCGACGATCGCCGCCGTGCACGGCTTCGCACTGGGCGGCGGCTTCGAGCTGGCCCTGTCCTGCGACCTGATCGTGGCGGACCGGACGGCGGTGGTGGGGCTGCCCGAGGTGTCCGTGGGGGTCATCCCGGGCGGCGGCGGTACGCAGCTGCTGCCCCGCCGGGTGGGCGCCGCGCGCGCCGCGGAGCTGATCTTCACGGCCCGGCGTCTGGAGGCGTCCGAGGCGCGGGAGCTGGGCCTGGTCGACGACCTCGTGCCGGAGGGCCGGGACCGTGCGGAGGCGCTCGCCCTCGCCGCCCGAATCGCCGCCAACTCCCCGGTGGGCCTGCGCGCGGCGAAGCGGGCCCTCAGGCTCGGCCACGGCCTGGACCTGCGCACCGGTCTGGAGGTCGAGGACGCGGCGTGGCGTTCGGTGGCGTTCTCCGGGGACCGCGCGGAGGGGGTGGCCGCCTTCAACGAGAAGCGCACCCCGCAGTGGCCGGGGGAGTAGGCGAGGAGCGCCGAGACCCCGCGCACCCGATCGCCGTACCGATCCCACGAGGGCGCTCCGGTGCCACGTCTTCGCAGGCACCGGACGCCGCACCTTCCTCCGCGCTGAACCGCAGGGCACGCCCTAGCCTGGAGGCGTGGCTGAGGACAGTCGGCTGAGGGCCGTGGTGGCGCTGGCGCAGGGCATGGCGGCGGCGCACACTCCGCACGAGGCCTGGCGGGCCGCCGCGCTGGGCGCGTGCCGGGCGCTCGCCGGGAGCTTCGCCGCGCTGTCGGTGTGGGAGCGGGAGGCCGGACGGCTGCGGGTCCTCGTCAATGTGGGGGAGCGGGCGCCCGAGGAGGAGGAGTTCCCCGAGCGTGAGGCGTACCCCGTGCACCAGTTCCCGGAGATCACCGAGTTCCTGCACGAGCGGTGGGCGGGCGGTGGCGGTCCCAGCGCCTGGGTGGAGACCGCCGAGGGGCCGGCCACGGGGCAGCCCGGGTACTGCCACCAGCGGGTCGCGGCCCTGCGCCGGCGCCGCCGGGGCTGCTGCGTCGTCGCGCCCGTGGTGCTGCACGGCCGGGCGTGGGGGGAGCTGTATGTGGCGCGCGCGGCGGGGGAGCCCGTCTTCGACGGCGACGACGCCGACTTCGCCACCGTCCTCGCCTCCGTGGTGGCCGCCGGAATCGCGCAGACCGAACGGCTGGAGGAGGCTCGCCGGCTCGCCTTCACCGACGCCCTCACCGGCCTCGCCAACCGCCGCGCCGTCGACGTGCGCCTGGAGGAGGCGATCGAACGGCACCGGGCCGACGGCGTCGTGGTCTCGCTGGTCGTCTGCGACGTCAACGGGCTCAAGCGCGTCAACGACACGCAGGGTCACGCCGTGGGCGACCGGCTGCTGGAGCGTTTCGGGTCGGTGCTGTCACTGTGCGGTGCCATGCTGCCGGGTGCGCTGGTGGCCCGGCTGGGCGGTGACGAGTTCTGCCTGCTGGCGGTGGGCCCGTCGGCCGACGAGGTGGTGCGGGCCGCCGACGAGGTGTGCCGTCGTGCCGCCGAACTGGAGATCGGCGACGGTGTCGCCTGCGGGGTCGCCTCCACCCAGGACGCCATCGGCCCGGTGCACTCGGCGCGACGGCTGTTCCGGTTCGCGGACGCGGCCCAGTACCGGGCGAAGGCGCTGCACGCGGGGAAGCCCGTGGTGGCGGGCCGCGAGGGACCGGACGACCCCGTCGTCCGCCTGGCCGACGAGCCGCCGCCCGCCGGGGAGCGCCGCAGGTTCCGCGGCCGGCTCTGAGGTGCCCGAGGCCGGTAAGGGGTGAACCCGTACCCCACTGGTGACATCTTCGAATTCACTGCGTACGCTCCTGAATATGGATATGCACACTGTGGTGGTGGGGACGTCCGGGGTGACCGCGTCCGACGTTCTCGCCGTGGCGCGCGCGGACGCCCGGATCGAACTCTCCGAGGAAGCCCTGACGGCCCTGGCGGCGGCCCGCGGGGTGGTGGACGCGCTGGCCGCGAAGCCGGACCCCGTCTACGGGGTCAGCACCGGCTTCGGCGCGCTGGCGACCCGGCACATCAGCCAGGAGCTGCGCACCCGGTTGCAGCGCAACATCGTGCGCTCGCACGCGGCCGGCATGGGCCCCCGGGTGGAGCGGGAGGTCGTGCGCGCCCTGATGTTCCTGCGGCTGAAGACCGTCTGCTCGGGCCGCACCGGCGTACGCCCCGAGGTCGCGCGGACCATGGCCGACCTCCTCAACGCCGGCATCACCCCGGTCGTGCACGAGTACGGATCCCTCGGCTGCTCCGGCGACCTGGCTCCGCTGTCCCACTGTGCGCTGACCCTGATGGGCGAGGGCGAGGCCGAAGGCCCCGACGGCGTCGTACGTCCCGCCGCCGAACTCCTCGCCGAGCACGGCATCACCCCGGTCGAGCTGCGCGAGAAGGAGGGCCTCGCGCTCCTCAACGGCACCGACGGCATGCTCGGCATGCTGCTCATGGCCCTCGCCGACCTGGACACCCTCTACAAGTCGGCCGACATCACGGCCGCGCTCTCCCTGGAGGCGCTGCTCGGCACGGACAAGGTCCTCGCACCGGAGCTGCACGCCATCCGCCCCCACCCCGGGCAGGGCGCGTCGGCCGCCAACATGCTGGCCGTACTGAAGGACTCGGATCTCACGGGCCACCACCAGGACGACGCGCCGCGCGTCCAGGACGCCTACTCGGTGCGGTGCGCCCCGCAGGTCGCGGGCGCCGGACGGGACACGCTGGCCCATGCCCGCCTGGTCGCCGAGCGCGAGCTGGCCTCGGCCGTCGACAACCCGGTGGTCCTGCCCGACGGGCGGGTCGAGTCCAACGGCAACTTCCACGGCGCGCCGGTGGCGTACGTGCTGGACTTCCTCGCGATCGCCGCCGCGGACCTGGCGTCGATCGCGGAACGCCGCACCGACCGGCTGCTGGACAAGAACCGCTCGCACGGTCTGCCGCCGTTCCTCGCGGACGACGCCGGCGTCGACTCGGGGCTGATGATCGCCCAGTACACGCAGGCGGCGCTGGTCAGCGAGATGAAGCGGCTCGCCGTACCGGCCTCCGCCGACTCGATCCCGTCCTCCGCGATGCAGGAGGACCACGTCTCCATGGGCTGGTCGGCCGCCCGCAAGCTGCGCACGGCGGTGGACAACCTGGCCCGTGTCCTCGCGATCGAGCTGTACGCGGCGACCCGCGCCATCGAGCTGCGCGAGGGCCTGACCCCGGCCCCCGCCAGCCAGGCGGCGATCACCGCCCTGCGCAAGGCGGGCGTCGCGGGCCCCGGCCCGGACCGGTTCCTGGCCCCGGACCTCGCGGCGGCGGACGCGTTCCTGCGCGACGGTCGTCTGCTCGCGGCGGTGGAGTCGGTCACGGGACCGCTGGTCTGAGCAACCGGGTGGGGCCGCCGCTCCGAGCGGCCCCACGCGCAGGCCGCCGATCGCCCGGCGGCCGCTCCCCGAGAGCAGGTGCGGCGGGTGGGCGAGCACCCTCGCCCTCGACCTGGGGGCCTTGCCCGGCCACGCCAGGCTGACGCCTCACCAGTCCCCCGCCGTCACCGCTCGGTTCTCGGTGGCGGCGGGGCCCTGCGTACCACCCGGCCGCGGGCGGGCTCAGTACGCCCCGCTGCGCTCCCGGCGTACCGAGTACGTCACGAATCCCGCCCCCAGGCCGAGGAACAGCGTCCCCCCGATGACGTACGGCGTCGTGTCCACGCTGCCGGTGTCGGCCAGTTCCGTGTGGGCCGTCGCACCCGCCGCGCCCGTCGCCTCCGTCGCGCTCGCCGCGTGCGCTGTGGTCGTCGTCCGGTCGGCGGTCGCCGATGTCGCGGTCCGCGGGTTCTCCGGTGTGTTCTGGGTCGCGTTCGCGGACGGCACGAACCACAGGGCCCCCAGCAGGGTCCCCGCGGCGGTGGCGGTCAGCAACGTCCGGCGGGTGGTGGACGACGTTCGACGTGCGACGGACACGAAATTCCGATCCCCCTGGGGCGCTTACGAATTGGCCGTGTGGAGCGATGCTAGTGAAAGGCGCGGGTCGTGGGAAAGTCGCGAGCCCTCCGGGCCGTACGCTGCGCGCCATGAGCACTTCTGAGACATCACGGTATGTCCGCCTTCGTGTGGAACTGGTCGTCGAGATCGACGATGTCGACGCCGTAGCCAAGGCCGCCCTGCGCCGGATCGCCGAGGATCCGGACATGCCCGAAGGCGAGCGCGCCTACACGGAGAGCGCGGTGGCGGAGGACACGGCCGAGGCCGTCGCGTATCTCGTCGAGCCGTCCGACCTGTTGGGCGACGTGCCGGGCGTCGAACTCGCCCAGGCCTCCTGGAGCAGCGAGATCGTCGACTACGACCCCGACTCGCCGGACTGGGCCCTCGACGAGGATGATGAGCCGGGGGGCGACGAGGACGACGAGGGCGTCCGACTCGGCTGACATGCCTTGGCAAAAAGGTGCCCCCGGGCGGCAACCGGCGCCCGGGGCTCCGTCGTCTCAAAGGACGTTCCCCGGTGTCCCGCATGACACGGAGGACTCTCGGGCACCCGTCGGGCCGACGTGGTGTGTCCCACACCGGCACCGGATGTGGAACGGGGCGAACCGGTCGTAGCGTTGAGGGTTCTTGCGGGGACTCAACGGGGTTTTGGGGATTCGGCAACCATGGAGAAGCGTGTGATGACGGATGGTAAGCGGCGCAAGGGCCTGATGGCCGCGTCCGCACTGCTCGGCGGGGTGCTGGCGCTCTCCGCGTGCAGCGGAGGAAGCTCGGCGGCGAGTGGGGGCGGGGACAACAAGGACTCGCAGGCCTCGGTCGACGAGGCGGCCGCCAAGAAGACCTCCGAGGCACAGATCAAGATCACGCCGGCGGACGGTTCCGACAACGCCTCCATCAACAACGCCGCCAAGGTCACGGTCGCCAAGGGCACGCTGACCAACGTCACCATGACCACCTCGTCCGGCACCCCCGTCGCCGGGCAGATGTCGGCCGACAAGACCAGCTGGGCGCCGACCGCCCAGCTCGACCGGGCCACGACGTACAAGGTCGCCGTGACGGCCAAGGACTCCGCGGGCCGCGACGCCCACGAGAACGCCTCCTTCACCACCGTCGCCCCGGCGCACTCCTTCATAGGCAACTTCACGCCGGACAACGGCTCGACCGTCGGTGTGGGCATGCCCGTCTCGATCGACTTCGACAAGGCGATCACCAACAAGGCCGCCGTGCAGAGGGGGATCACCGTCACCTCCAGCAGCGGACAGGAGGTCGTCGGCCACTGGTTCGGCGCCAACCGGCTCGACTTCCGTCCCGAGCAGTACTGGAAGGAGGGCTCCACCGTCACGATGAAGCTGAACCTCGACGGCGTGCAGGGCGCGAGCGGCGTGTACGGCGTGCAGCAGAAGACGGTCACCTTCAAGATCGGCCGCAACCAGGTCTCGTACGTCGACGCGAAGACCAAGCAGATGAAGGTCACTCAGGACGGCAAGGTCGTCAAGACCATACCGATCTCCGCCGGCTCCCCGGAGCACACCACGTACCAGGGCCAGATGGTGATATCCGAGAAGTTCACCCAGACCCGGATGAACGGCGCGACGGTCGGCTTCAAGGACTCCGACGGCAAGGGCGAGTACGACATCAAGGACGTGCCGCACGCCATGCGCCTGACCAGCTCCGGCACCTTCATCCACGGAAACTACTGGGGCGCCCCGTCCGTCTTCGGCAATGTCAACACCAGCCATGGCTGTGTCGGCCTGCAGGACAAGAAGGGCGCGAACGACCCGAGCACGCCGGCCGCGTGGTTCTACAGCCACTCGCTGATCGGTGACGTGGTGGTCGTCCAGAACACCGGCGACAAGACGGTCGCCCCGGACAACGGCCTCAACGGCTGGAACATGAGCTGGGCCCAGTGGAAGGCGGGTTCGGCCGTCTGACACCCGGGCCGGCGCCTCCCCGAGATGCCGCCGGCTGCCCGACGCGGGCAGCCGGCGGCATCGTCGTGTCCGGGGGAACGCCGGGCGGACGTGCTTCTCATCGTTCTCTTATGCCCGGTTGATGGGTTCATCACGGTGCCTCCCTAGCTTGCGGCCATGTTCTTCACCTACCTCAGGCGCGAGCTGCGCCGCCGGAGAAGGGCGGCCCTCGTCGTCGCCTCCGGGCTCGCGCTGGGCATCGCCCTCGTCATCGTGGTCGACTCCGTGTCCTCGGGCATGGGGAAGGCGCAGGACAAGGTGCTCCAGTCGCTGTACGGACTGGGCACCGACATGACCGTGACCAAGGCGGCCGATCCCACCTCCGGCAGCTCACAGCGACCGCGCTTCAACTTCGACGCACGCGACAGCGACTCCAACAAGACGCAGAGCAGCGACCGCGTCATGGTGCGGGGTTTCCAGACGCTGGCGAGCAGCACGGTCGCCAAGGTGGCGACACAGAAGGGGGTTTCGCAGGCCGTCGGCGGGCTGAGCCTCCGGGTCATCAAGATCAGCGGACAGTTCACGCGGGGTCAGTTCCGCCAGAACCAGAACGGCGGTGAGCGGGGCGGACGCGGCGGCTTCGGCGGCGGGCAGCCGCAGGGGCAGGTCGAGGGCGGCGGCGCCGACTTCGACGTCAACAACTACTCCGTCTACGGCACCGACGTCACCAAGCCCGCCCTCGGCCCCCTGACCTCCTCCAGGATCACCGGTGGCCGCACCTTCAAGACGTCGGAGACCGACGCCAAGGTCGCCGTCGTCGACTCGGCGTACGCCAAGGAGAACAAGCTCTCGGTCGGCGGCTCGGTCACCATCAAGAGCGTCACGTTCCGGATCATCGGCATCGCCACGGCCGACAGCGGGGATTCGGCGGCCGACCTCTACATCCCCCTGCAGCAGGCCCAGACGCTCGCCGACGTGAAGGACAAGGTCACCACGATCTACGTCAAGGCGACCGACTCGCAGCAGATCGCCGGAGTCAAGAAGACCATCCAGAAGAACGTCTCGGGCACCACGGTCACCACCTCCGCCGACCTCGCGAGCACCGTCTCCGGTTCGCTGTCCACCGCCTCCAGCCTCGCCGACAACGTCGGCAAGTGGCTGTCCGTCGTGGTGCTGGTGGCCGCGTTCCTGGTCGCCGGTCTGCTCACCTCCTCCGCCGTCTCCCGCCGGGTGCGCGAGTTCGGCACGCTCAAGGCGCTCGGCTGGAAGTCCGGCCGGGTGACGCGGCAGGTGGTCGGCGAGGCCGTCGTCAACGGCCTGGTCGGCGGTGTCCTCGGTATCGCGCTCGGCCTGGCGGGCGCGTACGCCGTCACCGCGATCAGCCCCACGCTTCAGGCACAGCTCGGTCGTGGTGGCGGTGGTGGCGGCTTCGGCGGCGGCGGTGGCTTCGCCGGCCCCGGGCGGCAGGCGGCCCGGACGCTTCAGGTGGCGCTCACCGCACCGGTCAGCGCCACCACCATCGCCCTCGCGGTCGCCCTCGCCGTGGCCGGCGGTCTGGTCGCCGGCGCCTTCGGCGGCTGGCGCGCCTCCCGGCTGCGCCCGGCGGACGCCCTGCGCCGCGTCGAGTAGTCCCGGCCCGCCCCCTTCCGTATCCCAGGAGTTGCACCCATGTACGAACTCAGAGGCGTCACCAAGCGCTACACCCGGGGCAAGGACACGATCAACGCCCTGGACGGCGTCGACCTCACCATCGGCGACGGCGACCGCCTCGTCATCCAGGGCCCCACCGGCGGCGGCAAGTCCACGCTGCTGCAGATGCTCGGTGCGCTCGACAAGCCGACCACCGGTCAGGTGGAACTCGACGGCGTCGACCTGGCCGGGCTCTCCGAGGCCCGGCTCACGAAGGTGCGCAGCGAGAACATCGGCTTCGTCTTCCAGTCCTTCAATCTGATTCCCACGCTCACCGCGCAGGAGAACGTCGAGACCGCGCTCGTCCCCCTCGGGGTGAAGGCAGGGGAGCGGCGCGAACGGGCCGCCGAAGCGCTGAAGTCCGTGGGCCTCGGCGAGCGGCTCGGGCATCTGCCCGGCGAGATGTCGGGCGGCCAGCAGCAGCGCGTCGCGATCGCCCGCGCCCTGGTGAAGCAGCCGAAGGTGCTGCTCGCCGACGAACCCACCGGGAATCTCGACGAGTCGATGCGCGACGAGATCATGGACGTGCTCGAACGCATGTGGAAGGAGCACGGGCTGACGTTCATCATGGTCACCCACGACTCGGCGATCGCGAGGAGGGCCCCGCGGCTCGCCACCCTCCGCAAGGGCAGGATCATCGTCAAGGAGAACGCCGCACCCTAGGTCGTTCGGCGGGTCGTTCGGCGGGCTGTTCGATGGGCCGTGCCGCGTGGTCCGGGGGTGACGTGTGCATGAATGAGACCACCCCCCGGCGAAGCCCGCGACCACCCGCGGTGGCGCGGGCGGTCGGACGGCTCCGCACCGGATCACGCTCATCGGACGGCCCACCGGGAGCGATGCCTCCGGTGGGCCGTCGTGCGGTGCGGCCGTCCCTCCCGGCTGCCATGGGGCGGCGCGGTCGTGCCCGGGGCCGTCAGGCGTGCGGCGTGGTCGTGCCCGGGGCCGTCAGGCGTGCGGCGTGGTCGTGCCCGGGGCCGTCAGGCGTGCGGCGTGGTCGTGCCCGGGGCCGTCAGGCGTGCGGGGCGGTCGTGCCCGCGCGGGTGGCGTCCGTGCCCCAGCTCGCCAGCAGCCGCAGCGCCTCCGCCGACGCCGACCCCGGCTCGGGGTGGTACGTCACCATCGCGAGCTCACCGTCGTCCGGTACCCGGAACGACTCGAACTGCAGCGCGAGGTCGCCCACCAGTGGATGCCGCAACCGCTTCAGCCCGTGGCTCTTCTCCTTGACGTCGTGCGTCGCCCACAGCCGCCGGAACTCCTCGCTCTTCACCGACAGCTCCCCGACCAGCGCGGACAACCGGGGATCGTCCGGGTGACACCCCGCCTGGTAGCGCAGCTGGCACACGATGTCGATGGCCTTCTGCTCCCAGTCCACGAACAGGTCCTGGTACTCGGGCTTGAGGAACGTCATCCGCGCCCAGTTCCGCTCCTGCGGCGGCAGCTGGGCCCAGTCCCCGAAGACGGCCGCGGCCATCCGGTTCCACGCCAGGACGTCCGCATGACGCCCGACGATGTACGCCGGGACCCCGTCGAAGGAGTCCAGCAGCTGCCTGAGCGACGCCCGCACCTGCTGCGTCCTGGCCGCCGGCTTCTTCTTGTGCGCCTTCGGCTTGGCGAGATGCGTCAGATGTGCGTGTTCGGCGTCGGACAGCCGCAGCGCGCGGGCGATCGCGTCGAGGACCTCCGCGGACACGTTCCGTCCGTTGCCCTGTTCCAGGCGGGTGTAGTACGCCACGGAGACGCCCGCCAGCTGCGCCAGCTCCTCGCGCCTGAGCCCGGGCACCCTGCGGTGGCGGCCGAAGTCCGGCAGTCCCACGTCCTCCGGCTTCAGCCGGGCCCGGCGGGTGCGCAGGAACTCGCTGAGCTCGGCGCGCCGGTCCAGGGGCTGACCGGCTCCTGCGGCGGGCTCCGGCAGGGAGTCGAGCTGTTCGTCCATGCGTCCAGTATTCCTGGTGGTACGACCGGGAGCCTGACCCCGCCAGTGGTAGGACGGCCGGTCGTAGGCAGAGCCGTGGCCTGGGTGAGTCCGCTGCCGTCCGGCAGGCTGGACGCCGTGCCCGGTGAAAGGCAGCCGGGCGCGCGACCCCTAGGAGAAACTCCGCATGACCACCGTTGCTGCATACGCCGCACCCGCCGCGAAGGCCCCGCTCGAGCGCACCACGATCGAGCGCCGCGAGGTCCGCGAGTTCGACGTCCTGATCGACATCAAGTTCGCCGGTATCTGCCACTCGGACATCCACCAGGCCCGCGAGGGCTGGGGTGAGGCGATCTTCCCGATGGTTCCCGGCCACGAGATCGCGGGGGTCGTCTCCGAGGTCGGCCCCGGCGTGACCAAGTTCAAGGTCGGCGACCGCGTGGGTGTCGGCTGCCTGGTCGACTCCTGCCGCGAGTGCGAGAACTGCGCCAAGGGCCTGGAGCAGTACTGCCTCAAGGGCGGCGTCGGCACCTACAACGCCGTCGGCAAGGACGGCGAGCCCACCTACGGCGGCTACTCCGAGAAGATCGTCGTCGACGAGAACTTCGTCGTCCGCATCCCGGACGGCCTCTCCCTCGACGTGGCCGCCCCGCTGCTGTGCGCCGGCATCACCACGTACTCCCCGCTGCGCCACTGGGACGCGGGCCCCGGCAAGAAGGTCGCGATCGTCGGCCTGGGGGGCCTCGGCCACATGGGCGTCAAGATCGCCCATGCGATGGGCGCCGAGGTGACCGTGCTCTCGCAGTCCCTGCGCAAGAAGGACGACGGCCTGAAGCTGGGCGCCGACCACTACTACGCCACCAGCGACCCGAAGACCTTCGAGGAGCTGCGCGGCACGTTCGACCTGATCGTCTCCACCGTGTCGGCGCCGATGGACTTCGGCGCGCTGCTGTCGCTGCTGAAGGTCGACGGCGCTCTGGTGAACGTGGGCGCCCCCGAGGAGCCCGTCTCCCTCAACCTGTTCTCGTTGATCGGCGGTCGCAAGACCCTCGCCGGCTCCGCCATCGGCGGCATCCGCGAGACCCAGGAGATGCTGGACTTCTGCGCGGGGCACGGCATCGGCGCCGAGATCGAGCTGATCAGCGCCTCCGAGATCAACGAGGCGTACGAGCGGGTGCTGGGCAGCGACGTCCGGTACCGGTTCGTGATCGACACGGCCACCATCTGAGAACCCACCGACCACACGCGTGAGGCGGCCCCCGTGGCCGCCTCACGTGCGTGATGGGCCGAAGGTCGCAGCGGCGTGGGCCCGAAGACCGATGCGCCGGGCCGTCGCGCTTTCTAGCGTGGGAAGTGGTTACGGCAACCGGGGGACAGGAGGTCCGAGCATGTCCGTGGAGCTCAACCACACGATCGTCGCCGCACACGACAAGAGCGCGTCCGCGCGCTTCCTCGCCGATCTGCTGGGGCTCGAGGTGGCGCCGCCGTTCGGCCCGTTCACCCCGTTGGAGATCTCCAACGGCGTGACGCTGGACTACATGGAGACCACCGGCTCGATCACTCCGCAGCACTACGCGTTCCTGGTCTCCGAGGACGACTTCGACGTGATCTTCGCCCGTATCCGGGACAGGGGCCTGAGCTACTGGGCGGACCCGTACCACCACCGCCCCGGCGAGATCAATCACAACGACGGCGGCCGGGGCGCGTACTTCGACGACCCGAACGGTCACCGCATGGAGATCCTGACGCGGCCGTACGGGAGCGGCGGCGACTGAGGTTCATCCGGTCGGAGGCACCGTCGCGGGGCCGGGCCGGGACGCCGGTCCGGGCCGCGTCGGGCTTGGGCTGCGGGCGTGGAGCGCACCGAAGGCGCCGCCGGACCGGTCTCACCGCCCGGGCGGTCGGCATGGTCATCGGATTGCGATCGTGAGTGCGCCACCTTAGCTTCAGGGCGTCGGAATCTTCCGACAAAGCCACATAGGTTCTCTATGTCGGCTTTCACCCCTGGTGCCATCGAACGGAGCATTCATGTCGGTGATGACCGGTACCCAGCCCCTGCAGCAGTTCGGCCAGCAGTTCGGCCAGCAGTTCGGCCAGCAGCTCGGCGCCCAGCAGCCGATCGGGCACGTGGTCCAGCAGGCCATCCAGCAGGCCTGCCAGCAGGCGAGCCAGCAGATCGCGCAGCGCATGCAGCACACGCTGCAGCAGATCCAGCAGGTCCAGCAGCAGCTTCAGCAGCAGGGCATGGCCCACCATGCGCACCCGTACCTGGCCATCGCGCTGCACACGACGCTGCGCCAGGGTGTGCGGCACGCGGTGGAGCAGTCCGTGCAGCAGGCGCTGCCGATCGCGATCCTGACGCTGGTCCAGCAGAGCCAGCAGGGCCAGCAGGGCCAGCAGCCTTGGGGCCCCGGCGGATCGGGCGGCCAGCAGTTCGGCCAGCCGTACCAGCAGCAGCAGTACCAGCAGCCCGGCTTCGGCCAGATGCCCTTCGGCATCGGCTGACGTCCGGCGGCGCGCGATGCGGTGTGCCCAGGAGCGGTTCCCGGGCACACCGCATCACTGTGGAAGCGCGGCCGCCGTCACCGGATCAGGAGCTAAGGAACGACGGCGTGGTGAAGGTGGACGCAATGGTCAAGGAAAGGCCCGGAAACAACCGGGAGAGCGGGTCCGAGGGAGCGGGGGCCGGCGGGCCGGGACCCGAGGGCAAGGAAACGGGGCCGCGCAGGAAGGGCGGCCCGTCACCGATCACGGTGCAGCCGCGCAGGGCCCGGTACATGGTGACACCCCTCCCGCAGGGTCTTCTCCCCCCGGGAGCCGCCGAACTCGGCATGGACGCGCTGTGCGATCGGCTGGAGCGGATGCCGGAGGTCACCGTGACCCGCAGGCTCCGCCCGCCGGAGAAACTGAAGTCGGCCGGAGTGCAGCCCTCCTGCCCGGAGATCGCGGTCGTCGAGGCGGCCGAGGCCCAGGTGTCGGCCATGCGGTCGCTGAACGTGCACATCGAACCGGATCTGCCGCTGTCCGCCACAGGACCCGCCGCGACGCCGACCGCGGGGGTGCTGCCGCTGCGCGATCCGGGCCTCGTCATGCCGCTGGAGGAGGCGGCGGAGATCTCGCTGCGCGTGTGCGGCCCGGACGGCGAACCGCTGGCGGGCGCGGGCGTGTTCCTGATCGGGGCCACCTGGCCGAGCCAGGGCGTCACCGCGTCCGACGGGACGGTCACCCTCGCCCTGGCGACGGAGACCGCGGAGACCGTCCAGTCCCTCTACGTCCGGCCCGTGGGCGGTTACGCCGACCGCTGGATCCACCGGCCCGACCTGTCGGCGACGCAGGAGAACCTGGTCACGCTCACGCCGCTGACCCAGGTGTACCCGGAGCTGGAGGAGCGGCAGCAGTACGGCTGGGGCCAGCAGGCCATGCGGCTGGACCGGTTGCCGCCCACGTTCCGCGCCTTCGGCGTCCGGGTCGCGGTCATCGGTTCGGGCGTCAGCGCCGAGCACCCCGACCTGAGGCAACGCGTGCGCTCCGGTGTCGATCTCCTGCACGGCACCGACCGCGGCTGGGCCCACGACACACTGGGCACCGGCACCCACGCGGCGGGCATCATCGCCGGCGCGGACACCGGCAAGGGGATCATCGGCATCGCTGTCGACGCCGAGATCGAGGTCTGCAAGGTGCTGCCCGGCGGGCACTTCAGCGACCTGATCGCCGCTCTGGACCACTGCATCGAGCGGGAGGTCGACATCGCCCATCTCGCGGTGGCCACGCCGTACCCCTCGGCGCTGGTCTCCCGCAAGCTCGCCGACGCCTACGCGGCGGGCATCGCCTGCGTCGCCCCCGCGGGCGACACCGGCGGGCCGGTCGGCTTCCCGGGCTCGCTGCCCACCGTGTTCACCGTCGGCGCGCTGGGAGTCTTCGGCTCGTATCCGCAGGACACCTCGCAAGCCACCCACATCGGACCGCAGTTGACCCCCGAAGGACTGTTCGCCGCGCCGTTCAGCTGCTACGGCCCCGGCGTGGACGCGGCCGCCCCCGGCGTGGCCGTCCTGTCGTGCGCCCCGCGCGGCGGATACACGGCGCTGGACGGCACCGGCACGGCCTCGGCCCATGTGGCCGGACTCGCCGCCCTCGTCCTCTCCCACCACGAGGACTTCCACGGCCAGTTGCTGCCGCGCGGCCCCGGCCGGGTGCAGCACCTGTTCGGGATCATCGCCGGGAGCTGCCGCCAACTGGCCGCCCCGGGAACGCTGGAGGCCACGCGCGTCGGACGCGGTCTGCCCGACGCACTGGTGGCCCTGGGCCTGGCTCCCGGAGTGCAGCCCGCTCCGGCCCTGTCGCCGTACGCCCCGTCCATGGCGGGGTGACGACGCGCCGACGGCTCGGCACCCGCTCGCTTTCGGGGCGGGTGCCGAGCCGTGTGTGCGTGGGGTGCGGTGCGTGGGGTGCGGTGCGCGGGGGGCGGGTCAGCCGCCGCCGGCCGGCTCCTTGCCGGGGGCGGCGTGCCGGGGACGGTACTTGCACGACACCTGGCCGACGAGCTCCCGGAAGCACACCAGGGCGGTGATCGGCGGAATCCCGACGATCACCATCGAGAGCACGGAGTACGAGGAGTGGCTGATGCACAGGGCCACCGCCGTCGCGGAGGCGATCAGGATGACGCACCAGGACCGGCGGGCGGTGCGGTGCTGGACGGCCGCCCGCAGGATGGACAGCGCCGCCACGAACCACGGCCCGTACACGGTCAGCGGCCACCACTGGGCGAGCGGCGCGGGCAGGACCGTGGCGGCGATCTCGCGCAGCTGGTTGTAGGAGTAGGCGGTGGACCAGCCCAGCATGGCCACCGCGCACGCGGCGATCGTGGCGACCAGGAGTGTGACGGGGCTGAGTCGCTGACCGCCGTCGAGGATGTGGGAGGCCGGCCGGGGGCGCCGTCGGTCGATCCGGTGGCGGTGATGTCCGTCCAGTGGGGGCGGGGCGGGGTCCGCGGCGGACACGGTGGAGAGCATCTGGGCCAGCTCTTCGTCGGGGTCCCAGCCGTTCGGCGCGATGTCCGAGTCGGGGGCGTTCCAGACGGGATGCGTCCCGAGGGGATCGACTTGATAAGAGGGCTGGCCGAGCACGTCATGATCGGATCTCAGGGAGAACTGAAGATCGTAGAGGCTTGGCTCGCCTTGAAGCCTGTCCATTCTCGAAGCTCCTCCGAGCTCTGTGTCAGGATGCTCCGTCCAGAGCGCGCAGGTATTCGCTCTCCATGTCGCTGATCTTCTTGAGGAAATCTTCAAGAAGGTCCGAACAGCCCTTCAGGCGCACCTCACCGCCGGCCGACTCGTGCCAGCCGGCGCCGCTTCCGACGGGGATCTGATCTTCCGGTTCGTTCCAAGTCACGATCACCTAACGAGCGCAACGGGGCGCCCAGGTATCCGGCATTTGGGGGAATGAATCGACGGAGAATCGTTTCGGCAGTCAGATGACAGTACTTGGCCGCAGTAATTCCCGATATCCGTGCAACCTTATGTGTGGGAATAGGATTTGACGGTGAGTGAGGTGTGAGGGTGAGCCGTTTCGGCTCGCTCGTCCGACGGGAGACCCGCGGGGTGATCACCGGAGGCCTTTCGGCGTCTTCCACCGCCGTGCGGCCACGGTGGATTCCTTCGGGACCTCTCCTCGGCCGCTACCGAGGACATCCGGAGTGCGACCGGTCGAGCGACGTTTCCCGGGGCCGCCGTCGGCACGGCCGTCGCCCTTGTCCGCGCTCCACCTGCGACAGCCGCCGGCAGCAGCGGCCCGGGAGGCCACGCGAGGAGGCCTTCCAGGTGGTGGCCAGGGTGACGCCGCCGCCCACCTTCGTCGACGTGGGTCCGTCCGGCGCGGGTCCGGGAGACGAAGTCGTCATCTTCGGATGAGCTGTTGAAATGAGGATGCGACGGTCGGAACCTACGGCGAGGTGCGCACGCTGACCCCGCCGGTTGGGGTGGGGCGATCTCGCGATCACCGGAGGAACCGGGGGCCACCGCAACACCGGCGGTTGCGTCCACTCCGTGGACATCAACAGCACGGACACGGGGGAGGTCACCGTCGGCCCCACTCGGTGATCCCTCCGCGCAGAGCCCGGCACGCCGGCCGGTGATGTGCCGGCCTCGGTTCGACGGGTCCAGGTGCGCCATCAGGTCGTCCCCCACGGAGTAGGGACGTTCCCTGGGCAGCAGCCGGGTCGCGGAGTTCAGGTCGCCGCTGCCGACGAGTGTGCGGATCTCGGTGGCGAGCGGAGTCACGTCGCTGATGGAGACCGTCCACTCGTCCGCGTATCGTCGTACCGCCTCACCGGAGAGCCCGAGTTGCAGCGAGCGGTAGGGCAGCGGCCGAAGGTGCAGATCGCGCTCGGGATCCCACTGGACGCGGGCCGGTGCACGCTTCAACTGCCGTTGCCAGACGTCGCGGTCGGAGTGCACCCCACGGGCGAAGCTCGACAGGCAGGCGTTGCGCAGCGCCCACTCGAAGCCGTCGCGAGTGATCTCGACAGCGAGAACGGTCTCCTGTCCCGTCTTCGTGGCCCAGCCGCAGCGGTACATCATCCACAGGAACGACGGCTTGATCCACGTCATCCGGCCCCGCTTCCACCCGTCGGGGAAACGTCCCCGGCGAACCGCAGGCTTCCCGATTTCCGGCGCGTATGCCTGGTAGACGGTGATCGTCGAGTCCGTGTGGAGGGCGCGGATCCTGCGTTGCGGTTCTTCCATGGCGTTCAGGGTGAGGCCGCCTGGTCCTCGCCGGCCACTGGTTTTCGACCCGGCTCAGTGCGGCAGCGTCGCCGGGCTCCCCCCGTTCGCCTCGTACCCCGCCACCGCCAGCGCCCGGTACACCGCGTAGTCCGCCGCCGGATCGGAGGTCAGGGTCCAGGGCAGCGCGCCCACGTGGCCGTCGACGTGGACCAGCTGGGCCATCGCCTCCGCCCAGCGCTCGCTGCGGACCAGGAAGAACACCAGCAGATGGCGGACGTGCGCCGGCATCGGGTCGTCGGGGCGGGCCGAGTGCACCGCGTGCAGCGCGCCGTGGACGGCCTTCGTCACCACCTCGCTCTGGTAGAAGCTGCGGACCAGGTTCACCTCGGGAAGGTGCTCGAAGACCGCGAAGAGCGGCATGGCCGCGAGAAGCGAACCCCGCGGGGCGCGGGCCGCGGCCGCCTCCGCGAAGGAGTACGCCAGCTCCCGCGAGCCGTGCCACTTCTCGCACCAGTAGTGCAGCGCCGCCAGGTGCGCCCCCATGTGGGCAGGCGCCCGGTCCAGGACTCCCATCCAGAGCTGCTCGAACTCCGGCTGCGGGTAGGCGAGGCCGCGGGCCACGGAGAGTTCGATGATGTGGGGGACCGGGTCGCCGGGAGCCAGCAGCGCCGCGTCCGCGCACGCCGACCGGGCCTCCTCCATGATGATCCGGAACTCTTCCGTCCCAGGCGTCGACGTGCGCCAGGCCTGCTGCACCAGGAACTCCGCGTGCACGGCCGCGCCGCCCGCGTCCTTCGGGTTCTCGGCCCGCCACACCCGCAGCCACTGCCCGCCCGGGGTCTCGCTCACCCCGCCGGGCCGCTGCTGCAGCTCCAGGGACGCGGCGCCCGCGAAGGCCTGCACGCGCTGCCAGCGCGTCTCGCCCGCCGCCTCCGTGCCGGCCAGGAGCTGCGCGGCCGCCCGGTAGTCCTGCGTGTGCTGCACCACGTCCAGCACGTCCAGCAGGTCCTGGTCGGGCCCGGGCATGCGGACGTCCAGCTCCTCCTGGCGGAGGAAGCCGTAGTCCGCCGGGTCCGCGGCGTCCGGGTCGCCCGGCGAGACCTGCTGGATGCCCCCGCGCCTGCGCATGAGGACGGGGAGCAGGACCACGCTGAACAGGGCCAGTGCCATCAGGACCCACACAATCGCCATGGCCCAAGCGAACCAGACCGGTCCGACACTTGACCATCCTGGTCGCCGTGCTGTGGAAAACCCGCCGCCCGGCCCGGCTCGGTGTCCGGCCTCGCGGTCCGTCGCCCCGGCCGCGGGCGCACTACCCTCGGAACCCATGAGCGACAGGCACATCAGTCAGCACTTCGAGACCCTCGCGATTCACGCGGGGAACACCGCCGACCCCCTGACGGGCGCGGTCGTCCCGCCGATCTACCAGGTCTCCACCTACAAGCAGGACGGCGTCGGCGGGCTGCGCGGCGGCTACGAGTACAGCCGCAGCGCCAACCCCACCCGCACCGCCCTGGAGGAGAACCTCGCCGCCCTGGAGGGCGGCCGGCGAGGCCTCGCGTTCGCGTCCGGGCTGGCGGCCGAGGACTGCCTGCTGCGTACGCTGCTCGTCCCCGGCGACCACGTGGTGATCCCGAACGACGCCTACGGCGGCACGTTCCGCCTGTTCGCCAAGGTCGTCTCGCGGTGGGGCGTGGAGTGGTCGGTGGCCGACACCAGCGACCCGGCCGCCGTGCGGGCCGCTCTCACCCCGAGGACCAAGGTCGTGTGGGTGGAGACCCCTTCCAACCCGCTGCTCGGCATCACCGACATCGCCGCCGTCGCTCAGGTCGCCCGTGGCGCGGGCGCCCGGCTCGTCGTCGACAACACGTTCGCGACCCCCTACCTCCAGCAGCCGCTGGCGCTCGGCGCGGACATCGTCGTGCACTCCCTGACCAAGTACATGGGGGGTCACTCCGACGTCGTCGGCGGGGCGCTCGTCGTGAACGACGGGGAGCTGGGCGAGCAGCTGGCCTACCACCAGAACGCGATGGGCGCGGTCGCCGGACCGTTCGACTCCTGGCTGGTGCTGCGCGGTACGAAGACGCTCGCCGTGCGCATGGACCGGCACAGCGAGAACGCCGCCAAGGTCGCCGACATGCTCAGCCGGCACCCGCGCGTGCACCGCGTCCTGTACCCGGGCCTGCCGGAGCACCCCGGTCACGAGGTCGCCGCGAAGCAGATGAAGGCGTTCGGCGGCATGGTGTCCTTCCGGGTGGAGGGCGGCGAGGAGGCGGCCGTCGAGGTCTGCAACCGGGCGAAGGTGTTCACACTCGGCGAGTCGCTGGGCGGCGTCGAGTCCCTGATCGAGCACCCCGGGCGCATGACGCACGCGTCCGCGGCCGGCTCGGCCCTCGAGGTCCCCGCCGACCTGGTCCGTCTCTCCGTGGGCATCGAGAACGTCGACGACCTTCTGGAGGACCTGAAGCAGGCTCTCGGCTGAGGCGCGGCCTCACCAGTCGCTGACCGGTGGAGTCGTCGTCGACGGCGGCTCCACCCAGGGGCGGGCGACCGACGCCCAGACGGTGAAGGCGAGCGCCGCGGCCAGCAGGGCGAGCCACAGCACGCGGAGGGCCACCGTGCGGCGGCGCAGCATGCGGCTGCCGCGCCGCACCACGTCCGCGTACAGGTCCGGCGGCACCGCGGGCGGCGTCCGCTCCAGCATCCGCCGCACGGTCGCCTCCCGTTCGGACACGTTCACCGGACACCTCCTTCGGCGCACGGCCCGGCGAGGGCGGTCCCGCGGTGCGCGGCGGGCCGGGGGCCGCGCCGGCCCGCGCGGGGCACGGTCACGACGGCGCCGGCTTCGGTGCCGGCACCGCTGGTGCCGCCTGTCGCGGAGGATGCAGCAGCGTCGTCGTCGCCCGCGCGCAGATCGCCCGTACCCGGTCGACGGGCAGGCCGAGCAGTGCCGCCGTCTGTTCCTCGGCGACCCCCTCGTACATCCTCAGGACGAGGATCAGCCGCTCCTGGGGCGACAGGTTCCCCAGCGGGCTGCCCGGAACCGGCCGGTGCCGGCCGAACGCCCCGTACCGGTGCCACGCCTCGCGCGCGAAGCGGGTGGCCAGATGCCGGCGTGCCCGGGCGTACGGGTCCTCGCCGCGCAGCCGGTCCCAGGAGGCGTACGTCTGCGCGAGGGCCAGCGTCAGCAGGCGCCGCGCGCGCGGGTTGCCGTCGGGGGCCTCCGCGGTGAGCAGGGTCGCGGCGTGCAGCAGCCGCCCGGCGGCACCCGCGACGAACACCTCGAACTCCCGGGCCCGGCGGGCGTCGCGCGACGCATGCCGTTCTCCCACCGCGCCTCCCGCGTGACGGTGACCGTGAGGGACCGGACCCGTCGCCCTGCGTGCGGTGTGAAGGGCCGGACGGCGTACGGACGACAGGGTCCCGCTCTCATGGGAGACCGGCGGCGCCTTCGGGGTCAAGAGCCGGGAGCACCCGCACGCGCGTGGGTCGGCGTCACGGCGTACGCGTGCGGCAGGCTCAGGACGCCGGCTGGGACTCCGGGCCGGCGGCACCCTGCGTGGCCTGCCGGGCGGAGAGCGCGACATTGAAGCGGGTGAGGAGCGTGGTGAACGCCTCGCGCTCCTCCGGCGCCCAGTCGTGCGTCAGTTCGGCCATCAACCGGCGTCTGGAGGAACGTACCTCCTCGAGCCGGGACAGCCCGCGCGGGGAGAGCTGGAGCACCACCGCGCGTCCGTCCTCCGGGTGGGACGTGCGCTTGACCAGGCCGGTGTCGACCAGCGGGGCGACCTGCCGGGTCACCGTCGAGGAGTCGATCCCCATGCTCGCGGCCAGGGCCTTGACGCCCATGGGGCCTTCCTTGTCCAGGCGGTTGAGCAGCAGGTACGCGGCACGGTCCATGGAGTTGCGCACCTGCCCCACCCCGCCGAGCCGCGTCTGCTCGGCACGGCGCGCGAACACCGCGACCTCGTGCTGCAGCGTGTCCAGAAGACCGGTGTCACCGACAGTGCTCATGTCGGTCATGTCCATCGACATCTCAGGTGTTGTGGGCATCGCCGGGGGCTCACTTCGTGCGTGGGGAGCTGGGTTGGGGGACAGGGTACGCGGCCGGGGCACGGGGTGTACCAGGGCTGTGCAAACCCATTCCGAGGCTTGGTCACGGCCGCTGTGCACGGACGTGAACTGCGAGACTGGTGGTCATGAACTACAGCCCGGCCGACTCCCTGCCGACGGTGACCGCGGACGACGTCCGAGGCGCCCAGAAGATGCTCTCGGGCGTCGCACGTGTCACCGCCATGGAGGGCAGCAGGCACCTGTCCCAGATGATCGGCGCCCCGGTGCACCTGAAGTGCGAGAACCTCCAGCGGACCGGGTCGTTCAAGCTGCGCGGCGCGTACGTGCGCATCGCGGGGCTGCTGCCGGAGGAGCGTGCCGCGGGTGTCGTCGCCGCGAGCGCGGGCAACCACGCGCAGGGCGTGGCCCTCGCCTCCGCGCTGCTCGGTGTGCACTCCACGGTGTTCATGCCGAAGGGCGCCCCGCTGCCCAAGATCAGCGCGACCCGCGAGTACGGCGCGGACGTACGGCTGCACGGCCAGGTGGTGGACGAGACGCTGGCCGCCGCGCAGGAGTACGCGGCCGACACGGGCGCGGTGTTCATCCACCCGTTCGACCACCCGGACATCATCGCGGGCCAGGGCACGGTGGGCCTGGAGATCCTGGAGCAGTGCCCCGGTGTGCGCACGATCGTCGTCGGCACCGGCGGCGGCGGACTGGTCGCGGGCATCGCGACCGTGGTGAAGGCGCTGCGCCCGGACGTGCGGGTGGTGGGCGTGCAGGCGGAGGGCTCGGCCGCGTATCCGGCCTCGCTGGCGGCCGGGCGGCCGGTGTCGGTCGCGAGCGCGGCGACCATGGCCGACGGCATCAGGGTGGGGCGGCCCGGTGACGTGCCGTTCCGTATCGTCCGCGATCTGGTCGACGAGGTGCGTACGGTGTCCGAGGACGCGCTGTCCGCCGCGGTGCTGCTCTGCATGGAGCGGGCCAAGCTGGTGGTCGAGCCGGCCGGCGCGAGCCCCGTCGCGGCGCTGCTGAGCGATCCGGGCGCCTTCGAGGGCCCGGTGGTCGCGGTGCTGTCCGGCGGCAACGTCGACCCGGTGCTGCTGCAGCGCATCCTGCGCCACGGCATGGCGGCGCAGGGCCGCTACCTGGCCGTACGGCTCAGGGTGACCGACCGCCCGGGCGCCCTGGCCACGCTCCTCGGCGTGCTGTCGGTGGTGGACGCCAACGTCCTCGACGTGAGCCACGTGCGGACCGACCCCCGGCTCGGGCTCACGGAGGCGGAGGTCGAGCTGCACCTGGAGACGAAGGGCCCGGAGCACTGCGCGGAGGTCGGTCACGCGCTGCGGGAGGCGGGCTACACCGTGATCGGCTGAGGCCGGCACCCGGGTCGGAGCAGCCGGCGGAAACCGTTGAAAAAAGCGGTATATCGCGTTGTGCACGGCATCGACGTGCTGAAGGACCCCGACGCGGCGCGCCGCCCGGTCGGCCTGTCCGGGCGGTTCGCCCGCGGTCGACGAGTACCTGACCGGCCGCGAGATCCTTCCGATGGTGGGCCGGCTCCACCGGATGCGCGGCAAGGGGAAGCCCGGGCTTCCGCACGCCCGACGCCTGGCCCGTGCAGCACCCCGTACGGGGTGCGCTGATCCGGTCGGTCCCGTTCACCCTGATCTTCCGCACCCCGGCGGCCCGCGCCTACCGCACGGCGACGGCCTGACCCCACGGAGGCGACCGGTGATCGGCCGGGCTGGGGCACGGCGCCGCAGCCCGGCCGGTGCAACCGGACGGGCAGGCCTGGAACCTCAGCCCCGCTGGGCCTTGGGCGCGCCCGGCCCCTTCGTCCCGGCCTCCTCGCCGGAGGCGTCGGCGTCCTCCTCGAAGGACACCTTCCCCATGTGCTTGTTCATGGACTTCATCAGTCCCCACACGGCCAGTGCCATCACCGCGAAGACGATGAAGCCGAGGACACCGGGGGTGACCTTGTTCTCGTCGACCTCGGCCAGCGGCACCAGGTGCGTCACGGCCAGGCTCACGCTTGCGCTCATGTCAGGCATTGTCCCTCAGGGTCGGCGGACGCCTGCAAAGAGGTCGTCCTCGGGGAGCGAGGTGTCCACGAGCGACTTCGCCAGCTCGTACTCCTCGGTCGGCCAGATCTCCTTCTGCAGCTCCAGCGGGACCCGGAACCAACCGCCGTCGGGGTCGATCTGCGTGCGGTGCGCGATCAGCGCCTTGTCGCGGATCTCGAAGAAGTCGGCGCACGGGACGTGGGTGGTCAGGGTGCGCTCGGCGCGGTTGAACTCGTCCCACCGCTTGAGCCACTCCCCGTACGGCGACTCCATCCCGCGGTCCAGCAGCGCCTGGTGCAGGGCCTCGGTGCGGGGCCGGTTGAAGCCCTGGTTGTAGTACAGCTTCAGCGGCTGCCAGGCGGGGCCGAACTCCGCCTCCGGGTACTTCTCGGTGTCCGCCCCGCCCTCGAACGCCACCATCGAGATCCTGTGGGTCATGATGTGGTCCGGGTGCGGGTAGCCGCCGTTCTCGTCGTAGGTGGTGATCACCTGCGGGCGGAACGCGCGGATCCTGCGCACCAGCTCGCCGGCCGCCTTGTCGACGTCCTCCAGGGCGAAGCAGCCCTCCGGCAGCGGAGGCAGCGGGTCGCCCTCGGGCAGACCGGAGTCGACGAAGCCGAGCCACTCCTGCTTGACGCCGAGGATCTCGCGGGCCTCGTCCATCTCCTTCTTGCGTACCTCGTGGATGTGCTCCTCGATGTACTTGTCGCCCTGCAGCTTGGGGTTGAGGATGGAGCCGCGCTCCCCGCCCGTGCAGGTCACCACGAGCACGTCCACCCCCTCGGACACGTACTTCGCCATGGTGGCCGCGCCCTTGCTCGACTCGTCGTCGGGGTGGGCGTGCACGGCCATCAGTCGCAGTTGGTCAGTCAAGACTCGATCCTCGGTCAGTCGGCCAGTCGGCCAGTCGGCAAGTCGGCGCCCGGTGTCATGCGGCGCGATGGGCGGCTTCTATAGTGACCGAATCGGAGGGTGAAAAATTCCGGGTCCGGTCCCCGGAGCTCCTTTTCGGGACACCCGTCCCGGACCGGCCGAGAGGACGATCATGACCACGGTGAGCACGCGGCCGCCCCGGGACCGCTACGGGCGCTCCTCGGACGAGCGCGCCGACCGCACCCTCAAGATCGTCGGCAGTGTGCTGGGGGCGGCGCTGCTCGTGCTCGTCGGCTGGTTCGCGTACCACTACGTGGGCCAGAACAGGATCAGCGGCCAGGTCATCACGTTCGAGGGCTCCCAGGGCACGGTCAAGGCCCATCTGGAAGTGCGCAAGGACGCGGACGCCACCGGGTACTGCACCCTGCGGTCCCAGTCGGCGGACGGCACGGAGGTCGGCCGGGCGGACTTCCGGTTCGGCGGGCACGCCACACGGATCGACAAGGTCGTCACCCTGCGCACCACCGCGCCGGGGACCACGGCGGAGCTGCTGGGCTGCCACGCCGAGTGACGTGACTCGTGTCGCACAGGTCCTGACCTGCGTGGACGTAATTCTGGTGGCTTATGTCCTCCCCCTTTCGCCGGTGAATTGTTAGGCTCGTGGTTTCGCCCACCCGTGGAGGAACATGCTTCTGGGTAGGGCGATGCTTTGTATTCCCAGTACCGACGAGGAGCACCTGTGACCCAGACCAGCGAGAACGTCACCTGGCTGACCCAGGAGGCGTACAACCAGCTCAAGGCCGAGCTGGAGTACCTTTCTGGTCCTGCGCGCACGGAGATCGCCGCCAAGATCGCGGCCGCGCGCGAGGAGGGCGACCTGCGTGAGAACGGCGGGTACCACGCGGCCAAGGAGGAGCAGGGCAAGCAGGAGCTCCGAGTGCGCCAGCTGACCCAGCTCCTGGAGAACGCCAAGGTCGGCGAGGCTCCGGCGGCGGAGGGCGTGGTGGCACCGGGCATGGTCGTCACGATCGCCTTCGACGGCGACGAGGACGACACCCTGGCCTTCCTGCTGGCCTCCCGCGAGTACGCGAGCGGCGACATCGAGACCTACTCGCCGCAGTCCCCCCTGGGCGCGGGCGTGAACGGGAAGAAGGTCGGCGAGGACGCCGAGTACGAGCTGCCGAACGGCAAGAAGGCCATGGTGCGGATCCTCAGGGCCGAGCCCTACCAGGGCTGAGTCCCTCCCGACACTTCGCGGCCCCTGGGCCCTCAGGGCGCGCCCGGGGGCCTCGTCGTGTCCCCGGACGAGTCCGGAGGGTTTGGCGAGGTCGTCCGTGCGGGCTCGACGGACCACTACGGGGCAGCAGGGGTCGACCGGACCGCACGGGGCCGAACCCCCATGGCATCGCACGGATGGGTCGCAAGCGGCGGACGCGTCCGGCTGAGGCAGGGCGCAGCGCCACCGGTCGCAGGCACCCTGGGGCAGGATGGAGTCATGCCGAACCGACTGGCCCATGAGACGTCCCCGTATCTGCTCCAGCACGCCGACAATCCCGTCGACTGGTGGCCCTGGTCGGAGGAGGCATTCCAGGAGGCGCGACGGCGTGATGTTCCGGTACTGCTGAGCGTCGGCTATTCGAGCTGCCACTGGTGCCATGTCCTCGCTCGGGAAAGCTTCGAGGACGACGCGACAGCCGCGTACCTGAACGAGCACTTCGTCAGCGTCAAGGTCGACCGCGAGGAGCGCCCCGACGTCGACGCCGTCTACATGGAGGCCGTCCAGGCCGCGACCGGCCACGGCGGCTGGCCCATGACCGTGTTCCTGACCCCCGACGCCGAGCCCTTCTACTTCGGCACGTACTTCCCGCCCTCCCCCCGCCACGGCATGCCCTCCTTCCGGCAGGTCCTCGAAGGCGTCCAGCAGGCCTGGGCCGGTCGCCGGGACGAGGTGACCGAGGTCGCCGGGAAGATCGCGCGGGACCTCGCCCAGCGCGAGATCAGCTACGGCGACACCCGGGCGCCCGGCGAGGAGGACCTCGCCCAGGCGCTCCTCGGGCTCACCCGCGAGTACGACCCGCAGCGGGGCGGCTTCGGCGGTGCGCCCAAGTTCCCGCCGGCGATGGTGATCGAGTTCCTGCTGCGCCACCACGCCCGCACCGGCTCGGAGGGCGCCCTGCAGATGGCGCAGGACACCTGTGAGCGCATGGCCCGCGGCGGCGTCTACGACCAGCTCGGCGGCGGGTTCGCCCGCTACTCCGTGGACCGGGACTGGGTGGTGCCGCACTTCGAGAAGATGCTCTACGACAACGCCCTGCTGTGCCGGGTGTACGCGCACCTGTGGCGTGCCACCGGCTCGGACATCGCGCGCCGGGTCGCCCTGGAGACCGCCGACTTCATGGTGCGCGAACTGCGCACCGCCGAGGGCGGGTTCGCCTCCGCGCTGGACGCGGACAGCGACGACGGCACCGGTCGGCACGTCGAGGGCGCGTACTACGTGTGGACGCCGCAGCAGCTCCGTGAGGCACTCGGGGACGACGACGCCGAGCTCGCCGCCCGGTACTTCGGGGTGACCGGGGAGGGGACCTTCGAGCAGGGTTCCTCCGTCCTCCAACTTCCCCAGCAGGAGGGGGTGTTCGACGCCGAGCGGATCGAGTCGGTCCGGCGCCGGCTCTTCGGGAAGCGGGCCGAGCGCCCCGCCCCCGGCCGTGACGACAAGGTGGTCGCCGCCTGGAACGGCCTCGTGATCGCCGCGCTCGCCGAGACCGGCGTGTACTTCGACCGCCCCGACCTCGTGGACGCCGCGCTCGGCGCCGCGGACCTGCTCGTACGGCTGCACCTGGACGAGCACGCCCGTCTGGCCCGTACCTCCAAGGACGGCCGGGTGGGCGCGAACGCAGGCGTGCTGGAGGACTACGCGGATGTCGCCGAAGGCTTCCTGGCGCTCGCCTCCGCCACCGGTGAGGGCGTGTGGCTGGAGTTCGCCGGGTTCCTGCTCGACCACGTGCTCGCGCGGTTCACCGACGACAGCGGCACGCTGTACGACACCGCCGCGGACGCCGAGAAGCTCATCCGCCGCCCCCAGGACCCCACCGACAACGCCACCCCGTCGGGCTGGACCGCCGCCGCGGGCGCGCTGTTGTCGTACGCCGCCCAGACCGGTTCGGAACCCCACCGTGTCGCAGCCGAGCGGGCGCTGGGTGTCGTGAAGGCGCTCGGGCCGCGGGTGCCGCGTTTCATCGGGTGGGGTCTCGCGGTCGCCGAGGCGCTCCTGGACGGGCCGCGCGAGGTGGCGGTCCTCGGCCCGGCGCTCGACGACCCGGCCACCAGGGTCCTGCACCGCACGGCGCTTCTGGGTACGGCGCCCGGCGCGGTCGTGGCCCTCGGCACTCCGGAGAGCGGTGAACTGCCGCTCCTGGTCGACCGGACTCTGGTCGACGGCGAACCGACCGCGTATGTCTGCCGCCACTTCACGTGCGACGCCCCGACCACCGACCCGGCACGGCTCCGCGCGGCGTTGAGCGGCTGAAACGCCGGCCCTCTTGCCGGACGTCCGGTCGGCGTCGCCTCCCTCGCTCCGCGGCGGTCACGAGCCGGCGGCCCTGAAGACGCGTCAGCCGGGGCTCGACCCCTGCGCGAGGGCGCGCTCCACGATCGCCTCCAGCCGGTCGTGGTGCGCGCCCTTCCAGTAGGCGCGGCCGCAGTCGAGGCAGCGGGCGAAGACGTCGTACGTCCGTCGGGTGCCGTGGTGGAGCTGATCGGCGACCTCGTCCTTGGTGGCGTCGCGCAGCAGGCCGTTGCAGGCCGTGCAGCGTGTCCAGGGGCGCAGCTCGGGCGTGAACCGGTCGAGCACGTCCCGGAGTTGCTCCTCGGGGCGGGTGCTGTAGACGAAGGCGCCCGCCCACAGCTCGCGGCGGCGCAGCAGCCCCCGGTCACGGCTGAGCATCACCCGGCGCTCGGCGGCGGACCGGGTCGCGAGGGCGGCGTCCCCGATGTCCGTGGACTCGTACGCCGCGTCCACGCCGAGCAGCCGCAGCCGGCGCGCCAGGGTGCCGAGGTGGACGTCGAGGAGGAAGCGGAGCGGGGCGCCGGGCACCCGCTGGGGCCGCTCGACGGGACGGACCTCGACGGTCTCCCCGGCGGCCGGCACATGGGACACGGCCACGGTGCGGCCGTCCACGACGAGCGCCCCGACCTCGGTCAGCGGCACACCCAGCGACTCGACGACGTGACCGAGCGTGGACGCCCCGTCGGTGACGACTTCCGTGGGGCGGCCGCGCCGCGCGTGCGGGACGAAGAGCCCCAGCTCGGGGGCGAACTCGATGTGGATCTCGGGTCCGTTCACGTGGTCAGGATGGCACGCGGGCGGTTCACGAGCCCCCGGGTTTCCGCGCCGGCCCGTGTTCCAGGACGTCCAGCGCCCGGTCCATCAGGTCACGGAGCTCGCCCTCGAAGCCGTTCTCCGCCCAGTACATGGAGACCTCCAGCATGCCGCCGATGAGGGCCATCGCGCTGACGCGCACCTCCAGGCTGTCCGGGTCGCGGCCGGTGCGCTCCCCGAGAGCCCGGCGGAGCAGGCGCCCGGTCTCCGACATGCTCTCGAAGTACCGGGAGCGGACGGCGGGGACCTGGACCCCGAGGCGGGCCCGCAGCCGGAGCACCTCGGGTTCCTCCTGCTCGCTGCGGTCGAGGGCCTTGCCCAGCACGCACCGCAGGGAGTCCGTCCACGGCTCGTCCTCGGGCCGTGCGCGCAGTTCCTCCAGCAGCAGCGGGTCGTACTCGTCCGTGAGGACGATGTCCTCCTTGGTCGGGAAGTAACGGAAGACGGTGGACGGCGACACCTCGGCCCGGTCGGCGATCTGCTCGACCGTCGTGGCGTCGTACCCCTGCTCTCCGATCAGCGCGTAGGCCGCGGCGCGGATCGCCTCGCGGGTCTTGATCTTCTTCCGCTCGCGCAGTCCGAGCCGGGGGCGGTCGGCAGGGGGGTGGGGGGAACGTGCGGCCGTCATGACGGTCATTGTCCGGCATCCGCCCCGGTGGCGATCAAAACCGGGGCGGACTCGCGGCTTGCCCCGTGCGGCGGTCCGAAATCCCGGCCACAGGCCCGCGCCGGCCTCGGGACAGCGGTCGCGGTGTGTTGGTGTGACTGTTCTCGGGGTCGCGTGCGCCCAGGGCGCGTCCCTCAACAACCCAGGACTCGGCTGATAACTCTGTCACGGTGAGAAATCCGGCACTGTCCGCTGCACACGTTTCCAGGGGTCCGGGCCTGACGCGGCGGCGCTTTCTGCGTGCGGGTGCTTCGGCCGCAGCCATTCCCCCTGCCGGTGAACCCATGGCCGCCGCACAGGGCGTTCCCCGTCCGGCCGGCGACCGCCGGCTGATCGTCCTCTGCGATCAGCAATCGCAGTCCGTGATCCTCACGGAGGCCGGAATCCTCAGGGCGTACCGTGAACGTCGACTGGACCTGACCGCGCTCTGGTCCTGGTCTCCCGCGTCGGATGCAGAGCTGGCCGACCTGCTCCCGTCCAGGAGCTGGATCAATGTGAGTGAGGCGAAACAAGTCGAGACGCCCGCCGGGACGCTGCTCCTGACCTGCGCCTCGGGCGGTATGGCCGTCGCCTTCAACCGCAGTCGGGGATCCACTTACTGGGCGACGAGTGTCCCTGGCTCCAA
This sequence comes from Streptomyces sp. PTL18, assembly GCF_059510295.1. Classification (NCBI taxonomy): domain Bacteria; kingdom Bacillati; phylum Actinomycetota; class Actinomycetes; order Kitasatosporales; family Streptomycetaceae; genus Streptomyces; species Streptomyces sp. PTL18. The sequence goes on along the minus strand of NZ_JCAJZO010000024.1, from coordinate 72,169 downwards.
CAATCTCCACAGTCTGGAAATGCTGCCGGACGGCAATATCGCCGTGGCTGCCGGCACGGGCGGATACATCCGCGTCTACACATCGTCCCAGGGCCCGCGTTCCCGCCACTACGTGCAGCATCCTCTGCCCGGGGCCCACGCCGTCTCGTGGGACGCAGGTCAGCGTCTGCTGTGGGCGCTCGGCGCCTCGGAGCTGCACGCACTCGCTGTCGACGGGACCACGGCCGCACCCGGCCTCACCCTGCGACGCCGGCTCGCGCTGCCCGACGAGGACGGCCACGATCTCGCTCCGGTCGTCGGCGCCCCCGATGACCGCTGGGTGACCACCGGCCGCCATGTCTACCGGGTCTCCCTGACGAGCGGAGAATTCGCTCGGGCCGCCGCACCCGGCGGCATCGACAGGGCGCACGTCAAGAGCATCAGCCAGCATCCGACGACAGGGCAGCTCGTCATGGTCAGCCCTGATGATCGGACTTCCTGCAGTTGGTGCAGTTCGCGTGTCGACTTCGTGGATCCGAGCGGGCAGGACGCACTGACCGGCACACGTGTGTACAAGGCGCGATGGTGGCTCGAGGGTCGGCCGGGCGGCTGAGCCGGGCTCGGCGTGGGCCGTCCTCGTTCCTTGCACCGTGCAGGACCGTGTTCGGCTACGCGTGCTGGTACGCCACCAGTGAGATGCACACGTAGTGCACGACGAAGGCGGCGAGCGTGAGGGAGTGGAAGACCTCGTGGAAGCCGAACCAGCGCGGTGACGGGTTCGGCCGCTTGATGCCGTAGACCACGCCGCCCGCGCTGTAGAGCAGTCCGCCGACGACGACGAGCACCAGCACCGCGATCCCGCCCGTCCGCATGAAGTCCGGGAGGAAGAAGACGGCCGCCCAGCCCATGGCGATGTAGCAAGGCGTGTAGAGCCAGCGCGGGGCGCCGACCCAGAAGACCCGGAAGGCTATGCCCGCCGCCGCGGCGGCCCAGATGCCCCACAGCAGCCACCGCCCCTTGCTGCCCGGCAGGAGCAGCAGGGTCAGCGGTGTGTACGTGCCCGCGATGATCAGGAAGATGTTCGCGTGGTCGAGCCTGCGGAGCACGCCGTCCATGCGCGGGCTCCAGTTGCCGCGGTGGTAGAGCGCGCTGACGCCGAAGAGCAGACAGGCCGTCAGGACGTAGATGCCGCAGGCGATGCGGCCTCTCGTGGAGTGCGCGAGGGCCGTGAGGACGAGGCCCGAGATGAGTACGGCCGGGAACATCCCCAGGTGCAGCCAGCCGCGGAGCTTCGGCTTGACCGGGTGGGGCAGGGAGAGCGCGACGGGACCGCGGCCGGCTGCCGGCGAGTCCGTGGGCGCGTCGGGGACGGACGCAGTCATGCGCCGCATGGTACCTACGGAACCGTAAGTTGCGGATCAACGTGCGACCGGTATCACCCTGCTCGCCCGACCCGTACGGATACGGCCGCCGCGCAAAAAAACCTTCTGTCGAAGTCTACGTGCACGCAAAGAAACGCGGAAACGTGTGGCGATCCCCACTCCGCTCAGGTGTGACGTCCTCTGGACAGATGGGCAATCTCGTCGGATGATCAAATGAGTGCGGTCGGCACCGGATGAGCGGCTACGAAGCATCCGGGTCGCGGCCCCCACGGGGCAACCAACACAAAATCCCTCATCTAGGAGCGATCGTGGCGCGCGACATCGCGGCTCCCTCAACCGTCCCCACCCAGCACAAGGAACTGATCTCGTGGGTCAACGAGATCGTCGAACTGACCCAGCCGGACAGCGTGGTCTGGTGTGACGGATCCGAGGCCGAATACGAGCGCTTGTGCGATGAGCTCGTCCGCAAGGGCACCTTCAAGAAGCTCGACCCGATCAAGCGCCCGAACTCCTACTACGCGGCCTCCGACCCGACGGACGTCGCCCGGGTCGAGGACCGGACGTTCATCTGCTCCGAGAAGGAGGAGGACGCGGGTCCGACGAACCACTGGAAGGCGCCCGACGAGATGCGGGAGATCTTCCAGGGCGAAAAAGGCCTGTTCCGCGGCTCCATGCGCGGCCGCACGATGTACGTCGTGCCCTTCTGCATGGGCCCGCTCGGCTCGCCGCTCTCCGCGATAGGCGTGGAGATCACGGACTCCGCCTACGTCGCGGTCTCCATGCGCACCATGACGCGCATGGGCCAGGCGGTCCTCGACGAACTCGGCTCCGAGGGCTTCTTCGTCAAGGCCGTCCACTCCCTGGGCGCCCCGCTGGAGCCCGGCCAGGAGGACGTGCCCTGGCCCTGCAACTCGACCAAGTACATCTCGCACTTCCCCGAGTCCCGCGAGATCTGGTCCTACGGCTCCGGCTACGGCGGCAACGCGCTGCTCGGCAAGAAGTGCTACGCCCTGCGTATCGCCTCGGTCATGGCGCGTGACGAGGGCTGGCTGGCCGAGCACATGCTGATCCTCAAGCTCACGCCCCCGCAAGGCGAGTCCAAGTACGTCGCCGCCGCCTTCCCGAGCGCCTGCGGCAAGACGAACCTCGCCATGCTGGAGCCGACGATCTCGGGCTGGACGGTCGAGACGATCGGCGACGACATCGCGTGGATGCGGTTCGGCGAGGACGGCCGGCTCTACGCGATCAACCCCGAGGCGGGCTTCTTCGGCGTCGCCCCCGGCACCGGTGAGCACACCAACGCCAACGCGATGAAGACGCTGTGGGGCAACGCGGTCTTCACCAACGTCGCCCTCACCGACGACAACGACATCTGGTGGGAGGGCATGACCGAGGAGCCGCCCGCCCACCTGACCGACTGGAAGGGCAACGACTGGACGCCGGAGTCCGAGACCCCGGCCGCCCACCCCAACGCCCGGTTCACGGTCCCGGCCTCGCAGTGCCCGATCATCGCGCCCGAGTGGGAGGACCCGAAGGGCGTGCCGATCTCGGCGATCCTGTTCGGCGGGCGCCGCGCCACCGCGGTGCCGCTGGTGACGGAGTCGTTCGACTGGAACCACGGCGTGTTCCTCGGCGCCAACGTCGCCTCCGAGAAGACCGCCGCGGCCGAGGGCAAGGTCGGCGAGCTGCGCCGCGACCCGTTCGCGATGCTGCCGTTCTGCGGCTACAACATGGGCGACTACATGGCCCACTGGATCGAGGTCGCCAAGGACAAGGACCAGTCCAAGTTGCCGAAGATCTACTACGTCAACTGGTTCCGCAAGAACGACGAGGGCAAGTTCGTCTGGCCGGGCTTCGGCGAGAACAGCCGCGTCCTGAAGTGGATCGTCGAGCGCCTGGGGGGCGGGGCGGAGGGCGTCGAGACGCCGATCGGCATCCTGCCGGCCAAGGGGGCCCTGGACACGAACGGCCTCGAACTGTCCGAGTCCGACCTGGACTTCCTGCTCAGGGTCGACAAGGACGTCTGGCGCGAGGAGGCCGCCCTGGTCCCCGAGCACCTCAACACCTTCGGCGACCACACCCCGAAGGAGCTGTGGGACGAGTACCACGCCCTGGTGCAGCGCCTGGGCTGAGCCCCGCATGAGCTCCGCGGCCGGCCCGACTTGCCCTGACCTGCGACGTCGTCACGGTCGGCCGCGGTGCAGACGCATGTGTGCCGTGCCCGGTAGGAACGGGCACGGCACACGTTGCTTCGCCGAGGGTTCCGGCCCGGTCAAAGGGCCGGGGGACCCTGGTTGTCCTTCAGGTCCCTCACACGTGCCCGATCAAGGTGAACGAGGTGCACGCGGTGAGCGTCACGTCCTGCGCGGTGGTCGTCGGCGCAACCGGAGTGCACGTGGCCTCGTAGAGGTAGCCCGTCGTGGTGACCACGTCGACCGCGATGCCCGTGGTCACGCCGGCCGTGTTCACCACGGCACGCAGGTCGACCCCACAGGCGTTCGGAGGCGCGACCAGTGAGGTGTCGAAGGGGGCGACGGCCAGACCCGCGGGCCTCTGCGTGATGGACACGCGTCCGTTCTGGAGCGCGGCGTCGAACTCGTTCGGAACTGTGGTGGGAGTGGTACCCGTCGGGGTGGCGACGACAGCGCTCAGCGTGGCCAAGTCGGCGCACGGGTTGACGATGGTGACGGGAGGGTAGTTGTTGTTCCCGTTCCCCTTGTGCCCGTTGTCGCCGCACGGGTCGCCGCCGCCGGCGACCCGGCAGGGACCGCTCGGCGTCTTGGCCGTGTGCACGGCCGCGGCCGCGGGGCCGGTGAAGCCCAGCATCAGGAGGGCAAGCGTGGCCGCCGCGCCGCCCGCGAGCCGCACTCCCTGCCGGGAAAGGGGGCCAAGGCCGGACGCTGGGGTCCTGTTCTCAGGACTCATGAATTGCTCCTTGTGGAACCGAATGGAGGTCAACTCCAGAGGCGCATTCGAACCTCGTCAGCCATAGTTCGGTGGCATGTGCCCACCAGAAGGCAGGCGCGCGGCACGGTCACCGCATCGGCGGAGCAGGTACGGTCCGGTGGCGGACGGCCCAGGCGCTGTCCGTGATTCCCGTTGCGTCGGTCGTGGCGCCCGGTCCGCGCGTCTCTGGGTGTCCACGCGGACCGGGGCCGTATGAGGAGGCCGCCCGCCGGGGCGGCACGGGGGGTCAGCCCGCGGTGACCGTTTCCCGCGGCTCGGTCAGCGCGGCGGTATGCGCGTCCATGCGTTCCGCCGACAGGATCGCCGCCGCCGTGTCCGCGCGGGATGCCGCCACCACCAGGGCTCGGCCCGCCAGTGCCTGGGCGCGGCGGTGGAGTGCCGTGACCTGCGGCCCGGGTGCGGTCGCCGTCGCGCGGGCCGGCGGTGCCCCTCGCCCGGGCTCTCGGCTGCGCTCGGGCAGGGGGGACCCCCCTCGCAACCGCGACACCTGTTCGGCGAGCCGCTCCGCGGCCGTGTCCAGGTCGGCGGAGGGGGCCAGGGCGCGCAACTCGTCCGTCACCGCGAGCAGGGCCGCAAGATGGCCTGCGAGCTGGATGTCCAGCTCCTCCTCGCGTGAGCGGTGCGGGAAGTCCGCGCCCGCGGCGTCGGCCATCGTGTGGACCGACTTGGTGCGGATCGGTTCGTACATGGGAACGGCCTCCTGACGCCTGACAGGAAGCCATCTTAGCTTAGAACTCGTCTAAAATTGGCTGGATCACGGAAGTGGTGGTCCGTGGTCACCGGGCGCGAGCGTCAGGGCTGGCTGTAGCCGTCCAGGAAGTTCCCTATGCGGGTCATCGCCGATGTCAGGTCCGCCACCGTCGGCAGGGTCACCACCCGGAAGTGGTCCGGCTCGGTCCAGTTGAAGCCCGTGCCCTGGACGACCATGATCTTCTCGCGTCGCAGCAGGTCCAGGACCATCTGCCGGTCGTCCTTGATCTTGAAGACCTGGGGATCGAGGCGGGGGAAGAGGTACAGCGCGCCCTTCGGCTTCACGCATGTCACACCCGGGATCTGCGTCAGCAGGTCATAGGCCGCGTCCCGCTGTTCCTTCAGGCGTCCGCCCGGCAGGACCAGGTCGTTGATCGTCTGCCGGCCGCTGAGCGCCGCCACCACGCCGTGCTGGCCCGGCATGTTCGCGCACAGGCGCATGTTCGCCAGGATCGTCAGCCCCTCGATGTACGACTCCGCGTGCGCCCGGGGGCCCGAGATCGACATCCAGCCCACCCGGTACCCGGCCACCCGGTACGCCTTCGACATGCCGTTGAAGGTGAGGGTCAGCAGGTCCGGGGCCACCGCGGCGGTCGGGACGTGCCGTGCGCCGTCGTAGAGGATCTTGTCGTAGATCTCGTCCGAGCAGACGAGGAGGTTGTGGCGGCGCGCGATGTCCGTCAGGCCCCGCAGGACCGTCTCGTCGTAGACGGCGCCCGTCGGGTTGTTGGGGTTGATGATGACGATCGCCTTGGTGCGGTCGGTGACCTTCCGCTCCACGTCCGCCAGGTCCGGCATCCAGTCCGACTGCTCGTCGCAGCGGTAGTGGACGGCCGTGCCGCCGGACAGGGACACGGCGGCCGTCCACAAGGGGTAGTCAGGTGCCGGTACGAGTACCTCGTCGCCGTCGTCCAGCAGGCCCTGCATCGCCATCACGATCAGCTCGGAGACGCCGTTGCCGATGAAGACGTGCTCGACGTCCGTCTCGATGCCGAGGGTCTGGTTGTGCATGACGACCGCCCGGCGCGCAGCCAGCAGGCCCTTCGCGTCGCCGTAGCCGTGCGCCGTCGAGACGTTGCGGAGGATGTCCTCGAGGATCTCGGGCGGGCACTCGAAGCCGAAGGCCGCCGGGTTGCCGGTGTTGAGCTTGAGGATGCGGTGACCCGCTGCCTCCAGCCGCATCGCCTCCTCGAGAACCGGGCCCCGGATCTCGTAGCAGACGTTGGCGAGCTTCGTGGACTGGATCACCTGCATGCCCGTGAGCTTACGGCCGCGTAGTGCCGCACGCGGCGTGTTTTCCACCACGTGAGACGGGGGAGATCGGCCGGTTGTCGCCTCGACCGCACCAAACAATCCTCGCGCCTCTACAATGCGCCCACATGTCATGGGAGCATCAGTCTGGCGATGGTGCGTACGGCCCGGAAGGCGGGGCTTACGGGCCGAACGCCGTGAACGGGGCGGCGGCCGGGTACTCCCCCGAGGGGTCACATCCGGACGGCGGCGAGGGCCGGAATCACCTGAACGTGTATCACCCGTACGCCGTAGCGCCACCCGACTACGACGGCTTCACCGATCCGGCGGCCGCCCATGGCTGGCAGAACGCCTACGACGAGACGCGCGAGCTGCCCGTGACCCGCGACGGTGTCGGGGCCGGTGCTCCAGCGGTCGTCGGGGAGACCCGCGGATCCCGGCGCCGGGCGCGGACGCGGTCCCGTCTGCCCCGCCGCGCGGCCGTGGCCGTGGGCGCGCTCGGTGCCGTGGGCGTCGCCGCCGCACTCGCCGGCGGTTTCGGTTCCGGTCCCTCCGGCGGTCCCACGGACGCCGGGCAGTCGGCCCGGCCGAAGGCGGCACCGTCGGCGCCGCCGGCGGAGGCGACCGGTTCCCCCTCCGCCGCCGAGCCGTCCCGCGCCGCCACCACCGACGTGTCCGCCACGCCGGGCGCCTCACGGGCCGCCGCTCCGGCGCCGGCCGCGTCCGGGGCGCCCCCATCCACCGGGCCCACCGCCGGGGCGTCCTCCGTCCCTCCCGGCGGCACCGCGGGCGCCGTCGCGCCGGGCAACTCCGGCGGCAAGCCCGGCCGTGGGCGGGGGGCCACCAAAGGGCCGAAGTAGGCCGGCCGCGCGGAGCCCGCGGCCGAAAACCGCTCCTTGTCCCCGCATGCCCCTCCATTGACAATGCGCATGACAAACAGGTGCGGCCGGAAGACCTCGGCCGCCCACGTCAGCGCCACCTCATCGAGAGGGGACCCCCACATGAGAAAGCCTCTCGCCGCCGCGCTCCTCGCTCTGGCCCTGGCCGGAGCCGGTGCGGCGCCGGCGGTCGCGGTACCCGCGGCCGCCAGGACGGCGACGGTCACGGCCGCCCCAGCGGCCACGGCCGAGGCCGCCGGGACGGCGACGAAGGACAGGACGGCCACGATCCGGGCCGTCGACTTCGCCGGCACCGTCTCGCTCAGCAACTGCTCCGGCTCGGTCATCCGCTTCCCGAACTCCGCGGACAGCGACCCGGCGCTCGTCCTGACCAACGGCCACTGCCTGGAGACCGGCTTCCCCGAGCCCGGCGAGGTGATCACCGGCCAGTCCTCCAGACGCTCCTTCGGCCTGCTGAACTCCTCCGGCGGCAGGATCGCCACGCTCCGTGCCGACCAGGTCGTCTACTCGACCATGACGGACACCGACGTCACGATCTACCGCCTCACCACCACCTACGCGCAGATCAAGAGCTCCTACGGCATCAGCGCGCTGACCGTGAGCGACACCCACCCCGTCGCCGGTACCGCCATCAAGGTCGTCTCCGGCTACTGGAGGCGCGTCTACAGCTGCTCCATCGACGGGTTCGTGTACCGGCTCAAGGAGGGCGACTGGACCTGGAAGGACTCAGTCCGTTACACCTCCGCCTGCGACACGATCGGCGGCACCTCCGGGTCGCCCGTCATCGACAACGCCACCGGCAAGGTCGTCGCCGTCAACAACACCGGCAACGAGGACGGCGAGCGCTGCACGGAGAACAACCCCTGCGAGGTCGACGCGAGCGGCGACGTGACCGTCCGTCAGGGCATCAACTACGCCGAGGAGACCTACCTGATACCCGCCTGCTTCGGAGCCGGCAACAAGCTGGACCTGAGCGCGAGCGGCTGCGTCCTGCCCAAGCCGTAGGAGGACGGTGCGGCGGGCGGTCCGGGGTCACCCGCGACTCCTGCGGACCGCCCGCCCCGCCAGCACGTCCGTCCTGCGGCCGTCCTCGATCACGAAACGGCCGTCGACGAGGACGTACGGGACGCCCGTCGGCGGTGTCCGCGGGTGCTCGAAGGTGGAGCCCGCCGCGACGGTGGCCGGGTCGAAGAGCACCAGGTCGGCGCGGTGGCCCTCGCGCACCAGGCCCCGGTCCGGCAGGCGGAGGCGGGCCGCCGGTCGGCCGGTCAGATGCGCCACGCACTCCTCCAGGGACAGCACCCCCGACTCCCGCACCCAGCGGCCCAGATACTCCGGGAAGGTCCCGTACGCCCGCGGGTGCGGCCTGTCGCCCTGGAGGATGCCGTCCGAGCCGCCGGTGTGGACGCGGTGCCGCATGATCGCCCGCACGTTCTCCTCGTGGCCCACGTGCTGGAGGATCGTCGAGCCGAGCCGGTCCTCGGTCAGCAGGCGGCGGGCGACCGTCCACGGGGTCTCGCCGCGCCCCTCCGCCGACTCCCGGATCGTTCTGCCGACGTACGACGCGAGCGCCGGGTCGGTCACGCCCGAGATCTCGACGGTGTCCCACTCGACGGGCACGCCGTGGCAGCCGTCGGCGCCGACGACCTCCATGTGGTGCCGGATCCGCTCGGCCGTCGTGTCGTCGGTGAGCCGCCTGAGGATCTCCTCCGGGCCGCCCTCGCTCGCCCAGCTCGGCAGCAGCGCCGCCAGCGTCGTGGAGCCGGGAGTGTAGGGGTAGCTGTCCAGCGTGATGTCGGCGCCGGCCGCGAGGGCCTCGTCGAGCAGGGACAGCAGCTCGGGGGCGCGGCCCTTGTTCACACCGAAGTTCATGGTGGCGTGGGCCAGGTGCAGCGGGCAGCCGGCCTCCCGGGCCAGGCTCACCATCTCCGCGTACGCCTCCAGGGCGCCCGCCCCGTAACTGCGGTGGTGCGGGCAGTAGTAGCCGCCGTAGGAGGCCACCACCCGGCACAGCTCGGTGAGTTCGGCGTCCCTCGCGTACATGCCGGGCGTGTAGGTGAGCCCGGACGACATGCCGACCGCGCCCTGTTCCATGCCCTCCGCCACCAGCCGCCGCATCCGGTCCAGCTCCTCGGGCGTCGCCTCCCGGTCCTCCCAGCCGACGGCCAGCATCCGGACCGTGCCCTGCGGGACGAGGTACGCCGCGTTGACCGCGATGCCCTCGTCCAGGCGGTCCAGGTACTCGCCCACCGAACGCCAGGTGAAGTCGATGTCGTCGCCGTACCCGTTCCAGCCGCTGATGGCGCGCCGCACCTCTTCGAGGGTCCGGTCGTCGACCGGCGCGTACGACAGGCCGTCCTGCCCGATGACCTCCAGCGTCACGCCCTGCGCGGCCTTGGCGCTGTGGTCGGGGTCGCGCAGCAGGGCGAGGTCGGAGTGGGCGTGCATGTCGATGAAGCCGGGGGAGAGGACCAGGCCTTCCGCGTCCAGCTCGCGCCTGGCGCGCGGGCGCTGGCAGCCCGCCGCCGCGGCCTCCTTGACGATCGAGACGACACGGCCGCCGTCGACGACCACGTCGGCGCGGTACGACGGCTCCCCGCTGCCGTCGACGACGTCGGCGTCACGGATGACCAGGTCCTCCACGAAGGCCCCCTAGAAATACGTGCGGATGTAGTCGACGACCGTCCCGTCCGCCTCGGCCACCGGGATCAGCTGCCACTTGTCGAAGGACGTGCACGGGTGGGACAGGCCGAAGCCGACCCAGTCGCCGACCTCGACGTCCGCTTCCGGACCGGTGCGCAGCCACAGGTGCTGGTCGGACAGGGCGGTCACCTCGATCCCGCTCGCCGGGCGCTCGTCACCGTCCCGGCGTACCACCTGGGCGACGGGCAGGTCCAGGTCGTGGGCCGCGTCCCGCTTGCCGGCGTTGACGAAGGCCTGGTCGGGGGAGGGCCGCGAGACGACCTGCGCCCACAGCCGGAACGCGGGCTCCAGGGCGCCCTCCCCGGGGACCCGGTTGAACGGGGTGAGCCTGCGGTAGTGCACGTCGTCGTGCGAGACGTACGCGCCCGAGCGGAGCAGCTTCAGCACCGGCAGGGACAGTTCGGGGATCTCGGAGAAGACGTCGGCGACCACGTCGAACCACTCGCTCCCGCCCGCGCTCACCACGATCTCCTCCGCCCCCGTGAACCGCCCCGCCCGGTCGAACCCGGCGGCGAGCGCCACCAGCCGTGCCAGCCACTCCCGGACCCGTTCCGGGGAGGCGCCGGGCACCTGGGCCTCGTAGCCCGCGACGCCCACCAGCCGCAGTGTCCGCGCCCCGGCGACCGCCTCCGCGACCGCCGTCGCCTCCGCCTCCGTGCGCACGCCCGTCCGGGCCCCCTCGCCCGCGCCCAGCTCCACGACGACGTCCACCGGGCGGGCGGTGCCCCGCAGGGCCGCGTCCATCAGCTCCACCCCGCGCACGGAGTCGACGCAGCAGACGAACCGGAACTGCGGGTCGGCGGCCAGCTCGGCGGCGATCCAGCGCAGGGCCGAGGCGTCGACGAGCTCATTGGCGAGGAAGATCCGCCGGACGCCGAACTCCCGTGCCACGCGCACCTGGTGGGGCACCGCGAGCGTGATCCCCCAGGCGCCGTGCTCGATCTGCCGCCGGAAGAGCTGCGGGGCCATCGACGTCTTGCCGTGCGGGGCGAAGGCGAGGCCGTGCCGGGTCGCGTACGTCTCCATCAACGCCAGGTTGTGCTCCAGACGCTCGGCGGACAGGACGAGGACGGGGGTCGTGAAGCCGCCGGTGAAGAGATTGCGGCGCTGTGCGGCCAGCTCGCCGACGGTCAGTGCCCCGGCGTCCGGCGGGAGGCCCTTGAAGCGGTGGCCGACGCGTTCCTCTGCCAGGCGGGCGAGTGCCGCGGTGCTCATGGAGCCCCTCTCTCGGTGCTGTTGTGCTGTTGCATGCAGTGCAACGGCCGTTGCGCAGAATGCTGCTGGTGTCCAGCATCTCGCCGGCACCGGGTCGACGGAGCCGCCGCCCGGATCACGACAGGGGTCATCATCGCTCACGCTGATTACACCGTCGATGTCGTCTCGCTGGGCCCCACTTCCGGGCGGCGGCCGCCCTCACCGTCCCCGGCGACCTCGCCGTACCCCCTTCCCGCAGCAGGCCGACCGCCTGCCGCCCTGGACGACGACGCCCGGGAGACACCTCGACTCGGCCCGGGCCGGACGCGGGCCGGTCGGTCCCCCGATCAGGTGCGCACCCCATGAGCCAGACCGTCGACCGCGCCCTGAGCATCCTGCCGCTGCTCGCCGAGGGACCCGCCGCTCTCGGGCAGGTCGCCGACCGGCTCGGTGCACAAGTTCACCGCGCTGCGCCTGCTGCACACCCTCGCTGCGCCTGCTGCACCCCTCGACGAGCACGGCTTGGTCCACCGCCCGTCCGACGCCCGGCCGCCCGCCGCCCGGACCACCGTCCACGTGGGCCTCCCGGCCGGACCGCTCATCGAGATCGACGCGCCGGCCGTCCTCGGCTGACGCACGCGCATCGGTCCCGTGACGATATGAGGCCCGATGGGGCCAAGGACGTAGGACGTCGGGCTGGATTCGGATAACGATGCGGGGGCCGGCTGTGTCCCGCACAGGATCTTGGACCATACTGCCCGCTGTGGAGCAGCGCATTGGTTCGAGCAGCCAGCCCCTGGACGGCGCCGGGGTCGACCCGGCCTTCGTCCCCGGGCTCACCGCACCCGTGTCCGTGGACCAGAAGGCCGACGTCGAACCGGACGACTCCCTGGAGCCGGACGAGTCCGTGGAGCCGGAGGACGCGGTGCCGGACGAGGAGGCCGTCGCCGGGGAGCCGGAACCCGAGCCGGAGGCCGCCGAGGAGCCCCCCGCGGAGGAACAGGAGGCCCCCGACGGACCGGTCTTCGAGGCCGCGGACCGCCGCGCCCGGATCGTCGCCGACCACAGCGGCGTACGGCTCCGCCTGGACGACCAGGACTGCGAGTTCCGCTGGGACGAGATCGGCGCCGTGGAGACGCAGACCGCGCGCTTCGGCAAGCGGTTCACGGTGACCGTGCACACCTCGGAGCGCCGCTGGTACCCCATCGAGATCGAGGCCGACTCCCGTGCCCGCTTCACGGAGTGGGAGTCCCGGCTGGACGAGGTGCTGGACGCCTACTTCGAGGACGCCGAGGAGGAACCCGCCGCCCCGGAGAAGGACGACGACTGACCGTGGGACACGGCCCTCCCGGAGAGGGCCCCCCGCCGCCACCGGGCACTACCGCCCGACGCGGTGACTCCCGGCCGGCTTGCCGCACAGGCTCGGCTCACTCCACGGGCACGCCGACCGCCGTCCACGCCTGGAGAACGTCGGGGAAGGCCGGCGTCGCCGGGCTCGGGTTGACATCGCTCCACACCAGGTGCGCGACCCGCACCGGGACCGTCGGTGACCGGGACGGTGACCACGTCCGGCAGACCGTGGGTGAACGCCGCTTGCGGAGGGAGACCGCGAGGCCCTGCCGACGATGCGCGTCATGAGGTCCGCGGGGGTGACCTCGGAGGCGACCTCACGGCCGAGACCGGCGGCGGTGAAGGCCTGGTCGCTCTGAGCGCGCCCCGGGGTTCCGGCGGGGAAGTCGACGAAGGTCTCCTCGCCCGGCCCCGCCGGGTCGGCCTCGCCGGTGGCGGCGAGCGGGTGCGTGGTGTCGACCACGGCCACGAGGCGGTCGCGGGCCGGCTCCCGGGCCCGCACGCCACGCGGGCGGTCGGTCTCGGGCAGCCCCAGGAAAGCGATGTCGAGCCCGCCTTCGCGTACCCCGGCCGTGAGCTCGTCGCTCGAGCGCGGCATAGGCGCCCGCCCGTCACCGCGACCGCCCTGCTCGGGCTGCTCTCCCCGCTCGTCGCCGCCGCCCTCGGCGCCCTCCTGCTCGGCGAGAGCTTCACCGGCCTTCAGCCGATCGGGTTCGTCCTCGCCCCGGCCGCGCTGCTCGCCGGGCAACTCGCGCCTTCTCGGAGGCGGCCCGTCCGCCGACCGGCCGACGACACGGGAGGAAAGCCGTCGGGATCTCGGGGTTGCATAATCATGCGAGAGTGTGCATACACTTTGCCTCGTGTCCAAGGTGCTGACTTCCCTGCCTGTCGGTGAACGCGTCGGGATCGCCTTCTCAGGCGGCCTCGACACCTCTGTCGCGGTCGCGTGGATGCGCGAGAAGGGCGCCGTGCCCTGCGCCTACACCGCCGACCTCGGCCAGTACGACGAGCCCGACATCGCCTCCGTGCCCGGGCGGGCCACGGCCTACGGTGCCGAGGTCGCCCGGATCGTGGACTGCCGGGCCGCGCTCGTGGAGGAGGGGCTCGCGGCCCTGGCGTGCGGCGCCTTCCACATCCGCTCCGGCGGCCGCGTCTACTTCAACACCACCCCGCTCGGCCGGGCCGTCACGGGCACCCTGCTGGTGCGCGCGATGCTCGAGGACGATGTGCAGATCTGGGGCGACGGCTCCACCTTCAAGGGCAACGACATCGAGCGGTTCTACCGCTACGGTCTGCTCGCCAACCCCTCCCTGCGGATCTACAAGCCGTGGCTGGACGCCGACTTCGTCAGCGAGCTCGGCGGCCGCCAGGAGATGTCCGAGTGGCTGCTGGAGCGCGACCTGCCCTACCGGCACAGCGCCGAGAAGGCGTACTCGACCGACGCCAACATCTGGGGCGCCACGCACGAGGCCAAGTCCCTGGAGCACCTCGACACCGGTATCGAGATCGTCCAGCCGATCATGGGCGTGCGGTTCTGGGACCCGGAGGTCGAGGTGACCCCCGAGGACGTCACCATCGGCTTCGAGCGGGGCCGCCCGGTCACCATCAACGGCAAGGAGTTCGCCTCCCCGGTGGACCTGGTCCTGGAGGCCAACGCCATCGGCGGCCGGCACGGCCTGGGCATGTGCGACCAGATCGAGAATCGGATCATCGAGGCCAAGAGCCGGGGCATCTACGAGGCACCGGGCATGGCGCTGCTGTTCGCGGCGTACGAGCGCCTGGTCAACGCGATCCACAACGAGGACACGCTCGCCGCCTACCACAACGAGGGCCGTCGCCTCGGCCGGCTGCTGTACGAGGGCCGCTGGCTGGACCCGCAGGCGCTGATGCTGCGCGAGTCGTTGCAGCGCTGGGTGGGGACGGCGGTCACCGGAGAGGTGACGCTGCGGCTGCGGCGCGGCGAGGACTACTCGATCCTGGACACGACCGGGCCGGCGTTCAGCTACCACCCGGACAAGCTCTCCATGGAGCGGACCGAGGACTCCGCCTTCGGCCCGGTCGACCGTATCGGCCAGCTGACGATGCGCAACCTCGACATCGCCGACTCGCGCGCCAAGCTGGAGCAGTACGCCCGGCTCGGCATGGTCGGCGGCAGCCCGGACCCGGCGCTGATCGGCGCCGCCCAGGCGGCCTCGACCGGCCTGATCGGTGCGATGCCCGAGGGCGGCGCGGAGACGATCGCCTCCCGTGGCGAGGGCACCACCGACGAAGCCGAACTGCTCGACCACGCCGCGATCGAGTCGGGCACCGACTGAGACCCGGACGCGTCCGGTCCACAGCGCACGGCCCGGCCCGCCTCCATCGCCGGGCGGGCCGTGCCCTGCGGCCGGCCCCCGTCTACGGCAGCGCGTGCACGTGCGGGCCCACCGAGTTCGACCACGTGTTCCCGGCCGCCGCGTCCCAGTTCGTCGACCAGGTCATCGCGCCCCGCAGGTCCGGGTACGTCCTCGACGGCTTGAACGTGCCGCAGTTCGTGCCCTTCGCCAGGCAGTCCAGGGCGTTGTCGACCACGGAGGGCGACACGTAGCCGCTGCCCGCCGCCCTCGTGGAGGCGGGGACGCCCAGGCCCACCTGGGACGGGGACAGGCCGCCCTCCAGCTGGACGCAGGCCAGGGCCGTCAGGAAGTCCACCGTGCCCTGCGAGTACACCTTGCCGTCACAGCCCAGCATGGAACCGCTGTTGTAGTACTGGGTGTTGACGACCGTGAGGATGTCCTTCACGTTCAGGGCGGTCCGGAAGTAGGCGTTCGACGTCGACTGCATGTCGATCGTCTGCGGGGCCATCGTGATGACCAGGGACGAGCCCGCCTTCGACGACAGCTGCCGCAGCGCCTGCGACATGTAGGCGGCGTTCAGGCCGTTCTCCAGGTCGATGTCCACCCCGTCGAAGCCGTACGTCCGCATCAGCGCGTACACCGAGTCCGCGAAGTTCGCCGCCGAGGTCGCGTCGCTCACCGACACCGTGCCGTTCTGGCCGCCGACCGAGATGACCACCTTCTTCCCCTGGGCCCTCTTCGCGGCGATGTCCGCCTTGAACTGGTCCACCGTGTAGCCGCCCAGGCCGGCCGAGTCCAGGGTGAAGCCCACCGCGCCCGGGGTGCTCGTCGCGTCCGCGAACGCCACCGCGACGATGTCGTACTGCGACGGCACGTCCGAGATCCGCTGCACCGTGGCGCCGTTGTCGAAGTTCTGCCAGTACCCCGTCACCGCGTGCTTCGGGAGCCCCGTACCGCCCCCGCCCCCGCCGCCGGACGACGCCGTCGTGGCCGTCACCGCCGCCGACCCGGCCGACTCGCCCGCCGCGTTCGTCGCCGTCACCTGGAAGGAGTACGACGTCGCGGGGGACAGGCCCGCCACCGTCGCGGACGTACCGCTCGCCGACGTCACCTTCGTGCCGTCGCGGTAGACGTTGTAGCCCATGGCGCCCGTCACCGCGTTCCAGGACAGGGACACGGAGGAGGAGGTCGTGCCGGAGACCGCCAAACCCGTGGGGGGCGAGGGGAGCCCGGGGGAGGGGCCGCCCCCCGAGCCGCCGTCCGGGCCGTACACCGACACGTCGTCCGCGTAGTACGCCGCCTGCCCGTACCAGCCGTGCAGATACACCGTCACCGAGGTCGTCGAGGCGCCCGTCGTGAACGTCGTGGACAGCTGCTTCCAGCTCGTCGAGTCCGGCGTCCACGTCGACACGTCCGTCGTGCCCGTCCCTGTCGCGCCCAGGTAGCTGTACCCGCCCTGCACCCATGCGCTCAGCGTGTACGTTGAGTTCGGCTCCACCGCGACCGTCTGGGCGCACTGCGCGTAGTCCTGGCCCGCGGGCGTCGCCTTCAGCGCGGCCGTGCCGCCGTGCACCGGGGACGACACCGTCGTGCCACTGCCCGCCGAGCAGGTCCAGTCGGCGAGGCCCGCCTCGAAACCGGCGTTCTTCGCGTTGTTCACGTCCGCCGCGGCCGCGTGGCCGGCGCCCAGGAGGGACAGGGCGAGCGCGGCGACGGCGGCCCCGGCGAGGGTCCGTCTGCGGCGGGGCAGGGCTGGTACGCGGTCCACTTCGGCCTCCGGTGTGGGGAGAGGAAAGGAGGGGTCGGGAAGGGCATGGGGCGGGAGGGGATGTGCGGAACGGTGCCGCCGCCCGATGTCCCACGAATTTGGTCCAGACCAATCATCGTGTCAAGGGGCCGGGCATCCTCAACTGCCCGTTGTACGACCGGAGTTGCGGCATATGCCCCTACTCTGTGTGGATCATGCCCCCACCTTGGGTGAGATGATCTTCCCGAATCTGTGTTGAGCGGGGCATGCCGTGGATATGGTGCTGTTGCAGGACGATGCAACAGGACGTCACAGGGGCGATCTGAGGCGGTGGTCGACCACCCGCCGCAGTGAACGGGGTGGTGAGCAGCCGTGCCGACCGCGATAGCCGTCACCAGTCCCGACCTGGTGCTCCCACCGCTCGACCGGCAGACGCCGACCGCCGCCGTCCAGCCCCGGCCCACGCTGGAGGCGTCCCTGACCGGCATGCACGCGCTCATCGAGCAGCACGGATACGTCATCGCCCTGCACCCCGCCTCCGGTGACGACCCGGCCGTGCAGCGGCTGCGCACCGTACGCTCCGTCCTGGAGAGCGACCGTGTCGCGCTGCTCGGCGTCGACCTGCCCCCGCTCGGACTCGCGCTGCTCGCCCAGCAGTTACGCCAGCTGTCGGTCTGCGACTTCAGCCCCGGCGTCCTGGCGTCGTCCGCGCGCCTGCTGGCCCACTACATCTACGCCGGCGCCCTCCTCGGCTCGGTCGCCAAGCTCGACCGCGTCCCCGTCTCCCTCACGTCCCACGCCAAGTCCTGGGTGCCGGGCGCCCAGTTCGCCGTGCTCGCGGGCCCCCGTTTCCAGCTCGTACGGGTCGGCCAGGAGGAGTTACCGGGTCCCGAGTTCGGCACCCGGATGGTCGTCGCCACCGGGCAGCCGCCCTCCGACTGGGTCACCGCCTCCCTCGCCCCCGCCTGGCGGGTCCAGGCCGTCGGGACCGTGCCCCTGCCCCAGGACTCCGCCCGCTGGTGGGGCACCAACCGGCTCGTCGAGTTCGCGGCCGGCCTGCACGACGTGTCCGTGCTCTACCAGCTCGTGTCGTCCGTGCGGCGCGAGACCTGCCACTGGTGCGGACTCGAACTCATCGGCGACCGCTGTGGGTTCTGCGCCGCACCCCTCCCGCCGCCCCCCGAACAGCAACCGGCCGGCGCCGTCCGCGCCGCCCTGCCGCGCGGCGGCACATAGACCCGGCACGACCCCGCAGCGACCCGCAGTGCGCCTCGCACCATGTTCGACCGTTCGACCGTTCGACCTTGCAACCGCCCGACCCGCCGTTCGCCCGCTCCGATCGAGGTTGTTCCCGCATGAACTCACGCCAGCGCCGAGGCGTCATCCTGCTGGTCCTCTCGGCCCTCGCCGCCGTCGCCGCCTTCGCCGGGGTGCTGTCGGTGATCCGTGACGTGAATTCCAAGGTCGGCCCCGAGGTCACGGCGTACCGGCTCAAGGACGACATCGAGCCCTACCGGGAACTCTCGCCCGACCAGTTCCAGAAGATCTCCATGCCGAAACGGTGGCTGCCCGTCACCGCCGTCACCGATCTGGCCCGGATCCGCGGCAAGATCGCCGTGACCCGTCTGGAGCAGGGATCCCTGCTCCAGAGCGACATGATCGTGGACCGTCCCGAACTCCGGCCGGGACAGCAGGAGATCGCCATCATGATCGACGCCTCCACCGGCGTCGCGGGCCAGATCGACCCCGGCTCCCGGGTCAACATCTACGCCACCTTCAAGGGCCAGAACGACAAGACCAAGGACGAGTCCAAGGTCATCGTGACCAACGCCCGCGTCCTCAACGTCGGCAAGCTCACCGCCCTCGACCCCGGCCAGTCCAGCGACGACCGGCGGCGCACCGCCACCGAGGCCGTCCCGATCACCTTCGCGCTCGACACGGCCGACGCCCAGCGGGTCGCCTACGCCGAGTCGTTCGCCACTCACGTCCGGCTCGCCCTGGTCGCGGGCGGCTCCCAGACCGCGGTGGCGCCGGGCGACCGCACGTACACCCTCGACGAGGACAAGTAGGAGGCCGCGCATGAGGTCCGTACCGGTCCCCACGCTGTCCGGCGGTGCGGGGTGTCGCCGATGACCGTCCGCGTCCTGCCCGCCGTCGGCGACCTCGACGCCGGCCGCTCGCTCACCACCCTGCTCGGCCAGCTCCCCGACGCCGAGCCCGCCCCGCCCGTCCACGACTCCACGGCCCTGCTCGACACCCTGGCGCGCCTGGCCGCGGAATCCCTCGACGAGCTGCCCGAGGTCGTCGTCGTGCACGAGCGGATCGGCCCGGTGCCCGCGCTCGACCTGATCCGCGACCTGGTCATGCGGTTCCCGGCGGTCGGGGTCGTCCTCGTCACCGCCGACACCGGCACCGGCGTGGTCACCGCCGCGATGGACTCCGGCGCCCGCGGCATCGTCACCCTGCCCCTCGGCTACGACGCCCTCGCCGAACGCGTCCAGGCCGCCGCCGCCTGGTCCGCCGGCATGCGGCGGCACCTGAGCAGCGGCGCCCCCGAGTCCTACACCGGTCCCGGAGGGACCGTGGTGACCGTGACCGGTGCGAAGGGCGGCGTCGGCGCCACGGTCACGGCCGTGCACCTCGCGCTCGCGGCCCGTGCGTCGGGCCGCACGGTCGCGCTGGTCGACCTCGACCTCCAGTCCGGGGACGTCGCCTCCTACCTCGACGTGCAGTTCCGGCGCTCGGTCGCCGACCTCGCCGGGATCGCGGACATCAACCCGCGCGTCCTCCAGGACGCCCTCTACACCCATGACAGCGGCGTCGGACTGCTCCTCGCACCCGCCGAGGGGGAACGCGGGGAGGAGATCACCGACCGGGTGGCCCGCCAGGTCCTCGGCGCGCTGCGCTCCCGCCACGACGTGGTGGTCGTCGACTGCGGCTCGCAGATGACCGCCGCCACCGCCGCGGCCGTCGAGCTCGCCGACCAGGCGCTGCTGCTGGTCACCCCGGACGTGGTCGCGGTGCGCGCCGCCAAGCGGATGGTCCGGCTGTGGGACCGGCTCCAGATCCGCAAGGCCGAGGAGACGCTGACCGTCGTCAACCGGCACTCGCGCGGTACGGAGATCCAGCCCGCCCTCGTCGAACGCGTCACCGGCACCAAGGCGGCCCGCACCGCCGTCCCGGCCGCCTTCAAGGAACTCCAGTCGGTCGTGGACGCCGGACGCCTGCAGGACCTCGACGCCCGCTCCAGCGTGAAGCAGGCGCTGTGGGCGCTGGCCGGGGAGCTGGAGCTGGTGAAGGCGCAGGAGGGCGGCGGCCGGCGGCGGAGGGCCCCGTCGGACCGGGGCGCGCTGAGCCTGTGGCGCAAGGGCGGCGACCGGGGGTCGGTGACCCTGGAGTTCGCCGGGACGTTCCCGCTGCTGCTGGTCGTGATGGCGCTGCTGTGGGAGTGCGTGCTGTACGGCTACACGTACTCGCTGGCGGGCAACGCGGCGGACGAGGCGGCCCGGACGGGCACCGCGGCGTTCGCGGCGTCCAAGGGGACCGACTACATGGGGCCCTGCGAGGCGGCGGGCGCCCGACATCTCCCGGACGCGTGGAGTGGCGCGGTGATCGAGTGCAGGCCGGAGGGGCCGGTGATGAAGGCGACCGTCACGGCCGATGTGCCGCTGTTCTTCCCGGGCATCAACCCGGGCTGGCACGTGGTCGGCAGCGCGGGAGCGGCGCTGGAGGGAGACGCCCGGTGAAAGGCCTCTTCCGCCGCCACCGAACGCAGTCGAAACGCACCCGCCGCTGGGACGACCGAGGCGTCTCCATGCTGGAGTTCGCGGGCTTCCTGCCCATCCTGCTCGTCATCGGCATGGCGGCCGTCCAGCTCGGCCTCGTCGGGTACGGCATCAACCAGGCGGGCACGGCTGCGCGGGCGGCGGCTCGCGCGGAGTCCCTGCACGAGGGCACCGGCCGGGCCGCGGGCCGGGCCGCGGTCAGCGACTGGCTGAGCCCGGAGCCCGTCGTTGAGTCGGGCGGCGACACCACCACCGCCGTCGTCACCGTCCACGTCCCGGCGGTGATCCCTCTCTTCGACAACATTCCCGTCCGCCGCCACGCCACCATGCCCAACGACCCGGGCCCCGCCATCCCGGGAAGGAGCTGACGACCGGCATGAGCCTCCGCTCCCGTATCGCCGCCCCCGACGACGGAGGAGCCGCCCGCGAGGACGGACACCTCGTCGCGGTCTACCGCGCCAAGCTCCTGGAGGAGATCGACCTCGCCGAGATGTCGGGTCTCGCGACCGCCGAACGCCGGGTCCGGCTCGAACGCGTCCTCGGGCACCTCATCAGCCGTGAGGGCCCGGTGCTGTCCTCCGCCGAGCGCTCCCAGCTGATCCGCCGGGTCGTCGACGAGGCCCTCGGCCTCGGCGTCCTCGAACCGCTCCTCGCCGACGCGTCCATCACCGAGATCATGGTCAACGGCCCCGACTCGATCTTCGTGGAGCGGGCGGGCCGCGTGGAACAGCTTCCGCTCCGCTTCGCCTCCGCCGAGCAGCTGATGCAGACGATCGAACGCATCGTCTCCACCGTCAACCGCCGTGTCGACGAGTCGAACCCCATGGTCGACGCCCGGCTGCCCACGGGTGAGCGTGTCAACGTGATCATCCCGCCGCTCGTCCTGACCGGCCCCACCCTCACCATCCGCCGCTTCCCGCGCGCCTACACGCTGCCCGAACTCATCGGCCTGGGCTCGCTGGACGAGCAGATGCTGATGCTGCTCGCCGCGTTCGTCCGCGCCCGCTTCAACCTCATCGTCAGCGGCGGCACGGGCTCCGGGAAGACGACCCTGCTCAACGCGCTCTCCGCGCTCATCCCCGCCCAGGAGCGCATCATCACCATCGAGGACTCCGCCGAACTCCAGCTCCAGCAGGAGCATGTGATCCGCCTGGAGTCCCGGCCGCCGAACGTCGAGGGCAAGGGCCAGATCACCATCCGCGACCTGGTCCGCAACAGCCTCCGCATGCGCCCCGACCGGATCATCGTCGGTGAGGTCCGCGGCGGCGAGACCCTCGACATGCTCCAGGCCATGTCGACGGGCCACGACGGCTCCCTCGCCACGGTCCACGCCAACTCGGCGGAGGACGCGCTGATGCGGCTGCAGACCCTCGGCTCGATGTCGGAGGTGATGATCCCCTTCGAGGCGCTGAAGGACCAGATCAACTCGGCCGTCGACGTGGTCGTGCAGCTCGCCCGCTACCCCGACGGCTCCCGCAAGGTCGTGGAGATCGCGCTCGTCGTGTCGCACGGCCGCGACCAGTTCCGTGTCGCCACCGTGTCCCGTTTCGTGCCCCAGCCCCTCGGCCCCGACCGGATCGTCCGCGGCCGCTTCGAGCACCTGCCGCTGCCCCGGCCGGTCGCGGAGAAGCTGTACGGCGCGGGCGAACCCCTTCCGCCGGCCTTCGGTGTCGCGGACGCCCTCGACGTACTGAACACGCGGCAGGCCATCGGATGAGCCCCGCCCACCTCAGGAGCCGGCCGTGAACGACCCCGCCCACCTCAGGAGCCGGCCATGAACGACCCCGCCCTCCTCGCCCTCGGCGCCACCGTCCTCACCGGCGCGCTCGCCGTCGCGGGCGTGCACTCGTACGCCTCCGGCCGCGCCCGGCGCCGGGTGCTCGTCGACCGGCTCTCCGGCACCGAGGGCGGCCCGGCCCGCACGGCGGCGGGCCGCGTACGGCGCTTCACGGCCGTGGACCGGCGGCTGCGCCGCACCCGCCTGGGACGTGCCATCCACATGCGCCTCTCGGCGACGGGCCTGGACCTGACGGCGGGGGAGTTCTTCACCTACGTCACCGCTGTCGTCGTGGCGCTGTGGCTGGTCGCGGCGTCCACCCTGGCGCCCTTCTTCGGCCCGATCGCCGGCCTGGTCGGCATCTGGAGCGCGGCCGTCTTCCTCAACTGGCAGCGGCAGAAACGCATCGAGGCGTTCATCAACCAGCTCCCGGACGTGGCCCGCCTGCTGGCCAACGCCACGGCCGCCGGACTCGCCCTGCGCACCGCCCTCGCCATGGCGGCGGAGGAGCTGGAGGCCCCGGCGGGCGAGGAGCTGGCCCGGGTCGCCGACCAGCTGTCGCTGGGTCGCTCGGTCGACGACGCCCTGGACGAACTGGCCGAACGCCTCCCCTCGCGCGAGCTGATCGTCCTGGTCACCACCCTGGTCCTCGCCAACAAGGCGGGCGGCTCGGTGGTCAGCTCGCTGCGCAACCTCACCCAGACCCTGGAGGACCGCAAGGAGACCCGGCGCGAGGTCCGCACGATGCTCTCCGAAGTGAACGCGACGGCCTTCACGGTCCCCATGCTCGGCCTCGGTTCGCTGATCCTGGTCAACTCCTCCAGCGAGGGCGCCCTGGCCCGCGTCACCGGTTCCCCGCTCGGCCAGGGCCTGGTCCTGCTCTCCCTCGGCCTCTACACGATCGGCTTCTTCGTCATCCGACGCCTCGGCAAGATCGAAGTGTGAGGGGAGAACGCGATGCTGCCGCTGCTCCTCGCCCTGCTGATGGCCGTGTCCGTCGCGGGCATCCTCCTCGGCGTCCGGATGATCCGCGCGGACGTGAAACTGCCGAGCGACCTCGCGCTCGCCCTGGAGGTCGGCGCCACCCGGGTCTCCAAGGCGGGCTCGGCCGTCGACCGGCTGGGCATTCGCTTCGCCCCGCTGGTCCTGCGCCTGATGGGCCCGCGCCGCGTCGAGGCCAAGCGGCGCCGCATCGACATGGCGGGCAACCCCGGCGGCCTCACCCTGAACCGGTACGCCGCACGCCGGGCGGTCTACGGCATCTTCGGCCTGGTCCTCGGCCTGATGTTCCTGACGAACGGCCGACTGTTCTTCGCCGCCGTCACGTTCGCCTTCGGGTTGTGCGCCGCCGACGTGCTGATCTGGCAGGCCGTCCGGGAACGCAAGGACGTCATCGACCGCACCCTGCCGGACTTCCTGGACGTCCTCGCGGTCGTCGTCTCGGCGGGCCTCGGCTTCCGGCAGGCCCTCGACCGGGTCGCGGAGAAGTACGAGGGCCCCTGGGCCGACGAACTGCGCATCACCCTGCGCCAGATGGACATGGGCGTCAGCCGCCGCCAGGCCTTCGACGAACTGCGCAGGCGCAACTCCTCCGAACAGGTGGCCCAGTTCGTGTCGGCGCTGCAACAGGGCGAGGAACTGGGCTCGCCGATCGCCGAGACCCTCATCCAGCTGGCCACGGACATGCGCCGCACGGACGCCCAGAACGCCCGCCGTCGCGCCGCCAAGACGATCCCCAAGGCCACGCTGGTCACCCTGGTCTTCATGCTCCCCGCGACGATGATCCTCATCGCCACGGGCATGTTCCTGGGGTCGGGGACGGACTTCGGATCGATTCTGGGCCGATGACGACGAGCCGCACGGGTCAGCCCGCCCCCGGGTACCTGGAGGACGACGCCCCCGCTCCCGCCGGCGTCCGCCTCCAGCTCGGCGCGCTCCAGGCGCTGTGCCGCCAGACCGTGGCCGTACGCCTCGCCCTGATTCTGATCGGCACACCCTTCGCCCTGGCCAACACGCCGCAGGACGGCCCCCGCCACGCCGCCGTCGCGGCAGCCGTCCTCGGCGTCACGGCCTCCTACGCCGTGCTCCGCGACTGGGACCGCGTGGGCCCGCGCCTCCTCGCACACCCCACGCTGATGGCGCTGGACCTGCTCTTCGTCGCCACACTGCTCCTGACCGCCTCGCCCGCCTCCCCGCTGGCGTACGCCACGGTCTGCACGCCCCTCCTGTCCGGCCTGCTGTACGGCTGGCGCGGCGCGGGAGTCCTCACGGGCCTCCAGCTCGCGGTGGTCCTCTCGGTGTTCCGCGCCTGGGAACACCGTCCCGGCGCCGGCACCAGCACCCTCCTCGTCGCAGGCTTCTGCGTCGCGGCCGGCATCATCGGCGTGACCCTGCGCAACCTGGTGTTCCGTTTCGGCGCGGCCAGCGAGGCGCTGTCCCAAGCCCAGGCCCGGCTGGCCGCCGCGGAGGCGGTGGAGTCCGAACGTGCCCGCCTGGCCAGGGAGATGCACGACTCGGTGGCGAAGACGCTGCACGGCCTGGCCCTGGCGGCCGAGGCGCTGGCCGCCTCGGCGGACCACGGTGACCCCCACACGCTCAAGCGCCAGGCCGCACTGGTCGCCGGGGCCGCACGCAGGGCGGCGGCGGAGTCCCGCGACCTGCTCTCGGACCTGCGGCGCCGTACGGGAGACACGGGGACCCACCTGGACCTCGTCGCCGAACTCACCACGCGTACCGCGGACTTCGCGTGCCGCACCGGCATCGAAGTGGCCCTGAGGAAACCGGACGCCCCCCTGCTCCTGCCGGACACGACCGCGCAGCACGTCCTGGCGATCGTCTCGGAGGCACTGGAGAACACCCACCGCCACGCCCGGGCGACCCGGGTACGGATCGAACTCGCGGCGCCCGGGAACGCAACGCTGGACCTACGGGTGGGAGACGACGGTGTCGGCCTGCCCGCGTCCGCCACGCCCGAGAGCCTGGCGAGAACCGGCCACTTCGGCCTGCTGGGCATGACGGAACGCACCGCCTCCCTCGGCGGCCGGCTCAGCCTGGCCCGCTCACCGCTGGGCGGCGCCGAGATCCACCTGCACCTCCCCCGCCCCACGACCGCTCCCCCCACTCACCAAGAGGAGGCCGCACATGCCTGACCAGGCACAACCCGGCCCGCGCCTGCGCGTCCTCGTGGCCGACGACAACCCGGTCGTCCGGGCGGGCCTGACCGCCCTGCTGTCCGCCCACCACGACATCGAGGTGGTGGCGGAAGCGGCGGACGGTGCCCAGGCCGTCGCCCTCGCCGCTCGGCACTGCCCCGACGCCATCCTTCTGGACCACCGCATGCCGGGCACGGACGGCCTGACGGCACTGCCGCGACTGGCCGCCCGGGCCCCGGTGATGATGCTGACGTACAGCAGAGAACCCGAGGTGGTGGCGGAGGCACTGCGTCGTGGAGCCTCGGGCTACCTGGTCCACGGCGACTTCACGGCCCTCGAACTGGTCGCGGCCGTACGGGGCCTGAGGGAGGGCCGGCGGACGGTGTCCCCGTGCGCTGTCCGGTCCTCGCTCGGCGTTTCCTACGAAGAGAAGGAACCCTCTTCGCACCTGCAACCGGTTATGGCACAGTCGTCGAGGGGTGTGGCCGCCCGGGAGGGGGGACCCCGTCGCGGCGTCGCGGGATGGCCGGCCTTCGGGCTGAGTTCGAGGGAGGTGGAGGTCATGGACCTCATAGCGGCCGGTATGAACAACCGGCAGATCGCCGCCGCCTGCTTCATCAGCGAGAAGACGGTCAAGAACCACATCAACCGCATCTTCGCGAAGCTGCGGAGTTCTTCGCGGAGCGAAGCGATTGCTCGCTGGCTGGGGACGGCTCGGGAGGGGTGGGGCCGATGAGCGTGCCGGCGGGTGGAAGTTGGGCCCCTGGGCCCACGAAGAGTGAGAGTGCCTTCACCTACGGTGCTGGGATCGAGTGTCGCATCGGGTGGGAGGGCGAGGGCCGTGATGAGCAGGGTGAGGCGTGGGGTCGGTGCATGGGGGCGGGCCGTGGGGGCTCGGATGCGGGGAGCCGGGCGCGATGCCGGGGCGGGGTTCGTGGAGTACGCCGGGTTGATGATCATCGTGGCGAGCATCTTCACGATGGTTCATGGACTGGGGCTGGACAAGGTGATCGCGCAGGCGATCTCGCAGGCGGTGAGCAACGTCACGGGCGGCTGAACGACCGCGGACAGGCGCTGCCCGTCTACATCTGGCTGACGAGCATTCTCCTGTTCGCCGCCTTTGCCTTCTTCGCCTTCGCCGAGGCGGCGTCTGCCCGCAATGGAGCCCAGTCCGCGGCGGACGCCGCCGCTTTGGCGGCGGCACAGGATGCCCGGGACCAGTTGATGGACCGCCTCCAGGGCGCGGTGGGGCATGACGCCGACTGGCTGACCTGGTTGAGTGGTCTGCTGCCCGCCGACGACGGAGCCGGCGCTGCCGCGGAGCAACTGGCTGTTGAGAACGACGCGGCCGTCGAGGGCGGAGTCCAGCCGGTGACCAGGGACGGTTACCCCGGATTCCAGGTGGCTGTGCAGACGAACTACACGGTGGGCCATTCGGTCATTCTCGGTACGGAGGGCATGCATGCGAGGGCGCATGCCATCGCTGTGATTCAACCGCGCTGCGACTTCGATCCGAAGGCAGACCCCAAGAAACCCGTGCAACTGGACTGCGACGGCCGGACGGTCAAAATCGACCCCGGACATTTCCATTCGGGCGACCTCCCTGACGCGTCCGTGCTGTTCTCTGTGCACCTGGTCGAGTGAGAGGAAGCCGTACCGATGGACTTTCGGCGCACCATGAAGGGCCGCAGGGCGTTGAGCGCGGTCGCGATCACGACCGGGCTGCTCCTCGCGGTGGCCGGTTGTGGCGGGGGAGGGGACGGTAAGTCGGACAAGGGAGCGGCGGCTTCCGCCGCTCCTGCTCAGAGCGGCAGTGACGGAAGCCAGAAGCAGCCGAAGCCGGCGCAGTCCGACACGACGCTGGCCGAAGTCAAAGGGGAGAACGGGCTGACGCTGACGATCACCTCCGCCAAGCGAGAAGGCGGAGGCTTTGTGACCGTCGAGGGGACTGTCACCAACAACACGGGCAGTGTGTGGATCGCGGGGGACTGGCGTGGCGACGAGCAGGAGCTGGCCAAGAACGGCGGCTCCCTCGCGGGCGCCAGCCTGGTCGATCAGAAGGGCAAGAAGAAGTACCTCATCCTGCGCGACACCTCTGGCCGCTGCCTGTGCACCCAATTCGGTATCGGTGTCAAGGACGGCGCGACCACCCAGTGGTTCGCCCAGTTCCCCGCCCCGCCCGAAGGCACCGACAAGCTCGACTTCCAGGTCGGCTCCATGCCCCCCGCCTCCATCGAACTCTCCGAGGGGTGAGGTGACCGTGGCCCTCACCGCCCGCACCGCCACCGCCCTGACGGCTCTGACCGTCCTGACCCTTCTCGGCGCACCCCCGGTCTCCGCCGACAACCCCCCCGGCCCGGCGCCCGGCACCGTAACCACCTCCCCACCCCCCTCCGTCGACCCCGCCAGCCCGGGCCTGAAACTCGCCGACGGAGCCGTCCTCGCGCCTGCCAAGGTGCTGGACATCAAGTCCGTCGTGGAGGACCTCGGTGGTGAGGAGCGGCGCGAGGACACCAACGAGAACGTCACCTTCGCGCTCCAGGCGGAGGTGCTGTTCCCCAAGGACAGCTCCAAACTGAACCCGGAGGCGCGCTTCCGGATCGACGCGATCGCGGACGAGGCCAAGAAGCAGAAGGCGACCACCGTCCGCGTCTTCGGCTTCACGGACAACCTCGGCACCTACGCCCACGGCCTCGTCCTGTCCAAACAGCGCGCGGAGGCGGTGCACGACGAGCTGGCCGCCCGCCTCGGCGGGAACGTCACCTTCGAGGTGCGCGGTTACAGCGAGGACTACCCGATCGCGGACAACTCCACGGAGGAGGGCCGCCGGAAGAACCGCCGCGTGGAGGTGTCGTTCCCGAGGGGAGGCTCGGCGGGCGTCGGCACGTCGGGCGACGGCGGCTCGACGGTTTCCGGCGGCTGACACCTCCGGCGGGCAGCCCTCGCGGCAATGGAGGGGATCCCGTGATTCCGTAGGAATGAAGTAAGAGGGCAAGTTGTCGGTAAGTGTGGTTTTTCCTTGAACGGCCTCGCCCCCTTGTTCGTATTCATGGTCATCGAGATCACCTTGAGTACCGACCGGGAAAGGGCGGCAGACCATGGCATTCGACAAGCTGATGCTGGGCAGGAAGGCCAAGAAGAAGGAAGTCGGTTGCGCGGCGAAGGAAGCACACAAGAAGCACCACCACAAGAAGCACCGCAAGCACAAGAAGGCCGCCAAGTAATCGGGCCGGGTAACCGGGCCACATAAAAAGGACCCGCGCAGCCAGGCCCCGCCGGGGTCCGTCCGTGTCGTCCACAGCGGGCGGATCCCGGCGTGTCGGCGGGTCGCAGCGGGCAGCGCCCAGGGAGCAACGGCCACGCCATGAGCACCGCGACCACCGCCGCACAGATCACCGTTCCGGTCGCCGAACCCGACGCCTCCGCGCGGATGCGTCACGCGCGGATCTCCCCCACGGCGGCCTTCCGGAAGTTCTGGCCGCTGGTGCGGGTCAACCGTGCCGCCGTGCTCGCGTCCGCGCTGCTGCTGGTGGTCTCCGCCGGGTGCGACACGGCCGCCATCGGCATCGTCGGACGGCTCACCGACGACGCCCTCACCCCCGGTGACCTCGGCGCCTTCTGGGGTCCCGCCGCCGTGTGGCTGGGGCTCGCCGCCGTGGGCGCGGTGGCGTCCGCGGTGGGAAGCTACCTCGCGGGCTGGACCGGCGAACACTTCCTGCTCGGCCTGCGCGACCGCGTCTTCCGGCACCTCCAGCAGCTGCCGCCGGACTCCCTGGACCGGTACGGCACCGGCGACCTGGTCTCCCGCCTCACCGGTGACGTCGAGGCCGTGGAGCAGCTGGTGGCCTCCGCTCCCGTCGAGCTGATCACGTCCGTCGTCGGCGCCGTCGTCTTCGCCGCCGCCGCGTTCTGGACCAGCTGGCAACTCGCCCTGATCACCCTGGTCGTGGCACCGCTGATCTGGGTCGGCGCCCGGGTGTTCGGCACCCTCATGCGCACCGCGAGCCGCGCCGAACGCGACAGCAACGGGCGGCTCGCCTCCCTCCTGGAGGAGACCCTCGCCAACATGCCCCTCGTGCAGGCGTACGGCAGGCAACAGGCCGAACGCGCCAAGGTCCACCGCGAGGGCCGGGTCTGGATGCGCGCCGGCCTGCGGCAGATCCGCCTGACCGCCGTGTACGGGCCGCTGGGCGAACTCCTGGAGACGGTCAGCGTGTTGGCGGTGATCGGCGCCGGCGCCTGGCAGATCTCGGAGCACCACCTCACCGTCGGCGGTCTGCTCTCCTTCGCCGCCTATCTCGGCCATCTCCATCCGCGGCTGCAGGAACTCGGCGAACTGCTGGTCAGTGCCTCCTCCGCCACGGCCGCCTCCGAACGCCTCCTGGAGGTGCTGCGCACCCGCCCCGTCTCCGAGGCCGAGCGGAGGCCGGACGCCCCGCCGCTGGCCGAACCCGTCCGCGGCGCCGTCACCCTCCAGGCCGTGGGCTTCTCCTACCCCGGCTCCGGCCGCCCCGTACTGCACGACGTCGACCTGGACATCGCCCCCGGCACGCTGGTGGCGGTCACCGGACCCAGCGGCGCCGGCAAGTCCACGCTGGGCAAGCTGCTGCTCCGCTTCCACGAGCCCACCCGCGGCCGCATCCTGCTCGACGGCCGGGACATCGCCGACCTCGCGGTGGACGAAGTGCGCCGTCACATCACCCTGTTGTCCCAGGACAGCATGCTCTTCGACGGCACGGTCCGCGAGAACATCGCCTACGGCCGACCCGACGCCTCCGAGACGGACGTACTCGCCGCCGCCTCGGCCGCCGACACCCACGGGTTCATCAGCGCCCTGCCCGAGGGCTACGACACCCCCGTCGGCAAGCGCGGCAACAGACTCTCCGGCGGCCAGCGCCGCAGGATCGCCCTGGCCCGGGCCATGCTCCGCACCGCGCCCGTGCTGATCCTCGACGAGCCGACGGCGGGCCTCGACGACGCCTCCACCGCGCGCGTCATGGAACCGCTGCGACGTCTCACGGCAGGCCGCACCACCTTCCTCATCACCCACGACCTGCGCCTGGCCGCGCAGGCCGACCTCGTCCTCCACGTGTCGGACGGCACCGCCACCGTCACCACCCCCGGGCCGCCCCCGACGGCCGAAGCCGGCCGAGCCCGGTGACGGTCTTCCGTGATGGAGGCGCCCGCGCTGAGTACCGTGGGCGCCGGTGCCGGGTCGGACGTCGATGAGGTGGGCCATGCGGAAGATCGTCCTGATGATGTCGGTGTCCCTCGACGGCTACATGGAGGGCCCGAACCGCGAGATCGACTGGCATCTCGTCGACGACGAGCTCCACCAGCACTTCAACGACGTCCTCAAGGAGATGGGCGCCTTCCTCGACGGGCGCGTCACCTACCAGCTCATGGCCGAGGTCTGGCCCGACGCCGACCGTGACCCGGACGCGCCGGCCCCCGTGGCCGAGTTCGCCCGGATCTGGCGGAGCATGCCGAAGGTGGTGTTCTCCCGCACCCTCCAGCACGCCGGCTGGCACACCACCATCGCCCGGGACGTGGTCGTCGACGACATCCTCGCGCTCAAGGCGCAGGACGGCGGCGACCTCGCGCTCGGCGGTGCCGATCTCGCCGCCGAGTTCCTGCGGCACGACCTCATCGACGAGTTCCGCATCTACGTCCACCCGGTGCTCGTCGGCCGCGGCAAGCGGCTGTTCCCCGAGCACGACGCGCTCACCGGCCTCCGGCTGATCGACGCCCGCCGGTTCGGCAACGGCGTCGTGCTCCTGCACTACGGTCGCCCCGAAGCGGGCGTTCGGTAAAGGCGTTGCCGGGCAGGTGCCCGCCGGGTAGGAAGGCCGCATGACTGGACTCGGCGTGGTGTTCCGGCCCCAACTGCCCCCGGAGCGGCTGCGGACGATCGCGCGGCTCGCGGAGGAGGCGGGCCTCGAGGAGCTGTGGCTGTGGGAGGACTGCTTCCTGGAAGGGGGAATCTCCACCGCGTCCGCCGCGCTCGCCTGGACCGAACGGCTCCGCGTGGGCGTCGGACTGCTGCCCGTCCCGCTCAGGAACGTCGCCCTCACCGCGATGGAGGCCGCCACGCTCGAGCGGATGTTCCCCGGGCGGGCGGCCCTGGGTGTCGGGCACGGCGTCCAGAGCTGGATGGGACAGGTCGGCGCCCGCGCGCAGTCGCCCGTGACGCTGCTGCGGGAGTACCTGGGCGCGCTGCGTGCCCTGCTGCGCGGTGAGCGGGTCACCACGGACGGGCGGTACGTGAAGCTGGACGACGTCGCCCTCGACTGGCCGCCGGCGCAGGCCGTCCGTGTCCTCGCCGGGGTCACCGGTCCGCGCTCGCTGCGGCTGTCCGGTGAGGCGGCGGACGGCACGCTCCTCACCGCCGCCACGTCACCGGAGGGCGTACGAGCGGCCCGTGGGCTCATCGACGAGGGACGCGAGGCGGCCGGTCGCACCGACCCGCACCCCGTCGTCGTCTACCTTCGCGCCGCCACCGGCCCGGACGCCGCCGCCCGGCTGCGCGCCGAGATCGAGCGGGAGGGCGGGGCGGAGCACGGCGTGGCGGGAGACGCGGCCACGGTCGCCAAGGCCGTACAGCAACTCGCGGACGCGGGGGCCGGCACGGTGGTCCTGCAGCCGACCGGCGACGAGCCGGACCCGGAGGAGTTCGTGCGGTTCGTGGCCGAGAGGGTACGGCCGCTCGTGCCGTAATTCGGTCGCGTCCGCTTCCGGGACGCTGGGAAGATCGCGGCATGTCCACGCACCGTTCGTACGGCGACCTGGTCCGCGAGGCCGTCGACGCCCCCGTCGACGGCTGGGACTTCTCCTGGTTCGAGGGGCGGGCAACCGAGGAGCGGCCCCCGTGGGGGTACGCCCGGTCGACGGCGCGGCGGCTCGCCCGCGCGTCGGCCGCGCTCGACGTCCAGACCGGTGGAGGAGAGGTCCTGGCTTCCGCGCCCACGCTGCCGCCGGTCACCGTCGCCACCGAGGGATGGCCGCCGAACGTCGCCAGGGCCACCGCTCTGCTGCATCCGCGCGGCGCCGTGGTCGTCGCCTCCGCGCAGGAGGCGCCGCTCCCGTTCGCGGACGCCGCGTTCGACCTGGTCACCAGTCGGCATCCGGTGCGGACGCACTGGGTCGACATCGCGCGGGTGCTGTGCCCCGGCGGCACGTACTTCTCGCAGCAGGTCGGCCCGGCGAGCGCCTTCGAGGTCGTCGAGCACTTCCTCGGGCCGCAGCCGGAAGAGGTGCGCACCGGGCGCGATCCGCGGCGGGCGTGCGCCGCGGCCGAAGCGGCGGGCCTGGACGTCGTGGATCTGCGGGAGGCCCGGCTGCGCATGGAGTTCCAGGACATCGGGGCCGTCGTGCACTTCCTGCGCAAGGTGGTCTGGATGGTGCCGGACTTCACCGTGGAGCGGTACGAGGACCGGTTGCGGTCCCTGCACGAGCGGATCGTGTCGCAGGGGCCGTTCGTCGCGCACAGCACGCGGTTCCTGATCGAGGCGCGCAAGCCGGGGGCGTAGGCGGCCGCACGGCGGGGATCGGGCGAGCGGGGGCACACCGTGTGTCGGAGACACACACCGATGGAACGCTTGTCCGAAATGTGGGACGAAGCAGCGGGATTTTCCGCATCGTTATGGAGGCCGACTCCCGTCGGTCCCGTTGAATCGCGTAAGTTCGGACCAAGGTAATTCGCGCCAGTGAAGCTGCGCGGGCGGCACCGCGCAGTGGAGGGGGCTGCGCGGTTCCGTGCACTCCGTGCCGCTGCGGCTCCGGTGCGGCGTCACTCGTCCCGCACGGCGACCCGCACGCCGCGTCTGATCCCCCAGCGCTCCATCGCCCCGGCCTCCGCCTCCAGGACATGGCGCACCCACGGGCGGGGAAGGCCGACACGGCCCGGCGGCATCGTGCGTACCGCCACCACCCGCAAGGTCCGGTCCAGGTACGCCACGTCGATCGGAAACCGCATCCCCAGGGTGTGCACGGCACTCGCCGGACTCAGCAGCAGTGCTCCGTCGATCCCGTCGCGCCCGAGCAGGCCGCGCCGCCGGGCGCGGGCGGACCGTGCGATCTCCAGGGGTACCGGGTGGGCCGTCTGCGGTGTACTGAGCAAGGGCATGACTGCGAAGTTAGCGCCGGCGTCAAACGGGGACTTCCGGTACGGGTCACCCGGGCGGAGTATCGCGGGACATGTCGCCAGATGGCCCGCAAGTGAACCCAAACCCCTTGGTTCCCTTTGTTTTCGGCCGAATTTCCCAGGAGTCCATCGGCTTTCGGCCATGATCGCGACCTGAATGAGAGATTCCGAGGCCATCGCGGCGTTGCCGGGCGATTCCGGAGAGTAGTTGTTGCATGCCGATGCGCGCGACATCCCTTACGAAGGGTTATGGTGGAAGCCCCCCCTCGGGCCGGTCCGTCTCCCCCCCACGGACCGGCCCGTTTCTTTGTCCCAAGGGCCCCGCTCCGGTCCCCCGTCGGGGACCGCGCCTCCAGTGCTCCGGCCCTGGGGACTGATGCGCGAGTGGGCCGGTGGGTGAATGGCCACACCGTCCCAAATCCCCCCACCTCCACCCCTCTTCACGCCCACGAACCCGAACCAACCCGCTGACACCCGTGGCCGCCCCCGCCCTTTCCGGCGGTAGGCTTCGGCTTCGTGGACCGCCATCTGACGGGGATCGCGCACGACCGCGCCTGTCTGAACCGCACGGAGGGGCTGACAATCACGTGAACCTGCGCGACAAGCTGCGCGGCCTGCTCGTCAGGCTGTACGCACGCCGGGTGGAAGGCCACCTGGACCACGCTCAGGTGCCCAAGCACATCGGCGTCATCATGGACGGCAACCGACGCTGGGCGAAGGCCGCGGGATCGACCACGGCGCAGGGGCACCAGGCCGGAGCCGACAAGATCGAGGAGTTCCTCGGCTGGTGCGCCGAGACGGACGTCGAGGTCGTCACCCTCTGGCTGCTGTCCACGGACAACTTCGACCGGCCCAAGGAGGAGCTGGTCCCGCTCCTGAAGATCATCGAGGACGTCGTCCGCTCCCTCGCCGCCGACGGCCGCTGGCGCGTGCACCACGTCGGCGCGCTCGACCTGCTGCCCGCGCAGATGCAGACCATCCTGAAGGAGGCCGAGGAGGCCACCGCCCACGTCGACGGCATACTCGTCAACGTCGCCATCGGCTACGGCGGCCGTCAGGAGATCGCCGACGCCGTGCGCTCCATGCTCCTCGACGCCCGCGAGAAGGGCACCTCGATGGAGGAGCTCGCCGAGTCCGTCGACATCGACATGATCGGCCGGCACCTCTACACGAGTGACCAGCCCGACCCCGATCTGGTGATTCGTACGAGCGGCGAGCAGCGTCTGTCCGGATTCATGCTGTGGCAGACGGCCCATTCCGAGTACTACTTCTGCGAGGTCTTCTGGCCGGCCTTCCGCAAGGTCGACTTCCTGCGCGCCCTGCGTGACTACGCGGCGCGACACCGTCGCTACGGCGGCTGAGCACCTTTCGTGCGAGACATCCGGCAGCCACCCGCGCCGCGCCGGGGTGTCGCTCGGTCGGGGGATGGGACGTAACGAGGAGTTCATCGGGGTGCCGTCATATGACGTGGCATGACGGCGCATTTTCGAGGGCATAAGCCAGACAGGTCGACACCCGAACCACGGGTGTCGTATCTCAGCGGACGGCACGGGGCCGTCCGCCCGGGAGGCCCTTTGCACCAGCCCGACCGTGCGGTCACAGCACGGACGCAGACGCGGAGGGCCGGTTCTCGGCCCGTGCATCGTGGCCGACGACCGGTCCAGCTCCGCCTCGTCGCTCCCCGACCTCATCCGAGGGGGTACGTCCTTCCGTGGTGACCAGCACAAAGCGCCCCAAGCCAGACCGGCGCACCTACGTTCTCGACACCAGCGTCCTGCTGGCCGACCCCCATGCCATGACCCGCTTCGAGGAGCACGAGGTCGTGCTGCCGATCGTCGTGGTCACCGAGCTGGAGGCCAAGCGGCACCATCCCGAACTCGGCTACTTCGCCCGGCAGGCCCTGCGCCTGCTCGACGACTACCGCGTGCGATACGGCCGGCTCGACGCCCCCATCCCGACCGGGGACCTCGGCGGAACGCTCCGGGTGGAGCTCAACC
The DNA here is from genome assembly GCF_059510295.1 of Streptomyces sp. PTL18. Taxonomy (NCBI): domain Bacteria; kingdom Bacillati; phylum Actinomycetota; class Actinomycetes; order Kitasatosporales; family Streptomycetaceae; genus Streptomyces; species Streptomyces sp. PTL18. Next base: position 36,757 of record NZ_JCAJZO010000024.1, on the reverse strand, counting down.
ACTCGGACCCCAGCGTCCTGCCCACCGGCTACCGCCTGGGGGACAACGACTCGCGCATCCTCGCGGTCGCCCGCAACCTGCAGGCGGAGGGGTTCGACGTCACCGTCGTGTCGAAGGACCTGCCGCTTCGGATCAAGGCGTCGTCCGTCGGCCTGCTCGCCGAGGAGTACCGCGCGGAGCTGGCCATCACGGACTCCTCCGGGTGGACCGGAATGGCGGAACTGAGCCTGTCCGCCGAACAGGTGGACATCCTCTTCGAAGAGGGGCACCTATATGTGCCGGAGGCCGCCGACCTGCCCGTGCACACCGGCCTGACGATCCAGTCGGAGCGGGGCAAGGCGCTCGGCCGCGTCACCGCGGAGGGCAACGTCCAGGTGGTGCGCGGCGACCGGGAGGTGTTCGGCATCAAGGGCCGCAGCGCCGAGCAGCGGATCGCGCTTGACCTGCTGCTCGACCCGGACATCGGGATCGTGTCGATGGGCGGCCGGGCCGGCACCGGCAAGTCGGCGCTGGCGCTGTGCGCGGGCCTGGAGGCCGTGCTGGAGCGGCGGCAGCACCAGAAGGTGATGGTCTTCCGCCCGCTGTACGCGGTGGGCGGGCAGGAGCTCGGGTACCTGCCGGGCACCGAGGCGGAGAAGATGAGCCCCTGGGCCCAGGCGGTCTTCGACACCCTCTCCGCGGTCACCACGCGCGAGGTCATCGAGGAGGTCACGGCGCGCGGGATGCTGGAGGTCCTCCCGCTCACCCACATCCGCGGCCGCTCGCTGCACGACGCGTTCGTGATCGTGGACGAGGCCCAGTCACTCGAGCGGAATGTGCTGTTGACCGTTCTGTCCCGGATCGGTGCCAATTCGCGGGTCGTTCTGACCCATGATGTGGCGCAAAGGGACAATCTGCGCGTCGGGCGCTACGACGGAGTCGTCGCCGTCGTGGAGAAACTGAAGGGGCATCCGCTTTTCGCGCACGTCACGCTCACCCGGTCCGAGAGGTCCCAGATCGCCGCCCTTGTGACCGAAATGCTCGAGGACGGGCAGATCTGACCCATATGCTCAACCGGGAGTAGCTACCCGTCAGTTGGCGCCGTCCGGCAAAGGCACAGAGCCTAGCCGGGCGGCGCCGTCGTGTGCGGGAGGTTCCGAGAATTGCGTGCTCCAAACGGGATGTGAGCTTTCACACTCATCTCGGAATTGCAACGCGGCGCCGGATTACGGCAGAGTCTCGTTCCTGTCAGGCCCCGCATACGACACAGCTGTACCCCCAGCGGTCCAGCGCCACAGAGACACCAACTGCATAGAGCCGTCGTATGCCGCCCGAGCACCACGCGGCGCTCCCCAGCGGGAGTTGCCCACCGGGCCCGTGCCTCCCGTGACCCACGAAGGTGGGAGGCCAGTGTCAGGGGCACGATTGCGTCCGCCAGGGTCACCGAAGCGGGCGATGCTGGAAGGAAACCGTGTGAGCCCGATCTCGGTCCGGGGATTCGCAGTGGCCTCGGCCACGGCGGTCACCGCTGTCGGAAGCGTCGTCGGAGTCGCCTCGGGCAGCACTGCCCAGACGAACGACGCCGAGGCGACCGCAGCCGACTCGACGCTCCTCGCCGACATACCCGCCGGTCAGCAGGCGCAGGTCCAGACCGCGTCGCTGACGCAGCAGGCCGACGCCCAGGCCATCGCCGCGGACTCGCTCGCCAAGAAGGACGCCGAAGAAGCGGCGCGCAAGCAGGCGGCCGCAGACGCGATCGCCAAGCAGAAGGCGGCGCAGAAGGCCGAAGAGGAAGCCAAGGCGCGCAAGGCTTCGGAGGCCGCGAGCCGCAGCGCCAGCCGTGACGCCTCCAGCTTCCCGGTCCAGAGCTCGTACACGGTCGCGCAAATCCAGGCGATGGCACGTCAGATGGTGGCGGCCGACCAGTTCCAGTGCTTCAGCAACATCGTGAACCACGAGTCGAGCTGGAACTACCACGCGGTCAACGCCTCCTCCGGCGCCTACGGCCTCTTCCAGGCGCTGCCGGCGGGCAAGTACGCCTCCGCCGGTGCCGACTGGCAGACCAACCCGGCCACGCAGATCAAGTGGGGCCTCAACTACATGGACAGCCGCTACGGCAGCCCCTGCCAGGCGTGGTCCTTCTGGCAGGCCAACAGCTGGTACTGAGGCCTCGGCCTCGTCCACGCGCGATGCTCAACCCCGCACAGCCTCTCACCGTCTATGGGTGAGGGGCTGCGGCCGTCCCAGGCACCGCCGGCCCCACCATGTACGGTCGGAACCGACGACTCCAGGGGGGAGTGGTGGGGAGCACCCGGGGAAGCGGGGGAAGAGGACGGATCATGTCGCAAGTGCCAGGGTGGCTCTCCCGGCTCGGCGCCGGACTGACCCAGATGGGGGAGCGGCTGGACGAACGCCGCGCGGAGGTCGAGAAGGAGCACGGCGAGCCCCAGCCCGCCCCGTCGGTGGACAGCGCCCCGCCGCCCCCCGCGTATGCTCCCGCGACGCGGCCGCAGCCGCGACCGCATCCCGCGGAGGCGGTGCCGTGGGGCGTACGGGTGGCAGCGGAGGCGGGCTGGCGCCTGCTGGTCCTCGCGGGCACCGTCTGGATTCTGATGCAGATCATCAGCACGGTGCAGCTGGTGGTGTTCGCGTTCGTGTGCGCGCTGCTCATCACGGCACTGCTGCAGCCCACCGTGGCCCGGCTGAGGCGGTACGGCGTGCCGCGCGGCCCGGCGACCGCGCTGACCGCGATCCTCGGCTTCGTCATCATGGGCCTGATCGGCTGGTTCGTGACCTGGCAGGTCATGGAGAACATCGACTCGCTGTCCAACCAGATCCAGGACGGCATCGACCAGCTGCGCAAGTGGCTGCTGCACAGCCCCTTCCATGTCACCGACAAGCAGATCAACCAGATAGCCAAGAACCTGCGCGAGGCGATCGGCGCGAACGCGGACCAGATCACGTCGACGGGCCTGCAGGGCGTGCAGGTCATCGTGGAGGCCCTGACCGGCATCCTCCTGACGGTGTTCTCGACGCTGTTCCTCTTGTACGACGGCCGGCGCATCTGGGAGTGGACGCTCAAGCTGGTGCCGACGGCGGCGCGGCCGGGGGTGGCCGGGGCGGGTCCCCGCGCCTGGCGCACGCTGACGGCGTACGTCCGGGGCACGGTGCTCGTGGCCCTCATCGACGCCATCTTCATCGGGCTGGGGATCTACTTCCTGAACGTCCCGATGGCCGTGCCGCTCGCGGTGTTCATCTTCCTCTTCTCCTTCATCCCGCTGGTGGGCGCGGTGGCCTCGGGCGCGCTGGCGGTCCTGGTGGCGCTGGTCACGCAGGGCGTCTTCACCGCGATCATGACGCTGCTCGTGGTGCTGGCGGTCCAGCAGATCGAGGGCCACATCCTGCAGCCCTTCATCCTGGGCCGCGCGGTCCGGGTGCACCCCCTTGCGGTGGTGCTGTCGGTGACGGCCGGGGGAATGATCGCGGGGATCGGCGGCGCGGTGGTGGCGGTGCCGCTGGTGGCGGTGACGAACACGGTGGTGGGCTACCTGCGGTCGTACGCGAGCGGGCCGGCGGCGCATCGGCAGCCGACGGCGCCGCCCCCGTCGCGGGAGAGCACGACCGTGGGATCACCGACCCCGAGCGAAGGGGAGCGCGAAAGGGCCGCCGAGAGGATCGCGACCAGGGACGACTGAGCCGGGCGCCCTGCGGTCCGTCGGTGAGGGTCCGGGCGCGGCAGCGCAGGGGCGGGCTCCGGGGAACGCGTGAAGAACACCCGGGCCCCGCTCACCACCGAGGTGAACGGGGCCCGGACGCACGCGCCGTCGCGGACTACTGCGCGAGCACCGCCTCCGCGTCCAGGGTGACACCCACCGCCTGGATCACGGACGCGATCTTGAAGGCCTCCTGGACGACCTCACGCTCCACCCCGGCCTTGCGCAGCACCTGCTCGTGCGAGTCCAGGCACATCCCGCAGCCGTTGATCGCGGACACCGCGAACGACCACAGCTCGAAGTCGACCTTGTCGACCCCGGGGTTGCCGATGACGTTCATCCGCAGCCCCGCGCGCAGGCTGCCGTACTCGTGGTCCGACAGCAGATGCCGCGTGCGGTAGAAGACGTTGTTCATCGCCATGACGGCCGCCGCGGACTTCGCCGCGGTGTACGCCTCCGGCGAGAGGTTCGCCTTCGCCTCCGGCCCCAGCTCGCGCAGCACGATCGCCGAGCGCGACGCGATCGCCGTCGCCAGCACCGTGCCCCACAGCTGCTGCGCCGGCAGATCGGAGTTGCCGATGACCGAGCCCAGGTTGAGCTTCAGGTCCTTGGCGTAGTCCGGCAGAGCGGACTTCAGGGAGTCGAGCGACATGGCTCACTCACCAGCCAGCAGCTTGACCGGGTCGAGGGTCTCCTCGCCCTTGCTCCAGTTGCACGGGCACAGCTCGTCGGTCTGCAGGGCGTCCAGGACCCGCAGGACCTCCTTGGGGTTACGGCCCACGGACCCGGCCGTCACCATGGTGAACTGGATCTCGTTGTTCGGGTCCACGATGAGGACGGCACGCTGCGCGAAGCCGTCCTCGCCCTCGATGCCCAGCGCACGCATCAGCTCGTGCCTGGAGTCCGCCATCATCGGGAACGGCAGCTCGCGCAGGTCCGGGTGGTCCTTGCGCCAGGCGTGGTGCACGAACTCGGAGTCGCCGGAGAACCCGAGGATCTGGGCGTCACGGTCGGCGAACTCGTCGTTCAGCTTGCCGAAGGCCGCGATCTCGGTCGGGCACACGAAGGTGAAGTCCTTGGGCCACGCAAAGACGATCTTCCACTTGCCCTCGTAGGTCTTGTGGTTGATCTGCTCGAACTCCTTGCCCTTCTCCAGCGAGACACAGGCGGTCAGTTCGAACTCGGGGAACTTGTCACCGACAGTGAGCACACGCTCTCCTTGCAGCACAGAAGCACCCGGAACGCAAGGTGCTTCTCATGGGTTGGACTGTTCCGATGCTGGCACAGGGCGCATTGATTAGGGAAATAGCTACACTTGGTCGCGTTGATCGATATCGGCTATCAGTGATCCGGAGTCAGAGCATGGCCGTGGGTGGGACCAGGACCAACGGGCGCCGCCGGCCCACGCTCGCACAGCTGCGCGCCTTCGCCGCCGTCGCCGAGCATCTCCACTTCCGGGACGCCGCCGCCGCGATCGGCATGAGCCAGCCCGCCCTGTCGGGCGCCGTCTCCGCCCTGGAGGAGGCCCTGGGCGTGACCCTGCTGGAGCGGACCACCCGCAAGGTGCTCCTGTCACCCGCCGGCGAACGCCTCGCCGTACGGGCCAAGGCGGTGCTGGAGGAGGTCGGCGCGCTGATGGAAGAGGCCGAGGCCGTCCGCGCGCCCTTCACCGGCGTCCTGCGGCTCGGCGTGATCCCGACGGTGGCGCCGTACCTCCTGCCCACCGTCCTCAACCTCGTCCACGACCGCTATCCGCACCTCGACCTCCAGGTCCACGAGGAGCAGACCGCGAACCTGCTCGACGGGCTGACCAGTGGCCGCCTCGACCTGCTGCTGCTCGCCGTCCCCCTGGGCGTGCCCGGCGTCACCGAACTCCCCCTGTTCGACGAGGACTTCGTCCTCGTCACCCCGCTGGACCACTGGCTCGGCGGCCGGGACGGGATACCCCGCGAGGCGCTGCGCGAGCTGAACCTGCTGCTCCTGGACGAGGGGCACTGCCTGCGCGACCAGGCTCTCGACATCTGCCGGGAGGCCGGCCGCGCAATCAGCGGGGCGGGGCGAAGCCCCTCGGCCGAGGGCGGTGGGAGACGGGAGGGCGCGCCTGTGACGACGACCGCGGCCGGTCTGTCCACCCTCGTCCAGCTCGTCGCGGGCGGCCTGGGCGTCACCCTGCTGCCGCGCACGGCGGTCGAGGTGGAGACCACCCGCAACGGCCGACTCCTCACCGGCTACTTCGCGGATCCGGCCCCCACCCGGCGCGTCGCCTTCGCCATGCGCGTGGGCGCCGCGCGGGGTGCCGAGTACGAGGAGCTGGCCACGGCCCTGCGCGAGGCGCTGCGACCGCTCCCCGTACGGGTGCTGGGGCCCGAGGACTGACAAGGGCCCGCACGGCCTACTCCGTGCGCAGTCCGTCCGGCCGCATCAGCCGCAGCAGCGGCGGCACGCTGAGCGCGGTCACCAGCAGCACGACCCCCGCGCCGATACCGGTCATCGTCAGCACGCTCGCCCAGTCGACGCTCACCGTCGCGCCGGACATCTTCAGCAGCACGCCGCCCAGCGTCAGTCCGACCACCGAGGCCAGCAGCAGGCCGAGCGCGATGGGGATCGCCGTCTGCCACAGCACCGACAGGCTCAGCGTGCGGCGCCGGGTGCCGAAGGCGACCAGCGACGACAGCAGCTTCTTGCGTTCGCGCAGCTGCTCCAGCTGGGAGACCAGCAGACTCGCGCCGATCAGCATCAGCACGCAGGTGGCGCCGACGAACAACCCCGTGCGGATGGAGGTGAAGCGCACCGACTGCTCGGTGGCCGCCCAGGTCATGGGGCTCGAGAACGGGACGACCCGGGCCGCGGTGTTCCGTACGTAGTCGGGGGCGTCCGGAACCGAGCGGTCGAGCGCGAGGTAGATCTCCCCGTGGAAGCCGCGTTCCGCCTGCGCGGGCAGCGCGCCGCGGGTGAAGAGGAAACCGCCGCGCCGCACACCGGTCGGGTCCTCGCGGGACTGGGCCTGCTCGACGCCCCGCGGCACCCTCCAGGCGAACTCCGTGCCCTTCTCGTCGCCGTACGAGGGGTCGAGGTAGAGGGTGCGGCCCGGCTTGGCCAGGGCGGGCGTGTCGGTGTCGCCGTCACCGCCCCGCAGCACGAAGACGTCGCCGTCGCGGCACGAGGGCAGGTGCGCCACCTCACGCAGGGACGCGCAGTCGCCGACGGTCACCTGGCTGGTGGTGCCGGGGTCCTTGCGCCGGTCGCCCATCTCCGAACCGGAGAACGCCATGACCTGGCGGACGCCCTTGGTCCGGCCGAACTCCTCGGCGGCTGCGGCGACCCGGACGTCGCTGGGCAGGGCCACCTGCATCTGCGCCCGTGACACGTCCTCCCGCGTCTGCTTGGTGTAGTCGCCCTCGACGCCGGAGAACAGCATCTGCAGGGCGATCGCGCCGGCCACCGCCACCGCGATGCCGTTGACCATGCGGGCGGCGGTGCCGCTGCTCAACTGGAGCCTGCGCACCGCCAGTTGCCAGGCCACACCGCCGGAGTTCAGCCGGGCTACGACCGTCTCGACGACCCACGGCAGCAGCGCGGTGACGCCGACCAGCAGGAGCAGCACACCCCCTACCACCAGGTACTCGTTGAAGTTCCCGTTGGTGTGGCCCTTGCCCACCATCGGGTAGAGCATCGCGAGGCCGGCCAGCGGCAGCAGCAACCGCCACCACAGCCGGCGCCGCGCGGGCTTCGCGGTGCGCACCACACCGAGCGGTTCGATGACCACGCCGCGCAGCGCGAACAGGGTGACCAGCACCGCCGCCGCCGGGACCGCGACCGCCACGAGCAGGACCAGCAGAGGCGAGGGGTCCAGGTAGCTGGGGAAGACACTGATGTCGAAGACCTCGACGGAGGCGGCGAATTGCCGCCCGGCCAGGAAGAAGGCCGTACCGAAGACCAGCCCGAGCACCGCCCCCGCGAGCGCCTCACCGGCGGCGATCCGCCGGGTCATCCCGCTGTCCGAACCCACCAGCCGCAGCGCCGCCAGCCTGCGGTCGCGCCGCTCGCCCCCGAACCGCACGGCCGCGGCGATGAAGACGCCGACGGGCATGAGCAGGACGACGAAGACGACCAGCGTCAGCAGGAGCAGGACGGGGTCCGTCTTCTCGGACGTGGTCTCGTCGGGCCCGAACGTGTCGATGCGGGCCACGTCCGGGGGGCTGATCTCGGCCGCGAGCCCCTTGGCGCCCGCGTAGTAGGCCAGTTCGTGCGAGCCGATGAGCCCGCTCTCCCCGATGGTGCCGGTGATCCGGTACGGCAGCCGCTGCCGCAGCAGGGCGCCGTCGCCGGACTGGAGCAGTTTCTTAAGGGCGGGCGAGACGACCATCGTGCCCGGCTCCGGGAACCTGTCGAGGCCGGGCGGCAACGGCGCCCGCGCGCCCTCGGGCTCCATCACCCGTCCGCGGATGTCCTTCTGCCGGTAGGTGGTGTCGACGTCGGCGATCACCAGGGTGTTGTCGGCCTTGGGCTTCGGCTCCTGGTTGAAGGTGTGGTCCGCACGTGCGTTGTCCCGCTCGTGCCGCACCGCGATCGCGTTGGGGAGGGCGGTGGTGAGCAGGAGCAGCGCGACGCCGAGGCCGACGCCGAAACCCGTCAGCAGGAGCCGGACCCATCCCTCACGTCCACCGCCGAACGCGAACCTGGCACCCATGACCAGGTCCTTCGACCACTGGCTGGCGTTCATACGAGGCGCTCCATGTCCCGGGACTTCCCGTCGCGCACGACGATCTCGCGGTCGGAGTACGCCGCCACCCGCGCCTCGTGCGTGACCAGGACGACGGCGGCGTTGGTGGACCGGGCCGCCTCGGTGAGCAGGTTCATCACCCGCTCGCCGTTGAGCGAGTCGAGGGCGCCGGTGGGTTCGTCGGCGAACAGCACGCGCGGGCCCGTCACCAGGGCGCGGGCCACGGCGACGCGCTGGCCCTGGCCGCCGGATATCTCACCGGGCCGCTTGCCCGCGAGGTCGTCGACCTCCAGCCGGGACATCCAGGACAGGGCGGCCTGCTCGGCCTGTCTGCGGGAGGTGCCGTTCAGCCGCAGCGGCAGCGCCACGTTCTCCACGCAGGTCAGCTCGGGGACGAGCTGCCCGAACTGGAAGACGAACCCGAACTCGGTGCGGCGCAGCAGGCTGCGTTCGGCATCGCTCATGCCGGCCATCTCGCGGCCGTTGTAGACGATGGAGCCCGCGTCGGGCGGCACGATTCCGGCGAGGCAGTGCAGCAGGGTCGACTTGCCCGACCCGGAGGGGCCCATGACGGCGACGATCTCGCCGGGGTGGATGGAGAACTCCGCGCCGTCCAGGGCGACGGTGGGCCCGTACGCCTTGCGCAGGCCCTCGGCGGCGAGCAGGGAACCGGCGGGAGCAGTCACTGGGCCACCGCCTCGGCGAGCTTGGACAGTCGGGCGGCGGTCAGCTCGAGCCAGCGCAGGTCGGCCTCCAGGTGGAACAGGGCGTGGTCGCAGATGAGCTGGTCGGCCAGGTCGCCCTTGCGTTTGCGGTCGGTCAGGATCCGCATCATCCGCAGGTGCTCGGCACGCTGGGTGTCCAGGATGCCGGCCGCGTCGCGGTGGGTGAGGAGGGCGATGACGACCTTGGTGTACAGGGTCGACTGCAGATACGGCTCGGGCTTCTCCGGTGTCGCCAGCCACCGCTGGACGTCGGTGACGCCGGCCCCGGTGATCGCGTACCGCTTGCGTTCGGGCCCGCCGCCGGGTTCGATCCCGTCGACCTCGACGAGCCCGTTCTTCAGCAGCCGGGACATCGTCGAGTAGACCTGGCCGTAGTGGAGCGGCCGGTCATGACCGAACTTCTCGTCGAAGGCCCGCTTCAGGTCGTAACCATGGCGGGGCCCGGACTCCAGGAGTCCTAGGAGGGTGTGACCGATGGACATGCCAAGCACTGTACACACAGCGTATACACCTTGCGTATACATGCCGCGTATAGGCCGTGGCGGCGAGTGAGCCCCCGCAGGTGGCGACCGATTGTCACAGTTCTGCCACACGACCCGCCGCCGGGTCGGGCGGTCGCCGGTGCGGCGGCCCGGAGGCGGAGGCCCGGGGGACCCCGGGCGGCGCCTATGTTTCCGGTTCGCCCGAGGTCGGCGGCCGGCCCCGGCGGGGAATCGGCCCGGCCTCGCGCGGCAGCCGCCCCGCCTCCGCCAGCGCCCGCCGCAGCAGGAACTCGATCTGCGCGTTCGCCGAGCGCAGCTCGTCCGAGGCCCACCGCGCGAGCGCCTCGTACACCGACGGGTCGAGCCGCAGTAGCACCTGCTTGCGCTGCTGCGGCCGGCGCTGGGGGTCGGCGCCCCCGGAGGGAGCCGTCACTGGTAGAGGGACCCCGTGTTCAGGACCGGCTGCGGCGCCCGGTCACCGCACAGCACCACCATCAGGTTCGACACCATCGCCGCCTTCCGCTCCTCGTCCAGCTCCACGATGTCCCGCTCCGCGATCCGGGCCAGCGCCGCCTCCACCATCCCGACCGCACCGTCGACGATCTGCCGCCGTGCCGCGACCACCGCCCCGGCCTGCTGCCGCTGGAGCATCGCCGAGGCGATCTCCGGAGCGTACGCGAGGTGCGTGAACCGGGACTCGATGATCCGCACCCCGGCGGCCTCCACGCGCGCGTGCAGCTCGGCGGCGAGCTTCTCGGTGATCTCCTCGGCGTTGCCGCGCAGCGAGAGCCCGCCCTCCTCGTGGGCGTCGTACGGGTACTCGATCGCGATGTGCCGCACGGCCGCCTCGGTCTGGGTGCCGACGAACTCCAGGAAGTCGTCCACCTCGAACGTGGCCTGGGCCGTGTCCTCCACCTTCCAGACCACCACCGCGGCCAGCTCGATCGGGTTGCCGTAGGCGTCGTTCACCTTCAGGACGGCGGTCTCGTGGTTGCGCACCCGAGTCGAGATCTTCGTGCGCGAGGTGAAGGGGTTCACCCAGCGCAGCCCGTCCTGCCGGATCGTGCCGCGGTAGCGCCCGAAGAGCTGAACCACCCGCGCCTCGCCCGGCGCCACCGTGTTCAGACCGCACATGGCGAGGAACGCCGCGAGGCCGATCAGCACCCCGGCGACGATGAACGCGGCCTTGGCGCCGGACGCGGCGAGCGTCGACCCGGCGGCGACCAGGCCGACGCCCAGCACCAGTCCCACCAGGCCGAGCAGCAGCGCCAGTCCGCCGCCGATGCTGTGCGCCGGGAACTCCCGCACGCGCGGGCCGGGCATCTCCGGTATGTCCGTGGTGGCGGACGCGGCCTGTGTCGACATGGGTGCTCTCCCCCGTTTTCGTGTCGGCTCGTGACTAGCTAAGTGATATCACATTATCCGTCCGAACAACCTTCCGCACCTCCTGTTCGTCGGTTCCGATGGGACGGGTGCTGGATCTCACGTCCGTAAAAGACGTGATCGACAACCCTTTGTCATACCGCGCGGTGTTAGCTTTCTGAGCTGACCTGAACCACGCACCTGTGTGACACACGAGAGTGAAGCGGAGCGGATCGACCCATGGGACGAGCGGAAGAGAGACGAGCGCGGCAGCGCGGTGGTCGCCGCGCGGCGCCCAAGCGCTCGCCCGGGACGGCCGAGTCCCCGTCGATCGGCGCGGTCGGCCCGGGCGACGCACCGGGCGGTGCCCCGGCCGGCGGCCGGGCCGCCGCGCGGGCCGCCGCGAAGAGTCGCGGCAAGGCCAAGGGCAAGGCGGGTAAGAGCGGCATACGCCGCTTCTTCACCTGGAAGACCGTCCTCGGCTCACTCTTCGGTCTCGTGCTGCTGGTCATGGGCGCGTTCGTGGCGCTGTACCTGCTGACGCCGATACCGGCGGCGGCGAACGCCGACGCGACGGTGCAGAGCAACGTCTACAAGTACAGCGACGGCTCGATCCTCGCCCGCAGCGGCAAGCTCAACCGCGAGACGGTCGACCTCGCCGAGGTCCCCAAGCCCGTCCAGCACACCTTCGTCGCCGCCGAGAACAAGACGTTCTACCAGGACTCCGGCGTCGACCTGAAGGGCACCGCCCGCGGCATCATCAACACGCTCTCCGGCAAGGGCGCGCAGGGCGGCTCGACGATCACCCAGCAGTACGTCAAGAACTACTACCTGAACCAGAACCAGACCGTCACGCGCAAGCTGAAGGAACTGGTCATCTCGCTGAAACTGGACCGCAAGAAGTCCAAGGACTACATCCTCGCGGGCTACATCAACACCAGCTACTACGGCCGGGGCGCCTACGGCATCCAGGCCGCGGCCCAGGCGTACTACCGCAAGGACGCCAAGAACCTCACGGTAGAGGAGGGCGCGTACCTGGCCGCCCTGCTCCAGGCGCCGAACCAGTACGACTGGGCGATCGCCACCGACACCGGCAAGCAGCTGGCGCAGGCGCGCTGGAACTACGTCCTGGACAACATGGTCCAGATGCACTGGCTGGACGCGGGCAAGCGCCAGGCCATGAAGTTCCCGGTGCCCAAGACACCCAAGGGCGCGCCCGGCATGGAGGGGCAGACCGGCTACCTGGTGGACGAGGCGAACGCGGAGCTGGAGAAGCAACTCGTCTCCCAGGGCACCGCGTCCTCCCTCGGTGACGCGGAGGCGCTGGTCAGGGCGGGCGGCTGGACCATCACGCTCAACATCGACAAGAAGCGGGAAAAGCAGCTGGAGCAGTCCGTCAAGGACCAGCTGACCAGCAAACTCAACCCGAAGAAGCGTTCCGTCGACGGCGTCGTCCAGGCCGGAGCCGCCTCCGTCGACCCGAAGACGGGCAAGGTCCTCGCCCTGTACGGCGGCGTCGACTACTTCAAGCACTTCACCGACAACGCCACCCGCCGCGACTACCAGGTCGCCTCCACCTTCAAGCCGGTCATCTTCGCCGCCGCCCTGGACGAGGGCGCCAAGACGCAGGACGGCCGGGCGATCGACGCCAACACCGTCTACGACGGCACCAGCGGCCGCCAGGCCGTGGACAACGGCACCAAGGTCGGCTTCGGCCCGCCGAACGAGGACAACACGAACTACGGCCCCATCTCCGTCCAGACGGCCATGAACCAGTCCGTCAACTCCGTCTTCGCCCAGATGGGCGTCGACGTGGGCATGGACAAGGTCATGAGCGTCGCCGGCAAGCTCGGCATGGACACCAAGGGCATGCAGGCGGTACCCGCCCAGACCCTGGGCTCCATGGGCGCGAGCCCGCTGGAGATGGCCGGCATCTACGCCACCCTCGACAACCACGGCAGGAAGGTCACCCCGACGATCCTGAAGTCGGCCGACCACAAGGACCGTACGGTCACCCTGCCGAATCCGATCGGCGACCAGGTCATCAGCCGCCAGGCCGCCGACACGGTCACCTCCGTGCTCACCGGTGTGGTCGACGACGGTACGGCCAGGACGTCGGTGGCCGCCAACACGGCGCGCGACGGCCAGCAGGTGGCGGGCAAAACCGGTACGTCCGACAACAACAAGTCGGCCTGGTTCACCGGCTACACGCCCGACCTGGTCACCTCCGTCGGCCTGTTCGGCGAGGACCCCAAGTCCCACGCCCAGGTTCCCATGACGGGTGCCACGGGCCATGTCCCGGGCAGCCCGAGCGGCCGAATCAACGGCGGCAGCTACCCGGCGCAGATCTGGGCCGCGTACACCTTCGAGGCCATGGACCAGGTCAGCAAGTTCGACCTGGACACCACACAGGGCGCGGCGGTCCAGCCGAGCGTGACGCCGAGCCTCTCGCAGTCGCCGACCACCTCGCCGTCGTCGTCGCCGACCTCGCAGAAGCCGACGACCAGGCCGCCGACGAGCTCGGCGCCGCCGTCGAACCCGCCCACATCGAGCCAGCCCCCGACGAGCTCGGCCCCGCCGTCGCCGACCGACTCCCCGGCGTCGCCGTCGCCGCCGCCGGGGAACCCCCTCAATCCCAAGGGCTGACAGTAGGCCCTGTCGTACGCGAAGGGCGCCCGGTGGACCGGCCACCGGGCGCCCTTCTCCGTTGTCGTGGCTGAGGGCTCTCAGCCCCGGTTCAGCTCGAACCAGACCACCTTGCCGGTGCTCAGCCGGGTCGCGCCCCAGCGCCGGGCCAGCCGGTTCACCAGGTACAGCCCCCGGCCGCCCTCGTCCGTGGCCCGTGCCTGCCGCAGACGCGGCAGCTGCGGCACGTCGTCGCCGACCTCGCAGCGCAGCACGTCGGTGCGCAGCAGCCGGAGCGTGACCGGACGCGACGCGTACCGCACCGCGTTCGTGACGACCTCGCTGACCAGCAACTCCACCGAGTCCGTCAACTCCTGGAGTCCCCAGCGGTCGAGCGCCCGGCGCGCCAGCCGCCGCGCCCGGCTCGGCGCCGCGTCCTCCGGCTCCAGCACCCAGTACGCGACGTCGCTCGGCGCGATGCCGTCGAAGCGGGCGGCGAGCAGCGCGATGTCGTCGTCGCGGTCGCCGGGCCCGAGCATGTCGAGCACCTCGTCGCACAACGCCTCCAGCGGCGGCGGGTGGTCGGCACCGGTGATCCGTGCGGTCGCGGCGAGCTTCTCCCGCAGCTGCTCTATGCCGGTCCACACGTCCCGCAGGCGCGACTCGACCAGCCCGTCGGTGTACAGCAGCAGGGTGGCCCCGGCGGGCGCGTCCAGCTCCACCGCCTCGAAGTCCACCCCGCCGACACCGATGGGCGCGCCCGCCGGCACCCGCAGCACCTCGGCCCGGCCGCCCAGGTGCAGCAGCACCGGCGGCGGATGGCCCGCGTTGGCGATGGTGATCCGGTGCGAGACCGGGTCGTACACCGCGTAGAGGCAGGTCGCCATGCGGTCGGTGCCCAGCCGCTGCGCCTGCTCGTCCAGATGGTGCAGGACCTCCTGCGGCGGCAGATCCAGGCCGGCCAGCGTCTGCGCCGTCGTCCGCAGCTGACCCATGATCGCCGCGGACGTCATGGAGTGGCCCATGACGTCACCCACGACCAGGGCGACCCTGCTGCCGGGCAGCGGAATGGCGTCGTACCAGTCGCCGCCGACCCGCGCGGTCTCCGCGGCCGGCAGATAGCGGGACGCCAGCCGCACGCCCGTGGGGTTCGGCAGCGTCTCCGGCAGCATCGTGCGCTGCAACTCGTCCGCGATGTACGCCTCACGGCCGTACAGCACCGCCTTGTCGATGCCGAGCGCGCTGTGCGTGGCGAGCTGCGCGGCGACCAGCAGGTCGTCCGCCTCGAACGCCAGGCGCTCCGGGCGGCGCAGGAACAGCACGGCACCGATCACCCGGCGCCGTCCGCGCAGCGGCGCGAGGATGGCACGCTGACCCGGGGGGACCGCCAGGTCGTCGCCGAGCAGCTCGGGCAGCGCGGCGCGGGCGGCGGGCGCGTCCGCGAACACCGGCCGCACCCCGCGCAGCACCTCGGCGAGCGCACCGCCGGGCCGCACCTCGCACAGCTCGTTGCTCAGCTCCACGACCGCGGAGTCCTCCGGTACCGGCACCGGCAGGATGCCGTCCTCCAGATCCCGCTCCTGCGGTATCCGGTCGGTACGCCGCAGCCGCAGCACCAGGGGCCCGGTGGGACGCTCGTCACCCACGGGCAGCGGGTCCCGCAGATACACGAGTATCGCGTCCGAGAACGTCGGCACCGTGGCCCGGCACAGCCCCATCACGATCTCGTCCAGGTCGATGCCGCGGGCGATCCGGCGGGTCGCCGCGCCCACGAAACGCAGCCGGTCGCCGTCGCGCCGCATCGGCATGGGCCCGCTCGGCCGGCTCTGACCGGTGCGCCGCTCCGTGCCGTCGGGCAGGGCGACGGCACGGTCCTGCTCCCCGCTCGGCTGGACCGGGATCACCTCCGGGGCCGGGCGCGGCCGGTGCGCGTCGGGTTCGTCGGCGGCCGGCTGGGAGTGCTCGGTGCCGTCCGCCGCGGGCAGCGGCGCGGAGGCGCCGCCCGGGGAGCCCGGCGATCCGTGCTGGGCACAGGGCAGCGGCGCGGCGGAAGAGGCGGGCGGGTCGCCCGCCCGGGTCTGTACGGGTAAGGCCGTGGCCGGCGGTGCGGTCAGCGGCTCCGGGGTACGCAGGAGCGCCCCGCGGGGCTCCGCGGGGCCGGCGCCCGGCTGGGGGCGCTCATGGGAGGTCGGGTGCTCCGTCACGCGTGTCGAATCCATCCGTTCGGGGCTGCGCGCCGTGCGTGCAGTTCGTCCCGCAGTGAAGCCGATACCCGGAATACATGCCCCAGGAACGGATTTCCCGCCGGGTCACACGCTGTTCCTGGTGCACCGGCCCGACGAGCCTTCCCGGTGTGGCCCTCGTACCCCTCGCTCACGTCCTGCCGCCCCTCGGTGACGTTCGGTCAAGCCCAGCGCTTGGTTCGGGAGTTGCTGTGGTGCGCCCTTGCGGAGGACGATCCTACGGTTGTACCGCGGGGGCGCAACAAGGGTCTCATGACGTCATGTACGCGGGAGTGCGGTCCCAGTCGTCCGGCAGTCGAGGCACAGACCAGGACGGATCGGGACGCCAGTGCTGCCAGCCGTCCGAGAACGGCGTGCCCCAGGCGCGGATCACCTCCGCCGCGGACCGCCCCGCCTCCCGTACCCGCTCGGCGAGCTGAGGACCGATCAGCCCGTCCTGCTGGGCCTGGGCGAACTCGTCCTCGTCGCGCCAGCCCCAACTGCGGTCCGGGTACACGCAGATGTCCAGGAAGTGATCCTCCGAGTCGACCCCGCCGGCCCAGCGCACCAGCGGCTCCTCCAGATTGACGTACCAGTTCTTGAACCGCCAGCCCGGTTCCCAGAACAACCACACCGACCAGGGCTCGCCGGGCCGGGCCAGCTTGAGCACGCCGGTGCCGAACCAGCGGTCGAGCTGCACGGTGCGCGGTCTGGTGTAGCGGGTACGGAGCGGCTCGGCGTGCAGCGGCGTGCCGTCGGCGAGGACGGGCTTCACACACGTCGTCCCCGGCGCCATCCACACGGCGAGCAGGTCGGAGTCGTCGCGTACGACGGTGACGGGGCGGGCGATGTGGAAGCGCTCTCCGGCGTTCTCCCGGTACCGCCACAGGATCTGGTCACCGGGAGCCCAGCGCCCCGCCGCCCCGTCCGCTTCGCTCGTTTCGCCCGCTTCCACTCGTCTCACCGCTCCACCCTCTGCCATGCACAGATATTAGGTGCCCCAGGCATACGACGCTGCGGTGCCCGTCATCGGTTCGCGTCACGGACGGGTGATGTGCGCCGGTATGACGGGAGCCGTTACGGGTGCGTCATCCGCAGGACATCGAGTGCCTCGTCGAGCTGGTCGAGGGTGAGGTCGCCGCGGTCCACGTAGCCCGACTCCAGGACGGCCTGACGGATCGTCGTGCGCTCGGCAAGCGCCTTCTTGGCGACCTTGGCGGCCTCCTCGTAGCCGATGTACCGGTTGAGCGGCGTGACGACGGAGGGTGACGACTCGGCGTACTCGCGGGCGCGTTCGCGGTGGGCGGCGATGCCGTCGATCGTGCGGTCGGCGAGCAGCCGCGAGACGTTGGCGAGGAGCCGGATCGACTCCAGCACGTTCTTGGCGATGACCGGCATCATCACATTGAGCTCGAAGTTGCCGGAGGCGCCGGCCATCGCCACGGTGGCGTCGTTCCCGACGACCTGGGCGGCGACCATCAGGACGGCCTCGGGGATCACGGGGTTGACCTTGCCGGGCATGATCGAGGAGCCGGGCTGCAGGTCGGGGAGGGTGATCTCGGCGAGGCCGGTGCGTGGCCCGGAGGCCATCCACCGCAGATCGTTGGCGATCTTTGTGAGGCCCACGGCGATGGTCCGCAGCTGCCCGCTGAGCTCGACGATCCCGTCCCGGGCGCCCTGGGCCTCGAAGTGGTTGCGGGCCTCGGTGAGCGGCAGCCCGGTGGTGCGGGCGATCTCGGCGATGACGGCGGCGGAGAAGCCGGGCGGGGTGTTGATGCCGGTGCCGACCGCGGTGCCGCCGAGGGGGAGTTCGGCGAGGCGGGGGAGGGAGGCGGTGAGCCGCTCGATGCCGTACCGCACCTGTGCCGCGTACCCGCCGAACTCCTGACCCAGCGTCACAGGTGTGGCGTCCATGAGGTGCGTCCGCCCGGACTTCACGACGTCGGCGAACTCCTCGGCCTTGCGTTCGAGGGAGATGGCGAGATGGTCGAGAGCGGGGACGAGGTCGCGGCTGACGGCGGCGGTGGCGGCGATGTGGAGGGAGGAGGGGAAGACGTCGTTGGACGACTGGGACGCGTTGACGTGGTCGTTCGGGTGCACGTCCCGGCCGAGGCGCTCGGTCGCGAGGGTGGCGATGACCTCGTTGGTGTTCATGTTGGAGGAGGTGCCGGAGCCCGTCTGGAAGACGTCGACGGGGAAGTGCTCGTCCCACCGCCCCTCGGCCACCTCGGCGGCGGCGGCCCGAACGGCGTCGGCGACGTCCTTGTCGAGCACGCCGAGCTCCGCGTTGACCTTGGCGGCGGCGGCCTTGATGCGGGCGAGCGCCTCGATGTGCGCGCGCTCGATCCGCTGCCCGGAGACGGGGAAGTTCTGCACGGCACGTTGGGTCTGGGCTCGCCACTTGGCGTCGGCGGGGACACGGACCTCGCCCATGGAATCGTGTTCGATCCGGTAGTCGCTCATACCGGTTACAGCGATCGGGGCGGCGGGGATGTTCCGTGGCCTGGTCCGCCCGGGTGCGCGCACTCCCCGGCCGGGACCTCCGGGGGCGAAGCCGTCCCGCGAGAAGCCCCGGACGGAACTCGGCACCGTCGGGGCGATGCGATGAAGGATCCGGCGGTGCTCGTCGGGGTGATCGGCGACCGGAAGACCGTCCACGTTCGGCGGTCGCCCGTCGCGCTGCCGCCTTGGCACGGGGCCAGGGCTGTGAAACGCTCGATATGCGGCATCTCTACCGACACATCCCTTCCTCGCCTGCACGTCGATCCCGAACGAGCGAGTGGGGCTCTCGTCCGGAGTTCATCCGTATCCAGGCTTGTTCGGGGAGTTAAGGAAGAGCCATGAGGATGACCGAGCGCGTTCACGACCGCGACGACCGCAGTGACCCCACCTTGTACCGCACTCCGGCGGATGCCGTCGCCGCGCCTCCGGAGAGGCTCGCCTATGTCGTCGGATTCGACCCGACCGCGCAGCGCGCGGACGCGTTGTTCACCGTCGGCACCGACCCCGGATCCCGCGAATACGGCCGCGTGCTCTCGCACGCCGAGCTACCCGGCCTGGGCAACGAACTGCACCACTTCGGCTGGAACGCCTGCTCGAGCGCGCTGGCGCACGCCGGTCATCACAACGCCGCGCGTCGCTACCTCATCGTTCCGGGACTGCGCTCGTCCCGGCTGCACGTCTTCGACACCACCCCCGATCCCGCCCGCCCCCGCCTGGTCAAGGTGGTCGAGTCCGAGGAGCTCGCCGCCAAGGCCGGATATTCGCGACCGCACACACTGCACTGCGGTCCCGACGGGGTCTTCCTGTCCTGCCTGGGCGGCGCGGACGGTGCTGACGGGCCGGGCGGCGTCGCGCTCCTGGACCACGAAAGCTTCGAGGTCCTGCGCGCCTGGGAGAGCGACCGCGGGCCGCAGCGGTTCGCCTACGACGTCTGGTGGCATCTGGGGCAGAACATCGCTGTGACGAGCGAGTGGGGGACCCCTTCGATGATCGAGGACGGCCTTGTCCCCGAACTGCTGCTGGGTCGCGAGTACGGCCACTCCCTGCACTTCTGGGAGCTCGACTCCGGTCGGCACCTGCGGCGCGTCGATCTGGCGGACGAGAACCAGATGGTGCTGGAACTGCGCCCCGCGCACGACCCGGAGGCGACGTGGGGGTTCACCAACACCGTGGTCGACGTGGAGGACCTGTCGGCATCGGTGTGGTTGTGGAACCGGGAGGGCGAGGACTTCGTGGTCCGCAAGGTGATCACCGTTCCGGCCGAGCCCGCGCAGGCGGAGGACCTGCCCCCGGCGCTGCAGCCGTTCGGCGCCGTGCCCCCGTTGATCACCGACATCGACCTGTCCGTGGACGACCGCTGGCTGTACATATCCGCCTGGGGGACCGGCGACCTGCTCCAGTACGACGTGAGCGACCCGTTCCGTCCCAGGCGGACCGCGGCCGTGCGTCTCGGCGGCATCGCCGGCCGACAGCCGCATCCCGCCGAGCCGGACAGGGCACTGACGGGAGCAGCGCAGATGGTCGAGCTCAGCCGCGACGGGCGGCGCGTGTACGTGACCAACTCCCTGTACTCCGCCTGGGACGAACAGTTCTATCCCGCGGGCATCGACCCGTGGATGGTCAAACTCGACGCCGACACCTCGCACGGAGGGCTCTCGGTCGACAGCCGCTTCTTCCCGCACGGGGCGGACTTCCTCGGCCTGCGCGTGCACCAGACCCGCCTGCAGGGCGGCGACGCCTCCTCGGATTCGTACTGCTACCGGCGCTGACGGAGCCGGTTCGCTCCGGCACTGCTGTCGGGGCGGTCCACGTCGAACGCGAACGCCCGAAACAGGTATCGGCCGACGGGTGCGGGCCGCCCGCGCTCCGTGACGGTGCAGAGGTCTGCGCGGTCCGGTGCGGGCCGAGTGCGGGGGAGGAACGGCAGGAGCCCCCGACCGTCGGACAGGGGCTCTCTGCGGCGTGCCGGGACTGCGTCAGCCGAGGCCGGGCCCCCGCACGGGGATCGACGTGAACGTCGGCTGGGGTGCGGGATCCTGGAAGAAGTCGTTGCCCTTGTCGTCCACGACGACGAACGCCGGGAAGTCCTCCACCTCGATCTTCCAGACCGCCTCCATGCCCAGCTCCTCGTACTCGAGGACCTCGACCTTCTTGATGCAGTCTTGGGCGAGGCGGGCCGCCGGGCCGCCGATGGAGCCGAGGTAGAAGCCGCCGTGCGCGGCACACGCGTCCGTGACCTGCTTGCTCCGGTTGCCCTTCGCCAGCATCACCTTGGAGCCGCCCGCCGCCTGGAACTGCTCGACGTAGGAGTCCATGCGGCCGGCCGTCGTCGGGCCGAAGGAGCCCGAGGCGTAACCCTCGGGGGTCTTCGCCGGGCCGGCGTAGTACACCGGGTGGTCCTTCAGGTACTGCGGCATCTCCTCGCCCGCGTCGAGCCGCTCCTTGATCTTGGCGTGGGCGATGTCCCGGGCCACGACCAGCGGGCCCGTCAGCGACAGGCGGGTCTTGACCGGGTACTTCGTCAGCTCGGCGAGGATCGTCTCCATCGGCTGGTTCAGGTCGATCCTGACCACGTCGGACGACTCGTCCAGGTGCTCGTCCGTCGTCTCCGGCAGGAAGCGGGCGGGGTCCGTCTCCAGCTGCTCCAGGAAGACGCCCTCGGCCGTGATCTTCGCGACCGCCTGACGGTCGGCGGAGCAGGAGACGGCGATGGCGACCGGGCAGGACGCGCCGTGCCGCGGGAGGCGGACCACGCGCACGTCGTGGCAGAAGTACTTGCCGCCGAACTGGGCGCCGATGCCGATCCTCTGCGTCAGTTCGAAGACCTTCTCCTCCAGCTCCTTGTCCCGGAAGCCGTGGCCCAGTTCGGAACCCTCGGCCGGCAGCTCGTCCAGGTAGTGCGCGGAGGCGTACTTCGCGGTCTTCAGGGCGTACTCCGCGCTCGTGCCGCCGACGACGATCGCCAGGTGGTACGGCGGGCACGCGGCCGTGCCCAGTGAACGGATCTTCTCCTCCAGGAACTTCATCATGGAGGCCTCGTTCAGGACGGCCTTCGTCTCCTGGTAGAGGAAGGACTTGTTGGCGCTGCCGCCGCCCTTCGCCATGAACAGGAACTTGTAGGCGCCGCCGTCGGCCGCGTACAGCTCGATCTGGGCGGGGAGGTTGGAACCGGTGTTCTTCTCCTCCCACATGGTGAGCGGAGCCATCTGCGAGTAGCGCAGGTTCAGCCTGGTGTAGGCGTCGTAGATGCCGCGGGAGAGCGCCTCCTCGTCGCGGCCCCGGGTCAGCACGTTCTGGCCGCGCTTGCCCATCACGATCGCGGTGCCCGTGTCCTGGCACATCGGCAGCACGCCCGCCGCCGCGATGTTCGCGTTCTTCAGCAGGTCCAGGGCCACGAACTTGTCGTTGGCGCTGGCCTCGGGGTCGTCGACGATGCGGCGCAGCTGTGCCAGGTGGGCGGGGCGCAGGTAGTGCTGGATGTCGTGGACGGCCTCCTCGGCCAGCTTGCGCAGCGCCTCCGGCTCCACCTTGAGGAACGTACGCCCGTCGGGTCCCTCGACGGTGGAGACGCCCTCGGACGTCACCAGCCGGTACGGGGTGGTGTCCTCTCCCGTGGGGAGCAGATCGGTGTACGCGAACTCAGGCATCTCGCCCATTCCTCACTCGACAGACAGCGGCTGGCCTCCGTTGGCAGCGTCCACCAGCGTAGAACCTGGGTCCGGCCGCGGGCCTGTGAGGTAGGGCTCAGTCCCGGGATCCGTGCGACCACCCGGTCGTGGGTTCGCTTCTGTGGGGGGTGCGTTCTCCACAGGCTTGTTCGAGGGGTAGTCGCGATCTATCGCGTTTCGCTACGCTGCTGCCGTGGACCTTCACCAGAGCCCCGCCCCGGCCGACGGCCGGCCCGTGACCCCGGCCGAGCTTCGCTGCTCCGACGCCGACCGCGACCGCATCACCGACATCCTGCGCGACGCCCTCGCCGAGGGGCGTCTGACGGCCGAGGAGCATGCCGAGCGCGTCGAGGGCGTCCTGCACGCCAAGACGGTCGGTGAGCTCGACCGGTTCGTCCGCGACCTGCCCGCAGCCCACCCGCGCCGGGCCGCCCCGGTGTACGCCGCGCCGCCCGGCCGCCCCGTCCCGCTGCCGATACCGAGGGACGCCGACGAGAACGTGGTGGCGGTCTTCAGCAGCGCCACGCGCCGGGGCCGCTGGCGCCCCGGCCGCCGCACGCACGCGTACGCGATCTTCGGCAGTGTGGAGATCGACCTCAGCGAGGCGATGTTCGAGTACCAGCAGGTCGTGATCAAGGCGGTCTCGGTCTTCGGCGATGTGCAGATACGCGTCCCGGAGAACGTGTCGCTGCGCAGCACCGGCGGCGGAGTGCTCGGCAATTTCGAGGTGAGCCCGCTGGATTCGGGCGATCCCGACGCGCCGGTCGTCCACGTCGACGGGCTCGCCGTGTTCGGGAACGTCGAGGCGAAGCCCAGGCGCGGCAAGACGGTCGCCGACATCCTCGACCGCGTGTCGCACAAGGTGGACAAGGCTTTGCGCAAACAGCTGGACCATTGACGCTTGTGAATCCGGCCGTGCGCAGCATGCGCCGGTCACATTCCGACGGCGTGAACAGCCCCTCGGGTTCCTGCGGTTGGGAACTCAGTGCATAGGCGCGCGCACAGCGGGTAGGCCTTGCTGCATCGTCTCTCGCTCGCGAAGCCGTCGTCAGGAGTAGACCGTGCTGCAACCGCCGCATTCGTCCCTGCAGGTCGCTGACGTTCCGCATCAGCGGGTGCCAGTGCGCGACAGGGATCAGGACGCCCCGTGGCACACGGAGGCGGTGTGCCGGCGCGACGAGGCCGGCCTGTTCTTCGCCCCCTCCAAGGAACCCACGGCGGCTCGCCTGTCCCGTGAGGAGGCGGCCAAACGGGTCTGTGCACGCTGTCCGGTGATGGTCGAATGCCGCGAACACGCACTGCTGCAGCCCGAGCCGTACGGGGTGTGGGGCGGTCTCACGGCCGCCGAACGCCGTGTGGTGCTGGCCCGGCGCCGCCGCCGTGAACTGGAGCTGAAGAAGGCCGCGCGGGGGACGATAGCGGCGGCCGGCTGAGCGGCCGCGCATTCAGGCGCATACGGAAAGGGGCGCCCCCTCCGCACCGAGGGCGCCCCTTTTCGCGCAGGCCTACTTCGCCCGGTCGAAGTCGATCGCGCTGTACGCGCGCAGCTTGCTCAGCCGGTGCACGGAGTCGATCCGCCGGACCGTGCCCGATTTCGAGCGCATGACGATCGAGTCGGTGGTGGCGGTCTCCGACCGGTAGCGCACACCCCGCAGCAGCTCGCCGTCCGTGATGCCGGTGGCGACGAAGAAGACGTTCTCGCCGGAGACCAGGTCGTCCGTGGTCAGTACCCGGTCGAGGTCGTGACCCGCGTCGAGGGCCCGCTGCCGCTCCTCGTCGTCCTTCGGCCACAGCTTGCCCTGGATGGTGCCGCCCAAGCACTTCACCGCGCAGGCGGAGATGATGCCCTCGGGCGTGCCGCCGATGCCGAGCAGCAGGTCGATGCCCGTGCCCTCGCGCAACGCCAGGATCGAACCGGCCACGTCGCCGTCCGAGATGAGCTTGATGCGCGCGCCTGTCTCGCGTACCTCCTTGATCAGACCGTCGTGGCGTGGCCGGTCGAGGATGACGACGGTGACGTCCTCGGGCGTGGAGTGCTTGGCCTTCGCGACCCGGCGGATGTTCACCGAGACGGGCGCGTCGATGTCGACGAAGTCGGCCGCCTCGGGGCCGGTGACCAGCTTGTCCATGTAGAACACGGCGGACGGGTCGAACATCGTGCCGCGGTCGGCGGCGGCCAGCACCGCGATCGCGTTCGGCATGCCCTTCGCGGTGAGCGTGGTGCCGTCGATCGGGTCGACGGCGATGTCGCACTCGGGGCCGGAGCCGTCGCCGACCCGCTCCCCGTTGAAGAGCATCGGGGCCTCGTCCTTCTCTCCTTCGCCGATGACGACGACGCCGTTCATCGACACGGTCGAGACGAGGGTGCGCATGGCGCGCACCGCGGCGCCGTCCGCGCCGTTCTTGTCCCCGCGGCCGACCCAGCGGCCCGCGGCCATCGCGGCGGCCTCGGTGACCCGGACGAGTTCGAGGGCGAGGTTGCGGTCCGGAGCCTCGGAGGGAACTTCCAGCTCGGACGGCAGATGATGATTCTCGGTCATCGGAGCGCACCTTTCTGATACGACGACGGCCGGATGAGGGTGATTGCCCCCGACTCTATCGCCGAACAGACAAAATGAGCAGGGCACCCCACGGATGAGCAGACCCCGGCACCTGCGACGATAGGGGCGTGGCAGGTATGAAAGGCAAGCAGACGGTCCGGGACATGATCCTCTCCCTGGCCCTCATCGGGCTGATGGCGGGGGTCATCTATCTCTTCATCCCCCACGACGACCACGCTCCCGACATCAAACGGGTCGACTACCGCGTCGAGCTGCTCACGGCGCGCCGCGCCGCGAACTACCCGGTCGCGGCGCCCGAAGGCCTGCCCCGCACCTGGAAGGCCACCTCGGTGCGTTTCCAGAACGAACCCTTCGACGCCTGGCACCTCGGCTTCCAGGACCCCGAGGGACAGTACGTGGCGATCGAGCAGTCGACTCAGCGGGCGGCCGCGTTCATCGACGACGCCAGCCAGGGCGCCCGGGAGACCAAGGACACCCAGCGCGTCGGCGGGCAGACCTGGCAGCGGTACACGGGCGGCCGCTACGACGCGCTCGTGCTCAAGGGCAGGGGCGCCACGACCGTGGTGACGGGCACCGCGTCGTTCGCGCAGCTGACGAAGATGGCCGAGGCGCTGCGGACCGGCTGACGAGGCGGTGGCGCCGTCAGGCCCCGCCCGGTCACCCGGCCCCGTCGGCACCCTCCGCCGCGCCCTCCTCCTCGGCCAGCGCCGCGTCGAGCCGCCTGCGGGCACCCTCCAGCCACGTCCGGCACACCTTGGCCAGCTGCTCGCCCCGCTCCCACAGCGCCAGGGACTCCTCGAGCGTGGTGCCCCCGGCCTCCAGGCGCCGTACCACCTCGATCAACTCGTCCCGCGCCTGCTCGTAGCCGAGTGCCTCGTCCGTCCTGCCGGTCATGCGCCCACCCTATTCCTGGTTGCCGGCGGAACCCTCGCCGTCGGCCCGTACCGTGAACTCGCCCTCGGCGACCCGCGCCCGCAGCGCCTCGCCCGCCGTCACCTCGTCCGGCGCGCGGACCACGTGCCCGTCCGCCTTCTGCAGCACCGCGTATCCCCTCCGCAGCGTCGCGGCCGGTGACAGCGCGACCACGCGCGCCCGCGTGTGCCTCAGCTCCGACTCGGCGCGGTCGAGCAGATGCCCGAGGGTGCGCCGGGCGCGGTCGACCATCGCGGTCACCTGGTCGGCCCGCTCGTCGACCATGCGGTGCGGATCCTCCATGCAGGGCCGCGCCAGCGCGTGCGCCAGCCCGCGCTCCTCACGTTCCACGAACGCCCGCACGCAGCGCCGTGCCCGGTCCCGCAGCTGCCGTACCCGCTCCAGCTCCTCCCCGACGTCCGGTACGACCTTCTTGGCCGCGTCGGTCGGCGTGGAGGCGCGCAGATCGGAGACGTGGTCGAGCAGCGGGTTGTCCGGCTCGTGCCCGATGGCGGACACCACGGGCGTACGACAGCCGGCCACCGCCCGCACGAGCTGCTCGTCGGAGAACGGCAGCAGGTCCTCCACACTGCCGCCGCCGCGCGCCACGATGATCACGTCCACCTCGTCCAGCGCGTCCAGCTCCTTCACAGCCTGCACCACCTGCGGTACGGCGTGCACACCCTGCACGGCGACGTTGCGCACCTCGAAGCGGACGGCGGGCCAGCGGTGCCGCGCGTTCTCCAGCACGTCGCGCTCGGCCGCCGAGGCCCGGCCGCAGACGAGCCCGATGAGCTGCGGGAGGAACGGCAGCGGCTTCTTGCGCTCCGGTGCGAACAGGCCCTCGGCGGCCAGCGCCTTCTTCAGCTGTTCCAGCCGCGCGAGCAGTTCCCCGACACCCACGGGCCGTATCTCGGCCGCCCGCAGCGACAGCTGTCCCCTCGGGGCGTACCACTCGGGCTTGGCGAGGACGACGACACGGGCGCCCTCGCTCACCACGTCGGCCACGGAGTCGAACACCTGGCGGTAGCAGGTGACGCCGACGGAGATGTCGTACGACGGGTCGCGCAGCGTCAGGAAGACGACCCCGGCGCCGGGCCGCCGCGACAACTGCGTGATCTGCCCCTCGACCCACACGGCACCGAGCCGGTCGATCCACCCGCCGATGAGCCGCGACACCTCACCGACGGGCAGGGGGTTCTCCGCGGACGTACTGACAGCCATGCGCCCGAGCGTAGTGGCCGGGACCGACAACGCCGGTCGGCGCAACCTCTCCGCAAGGAGGCGATCTACGACCCCCGGCCCGGGCTTACGATGGATCGCATGACTGCTTCGTCTGGCCGCCGTGTCCTGCTCGCCGCCCCCCGGGGCTACTGCGCGGGCGTCGACCGTGCCGTGATCGCCGTCGAGAAGGCCCTCGAGCAGTACGGGGCCCCGGTCTACGTCCGCCACGAGATCGTCCACAACAAGTACGTCGTGCAGACCCTGGAGAAGAAGGGCGCGATCTTCGTGGAGCGGACGGAGGAGGTGCCGCCGGGGAGCATCGTGATGTTCTCCGCGCACGGCGTGGCGCCCACCGTCCACGAGGAGGCGAAGCGGGGCCGGCTCGCCACGATCGACGCGACCTGCCCGCTGGTCACCAAGGTCCACAAGGAAGCGATCCGGTACGCCGACGAGGACTTCGACATCCTCCTGATCGGGCACGAGGGGCACGAGGAGGTCATCGGCACCTCCGGCGAGGCCCCCGACCACATCCAGCTCGTCGACGGCCCCGAGGACGTCGCGAAGGTCGAGGTGCGCGACCCGTCGAAGGTCGTCTGGCTGTCCCAGACCACCCTCTCCGTCGACGAGACCATGGAGACGGTCGACGCGCTCAAGGAGAAGTTCCCGCAGCTGGTCTCCCCGCCCAGCGACGACATCTGCTACGCCACCCAGAACCGGCAGCTCGCGGTGAAGCAGATGGGCGCCGAGGCGGACCTGGTGATCGTGGTCGGTTCCCGCAACTCCTCCAACTCCAAGCGACTGGTCGAGGTCGCCAAGCTCGCGGGCGCGCGCGAGGCCTACCTGGTGGACTTCGCCGACGAGATCGACGAGTCCTGGCTCCGGGACGTGTCCACGATCGGCGTGACCTCGGGGGCCTCCGTGCCGGAGGTCCTGGTCGAGCAGGTGCTCGAGTGGCTCGCGCAGCGCGGCTTCGAGGACGTCGAGATCGTCAAGGCCGCCGAGGAGTCCATCACCTTCTCGCTGCCCAAGGAACTCCGCCGCGACCTGCGTGAGGAGGCCGCGGCGCTGGTGGCCGAGCGCACCGGCGAGAAGTAGGGCGCGGCCCGCCGCCACGACACCGGAACGTACCTGTCGGTGCCACGACGTACCGTGGTGCCCATGCAGATCTTCGGTGTGGACATCGGCGGATCCGGGATCAAGGGCGCGCCCGTGGACCTGGAGCGGGGCGAGCTGGCCCAGGAGCGCTTCAAGGTGCTCACCCCGCACCCGGCGACGCCCGACGCGGTGGCGAACGGCGTGAAGGAGGTCGTCGAGCACTTCGGGTGGACCGGTCCGGTCGGCCTCACGTTCCCCGGCGTGGTGACGGGCGGCACCATGATCCGTTCAGCGGCGAACGTCGACAGGAGCTGGGTCGACACGGACGCGCGCGCCCTGTTCGGCGAGCGCCTGGGCGGTCTCCCGGTGACCGTGGTGAACGACGCGGACGCGGCGGGCGTGGCCGAGATGCAGTTCGGCGCGGGCCGCGACCGCACGGGCACGGTCATCGTCCTGACGTTCGGCACGGGCATCGGCAGCGCCCTGTTCACCGACGGCGTCCTGGTGCCGAACACGGAGTTCGGCCACCTGGAGCTGGGCGGGCACGAGGCGGAGAAACGCGCGTCCTCCAAGGTAAAGGAGGACAACGACATGACGTGGGAGCACTGGGCCCGCCGGGTGCGCAAGTACCTCGCGCACGTGGAGATGCTGTTCTCGCCGGAGTTGTTCATCATCGGCGGCGGCGTCAGCCGCAAGTCCGAGAAGTTCCTCCCGCTCATCGAGGGCATCGAGGCGGAGATCGTCCCGGCCCGGCTCCAGAACAACGCGGGCATCGTGGGCGCGGCGATGAGAGCGGCGAAGCAGGGATAGCAGCAGGCACCGGCGCGGGGCGCTCGGTGGTGCGCGCGCCCCGCGCCGTCAACCGCTCCGACGGCGCGCCGCCGCCTTGCGCCGCAGCATCCGCACCTTGCGCACGGTCGTGATGACGCCGGCGATCAGCGTGCCGCCGTACAGCCAGCCGGCCTGCGTGGCGAGTGCGGTGACCAGCCCCACCAGCCGTCCCGCGACCCCGCTGTCGCCGTCGGACATGACCAGCAGCCCGGCGGCGAACGCGATGGGCACGACGACCGGAGCCGTCACCAGGTCCCCGCGCCGCACCCACAGCGCGGTCAGCGCGGCCACCGGCAGGAACAGCACCCCGTAGACCGTGAGGGACGCCCCGAACAGCAACTGGTCGAGGCACCCCAGCACCAGCATCACGGCGCCGCAGAACAGTCCGCCGCCGAGCCCGGTGAGCCGGGGGCCGGGCAGTCGCCGTACCGCCTGGCCGAGCGGGGGAGTGTTCCGCACCCGGGCCGCCGGGCGCCGCTGCGTACCACCGGCTCCCTGGCCCGGGGGCCGCGCCCAGGCGTCCCCGTCGCGTACCTCGGGACCGCCGGGGCGGGCGGGCCGTGCGGCCGCGCCGGACCGTACGGGCGCGGCGGCGCTGCGCCGGCCCTGCGGGGGAAGGGGGGCACCGCGTCGCGGTCCGTGTTGCGGGGGTCGCGTCCTGTGTTGCTCCACCGGACCAACTTAGGTCGGTTTATGTGCGGAATGGCGCATGACACACGACGTTGGCGAGAGCTTGTCCAAGCGTTCGATACGTCGCCGGAGTGCGGCCCGGCACGCCGTAGACTGGTGGATCGGCCCGCACACTCTCCTGACGGACCCGGGCCCGCAAGCCCAGTCCTCCAACCTCACGTACGGGAAGTCGCAACGTGTCGCTCACGATCGGAATCGTCGGTCTGCCCAACGTCGGCAAGTCGACCCTGTTCAACGCCCTGACCAAGAACGACGTGCTGGCGGCCAACTACCCGTTCGCCACGATCGAGCCGAACGTCGGTGTCGTCGGCGTCCCCGACGCCCGTCTCGCCGAGCTGGCCGGGATCTTCAAGTCGGAGCGGATCCTCCCGGCGACCGTGGACTTCGTCGACATCGCGGGCATCGTGCGCGGCGCGAGCGAGGGCGAGGGCCTCGGCAACAAGTTCCTCGCGAACATCCGTGAGTCGGATGCGATCTGCCAGGTCATCCGCGCCTTCAAGGACGAGAACGTCGTGCACGTGGACGGCAAGGTCTCGCCGAAGGACGACATCGAGACGATCAACACCGAGCTGATCCTCGCGGACCTGCAGACGATCGAGAAGGTCCTGCCACGCCTGCAGAAGGAGTCGCGGATCAAGAAGGACGTCGCCTCGAAGGTGAAGGCCGTCGAGGAGGCCCAGGAGATCCTGGAGAAGGGCGACACGCTCTTCGCCCACGGCATCGTCCAGGGCAGCGAGCGCGCCGAGCTCCTGCACGACCTGCACCTGCTCACCACCAAGCCGTTCCTGTACGTCTTCAACGTCGACGAGGACGAGCTGATGGACGACGCCTTCAAGGACGAGCAGCGCGCGCTGGTCGCCCCCGCGGAGGCGATCTTCCTCAACGCCAAGCTGGAGGCGGACCTCGCCGAGCTGGACGAGGACGAGGCCCTCGAGCTCCTCGAGTCGGTCGGCCAGCACGAACCGGGCCTCGCGACCCTGGCCCGGGTCGGCTTCAACACCCTGGGCCTGCAGACCTACCTCACGGCGGGCCCCAAGGAGTCCCGCGCCTGGACGATCAAGAAGGGCGCCACCGCCCCCGAGGCGGCAGGCGTCATCCACACCGACTTCCAGAAGGGCTTCATCAAGGCCGAGGTCATCTCCTTCGAGGACCTGGTGGAGACCGGCTCGGTCGCCGAGGCCCGCGCCAAGGGCAAGGCGCGCATGGAGGGCAAGGACTACGTGATGCAGGACGGGGACGTGGTGGAGTTCCGGTTCAACGTTTAGTTGCCGCCGTAGCGTCGGCGTAGCGATCTGGCAAATGAGCAGGTCAGGCAGGGTCGGCCCTATCCAGGGCCGGCCCCGTCGCTGCATCCCCTGCTGGATCCGTGCTGGATTTCGTCACCTGCCGTCATCCCTGGTTATCCGCACCCTTGCTGGATCGGCGCTGGATCGAGCTGACGGTAAGTCAGGTTTGTAGGGTTCACGTTCGGCTACAGATTCCGCAGCGGACGGGGCGCCGAAGTCCACGCCGCCAGCGCCGAACCGCCCGGCGAGGACACCGGTCCCCTCGTCAGCCGGGCCTCCCTGCAGGCCGACCTGGCGAACGCACTGGACCGCGGTAGCCGCCTCGCCGCTCGCGTCAGGCATCTGGAGACCAAGCTCTCCGAACTCCTCGGTGAACAAGCATGGCGGGAGTCCGGCGTCGGAGCACCGGACGACATCGAACAACTCAAGAGCCGGATCACCGCGCTGGAACAGCAAGTCGTTGAACTGACCGGCCAGCTCGAAGAACGAGATCAGGACCTCCAGGCCGCACGATCCGCCAACCGCCAACTGATCAGCAGACTGAACACCGCAAGAGCAACAGGGGCATGACCACAATGGCGGGGAGTCCGGCTTCGGAGCGCCCGATGACGTCGACCAGCTCAAACGTCACAACGGCGGAAGGAATCCGGCGATCACGCCGGTGCATTGGTGTCCGCTGAAGCCGAGCGGGACGCCCCCGACACACCGGTTGTCGACGGCCTGCGTCGGCGCCCAGCGCGAGGGCTCGATTGACGTGAACATTGGGGCTGTTCATGGCTCACACGTCACGGCGGCACACGACGATTACGGCGGCGAGAAGCACGAGGAGCGGCCAGAACGCGAGCGCGGCCCAGGACTGGAGTGCCGTGAAAGGGAAGGAACCGACATGGTCCCATTCGGTGCCGAGGCTGGTCAGGTTATTCCACGCGTTCTGGGGTGCGGAGTTGTTCAGAGTGGCCGCAAACTGGTTGCTGTTGGGTGGTATGGCGCCCAGCAGGACCGGGGCCAGAACGGCCGTGAATAGAGCGGCCACGGAGGTGCGGATGAGCGTGCCGATGGCCATGCCGAAGACCGCACATACCGGCAGGACTGCGGTGGATGCCATGAAGCCTTGCAGGACGGCGGGCTGGCTGATCGATACGCCTAGTTGGTCGCCGGACAGGATCGTCTGGGCAGTGATGAACGAAGTGATCGCCGTGACAAGGCCGACGGCGGCCGTCACGCTCGCGACGACGACCGCCTTGGCGAGTACGACGCGCCGACGGTTCGGGACGGCGAGGAAGGTCGTGCGGATCAGTCCACTGGAGTACTCGCTGCTCATCTCCAGGACACCGAGCATGCTGGCGCCGACCATGAGGAAGCCCCAGGTGCCGGAGTTGAAGGAACCTCTCAGCGGATCGTACGCGGCATGCGCCGACGCGCTGACAAAGTGGACACCCGAGCAGGTGAACCACTCACCGCAGATGGTGATCACTGGGGCAAGTGCCAGCAGGACGTAGGTCGAGCGCTGCGAGAACAGTTTGATCCGTTCTGCGGCGAGCAGGTTGCGGAATCGGCCGCGGAGTTCGGCACCGGTCGCGGCTGTTGTCGGTCTGGTAGTTGTGACCATCAGGGTTCCTCGTCGCATGTGTCAGTCCGGGAGAGGAGTGCTTTGTCGGGTGTCCAGCGTCGGTGCCGCCGTCACACGTCGCGGTGCCGCAGGACCGTCACGGTGACGGCGACCGAGACGATGGCCCAGACGGTGAGCGAGATCCAGGCCGCCGGAACGGAGGAGACGTGTTCGACAAGGTGCCCGTGGCTCGTGATCGTCAGGCGGCCCCAGGCGTATGCGGGAAGGGTGTTGCCCAGATCTGCCCGCTGATTGGCGGACAGCAGAGGGAGGGGCGCCTTGACGGCCAGTGGACCGACGAGGAAGAAGACGAGGACGGAGAAGACGGTGCCGGCCGTGCTGCGGATGAGCGTGGCGACGGCCATGCCGATCAAACCGCAGACCGGGACCATGACCGTCGTGCCTGCGATGAGACGCCGGATGCCGGGGGTGGTGAAGGAGAAGCCGGTGATCCGATCTGAGATGACGGCCAGGGTGATGCCCCAGCACCCGATCCCGATGAGCAGGCCGAGGACGGCCAACACGGCGCACACCACCATGACCTTGGCGAGCATCACGCGGCCTCGGGCCGGCACAGCGATAAGGGTGATGCGGATCAGTCCGCTCGCGTGTTCTCCGGCGACGTTCATCGCGCCGACCGTGCCGGCGGTGGCCATCAGCAGGAGGAACTTCGGAAAGTCGAAGGCGTCGTGCGCGGGGTCGGGGTCGATTTTGGCAAAGGCGGGCCACGTCGGATAGGAGTCGTGGGCGAGCTGAGCGGCGCGGTAGGCCAAGTAGAGGTAGAAGACGAGGAGAACGCCCAGCACGATGGGGGTCGAGCGCAGCGACCAGAGTTTGATCCACTCGGCGCCGAGCAGATCGCGCCAGCGGGCAGGTCCGGCAGCGCCGCGTCGGGTGACAGCTGTGGGGGGCGTCGAGAGGGCGGTCATCGGTCCTCGCTCCTCTCGGGCGTGGCTGAGGCGCGGTACTGGACGCTGGCGGCTGTCAGTTCCATGAAGGCGTCCTCCAGCGTTCCGTCGTGCGCGGCGACCTCGTGGACCAGGACACGGTGGGTGAAGGCGAGTTCGTTGATGCGAGCCGAGGTGAGGCCGGTGACGGTTAGGCCGTCGCGGCCCTGCGACAGCACCGAGGCTCCCGCAGTGCGCAGCACCTCGGCCAGCACAGCCGGGTCGGGGGTCCGCACAGTGACGCCGGCGGTGCTGGCGCGGGCCGCAAAGAGGGCGAGGGACTCGTCGGCGAGTAGCCTGCCGCCGCCGACGACGACGAGGTGGTCGGCGGTGTGCTCCATCTCGCTCATCAGGTGGCTGGAGACGAACACGGTACGTCCCTCGGCGGCCAGGCGACGGAACAGTTCGCGAGCCCACCGGATGCCCTCGGGGTCCAGGCCGTTGATCGGTTCGTCGAAGAGCAGGACCGGGGGATCACCGAGCAGGGCGGTGGCGATCCCCAGACGCTGACGCATGCCGAGCGAGAACCCGCCGACCCGCCGACGGGCCGCCTCGCCCAGACCTACCATTTCAAGGACCTCCTGCACCCGGCGGCGGGGCAGGCCGTTGCTGCGGGCCAGTGCGGCCAGGTGTGCCTTCGCGGTGCGCCCCCGGTGGACGTCACCTGCGTCCAGCAGGGCGCCGACGTGGCACAGGCCGGTACCGAAGTCCTGGAAGGGACGGCCGTTGATGGTCGCGGTGCCACTGGTGGGGGCGTTCAGGCCGAGAAGTATGCGCATCGTGGTGGTCTTGCCGGCGCCATTAGGACCAAGGAACCCAGTCACCTGCCCGGGTCGGACACAGAAGGTCAGATTGTCTACGGCCAGTACGCTGCCGTAGCGCTTGGTCAGCTGGTTGATTTCGATCACGCTATCCAGGCTGTCGCTGACCGGGGCAGTGTCACATCAGCCCGCGGGCTCCCGCCGTGTCAGCCCACAGGATGCAGACCACGGACCGATACCGCCCTCAACCTCGGTGGATAGCATCGCCTGGTGCGACCTCGCCTCCCTTTGCCCGCGGCCCTGCTGCGCCGGTTGTCGCCGGACCCGCTGACGGCACTCGGTTGGTGCGCCGTCCCCGCGTTCGTGCTGGTTCTCTACACCGCGATGCCTCAGCCCGCGCACCCGGTCTTCCTGCCGTCCGGTCACTTCGTTCACATCGGGCGCTGGGCCTTGATGGGGATGGCTCTGCTGATGGCATGGCCGGTCGGCTGGGCGAGCCGCCGACCGTCACCGGTCCTTGCGGTGCTGCTGACTGAGGCGGTCGCGGCCCGGGTGTGCGGGGACACGACGTGGCCCTTGTTCCTCGCGGCGGACGTCCTGGTCTTCTATATAGCCGTCACCCGTTCGCGCCGGGCCGCCGCCGCAGCGGTGACGGGCGTGCTGGCCGTCTGGGTGCTGGCCGCGACGGCCTTCGTGCCCGGACCGGGAGCCTTCGAGGTCCTCACCGGTCCGTGGTCGGTCCTCGTCGTGGCCACCGCCGTCGCCTGGATCCTCGGCAGTTGGATCCGACTGCGGCAGGACCACGCCGAGGCCCTGCGGGCACAGGCTGCGACTCAGGCGGTCCAGGCCGAGCGGCTGCGGATCGCCCGGGAGATGCACGACATAGTGGCCCACAGCATCGGTGCCATCGCGATCCAAGCCGGTGCGGCAAAGCGAGCCGTCGACAGCCAGCCGGACGGTGTGCGCGAGGCGCTGGGCATCATCGAGCAAACCAGCCGGGAGACGCTGACCGGGCTGCGGCGCATGCTCGGCGTCCTTCGCGAGGCCGACTCAGAACCAGCGTCATTCACCCCGGTACCGGGCATTGAGGACGTCGACCGGCTGGCGGCGACGGCGGCGGACGCCGGGGTGCGGCTCGAGGTGCAGTGGCATGGCCGACGACGCCCACTCACGCGCGAGATCGAGCTCGCCGCCTACCGCGTCATCCAGGAGTCGGTGACCAACGTAGTACGTCACGCGGGCGCCGCACACTGTCTCGTGCGCGTCGATTACGAGGAGGAGGAACTGTCCATCCAGATCACCGACGACGGACGCGCCACGGCGACCACGAGCACGCACAACGGTTACGGAATAACCGGAATGCGCGAGCGCATCGCCCTGCTTAACGGCCACTTCAGCTTCGGACCGCGGACCGAAGGCGGCTTCCGGGTCGCGGCTAGGCTGCCCATATGACGATCCGTGTGCTCCTCGCCGACGACCAGCCAGTAGTCCGCGCCGGACTGCGCATGCTGATCAACGACATCCCGGACATCGAGATCGTCGGTGAAGCCGGGACCGGAGCCGAGGCCGTCCAGTTGGCCACCGATCTCCACCCAGACGTCGTCGTGATGGACATCCGGATGCCCGTCATGGACGGCATCGAGGCCACCCGGCTTATCAAGACAGAAACCCAGGCGAGCGTGGTCGTCCTTACCACCTTCGACGACGACGAGAACGTCTACGCCTCGCTGCACGCCGGCGCAAGCGGCTTCCTGATCAAGGACATGGTGCTGGATGACATCGTGACGGCGGTCCGCGTCGTCGCCGCCGGCGACGCCCTGATCGCACCCGGCGTCACCCGCCGCCTCATCCAGGGGTTCACCGGCCGGGGCGCCGTCCCCGCCCGACGCCAACGTGAGATCAAGGGGATCACCGACCGCGAACGCGAAGTTCTGACCCTTATCGGACGCGGCATGTCCAACGCCGAGATCGCCGCCCACCTGTACATCAGCATGGCCACCACCAAGAGCCACGTGGCGCGTCTGCTGACCAAGCTCGATGCCCGCGACCGAGTCCAGCTCGTCATCGCCGCCTACGAGTCAGGCATGGCCTGACCACTCAAGTGGAACCTGACCGCCATCAAACCGATAGGCCAAGCCATCGGTCGTACCACCCCCAGTTCTGGGGTCAGCAAGATTTGAAACGACTGCCCACGTCTCGGCCGGGTAACACCGGGATCAGCCAGTAAGCGCTCCCATGGCCCCTGGATGAGTGAAGCTAGCCGATACGCCTTGCGCCACACCTGTCGCGATCAATACCGTGCCGACGCATAGCCACTGAGCTGCAAGGACTCTGTCATGAGTCTGCCTCAGGATCGGCGACCACCCGAGAACTGTCGATCTGCAGCGCCAGGCCTCCGCTCTGGCCTGTTCCCGGCTGGATGATGAGCCGGATGTAGGCGGGCTGTGCGGGAGGGTTGGCCACGTGGAGGGTGATGTCACCGGGTTCCCCGTAGAGGCTGACGCCGGAGCTGCCGTTCGGGCCTGTCGCTCCGACGGTGATGGTGGGAGAAAGGGTGTCCGCCGAGGCAGGGGGCTGGGGCAGCAGGCACGCGAGTGCCCCGATGCTGCCGGCCACGATGGCGCAGGAGCGCCAGTGGGTTCTCATGTGCGGTTGACTCCAGTTGGCCGGGACGGAGTTCATGCCGTCCGGCTGTGGCGGGTGGGAAAGGTGGGGGGGGCACGCAACTCCGTCGGATAAACGCGGGCGATCGTGGGCGAGTTGTTGCTGGTCATATCGATCCGAAACGGTAGGTGTTCCGGGTCGTTGATCCCTGTGTGAGTGAACTGGTGGGGGACGCA